>DASRGT010000030.1:0-109601 GCA_035650895.1 Vicinamibacterales bacterium
GGCAAGGTCGAACGGAGTCACCGCATTGATGACGAGGAATTCTGGCAGCGCCATTCGTTTGCCTCGTTCGACGAAGCAGCCACCGCGCTCGAATCGTGGGAACGCCGCTACAACCACGAGCGCTTCTCGATGGCTCTGCGTGGCCACACACCCAGCGAGGTGCTGGCCGCGAAGCTGTCAGGCTCCAATCAACTCGCGTCAACCGGGGTCAGCTCTTGACGAGGTACAACAGGAGGCTAGGGTTCGGATCTCGTATCGAGTTGCCTCGGAGCTTCGGAGCGAAGAGTCGAGCTCGCATTTGTCAGACTCAATGTCGCATCCGCGCAGCCGCGGAAGCTCGGAGGCTAGGGTTCGGATCTCGTATCCCGTTGCCTCGGAGCTTCGGAGCGAAGGAGCTCGCATTTCTCAGACTCAAGGTCGCATCCGCGCAGGCGCGGAAGCTCGGAGGCCCGGGTTCGAATCTCGTATCCAGCCTCGGAGCTTCGGAGCGAAGAGTCGAGCTCGCATTTCTCAGACTCAACTCGCATCCGCGCAGCCGCGGAAGCTCGGAGGCCCGGGTTCGAATCTCGTATCCAGTTGCCTCGGAGCTTCGGAGCGAAGAGTCGAGCCCGCATTTCTCAGACTCAAGGTCGCATCCGCGCAGCCGCGGAAGCTCGGAGCCTAGGGTTCGAATCTCGTATCCAGCCTCGGAGCCTCGGAGGCTGAGAGTTGATCTCCATCTCCGCGGTCTCGGAGTCTCGCAGGCTGAGGCGTTGGTCCCGATCTCCGTGGCCTCGGACTCTCGGAGGCTGAGGAGTTGGTCCCAATCTCCGTGGTCTCGGAGTCTCGGAGGCTGAGGAGTTCGTCCCGATCTCCGCGGCCTCGGAGTCTCGGAGGCTGAGGCGTTTGAGGTGCGATCTCCGCGGTCTCGAAGCTTCGGAGGCTGAGGTTGGCCATCGCATCCAGTTGCCTCGGAGACTCGGCGCGACCGTCACAGGATTCTCCGCTTGATACCTTCCTTGACGAGCCGCGAATTGAAGTTGATGAGCAGCCCGACGCGCTGGTTGGTCAGCCGCATGTACGTCATCAACTGCGCCTCGAACACCGGATCCATTCTCTCGACGCTCTTGATCTCCACCACCACCATGTCCTCGACGAGAAAGTCGAGGCGGAACGTGCCGAGCACGCGTCCCTTGTACGTCGCCGATACCCGCGCCTCCTTGACGAACTGGAGGCCGGCCGCGGCGAACTCGATCGCGAGCGCCGATCGGTAAATCGACTCGAACAATCCAGGGCCAATCGTGCGGTGCACCTCGATCGCGCAGCCGATGATGCGATCCGTGATCGGGTTGATCCGCGCAAACTCCTCGGCTCCGAGCCTTGCAGGCTGATTCATCGCGTCCTCCGTCATCGCCGCCCCGGCAGCTTGAGAAACATCTCCATCGCGCGCGACCGCTCCGTCTCCTCGATCAGCGGAAAGGTGTCGAGCACCCTCGCGAACTCTTCCTCCGTGAGCTGGTACCACCGCGCAGCGAGCGCGTTGAGCCGCGCGTACGCGTCGACGTTCGGGCCTCGCCGCAGGACGCGGGCGAGCGCCGCGATATCGCGGGCGGCGCCGGGCGCGTGCCGCCACGACGGAATCGGCAACTGCTCGACGATCGCCGTCGTCACGTGCGTCGTCACCGTGAGGCGAACGAGGAAGTTGACCACCAGGCTGTTGAACAGTCCGCACAGCAGGTGCTGCAGGCGCCTCGACATGCGCGTGCGCAGGCAGAAGAGCGTGTGCGTCGACGCGCACGCCGGCGGGAGAAGCGCGGCGATCAGCGTGACGCGGTTCGTCGCGCTCGCGACGTCGCGATACGCGAGCCGCGACTGTTCGCAGCGGTCGCCGAGGGCGCGGCGGGCATCGGACGGCGCGATCCAGCGCTCCGTCGAGGTGAGGTCGACCGAGAACGGCGTGACGTGCTTGCCGTCGATCACCGGCCAGCCGCGGCCGCCGGTGCGGAACAGCGCGCGGTCGTCGGTCGCGTTCAGCTCGCGGCCGAACGACGCGCCCCAACCCTCGGCGGCGCGCAGCGGCGGGAAGAGCGCCGCCGCACGCTCGGCGACCGCGAGATCGAGCGGTGTCCGGACGTACGGGATCGCCAGGCCGTCGCCCGATATCCGCCGGACGACCGAGGGTGTCAGGCGAACCGCCGGCACGTCCGGCCGCTCCTCGTCGAGCGACTCCAGCGCCGCCGGGTCGTCGACGCCGAACGCGCACGCGATCTCGCGCGTCGGCCTGCCGCCGGTCGCGCTCAACAGCGCGAACCGGACGCTGCGGTGAATCGGGAAGACGCCCCGGTGATTGTCGACGGCGACCATCGCGTCGACGTCGGTGCGGTTCATCACGAACCGTCTCAGCGGCGCGCTGCCGTGGTCGACCGCAAACCCCCAGGGGAGCACGAGGCCGATGCGGCCGCCGCGGCGCGTCAGCGTGACCGCCCGCTCGACGAACAACTGATAGCGGTTCGCGTGGCCGTGTCCGTGGGCCTGATACGTGCCGGCGTCGCGCGTAAATCGCAGGAACGCCGCCGAATCGACGTGCACGATGTTCCACGGCGGGTTGCCAATCACCGCGTCGAAACCGCCGTTGGCGAGCCGCGCGCCCGCGTCGTCGAAGAACACCTCGGGACACTCCAGCTCCCAGTGGAAAAATCCATGTTCGCGCGCGGCCTCCGCTGCCGCCTCGAGGTATGCGTCGACCGCCCGCGACGGGAGCGCGCTCGAACCGTGGAGCAGCCGGTCGGCCATCGCGGTGAACGCGGCCGGCGGCACCCTCGACGAAAACCAGGCCGCGCACCACGCGTCGGCGATCTGCCGCCATCGCCACATCGCCGAAGCGCGTCCGCTCGCGGCCGCATGTGCGCTCTCCTTCGCCCGGACCTGCGCCAGCGTGTCGGTCGGCGTCGTTTCGAGCGAGAAGCGGACCGGCAGCGCGTCGCGCAGCGCATCAGCCACGTCGCCCTCGTCGAACAGCGTCGGCGCGGGCAGAGCGGGGGAGCGTCGCCTCGGCGCGTGGCGCAGGCGTGACAGCGGCACGCCGATCAGGCTGTTGCCCGACATCAGCCGATGATCGAGAAAAGTCAGCGGGCGGTCGGCCGCGAGCGTTGCGAGCCAGAGCGACAATCGCGCGAGCTGCACCGCCATCGGGTTGAGATCGACGCCGTAGAGACACCGCTCGGCGACGCGCCGACGGAACAACGCCCGATCGCCGTCGTCGATCTCGTGCGGCAGAACGGTACCCCGCTCGACGAGCGCCGTTTCGTATGCGTCGGCGAGGTAGCCGCACGCCGCAACCAGAAACGCGCCGCTCCCCATCGACGGATCGAGAATGCGAAGTTGTAGGATCTGCTCGGCGCTGCGACCGCGGACGAGCGGCGACAGCGTGCGCCGCACCAGATAGTCGGCGATCGGCTGCGGCGTGTAGAACGTGCCGGTCGCCTTTCGAACGCCGGCGTCGGGCCGCAGCGCGATGCGTCCGCTCTGGATCGCCGGCTCGTAGTCGAGCAGGCGTTCGTAGACGGCGCCGAGCTGTTCGACGCCGAGATCGCGATACGTGATCCGGTCGCGCGCGCCGCCGTGGACGCCGGGCCTGGTCGCCAGCGCCAACACCGCCGTGCGCGCCTTCCGATCGTCGAGGTCGCGCCGCTCGGCGAGCGGCGTGCGCGATGGCGCGAACAGCCGTCCGTTGAACGGCGTGACGCGAAGGTCGCCGGCGCGACAGCCGGCATGCGCGAGCCGCGTCATCGCGCGGACGGCCTCCCACATCCCCGGCGTCACGGTCGATCGCTCGGCGGCGTCGCGCAGCGCCTCCACGCTGTAGCTCTCGCGATACACGGGATGCCACAGCGGCACGAGGCCGCGCGCCTCGGCAAAGAGCAGAAACAGCAGCCGATACACGATCGTCAGCGCCTGCTCGAAGCTGCCGTGCAGCGCCGCCTCGCGCCGGCGCCGGCCGCGGGTCAGCGCGTCGAGAACGTCGGTCGACGCGTCGAGCACTCCGTCACGGAGCGATCGGCAGACGCCGACGGCGTGTCGATCCGACGCGGCGACGAGCGACCGCGTCGACAGCGGACCGTCCGATCCCAGCGCCGTGGACGCCAGCGTCAGCCACAACGCGGCGACGCCCTCGGCCGTCGCCGACTGATCGAGATCGAATTCGAGATGCCGACGCGCGTGCATTCGCGTCGCGTCGACGAGGCGCAGAGCGACGCCGTTGTACAGCAGCGCCCAGTCGGCGCCGCGCTCGCGCGCCGCGATCGCGGCCTCGCGCCAGAGCGGATCGAGCCGATCGCCGAAGCGCGTGACGACGAACGCCAGCGGCCGCGGAGGATCGCCGAGGGTTGCGACGATGCCGAACGGCCTTTCGACGACGTCGGAGGACGCGGAAAATCCGAGCGCGATCGCGAGCGGCATCGCCGCCGAGTGCAGCAGCGCGCGCACCGACGTAGCCGGACCCGTGGCGCGCCCGGCGGCCGAGAGGGCGGACCCGATCGCGCGCGCCGCGCCGGCCGGCGGCTCGCGCGCGGACAGTTGCGATGCGAGAAACGCGCCCGATATCAGTTGTCCGCTGACCCCTGCAATCATGACGCTCAGGGATGGACGACGGCCAGCAGTTCGCGCGGCCGGAGGACCAGGGCCGACGCGGCGCGCGCGTCGGCGATCCGCTGCTCGATCGCGTTCGCGCGCTCCGCCCGATCGGCCATGACGAGCCGGTGATTGCGCGCGAGCCGCCGGTCGGCGAACAGCATCGGCTGCTCGGGCGAGCCGACGGTCGATCGTTCCTCCGCCAGAATGGCGACGTCGCGCTGCAGCCGCGCCGCCCAGAACGCCTGCGCCTCGGCGGCGGCCTCCGCGAGCCACGACCGCTCCGATTCGGCGAGCACGGCCTCCGCCTGCTCGTCGCCGTCGTCGCCAACCAGAATGCCGACCACTCGCGATGCCGCTCGGCAGCCGCGCTCGTCGTCCGCGACGAAGCGCCAGATTTCGAGACGGCGGCCGGCCAGAACGCGCCGCAGGGCTCCGCGCGCCTCGATTGCGACCGGCGTCGGCGGTTCGTGCGACGGAATGCCCGAACGTGTCGCCAGGCATCGCCGAAGGGCGGCGAGATGGATGGCGTCGGCGCGAGCGGCCGTCCTGACGTCCACGACCACCGTGTGCGGTATCGGTGCGGCGGCGGGCGGTGGCGTCGACGGGGTCCGTCGCAGCACCACGGTTTCGGCGGCCGCCCGTTCCTCGTCGGCGCCGATCGGATCGGGCGCGCCGATCGCCGCGCGCGCTCGCGACACGCGGTCGCGGAGCCGCGACAGCAGCGCCATCTCGCGCGTGCCGCGCGCGATCAGGTGTACTGCGTGGACGCGGCGCCGCTGACCGAGGCGATCGACGCGGCCGATGCGCTGCTCGAGCCGCATCGGGTTCCACGGCAGCTCCATGTTGACGACGAGCCGGCATGTGGCATGGAGGTTCAGGCCTTCGCCCGCCGCATCGGTTGCCAGCAGCACCTGGCCCGGCGCGCGGGTGAAGGCGTCGACAGCCGCGCGCCGCTCCTCGCGCGTCAGGCCGCCGTGCAGCACGATGGCGGGCCGACGGATCGCGCGCGCGACGTGGCTGAGCGTGTCCCGGTATTCCGTGAAAACGAGCACCGACTCGCGCGTACGCCGCAGCAGCCTGGCGAGCGCCGACACCTTCGACTCGCGAGCCGCCGCGCGCCGTGCCGAATGCGCCAGCGCCGACAGCAACTGGCGTTCGCGTTCGATGCTCGAGAGCGCGAGTTCGGGCGCCCACGGCGGCGGCTGATCGTCGGCGCTCGTTTCGCCCGACGGGTCGAGCGGCAAGTGCAGCTGCGTCTCCGGCGACGCCGGGCAATCGGCGAGCGCGGCGAGCCGGTGGTCGACGGACGCCGCGAGCGCCGCCGCACTCGACAGCGCGCGCTTGTGCAGGACGGAGAGCGCGAGCCAGGCGTGCGGCCGTTCCGCGAGGACCGCATCGCCGTACTGCCGCAGCCGGGCATGCAGCCGCCGCTCGTGCGCGCTCGCGCGAACCCGCAGCGGGCGAATGCGGCGCCGCACGCCGAGCCCCGCGTCCGCGCGCGTCCGCCTGAAGACGACCAGCGCCTCGTCGGCGTGCGCGCGCCCGATTCGGCAGAGCGCGGCAAACGCCTCGGCATCGCCGCTGTGCGGCGTCGCCGTCGCGAGGACGAGGTACGCGGCGCGCGAGCCGAGCGTTTCCACCGCCGCCCGGCGGTCGGAATCCGACGCGGCGCCGTGCGCTTCGTCGACGATCAAAACGTCCCACGGCCTCGCGGCCGCGGCGGCGAGCACGTCGGGCCGCTTGACGAAGTCGATCGATGCGATCGCCACCTCCACGGTGGTCCACGGGTTGACGTCCGCCGGCAGCGCGGCCGCCGCCGCGCGGACTGCCGCCGCGTCCAGAATCTGCGCGTCCAGCGCGAAACGGTCGCGGAGTTCGATGCGCCATTGATCGCGCAGCCCGGCAGGGGTCAGGACGAGCACGCGCCGCGCGGCGCCGCGCGCGCGCAGGTCGGTGACGATCAGCGCGGCCTGGATCGTCTTGCCGAGGCCGACTTCGTCGGCGAGCAGCGCGCGGCAGCCGTGCCCGCCGGCGACGGCGAGCGCCGGCTCGAGCTGGAAGGGCAGCACGTCGATGTGCGCCGCGAGCGCGCCGCGAATGCCTCCCGGTCGCGTATCGCTGGCGAGCGCGGCACGGCAGGCGTGGCGCCACCGCGCGCGCGTCGTCCATCGGGGCCGCGCGGCGCGCGCGATCGGCTCGAACCGTTCGAACGGGGACAGGACGCGCCGCTCGACGCCGAACCATGGCGCCGATACGCCGCGCAACGTGACGAGCGCGCAGTCGTCGAACGAGCGGACGGCGACGATCCGCCAGCGGCAGCGCCGGAGTGACACGATTGTGTCGGGCAGCAGGTGCACGGGCGACGGGCCTGCCGGGGGCGGAAACTGCCGCGCGCGCGACGCGGTTATGCGTCTGTCAACACGTTGCGGCGATCGCCGGCGAGACCGTCATGCCGTCGGGCAAACCGCATACCGCGTCAGGCGTTGACCGCCGCGAGCCGACGCGTCAGCGGCGCGGCGTGCCGCCGCTGCTGCTCGAGATAGTCGATGCCGTCCACGGTGATGGCGAGGAGGGAATTGTCGGTCCGCTGCACGAGCTTCTTCTGCACCAGGTACCAGATCAGGAACTCGAGATGTTCGCGCGGGCAGCCGGTGAGCTTTTCGAGGTCGGTGTTGAAAACGCCAGGCTGCTGCGGCTCGATTCGCCGCCGCGTATACAGGACTTCGAGCACGGTGAGGCGAAGCTGGACTTCCGCGTCGAAGTCCGAATCGGCGGTCGCGCTCAACTTCGCGAGCCGCCAGCGCGCCTGGCGATGACGCTCGTAGACCGCGTCGTAGCGCGCCCGCTCCTCGGGATCGCTCAGCACGCGGTACGCCTCCGAGACCTCGCGAAACCGTTCGGCGTTGCCGCTGTCGGCGTTGTCCGGATGATAGCGCTGCGCCAGCATGCGATAAACGCGATGCACCGTCTCCGGCTCGGCGTTCGCGCTGATCTGCAGAATCTCGTAGTGGTCGACGGGCGCGTCGTCCTGCATGCGCGCGAGATCGGTGCAATGGACGGACCACTGGTACACGACTTGCGATTTCACAGCCTTGCGATGCTGGATCGTCTGGCGGGCGCCAAAACTGTACGACGGCTTGCATTGCTGTCGCTCGGCACCATCGCGCTCGCGGCGTTGACGTTCACGCGCGCGGATCCGGATCTGTGGGGACACGTTCGGTTCGGCGCCGATATGGTTGCCGCGAGAAGCGTCCACCTGAGCGATCGGTATTCCTTCTCGAGCGATCGTCCCTGGATCAACCACGAGTGGCTCGCCGAAGTGGCGATGTACTCCGCGTACCGCGTCGGCGGCGGCGCCGGCCTGATCGCGCTGAAGCTGCTCCTCGTCGTCGCCATGCTTGCCGCCGTCGCCGTCGCGCTGCGGCGACACGCCGTCAGCCCGATCGCGAGGGCCGCGCTCCTCGGCGTCGCGCTGGTCGCGACCGTTCCGCAGACGACGCATGTGCGTCCCCAGTTGTTCTCGCTGGCGCTGTTCGCGTGGCTGCTGGCGCTGCTCGCCCGCGCGCGCGACTCGAACGCACCGCCCTGGCTGGCCGTGCCGCTGCTGGCTGTGTGGGCGAATCTCCACGGCGGATGGATTGTCGGCGCCGGCGTGCTCGCGTCGTGGTGCGCGGCCGGTGTGCTGACGCGGCGGTCGTCCCGCCGCGACGCGGCGGCGTTGGCTGGTGTGGTCCTGCTCGCCGGCGCCGCCACGCTGTGCAATCCGTACGGCATCCACCTGTGGTCGTTTCTGCGCGACACGATCGGTTTCGGCCGCGTGGACATCGTCGACTGGCAGCCGGTCTATCGTGTCGGGCCGATGTATGTCGTTCTGTGGACGCTGACCGCGTCGGTGCTGCTCGCCGCGATCGTATCGGCCGTCGTGGCGCGCTCGGCCGACGCGCAGGCGCTCGCGGTCGCCGTCGCGCTCGGGATGGCGGCCTTCCGCGTGAACCGGCTGCAGGGATTCTTCGCGCTCGCGACGGTGATCCTGGCAGCGCCGGCGATTCGCCGGCCGGGGCGCGATCCGGCGATTGCCGATCGTCGACCCGTCGAACCGTTCTGGAAGCACGCCACGGCGCTCGTCCTGTTCGTGATCGTGACGGTCGGTGCGGCGAACGTCGGCGCCGCCAACGCCGCATGCGTGCGTGTGGACGACGTGTTTTCGCCGCGTCCTGGCGTGGTGGACTTCATCGAGCGGCAGCACGTCCACGGACGTCTGCTGACGTGGTTCGACTGGGGCCAGTACGCGATCTGGCATCTCGCCGACCGCGGCATCGAGGTCTCGATCGACGGTCGACGCGAGACGGTGTACTCGGACGACGTCGTGCGGGAGCACCTGCAGTTCTATTTCGACCCGGCGGCGCGCGACGCGGTGCTCGCCCGGTTGAAGCCCGATTACGTCTGGCTGCCGGCGGACCTCGAGGCGGCGTCGTGGCTGCCGCAGCACGGCTGGCAGCCCGTGTTCGCGGACGAGCGCTCGGTCCTCTTCTCCCGCCGCGACGGCTCGCCGGTTACGACGGCGACAGGATCCCTGCTGCGCGCGCCGCGCTGCTTTCCAGAACCGTGAACGCGATCGCCGCGAACAGCGCCGCCGCCGCGCCGACGATCAGCGGCACGCGAACCGCTGCCGGCAGCGGCGTCAGAATCGGCGCCGCGAAGAGCACGGCCGCACAGTAGATCGCCAGCCTCCGCGACGCCTCCTCCGGCGCTTCGAGTATCCACGATCCGAGCAGCACGAACACCGGCGCCAGCAGCAGCAGATCGTACTCGAGCACGTGCGGGCTGATCAGCGCCGTCGCGAGCAGCCACGCCGAGTACCGCCACTCGTCACGTTGCGACGTCCGCCAGATGTGCGCCGCCGCCGACACCACCAGCGCGGAACAGACGGCGTAGACGACGAGCGATGCGCGGGCGTCGGCGACGAGGACGCTCGTCAGCCCGCGCAGCGACAGGCTGGGCCGCGGTTCGAGGAGATCGCCGATCGCCGAGATCGAGCGCAGCGCCCCGGCGTACGCGACCGCGACGCGCGGACCGAGCGCAGCGCAGGCCAGCGCAAGCTGACCCGCCGCCGAGACGACGATCCCGCCGATCACGCGCCACTCGCGCGCGGCCACGAACAGGACGGACGCGGCGGCGACCCAGTGCGGCTTGAACGCGAGGCAGCCGACGAGCAGTCCTGCCCCAAAGCGGGCGTCGCGGCGAAGCGCCCACAGCGCAAGCGCGACGAGCAGCAGCGCGAACGCCGAGAGCTGGCCGTGGAGCACGGTGCTGTAGAACGCCGGCAGCGCGGCCGCGAACGCCGCCGACTCGACCGGGTGGGCGCGCAAGCGTCCGGCGCCGCGCCAGAGGACGAGACACGCCGCGGCGAACGCGGCGGCGAGCAGCGATGTCCACACCATCCATGCGCGCGCGTACGGCAGCGCCGCCAGCGGTTGCAGCGCGACCGCGATGGCCGGACTCTGAATCGGCACGTAGAGCGCGTCGCGCGCCCCGGGCGCAATCGCCCGCGCCCGCGCGTCCGTCGCGCGGATGTCGTACAGCTCGTCGGCGCGCCCGTCGCGCACGAGCGACGCCGCGACGTAGAACTGCAGGAAGTCGGTCCCCTTCGGCTTGCCCGCTCGATCGGTCGACCCCGGCGCCGAGGCGTCCACCGCCCACATCAGCCACAGCACGGCCGCAATCAGGGCGGGGTACGAGCGCCAGCGCGTCATGGTCCGGGAAACGCGACGACGGACGCGGCCGCCGGCGGGATTGGCGGCGTCGCCCGCACGGCGGTCGGCTCGCGTTGCAGCACGACGGACACGGGGCTTTCGAAGACCGCATGCCAGCCGTGAGCCGACAGAACCTTGACGATCGGAAGGCGCTTCGGCAGCCAGATGCTCTCGGCGCCGATGCGGTCGGGATACCGCCACGCCTCCGCGCCCTCGTTGTCGTAGAACGCGAAGTGCTCGTGCAGCACGCGGTCGCTGTAGACGGTTTCGCGCCGCCCGTCCATCGAGACGAGCACGCCGTTCGGCGACAGATGCCAGATCGCGTACTCACCCCAGTCGAACCAGGTGATCAGCTTCGTGTGCGCGACGCGCTCGCGCAGGACCTGCACCGCGTCGCGATCCGGAATCCACGGTCCCTCGACCGCAATGCGCCCGAGGCCGGAGATCGACGACGACGCCGCGACGGCGACGATTGCAGACGCGGCTGCCGTACAGGCGAACGACGGCCGCGTCAGCGCGCCGGAGCGGCGGAGGCGCTCGTCGAACGCATTGGCCGCCGCCGCGAGGGCCGGTGCGCAGATGGCAACGACCGCGATATGGAGAAACGCGTCGATCCGGCCGACCCGCACCGTTCCGAATGCGAGCAGGCCGAGCACCGCGAGCTGCCGCGCCGGTGGAATCCGGCGCGTGTACCACATCGCCGCGACCGCCAGCGCGGGCACCGCACACTCGACGGGAATCAGCGTGAGCGGCAGACGATAGATCGGCAGCCAGTCGGAGATGTCGGGCCTCGCCAGGCCGACCGTATCGCGGATGAAGAACCAGAGCCCGATGCCGTACGGATTCACCAGCGTGCCGGCGGCGGCCGCGGCGATCAGCACGAAGCGCCGCGTCCAGATCGCCCAGAGCGTCAACGCCCCGAAGCCGACGATCCAGCCGCCGTGCGCATTGGCCCAGACGCAGAACAGCAGCGGAATCGCGAGCGCCGCCCGCTCGCGGCCGTGCTCGATCCGGTCGGCGATGACGAGCAGGAGGGTGAAGAACAACACCGAGAACAGTTGCGGCCGGATCGGCACCGTCCGGTACGACGTCACGATGACGAGCGCCGTCGTCAGCGCCGCGGCGGCGAAGGGCGTCCCGCCGGCCCGCCGCACGCCGCGCCAGGCAATCGCGGCGACCGCGCCGACGATGGCCGTCTTCAGCAGCGTGATGCCGATCGCCCCCAGGCGCGAGAAGAGCGCGGCGAAGATCACTTCCGCGAGCCACTCGTGGTTGACCCACGGGATGTCCGAGGTGAACGAATACGGATCGTGCGACGCGAGCCGGCCGCTCGCGAGCATGTCCATGCCGAACCGCAGATGGCCCCAGAGATCGGGGTCGGCGCCGGTATGCACGATCAGCATCGCCGCCAGCGAGGCGATGCACGCGAGTGCGACGTGGATCAGATTCCAGCGCGGGAGTCTGCGCACGCGCGCCTCTAGTGCGGCTCTTTGTCCTGCGTGAGCTGCTCGAGGCGCTCGTAGAGCGCGGCCATGCCGGCCTGCATCGGATCGAACACGCCCCATTCGTCGGCGGCGGGCCGCAGGCGCCGGCGCGGCGGCTCCATGCGCGCGATCGCCGGCGGTACGACGATCGCTGCGGCGGCTGCCGGTTCCGGCGCAGGCGTCGGGACCGCCGTTGTCGATTTCGGCGACGGACCCGGCCCGCCCGCGGTCTGCACCGCCGCGGTCTGCACCGCCGGCGCTTCGGGCTTCCGCTCGCGCGGGACGCGCACCTGAGCGCTCTCGCGCTTCAGGGCGTCGATCACCTTCTGGAAGTCGTCGAACTCGTCCTCGTCCGCCTCGGGAGCGGCCGGCGCCTCGTCGGCCGGCGCGGCGATCAATTCGTCCAGTTCGTCCGCGGGCGCCGCGATCAATTCGTCGGCGGGCGCGGCGACCAGGTCGATGTCCAGCGCGTCGGCCGACAGCTCGTAGATCGCCGGCTCGTCGTCGTCGGCGATCGCCGCCGCGCGCGTCGAGCTCGACTCGTCGGCGAGCAGATCCGAGAGGTCGATGTCGACGCCCGTGTCTTCGGGATCGGCCGCGGTGTCGGCCGCTGCCGTCCGTTCGGGTTCGATCGCCGCGGCCGTTTCGATCGTCACCGGCAACTCGGGCGGGTGCTCGTGCCGGCGCGCGTCGCGGTCTTCCGCCGATCGACGCAGATACTCCTTGCACTGTTCCGCGAACACCGCCGGATCGCAGCCGTCGGGGCCCGCCGCCTGGCTGCGGTCGCCGAGCAGCGCCGACAGGACGCCGCCGCGGGAGCTCTGCGCCGGCCGCGAGGGCGGCGCGAAGACCGGCAGCGTCAGCATCTGCACGTGGGCGGCGACGCCGTTCAACTTGCGGAGGCGGTCTCCGAGCGCCTGCTCGTCGCGCGGTGACAGGAGCGCCGAGGTCAGGATCAGATCCGGCACGCGATCGCCGAGCCGCTCGAGCGCGCCCTCGGCGGTCTCGCCGAGCACCAGCTCCGCGTGCAGCTTCCCGCGCACCATCGCGGTCAGGTAGTTGACCTGCCGCTTATCCGATTCGATTGCGAGTATCAGCGCCATGGGTTATGTCCGAACCATAAACACAGTGAGCACGGTCGCCGCGACGACGAAGAGCGCCAGCGCCGGGTGCATCCACACCGCGTCGTCGACGACGCCGACGGTCACGCTCGCGAGCTCGCGCACCTGACCGGCGAGCGCCGAGAGATCCGCCGCGCCGCCGCCGCTCCCCACCCGCATCACGTGTTCACGCACGCGGCTGTCGAGGGCGACGAGCAGTGTCCCCAGCGCCACCAGCGCGCCGGCCGACAGCATCGCATCGTTCACGACGCGGCGCATTGACCCCCTCCTTGCGCGCGGCCCGGGCATCGCGCCCGCCGCGGACACACCGACCCGTCGGGTATCGCAATCGGTATTCCAGACCTGGCGCGCGAATCGACGCGCATTTCCGGCCGATTACCGCGCGTGTTCCGTTTCGTCACGCGTCACCGGCCGCGAAAGTTGATCTGCCGCTTACGAAATGAGCGGATACGGCGGCGATCGCCGCGCGCCGATTCGCGCGTCGGCAATCGTCACGCTTGCGCGCTAACTCACCGCACGTATCGCAGCTTGCGGCGGTTCGCGTGCGCCGGTGCGGCATGCGTGGCATGTCGGTTGCGCTATGTCCGGGCGTGGCGCGATCGTGGGCAGCGAGCGTGACCGCATTTCGCACACTCGGGGTAGCGCGTCAAGAGAACGCGCAGGAGGAGAAACACATGGCGTTCGTGAATTACGTCCGGTCGTTCGCGAAGGATGAGAGCGGGCAGGACCTGCTCGAGTACGCGTTGCTCGTCGCGCTGATCGCGCTCGTCGCGTATGCGGCCGTCGCGTCGGCCGGCACCAGCGTGCAGAGCATCTTCAACAACATCGCGGGCAAGCTGAACACCGCGGCGGGTTCGTAAACGACGGCACGGACATCGGCGCGGCGGATCCCGACGCGATTCGCCGCGCCACCCTTACTGGAGTGACAACGATGCAGTCGCTGCGTGCCGTTGTTATCAGGTTCGTCCGCCGGAGCGACGGGCAGGACCTCCTCGAATACGGATTGCTCGCGTCGCTGATCGCGATGGTCGCGTTCGGCGCCGTCCAGCTGCTCGGCAACACGATCTACAACCTGTTCTGGGCCAAAGTTGCTCAAATTTTCTGATCCGATCACCGTGTCCGCGGTCGTCGCGGGTGGCGTGCTCAGCACCGCCATCGACCTGCGTACGCGCCGCATCCCGAACGTGCTGACGGGCGCGACCGCGATCGTCGGCCTGGCCGTCGCGGCCTTCGGGGTGGGCAGCGTCACGCTCGCGCAGGCGCTCGGCGGACTCGCCATCGGATTGCTCGTCATGCTGCCGGGCCACGTGATCGGCGCGACCGGCGCAGGCGACGTGAAGCTGTTCGCCGCCCTCGGGACGTTTCTCGGACCCGGCGGCGCGCTGCTCGCGTTCCTCTACACGGCGATGGCCGGCGGCGCGCTGGCGCTCGCCGTGGCGCTGCACCGCCGCCTGCTGCGCGATACGCTCGCGCGCGCGGCGACGCTCGTCACCACCGGGGGATTGAACGCGGGCGAGATCGAGGCCATTCGAGTCAACCGGTTCGCGTACGCGCCGGCGATCGCCATCGGCGCGCTCGCGGTGGCGCTGGGGTTCTGACGTGCGCCGGATCTTCACGACGGCTTCCGCGCTGATGCGCAACGAATAGGGGATGGTCATGGGTCGAGTTCGCGTGTTCATGGTCTTGGCGCTGGCGGTCTCGCTGGGCGGCGTGTTCGCCTACGCGACCTACAACTACGTGCAGAACGTTCCGAAGCCGGGCCCGGGCGTGCCGACGAAGCTCGTCGTCGTCGCCGCGACCGACCTCGACGTCGGCGCCGATCTGACGCGAAACGACGTCCGCGTGATCGAGTGGCCCGCGAACGCGGCGCCCGCGGGCGCGTTCAGCGATCCGAAGGACGTGATCGGCCGCGGGCTGATCATGCCGGTGATCCAGAACGAGCCGATCCTGCCGGTGAAGCTCGCGAGCACCGAGGCGGGCGCCGGCCTGCCGCCGGCCATCCCGCCCGGCCTCCGCGCCGTGTCGGTGCGCGTCAACGAGGTGATCGGCGTCGCCGGCTACGTGCTGCCCGGCACGCACGTCGACGTGCTCGCCGTCGTCAATCCGACGGACCGCCACGAGGAGATCACGTCGAAGGTCATCCTGACCAACGTGCAGGTGCTGGCCGCCGGCACGAAGATCGAGCGCGACGAGCGGAACAACAAGCCGATGGCCGTGAGCGTCGTGACGCTCCTGGTCGCGCCCGAAGAAGCCGAGCGCCTGACGCTCGCGAGCAGCGAAGGCAAGATCCAGCTCGCGCTCCGCAACCCGCTCGACAAGACGACGCCGAACACGGCGGGCATCCGCCCGGCCGCGCTGCTCGGCTTCGGCGCGCCGGCGAAGAACGCGGCGCAGCGCACGCACGTGGCGGCGAACCCCGTCAAGGCCGCGGCCGCGCCGGCGCCGGCGTTCGAGGGCGCGTCGGTCGAAATCATTCGAGGCGATAAACGTGCGCACGAGATCGTGCGCGAGGAGCACTGACCATGGGCCGGCTCGGTCGATTCGTTTCGCTGCTGATCCTGATCATCGTCGTCGCGGACCGCCGGATCGTCTACGCCGACGACAGCGTTCGCCTGATGGTCGGGCGCTCCACCGTCGTCAACGTCGGCGCGCCGATCGCGCGCGTGTCGCTGACGACCGCCGACATCGCCGACGCCATCGTGACGTCGCCGAGCGAGCTGCTGATCAACGGCAAGCTGCCCGGCACGATCTCGATGTTCGTGTGGGACCGCGCCGGCGCCATCAAGAAGTACGAAGTGGTGGTGCAGCGCGATCTCGCGCGGCTGACCGAGCAGGTCGAGCAGCTGTTCCCGGGCGAGAAGATCGACGTCCGCAGCAACGGCAAGGACATCGTCCTGGCCGGCACGGTGCGCGACAAGACGGTCATCGAGAAGGCGATCAACCTGGCGGCCGGCTACGTGGACAAGAAGGAAGAGGTCGTCAACCTGCTCGCGCTGCAGGCGGACGCGCCGAGCAACCAGGTGCTGCTGAAGGTCCGCTTCGCCGAAGTGAGCCGCAGCGCCCTGACCGAGCTGGGCGCCTCGTTCTTCACCAGCCCGAACGGCGAGTTCCACGACGCGATCGGCCGCATCGGCACCAACCAGTTCCCCGGCCCGACGTTCGACAACCAGAACGGGTCGAACAAGCTGATCTTCAGCGACTTCCTGAACTTCTTCGTGTGGGACTTCAAGCACGACCTCGGCACCGTGATCAAGGCGCTGCAGACGCGCGGCCTGCTCCAGAGCCTCGCCGAGCCGAACCTGGTGGCCGAGAGCGGCAAGGAAGCGAGCTTCCTGGCCGGCGGTGAAATCCCGATTCCGATCGCGCAGCCCGGCCAGGGCGGCGTCACCGTCACCGTGCAGTACAAGGAGTTCGGCATCCGCCTCAACTTCACGCCGACCGTCATCGGCGACCGCGTGCGCCTGCACGTGCGCCCCGAGGTCAGCTCGCTCGACTTCAACAACGCGGTGCTGCTGCAGGGATTCCGGATCCCGGCGCTCTCGACGCGCCGCACCGAGACCGAGCTCGAGCTGATGAACGGCCAGACGTTCGCGATCGCGGGGCTGATCAACAGCCAGATGAACAAGACGCTGCAGAAGGTGCCGGGCATCGGCGACATTCCGATTCTCGGTCTCCTGTTCCAGAGCCAGGCGGCGCAGAAGGATCGCACCGAGCTCGTGGTGATGATCACGCCGCAGATTCTGCCGAACAACTCGCCCGGCGTGACGCCGAACCTGCCGCGCCTCGGCGAGCCGTTCATGGCGCCGCTGCCGCAGAAGAAGTCGCTCGAGGCGCCGCCGCAGGCGTTCACCGACGGCCGCGGCTCCGCGGCGGTGCAGACGCCGGCGCAGCCCGTGGCGCAGCCGGTGCCGACCGCGCCGGCGGCGACCGCGGCGGTCCAGACCGGCCCGGCGGCCGCCGCGCAGACGGTGCAGGCGCTGACGCCGAGCGCGCGCCCCGTCGTCAACGGCGACGCGATGCCGGCGACGCCGATGCCGACGCCGGTCGCGCAGGCGTCGCGGCCGCTGACGCCGCAGGAACAGAAAGCGCTCGACAAGACGCGTCAGCAGGAGGCCGAAGCGGCCAAGGTGCGCCAGAAGCGCGAGGCCGAGGAGGCCAAGCGCCAGGAGCAGATCAACAAGAACGCGCAGGAGACCGCCGCGAAGCGCAACGCCGAGATCGCGAAGAAGCAGGCGGAGCTCGACAAGAAACAGGCGGAGGAGGACAAGAAGAAGCAGAAGGAAGTCGCTGACGCCGAGAAGAAGCTGAAGGCGGCCCAGGCCGCCTACGACGCGGAACTCGCGAAGAGCAAGAAGCAGCAATAGTCTGGTTCAGCAGCCATGGCCCAACTCGTCGGATTGATTGTCAGCCACGATGACGCGTTCTCGAAGCAGATCGGCCGGATGCTCCGGTCGGGGGCGATCCCCATCGCCCTGATCGACGAGCGCGTCACGAAAGACGTCGCGTCGACCGACGTCATCATCGTCGACGCGCGCGGCGATGCCTCCGCGGCGATGGCGAGCATCGAGCGGTGGCGCGGCGCGGCCGCGGGCGCGAGCATCTTCGCCGTCGCCGCCGCCAACGACCCGAATCTGATCCTGCAGGCGATGCGCGCCGGCGCCAACGAGTTCTTCGCGTGGCCGCCGGAGGACGAGGCGTTCCACGGCGCGATCCGCCGCACGGCGGCGCGCCGGGAGACCGTCCAGGGCGCGCGGCCCGCGGCGACCACGCTCGTCTTCTTCGGCGCGAAAGGCGGCGCCGGCACGACGACGATCGCCGTCAACTGCGCCGTCGAGCTCGCGCGCCTCAGCAAACGGTCGACGATCATCGTCGATCTGAAGCCGGGGCTCGGCGAGGTCGCGCTCTCGCTCGGCATCCGCCCGCGCTTCACGATCATCGACGCCATCGACAACCTGCACCGCCTCGATCGCGAGTTCCTCAAGGAGCTCGTGACGACGCACAAGTCGGGGCTCGAGGTGCTGGCCGGGTCCGATCAGTTCGATCGGCCGGGCGCGTCGGATGCCGGCGCGATGGAGGAGATGTTCCGCCTGCTGGCGCGCGAGTACGAGTACATCCTGATCGACGCGGGCAGCCAGATCAATTCGTGCAGCCTGTCGGCGCTCTACACGGCCGAGCAGCTGTTCCTGGTCGCGAACCCCGACGTCCCGTCGGTCCGCAACGCGCAGCGCCTGCTCGATCGCGTCCGGCAGCTCGGCGCCTGCGGCGAACGCGTCCGCTTCCTGATGAACCGCGCGGCCGAGCCGCTGCCGATTCCGGCGAAGCAGATCGAGACGGCGGTCGGGCACCCGATCCATCACACGTTCCCGAGCGACTACAAGACGGTGTCGACGGCGCTCAACTCGGGCGTGCCGCTGACGCTCGCGGGCAACTCCGAGATGGCGGCGCAGTTCGATCGCTTCACCCGCCGCATTCTCGATCCGAACGCCGACACGCAGCCGGCGCCGCCGCCGCGGAAAGGACTGCTCAACGTCGACCGGATCGCTTCCCTCTGGTAACCGCTCATGAGCATCGCTGCTGCACCGCTCCGTCAGACGCCGGCCCCTGTCCGGCAGCAGTACCTCGAGCTGAAGGCGAACGTCCATCGCAAGCTGCTCAACCGCCTGAACCTCGAGGCGCTGGCGAACGTCGATCGCGCGCGCGCCGAGAGCGAGATCCGATCGCTGCTCGGCACGCTGCTCGTCGAGGAGAGCGTGCCGATCAGCCTCGGCGAGCGCGAGACGCTCTTCTCCGAGCTGATCGACGACGTGTTCGGCCTCGGGCCGCTCGAGCCGCTGCTGCGCGACCCGGGCATCAGCGACATCCTCGTCAACACGTGCCACAACGTCTACGTCGAGCGCGGCGGCATCCTCGAACGCGTGCCGACGACGTTTCAGGACGACACGCACCTGATGCGCGTCATCGATCGCATCGTCAGCCGCGTCGGGCGGCGCGTCGACGACAGCTCGCCGATGGTCGACGCCCGGCTGCCGGACGGATCGCGCGTCAACGCGATCATCCCGCCGCTCGCCGTCGACGGCCCGCTGCTCTCGATTCGGCGGTTTCCCTCGGATCGACTGAAGGCCGACGACCTGGTGAACCTGCGCGCGATGACGCGGCCGATGCTCGAGTTCCTGACGCACTGCGTCCGCGCCAAGCTCAACTGCCTGATCAGCGGCGGCACGGGCGCCGGCAAGACGACGCTCCTCAACGTGCTGTCGGGGTTCATCGGCGATCGCGAGCGCATCGTGACGATCGAGGACGCGGCCGAGCTGCAGCTGCACCAGGAGCACGTCGCCCGTCTCGAGACGCGGCCGCCGAACGTGGAAGGCAAGGGCGCCATCCGCCAGCGCCAGCTCGTGATCAACGCCCTGCGCATGCGGCCGGATCGCATCGTCGTCGGCGAGGTGCGCGGCGAGGAAGCGCTGGACATGCTGCAGGCGATGAACACCGGCCACGACGGGTCGCTGACGACCGTCCACGCCAACACGCCGCGCGACGCGCTGAGCCGCATCGAGACGATGATCGCGACCGGCGCGACGAACCTGCCGGAGCGCGCGATGCGCCAGCAGATCGCGTCGGCGATCCAGATCGTCGTGCAGCAGACGCGCCTGAGCGACGGCTCGCGCAAGGTGACGAGCGTCTCCGAGATCACCGGCATGGAAGGCGACATCATCACCATGCAGGAAATCTTCATGTTCGAAAAGGTCGGCATCACGCAGGACGGCAAGGTCCTCGGGCGCTTCCGTGCGACCGGCGTGCGGCCGAAGTGCTGCGAGCGTCTGCGCGCCTCCGGCATCCATCTGCCGGCCGACATGTTCGAAGGCGCAACTGAGGTGCGGTGATGGGCGTGGCGCTCATCGTGTTCCTGTTCGTGGTCGCGCTCGTCATGGCGACGTACGCGGCGATCACCTACCTGCCGGGCCTGCTCGCGGCGCGCGAGATGGACAAGCGTCTGCGCGACGTCGCCGGGCCGGCGATCGAGCCGACGCCGGACGCGCCGAGCATCGTGCGCGAGGAAGCGCGCGGCCCGCTGCCGATGCTCGACCGGATGGTCGGCGACACGGCCAGCGGCACCGGGCTGCTGCGGCTGATCGAACGGTCCGGCGTCAAGGCGACGCCGAGCGGCATCGTCGTCGCGAGCCTGGCGCTGGCGCTGGTCGGCATCGTGCTCGCCGCGCTGCTCACGCCGCGCGTGTTCGTTCGCCCGATTGCGGGCGTGGTCGGCCTGGTCGCGCCGCTGATGTACCTGCGCTACCGCGCCGCGCGCCGGATCAAGCGCTTCGAAGAGCAGTTCCCCGAGGCGCTCGACCTCCTCTCGCGCGCCATCCGCGCCGGCCACGCCTTCCAGACGGCGATGGGCATGGTCGCGGACGAGATGAACGATCCGGTCGGGCCCGAGTTCAAGAAGGCGTTCGATCAGCAGAATTTCGGGCTGCCGCTGAAAGAGGCCCTGAACCAGCTCGCCGACCGCGTCGCGCTGCTCGACGTGCGCTTCTTCGTGACCGCCGTCACGATCCAGCGCGAGACCGGCGGCAACCTCGCCGAGATTCTGGACAACCTCGCCCACGTCGTGCGCGAGCGGTTCAAGATCCTGCGGCAGGTGCGCACGCACACGGCGCACGGCCGCTTCACCGGGTACGTCCTGCTCGCGCTGCCGGCCGCGCTCGCGATCGGGCTGCTGTGGATCAATCCCGACTTCATGGGGCCGCTGTTCCGTGAGCCGATCGGGCAGGCGATGGTGATCGGCGGCCTGGTGCTCCAGACGATCGGGTTCTTCTGGATCAAGCAGGTCATCAAGATCGAGGTGTAGTCGTGACCCTTCTGCTTCCGCTGCTCGCGTTCCTGTTCGTCACGCTGCTCGTCGGCGGCGCGGCGATGGCGTTTTCGACCGGCGGCGCCACCACGATCGAGCGCCGCCTCGGCGATCTGGCGGCCGAGAGCGGCCGTGCGATCGAGCCCGAGCGCACGTACGACCAGGTCGTCCTCGACGGGCTGAAGCGGCTCGGCAGCGCGGTGCCGCGATCGCCGTCCGAGATGGGCAAGCTGCAGCAGCGGCTCGTCATGGCCGGGTACCGCAACAACGAAGCGGTGACGATCTTCCTCGGCATCCGCATCGGATTCGCGCTGCTGATGTTCGCGCTCTTCGCGACGCCGCTGGTGTTCAGGCCGAACCTGTTCTTCGCGCTCGGGGCCTGCGGGCTCGGATTCGTCCTGCCCGGCGTGATGCTCGGCCGCGTCGCCAAGCGCCGTCAGCACCGGATCCAGCTCGGGCTGCCCGACGCGCTCGACCTGCTGGTGGTCAGCGTCGAAGCGGGCCTCGGCCTCGACCAGGCGATCCAGCGCGTCGGCGACGAGCTCGCGTTCGCGCATCCCGATCTCGCCGAGGAGCTGTCGCTGATCAACCTCGAGCTGCGCGCCGGCAAGCCGCGAAGCGAGGCGCTCCGCAATCTCGGCGAGCGCACCGGCGTGGACGACGTGATCTCGCTGGTGACGATGCTCGTGCAGACCGACAAGTTCGGCACGAGCGTGGCGCAGTCGCTGCGCGTGCACTCCGAGACGCTGCGGACGAAGCGCCGCCAGCGCGCGGAGGAGGCGGCCGCGAAGACCGGCGTGAAGATGGTCTTCCCCCTCGTGTTCTGCATCTTCCCGGCAATCTGGATCGTCACCATCGGACCGGCCGTCATCAAGTTCGTCCAGGTCCTGCTTCCCATGACCCGGCAATGAGCCCCGCCACTTCCGTCCTGCACGCCGAACCGCTGCCGGCGCCGCGCAGCTTCGCGCCGCCGCTGCCGCGCACGCTCGAGGAGGTCGGGATTCCGGCCGATCATCTCGAGCAGCTGCTGATCAAGACGCTGTACGGCACCGAGACCACCGGCACCGTCATCGCCGAGCGGATGCGGATCCCGTTCGCGATCCTGGAGCCGCTCGTCGAGCGCGCCCGCACGCACATGCTGATCGAGGTGCGCGGCACGACCGGCACGGGATCCGCGTCGTTCCGCTACTCGTTGACCGACATGGGCCGCGACCGCGCGCGCCAGTACTTCGAGATCAACCATTACGTCGGCCCCGCGCCGGTGCCGCTCGCGAGCTACGTCGCCGAGATGCAGGCGCTGCATCAGCGGCGCGGCTACATCGACCACGAGCGGTTGCGCGGCGGCTTCACGCACCTGATCGTGGCCGACGAAGTGCTCGAGCAGCTCGGTCCGGCCGTCAACGGCGGCAAGGCGCTGTTCCTCTACGGGCCGCCCGGCAACGGCAAGACGGTGCTGGCCGAAGGCCTCGGGCGGGCGCTCGGCGGCGAGATGTACGTGCCGCACGCGGTCGACATCGACGGCCACATCATCACGATGTTCGATCCGATCAACCACGAGTCGCTCGAGGAGGACGTCGACGAGCCGAGCGTCGTGATCGGCGAGCAGCGCGATCGCCGCTGGGTCCGCATCCGCCGGCCCGTGGTGATGGTCGGCGGCGAGCTGACGCTCGACCAGCTGGACCTCACCTTCAACCCGCTGACGAAGTTCTACGAGGCGCCGATCCAGCTGAAGGCGAACGGCGGCGTATTCCTCGTCGACGACTTCGGGCGCCAGCGGATCCGGCCGCAGGAGCTGCTCAACCGGTGGATCGTGCCGCTCGAGAGCCGCTTCGACTACCTCACGCTGCACACCGGCAAGAAGTTCCAGGTGCCGTTCAACGTCCTCATCGTCTTCGCGACGAACCTCGATCCGAAGTCGCTGGCGGACGAGGCGTTCCTCCGGCGCATTCCCTACAAGATCCCCGTCGTCGATCCGACGGTGGACGAGTACATCCGGATCTTCGAGCTGAACTGCCGCCGCGCCAACCTGCGCTTCCATCCGATCATCGTGCAGTACCTGCAGCGCCGCCACTACGAGCCGTCCGGCCGGCCGCTGCGCGCGTGCCATCCACGCGATCTGATCGAACAGGTCGTCGCGCTCTGCCGGTATCGCGGCGTCGCGCCGACGATCACGCGCGAACTGCTCGACCGCGCCTGTCGGGCGTACTTCGTCGACGCCGAGCCGCAATGAAGGCGAGGCGCCTCGCGTTCCCGGTGCTGACCGACATCCTGGCGCGGGTGTGCGTCGGCGCGCTGTTCCTGCTGCTGACGACGATCCTGCTGGGCGACTTCCGGCGCACGGGCCATCTCACCGGCCTCTTGCTCGTCGTCAGCGAAGGCCTGGTCGTCGTCCTGATGGTGGTTCGGCGCCGAACGCAGCTGGTGAACCGGTCCGCGGGCGCGGCCGTGCTGACGATTCTGTCGCTGGTCGGGCCGCCGCTGCTGCGGCCGACGGCCGTCGATCCGCTGGCGAGCGACGCGATCACCGCGCTGGTGTCCGCCGTCGGGCTCGCGATCGTCGTGTGCGGCAAGATCGTGCTCGGACGCAGCTTCGGCCTGATTCCGGCCAACCGCGGCGTCGTCACCGCCGGCCCGTACGCGGTCGTGCGGCATCCGATCTATTCGGGGTATCTCATCACGCACCTCGCGTTCATCGCGGCGCATCCGACGCTGCTCAACGCGGCGATCATCGCGGTGGCGGACAGCGCGCTGATCTGGCGGGCGCTGCTCGAGGAGCGCGTGCTCGGCGACGACAACCTCTACCGCGCGTACTGCTCGCGCGTCGCGTGGCACCTCGTGCCGGGCGTGTTCTGATGCGGCTGCTCAACGAGCGGACGGGCGAAACGATCGCCAGCTCCGTGGAGCTGGCGGACACGCGCGCGTCGCGGCGCAAGGGGCTGCTCGGCCGCGCGTCGCTCGACCCGGCGGCCGCCCTGGTGATCAAGCCGTGCTTCGCGATTCACACGGCGTTCATGCAGTTTCCGATCGACGTGGTGTTCGTGGACCGGCAGTGGACGGTGCGGCGGATTGCGGAGCAGGTCGGGCCGTGGCGGATGGCGGCGTGCTTCGGGGCGAGGATGGTGGTGGAGCTCGCGGCGGGCGCCGGGCGCGGCATCCGCGTCGGCGACAAGGTCTATCTGTCGGACACGTCGGAGACGTCTTCGTCGAGCGCCAGTCTGCGCAGGACGGCTTCAAACCCGGCCTGCTCCGGATCGTAGAGGCCCCACTCGTCTTGAACGGGACGCGGATCTGACGGCAGCGAATCGGGGACCAGGTCGGGTTTGATGCTGTCCACGCGCGCGTGAGGCGCAAGAGGCGTACCCGCGAAAACGCCCTTGTTTCATCGGCTCCCTTTCGAAATCCTTGCGCAGGCGGGTGACGGTTTTGGCCGCCGGGCTTACAGAACTGGCCCGAGGCGCGCAATCGTGGCGCCCAGGTGCGACGCCTCGTCGTCCCAGAATTCCACCACGCGCGGATGGCGTTCGAGCGCCGCCTGCACGATGCCGCGCTGCACGCCGCGGCCGCGGCCGTGGATCAGGCGCACCTCGGCGAATCCCGCGTCGGCCGCCGCGTCGACGTATTCGTCGACCACCGACGCGATGTCGCCGGGCGCGAACGGATGCAGATCGAGCTCGCGCTCGATGGGGATCCGGACCGACCCGTCCGCACCCACGCTACGGCTTCCGATACTCCGCCGTCACCACGGTCTTGATGCCGCCGCGCACGGAGAAATCGCCGACGACGGTCATGCGGCGCGGCTGGATGGCGGCGACGAGGTCGTCGAGGATCTGATTGGTGACGTGCTCGTAGAAGATGCCGCGGTTGCGGAACTCGATCATGTAGTACTTCAGCGACTTCAATTCGATGCACGCCCCGTCGGGGACGTAGGTGATGCGGATCTCGCCGAAATCGGGGAGGCCGGTCTTCGGGCACACCGAGGTGAACTCGGGGCAGTCGATGGCGATTTCGTAGTCCCGTTCGGGACGCGGGTTGGGAAACGTCTCGATCGTCGAGCTTGACATAGCCCGAAATATAGCGGAAAACAACGGACTTTCGGGGACGGGCGCATTGACACTCGCGCGAAGCGCGCGCTAGCATACGACGTTTTTGCGAAGAAAACCGCGGGTCACGTTGCGCGCGCGCAACCTGCGGTGCCGATCACCGCGCGTCAAGTGCAGGGGAGAACACCGATGGCCGACGCCCGGAGGATGGGCAAATCCGAACTCTTTTCGCATTTCGCTGAACGCTTCGAGGTGAAGCGCACGCAGGCTCGCGAGTACTTCGACGAGCTGACGGCGCTCGCCGAGAAGGAGCTGAAGCGCTCGGGAGAGTTCGTGCTGCCCGGGATGGTGAAGCTCGTGGTGCAGAAGCGCAAGGCCCGGATGGGTCGCAACCCGGCGACGGGCGAAGCGATCAAGATTCCGGCAAAGACCGTCGTGAAGGCGAGAATCGCCAAGCAGCTGAAGGACGCCGTCCTTCCGCGCAAGTAACGCTCGAACACTCCCCGGACTTCCACTTGACGAATTGATCAGCGAGAGCGGCGCGGCGGTGGCAGCCGCGTCCACTCTCGGGGTCAGCGCCGCCTCTACGCGGCGGTGCGGCGGGCGGCCAGCATCCGGCTGTACAACGTCGCCGGCACCAGCCGTTGCGTTCTCGCCTCGAGATTCGTCACCGAATCGTCGTCGAGAATGATGCGATCGCCGGGCGCCAGCAGGATTTCGGCGCTGTAGCGGCGCGCGCCGCGGAGCGTGCGCAGCTCGAAGTAGCGCACCGGCACCTGCTGATCCTCGACTCTCACTGCGTCGGTCTTCACGAGCGTCCGGAACATCGGTTCCCCCCCTGACACTTCAGACTTCGAACTTCGGACTTCGGACTTCGAGTGGTCGCACGTCGTCAGCTGGCGGCCGCGTGCGCCGATCCATCGCTCGACGCCGGGAACCGCAGCGTGAACGCGGTGCCGCGTCCCACCTCGCTCTGCACGTCGATCGTGCCGTCGAGCTGCTCGACGATCCGCTTGGAGATTGCGAGGCCGAGCCCGAGGCCGCGGCGCTTGGTCGTGACGAATTCGTCGAAGATCGCCGCGAGCCGTTCGGGCGGGATGCCGGATCCGGTGTCGCTGACGCGGATCTCGACGTGGTCGCCGCTGCGGGCCGTGGTCACCGTGATGGTGCCGCCCGCCGGCGTCGCCTGGATCGCGTTGGTGATCAGGTTGCGGTAGACGCGGTCGAGGGCGAAGCGATCGCCCTGGATCAGCAGCGGGCCGTCGGCGAAGTGCGTGCGGATCTCGAGCGCGTTGCGCTCGGCCTCCGAGCGCATCGACTCGACGATCTCGCCGAGCGATCCGTTCACGTCCATGACGAAGCGCTCGATCGGCTTCGGCTTGACGATGTTCCGCAGATCTTCCATGAAGCGCTTCAGCGTGCCGAGCTCGCGTTCGATGGTCCGCCGGAACATCTCGCGCGACTCGGGATCCACGTCGTCGCGCAGCAGCAGGCGCGTGCTGTTGCCGATGTTCTGGATCGGGTGCGACAGGTCGTGGACCAGGCCGGCGGCCATGCGGCCGAACATCGCCTGGCGCTCCTGGCGCTTCACGTCCTCCTGCAGCTCCACGAGGCGATCGGCCATCCGGTTGAACGACTCGCCGAGGTCGCCGAACTCGTCGCGCCGGCGGATGTCGACGCGGGTGTCGAGGCGTCCTTCCGCGGCGACGTCGTGCGTCGCGCGCTTCAGCTCGAGGATCGGATTGATGAAGCTGCGGCCGAATCCGTACCCGACGGCGATCATCACGAAGAGCGCCGCCGAAATCGCGACGATCAGCTGGCGCTGCAGCTCCGCGGCGCTCGCGAACGCGTCCGACGTCGGCTGCTCGACGATGACGCTCCAGCCGAGGGCGGGGATCGGCGCGGCGACGCCGAGCTCGCGGCGCCCCGCCTCGTCGGCGTATTCGCGCGCCACGGGCGTGGCGGGCTCGGGACTGCGGGTGCCGGGCTCCGGGTTCTGCCTCCGCGGGTCCGAGCTCTGCGCGCGGATCGCGGCGACGAGCGGGTTGGCCGACATGTTCCACGTCTGCGCGACCAGCGCCTTCTTGTCGGGATCGCCGTGCGCGATCACGCCGCCGTCGGGCGCGACGACCATCGCGAAGCCGTGTTCGCCGATGCGGATGCGGTCGACCATCCGCCACATCTCCTCGAGGTTGAACTCGCCGACGAGCCACCCGGCCGGCTGGTTCAGCTTCAGGAGATGTACGCCGAACAGCGCGGTCGGCAGGAGGTCCTCGTCGACGCGCATGGGCGACATGCGGACGCCGTCGATCGTGAGCGTGGCGCTCTTGGGGATGGCCACGCGCGGCGCGCCGACGCGGCTCGACGCGATGGTGGCGCCGGCCTCGTCGAAGAGGGTCACCTCGCGGAATTCGCGGAACTGGAGCACGTAGTTCTTCAGGATCCGGTCCTGCTGCGACGTGGTCAGGCCGGTGTCCTGGAGGTCGGCGGCGAGCGCCTTCAGCAGCTCGGCGTTGGTGACGACATAGCGGCGGATCTCTTCGGCGGCGCGGGTGGCGACGTTTTCGTTGCCGGTGACGATCGACTCGCGGGTGCCGCGCTGGAGGGACCAGATGGAGACGACGCCGTAGGCGATCAGGGGCACGACGGCCGCCAGCGCCAGGAGCAGCGCGAAGCGGACGGCGATGCGACGGATCGCGAAGGTCATCGGGGTTAGTTTCGGCTCGCGAAGCGCTGGTCGTTACGCGGTGTCCAGAGGCGGAGGGTCCGGAGAACATCAGAGCCGGGCTCTGGGGGCGGCACCGCAAATCGTCGGCTTACCGCCCGCGCCCGCTCGCTCCAGGCAAGAAATATCGCTCCCGGATCATCGTCAAATGCCGCCGCGACGAGCGGTGCTGCCTGCTTGTACTGTTGATCGGAAGTTGCGTTTCGCATTCCGTCAAGCGCTGAGTCGATCGTCGCGTTGCCTCGCCCACTGTAGTTGAAGGCCCCTTGCGAATGCCACATACCATATAAGCGCAAGAAAGTGGGTCCGCTGATCAGCTCCGTAAGCGCCGCGTCGTATTCATGAATTCGCTGAGCCTGGTATAGCGCGTCGGGAGGCATCGATTTCAGTTCCATATCGACGCCGAACGCAGCGAGCTGCCGCTTTAACTCGAGGCCGATTCGTTCGTATAGGGGATCGGAAGCCATTAAGCATGTGAACCGAAGGGATTGACCCTTCAGGAGCTTCGCGGCGAGCGCCGGATTGAATTCAGGTGCCTGTGCTGCTCCGGCAATTGCCCAGTGTTTCGGCCACACCGGTCCTGATGACGGCAAACCGTGCCCGTTGAGCGCGTCTCGAACGAGCTGCGTCCGATCAACCGCCATATTCAATGCGCGGCGGACAGATTTCGATTTCAAAGCGGGCGATTGGTTGTTGAGAACAACCGCATATTGATACCGCCGCGTAAAAGTAAACACGGCTACGTTCGTGGCGCCTTCGAGCGAGTCCAGTGCGTCCGAGCCGACTTCGTACAACATATCGATGTTGTTGCGAAGTAATTCTGCCCACGCGGAGCGAACAGAAGGAAAGGCTTTGATTTCAATCCGCGTCAATTGCGGTCGGCCCAAGTGGTAACTGGGATTGGCAACCAGTTCAGTCGGAGAAGTCGGCGACGTCATGAACGCACCTGTCGATGCGCCACCCTCCTCCTTGCGAATCATCACTTCCAACGTCTCCGTCAGCAGTGGCTCTGGTCTGCGAAACCGCATCGCGAGAGTACTCGGGTCGATCGGTTCAATGCTTTGGATATCGTCAGCGATTGAGCCTGCAAGATTACGAATCGCTGCGGGGAGTAGCGATGCGATTGCCCTCGCATCGGCCGAAGAAGCATCTTGAAACTTCACTGCGGGCTTCAATCTGATCAGAAGCTCTCGCCCGTTGTCTCTCAAGGACCAATTGTCGGCGAGTTGAGGTTCCAGTTTTCCGTCTTCGGCGACGCGGCCTAGACCTTCGGCTGTGATGTTTTGTGCGATCTGACGTACGCCATTCGTCTGACTTGCGAGGGAGTTGACACCCAGGCTGACTCCCACCCGCAGCGTGCGGGCCGGCGGCGTGTTCGCCGCCGACGTACCGTTTCCGCACGCTAGTGTCGCCGCGCCGGTCGCGGCGACCATAGTGAGAGCTGCAAACCAACCCGGGCGCTGCCCGGGGCATGGAGGCATCTAGGACTTCTTGTTCATCGGCGGCTCGTCGACCATCTCGGTGCAAAAGCCGGCCGGTTTACGGTTCGAGGACTTGTTGATCACAGTGATCTTCATGATTATCTCCTACGCGGCCACTTCGGGGGAGTCCGCGTGTTTGCTGGCCACGTCATGCGCCAGCGCGATGACCGCCGATTCGAACGTCGGCTTGTGACATGTCGGCGTATTCATGTCGCCAAGCTGGGAATACGAGGCCGCCACGCACCCTCCGGCACACACCGGAATGAACGCGCAGTCGCCGCACTCCTTCCACGGATGAAGCCTGTTGAAGCGCTCGAGCGCCGATTCCCGCCACGAGTCGCGCCGATCGTCGATGTGCCCGGTCGACAGCGCCAGCTGACCCGTGAACCCGGGACACGCGTACAGCGATCCGTCGGGGCCGATCGTGTGCGCGTGCTCCTTGTGCACGTGGCACGGCCCGTTGTGCACACCGTCGTGCGTCGGAAACCCGAGCCGCCGCGTGTGCGCGCGCAACTCGGTCGTCTTGTCGTCGAGGACGTTGCACGAATCGCACGCCTTGCCGGCGCCCGATCCGACCGACGTCATGCAGGTGCCCTTGAACGCGTCCTTCGCCGCCACCCCCTTCGTGCTCGCCGCCGGCACCGGCGTGAGCGGGATGATCCCTTTCGCCGCCACCGGTTCGGCGCGCACGATCGGCTTGAAGAACACCCGCGAGAGCTGATCCGCGAACGCCTGCGACTTGAGGAACTCGAGCAGCGACGGAAAGCTGTCGACCGACGATTCGTCGAAGTTGCCGCCGACCGCGATGCGGCACTTGCCGGCGACCTGGCGGATGTTCTCGATGATGCGATCGAAGGTGCCCTGACCGCCGCGCAGCGGCCGCATCCGGTTGTGCACGTCGCGGTCGCCGTCGAGCGTGATCTTGACGCCGTTCAACCCGAACGGCAGCATCCGATCGACCACCTCCGGCGTCAGCAGCAGCCCGTTGGTGACGATGTTCAGCACCGGCCGGACGCCGCGCGCCGTCGCCGCCGCGTGCACGCGCGCGGCGAGCATGTACATGACCGGCAGGTTCAGCAGCGGTTCGCCGCCGAAGAACGTGACGACCAGCCGTTCGGGCGCCACGCGATCGAGCTCGCGCTCGATCCAGTCCGCGACGCGCGCCGCCGTCTCGAGCGACATGCGATCCGCGCGCTCGTTGTAGTCCCCGTGATCGCCCTGATAGCAGTAGTCGCACGCGAAGTTGCACTGCAGCGTCGTCAGCAGCGTGACGTGCAGCTCGGCCGAGTCGCGCTTGACGTCGCCGAGAAACCGTTCGAGCGACTGCCGATCGGCCTCGCGGCTCGGGACGATGAAGCCGTGTTCCGCGAGGAGGTGCGCCGCCTGGCGCTCGTCGTCCGTTTCCGGACGGCCGCCGGCGTGCACGCGATCCAGCAGCTCCGCGACGTCGCGCGTCACCACCAGCTGCGCGTCGGTGAGCGTGTTCATCAGGAACACGTCGTCGCCTGCGAGCGGCACACGAAGATTGAACAAGGAAGATTGCATCGTTCTCGAAATCAGGTCTGAGTTTTGTTAAGACCGCGCTCGAATCGACGTGAGGTGAGGCTGCAACGCGTATTCCACGTGATCGCGATCCGCGAAAACGCGTGATTTTGCTCGGAAAAATGGCGATCGACGCGGACGGCGCGCCGCGTCGTGCACACGATGGCGACTACGATCGGACAACAGGTTGTCCGCGCCGCGCGCGCTGCGCGCGACGAACGCGCGATTCACCGCGAGAAAATCGGTAGATTCCGAAGGGGGCAAGGATCTGCCCCGGCCGGCCAAGTTCTTGGCCGTACTGAAGAAGTGGCTACGCGCCGCGCAGGCGCTTCGCGAGCTGCCGAACCTCGAGCTTATCCATCTTGTACTTCAACGTACTCAACGGTATTCCAAGGTACTCTGCCGTAGCGGTAACGTTCCACCCGTTCTTCTCGAGCGCGCGCAGGATGAAGTTTCGCTCGAACGTGTTCGTCGCGTCCTCGAACAGGTTCTCGGCGCGCGCCGTCCCTTCGGGCTCGAGCTGCGCGAAGTGGAATTCGAGCGGCAGATCCTCCTCGGAGATGTAGTCCTTGTCGCTGACGGCGACGAGCCGCTCGACCAGGTTCTCGAGCTCGCGGATGTTGCCCGGCCACCAGTACTTCTTCAGCACCGCCATCGTCGAATCGGTGACGCCCTGGATGCGCTTGCGGAAGCGCGTGACGTATCGGCGCAGGAAGAAGTCGACGAGCTGCGGGATGTCTTCGGATCGATCGCGGAGCGGCGGCAGCTTGATCGGAATGACGTTGATCCGGTAGAAGAGGTCCTCGCGGAAGCGTCCCTCCTTCACCGCTTTCTCGAGATCGATGTTCGTCGCGGCGATCAGGCGGAACTCGGTCTTGATCGGCTTCGAGCCGCCGACGCGCTCGATCTCGCCCTCCTGGATCGCGCGCAGCAGCTTGGCCTGGAGGTCGAGGCGCAGATCGCCGATCTCGTCGAGGAACAGCGTCCCGTTCGACGCGAGCTCGAACTTCCCGAGCTGCTGGCGGTGCGCGCCGGTGAACGAACCGCGCTCGTGGCCGAACAGCGTGCTCTCGACGAGCTCGCGCGGGATCGCCGCCAGGTTGACCGCGATGAACGGCGCTTCCGGATCCCCGGCCTCGCGGTGGATGAGGCGCGCGAGCAGCTCCTTGCCGGTGCCGCTCTCGCCGAGGATCAGGACGGTCGCCGACAGCTTCGCGATCTTGTGCACCAGATCGACGATGTCGCGCGTCTGCTTGCTCGACCCGACGACGAACTCGCGATCGGTCTGCTCGGCGACCTGCGCGGAGAGCGTCAGCACCTGCCGGTTCAGGTCCTGCCGCTCGCTCGCGTTGCGCACGAGCGCGCGCAGCTGGTCGTAGTCGAAGTCCTTGGTGATGTAGTGATACGCGCCGTGCTTCATCGCCTGCACGGCGGTCTCGACTTCGTTGATCGCCGAGATCATCACCACTTCGACCAGCGAGTAGTTCTCCTTGACGATCCGCAGCACTTCGAACCCGCTGATCCCCGGGAGGCGCACGTCGAGCAGCATCAGGTCGACGTCTTCGCGGTTCAGGACGGGCAGCGCCGCTTCGCCGGTCGCGACGCGCAGGATGCGGTACTCGCGCTTGAGGATCGCGGTCAGCGTATCGCGCATCCCCTCGTCGTCATCGACGATCAGGACCGTTTTGGGTTTGTGGGTCATGGCGCGACGAGCGGCCGTATTTTCTCAGGCGGTTGACACTGTTGCAAGCCGTTCGATAAGGTGAAGTTTTGGTGACGTTCCACTGGTTCCTCACCGGTGCCGCCCTCGCAGCCGCGGCGGCGGCGCTCGTCAAGGCGCGGCGGGTGGCCCGGCGCCTCGAACGCCTCACTGAGTCATACTGGGAACTTCGGTACGACCACGCGCAGCTGCGTGCACGGCTGAACCGGATCGATCCCGACCAGCCGGCGGGGGCGCCCGAGGCGCCGCGGCAGGCAGGCGTGACGGCGTTCGTGCCGTTGTCGTCCCTCAAAGACCCCACGGCGCAGAATCCGCGCGGTGGGGGCCCCGGTGGAACATGACCGAGTACGACGTCATCGTGATTGGCGCGGGGACCGGCGGCTACGTCGCGGCGATTCGCGCCGCGCAACTGGGCCTCAAGACCGCGGTCGTCGAGAAGCAGAAGGCCCTGGGCGGCACGTGCCTGCTGTGGGGGTGCATCCCGACCAAGGCGCTCCTCGAGCACGCGCACGCGCTGAAGATCGTCCGCCAGGCGAAGGAATGGGGCGTGTCGATCGGCGGCCCGTCGGCGGCCTCGGGGCAGGCGCCGGCCGTGTCGATCGACATGCACCAGGTGCAGTCGCGCAAGGACCGGATCGTCACCGGCCTGACCCGGGGCGTCGAGTTCCTCTTCAAGAAACACAAGATCGACTGGATCAAGGGCACGGCGCGATTGACCGGCAGCGGCGGCGTCGACGTCTTCGAGGGCGACACGCAGACGCTGCGCGCGCGCCGGGAGATCGTCATCGCGACCGGATCGCAGCCGCGCGGCGTTCCCGGCATCGCGATCGATCGGCAGCGCATCATCACGAGCGACGAAGCGATCAACCTGAAGCAGGTGCCGGCCTCGATTGCCATCATGGGCAGCGGCGCGGTCGGCGTCGAGTTCGCGTCGATCTTCAACCGCTTCGGCAGCGACGTCACCATCCTGGAACTGCTGCCGCGTCTCGTGCCGATCGAGGACGAGGCGGTGTCGGCGGAACTCGAGAAGGACTTCCGCAAGCAGGGAATCACCAGCCATACCGGCGCGAAGGTCACGTCGGCGAAGCCGGACGCCGACGGCGTCGACGTCGAATTCCAGAAGAGCGACGGGTCGACCGGCAAGCTGCGGGCGGAGTACCTGCTCGTCGCAACCGGCCGCGGCCCGGTCACCACCGGCCTCGACGCGGAAGCGGTCGGCGTCGAGCTGGACAAGGGATACGTCCGCGTCGACGCGCAGTACCGCACCAGCGTGCCCGGCATCTCCGCCATCGGCGACGTGATCACGATGGGGGGCCCGCATCCGCAGCTCGCGCACGTGTCGTCGGCCGAAGGCATCATCACCGCCGAGCGGATCGCGGGCCAGGAGGTTCGCCCGCTCAACTACGACCACGTGCCGGGCTGCACCTACTGCGATCCCGAGATCGGCAGCGTCGGCCTGACCGAGCGCGAGGCGCAGGAGCGCGGGTACGACGTGCGGGTCGGCACGTTCCCGTTCGGCGTGCTCGGCCGCGCGAAGATGGCGGCCGAGACCGACGGGTTCGTGAAGATCGTCGCCGCCAAGAAGTACGACGAGGTGCTCGGCGTCCACATGATCGGCCCGCGCTCGACCGAGCTCGTCGCCGAGGCCACCGCGCTGCTGCGCCTCGAGGCGACCGTCGAGGAGCTGATCCGCACCATTCACGCGCACCCGACGTTCGCGGAAGCGATCGGAGAAGCGGCGCACGCCGTCCACGGCGCGGCGATCCACCTGTGAACCGTCAACCCTCAACGGTGAACTTCCATGGCCACTGACGTCGTAATGCCGCAGATGGGCGAGTCGATCGCGGAAGGCACGATCGTCCGCTGGATCAAGAAGGTCGGCGACAAGGTCGATCGCGACGAACCGCTGTTCGAGATCTCGACCGACAAGGTGGACGCCGAAATCCCCGCGCCGGCGGCGGGCGTGCTCGCCGAGATTCGCGCGAAGGAAGGCGAGACGGTGCCGGTCAACAGCGTGGTCGCGATCATCGGCGCGGCCGGCGAGGCGAAGGCGGCGGCATCGGCCGAGCCCGCCGCGGCCAGGCCGGCGTCGACGCCGATTGCGCCGCCGGCGACGGCGCCCGAGACGCCGAAGCCGACGCCGCAGGGCGACGGCTCGTCGGCGCCCCAGAGCGCCACGCCGCCGCCCTCCCGGCCGCAGCTGGTGGCCGTTCCGCGCGAGAGCCGGGACGAACGGCACGAGGACGCGATCCGTCAGCGCTCGTCGCCGCTCGTCCGCAAGATCGCGAAAGAGCACAACGTCGACATCTCGCAGATTCACGGCAGCGGCATCGCGGGCCGCGTCACGAAGGACGACATCCTCGCGTTCATCGGTCAGGAAGCGCCCGCCTCCTCGGCGCCGCAAGCTGGGGCGGCGCCGCCGACCGGCTCCTCCGCGCCGACGCACGCGCCCGCTCCGGCGCGGCACGCCGGCGACGCCGTCGAGAAGATGTCGGTGATGCGCAAGCGGATCGCCGAGCACATGATCGCGAGCCGGCGGACGTCGGCGCACGTGCACTCGGTGTTCGAGGTGAACTTCGCGCGCGTCGACAAGATCCGCCACGCGCGCAAGGCCGAGTTCGAACAGGCCGGCGCGAAGCTGACGTATCTCAGTTTCATCATCAAGGCGGCGGTCGACGCGCTCCGGCAGATGCCGGTGATCAACGCCTCGATCGACGGCGAGAACGTCGTCTACCACAAGGACGTCAACGTCGGCATCGCCGTGGCGCTCGACTGGGGCCTGATCGTGCCGGTGATCAAGAACGCCGACGAGAAGAACCTGCTCGGGTTGAGCCGCTCGGTCGCCGACCTGGCCAATCGTGCGCGCGGCAAGCAGCTGAAGCCCGAAGAGGTGCAGGGCGGCACCTTCACCGTCACCAATCCCGGGGTGTTCGGCGCGCTGCTCGGCACGCCGATCATCAGCCAGCCGCAGGTCGCCATCCTCGGCGTCGGCGCCGTCGAAAAGCGTCCCGTGGTGGTGGACGATGCGATCGCCATCCGGCCGATGGCGTACCTGACGCTGGGGTACGATCACCGGCTGATCGACGGCGCGGTCGCCGACCAGTACATGTCGATCGTCAAGCGCACGCTCGAGAATTGGGATCCGAACGTCGTCTGACCGTCCGCCGCCTCGGACGTGTCGCCTACGCCGACGCCCTCGCGCTCCAGCGCGCGCTCGTCGACGAGCGCAAGGCGAACGCGATCGGGGATCAACTCCTGCTCGTCGAGCATCCGCACGTCCTGACGCTCGGTGTTCGCGGCGACGGCGGCCGATCGCACATCCTCGCCGCGCCCGACGTGCTCGCGGCGCGCGGCGTCGAGGTCCACGAAACGGGGCGCGGCGGCGACATCACCTACCACGGCCCCGGGCAGCTCGTCGGATACCCGATCGTCGATCTGAAGCCGGATCGCCAGGACGTGCACAAGTACGTCCGCGACATCGAGGAAGTGCTGATCCGCACGATCGCCGAGTACGGGATCGAGGCGGGACGCGTGGAGGGCCTCACCGGCGTCTGGGTCGGACGCGAGAAGGTCGCCGCGATCGGCGTGCGCATCGCGCGCTGGGTGACGAGCCACGGCTTCGCGCTGAACGTGACGACCGACCTCGATTACTTCGGCCTGATCGTGCCGTGCGGCATCGCCGACCGCGGCGTCACCTCGCTCGAGCGCCTCCTCGGCCGCGCGATCGACCGGCGCGGGGTCGAAGATCACGTCGTTGCGCATTTTTGCCGCGTCTTCGATCGCGTGCCGGCGGCGCCAGAGCCGATAAGATCGGCCGAGTGAACACCACACGCTGGGTCCGGCCGACGGCGTTGACGCGCTCGGCGGCGATTGCGAGCGCGTGCGCGATGGCGATGACGGCCGGCTTCCTCGCCGCCCGATACACCACGCTCCCCGACATCCTGGTCGTGCACTTCACGCGCAACGGCGCGCCGAACGGCTGGCAGTACAAGACGTGGCCGCGCGTCATGATGCCCACCTTCGTCCAGCTCGCCCTCATGCTGACGCTCGGGGTCGTCGCCGCCCTGCTGCTGTCGCGCATGCACGGCGAGCACGACGAGGAGGCGCCCGATGTCCGCGCGGCGGCAACGGCGGCCGAAGCGGTCGCGCTGCTGGCGTCGATCTGGATCCTGGTGCAGGCCTACGCGGCGTTCTCGATCGTCCGCATGTGGGAACGCGAGATTTCGCGGCTCGACGGATTCGGCGTGGCCGAGATGGCCGGGCTGATCCTGACGGTGCTCGTCGCGGTCCGCGCTCAACGGCGGCTGGGGCGGCCCGAGCCGCGACCGTTCGTTCCCGAACACTGGCGATTCGGCCAGTTGTATAACAACCCGGCCGATCCGGCCCTGTTCGTTCCCACGCGCAACGGGGCGCGCTGGACGCTGAACTTCGGCCGGCCGGTCGCGGCCGCCCTGATGGGGGTCATTCTGGTGCTCGGGATCATCGCCCCGGCCCTAATCCTAAGCCTGTCATTGAGATAAACCCAGACCGCGAAGGTCGGGAATAATCGGCGCAGCCCGGGTGTTTTGATCCCTCAAAGAGGACAAACACCATGCGGGACCCCAACAACGACGACCTCCTTTCCCGGCTACAGGCGGGGGACGACCGCGCGCTCGGCGACCTGGCCGATGCCTACGGCTCGAAGATCTACCAGCTGGCCTTCCGGTACCTGCGCAACAAGGAAGACGCGGAAGAAGTCGCGCAGGACGTGCTGTTCAAGGTGTACCGGAAGGTCGGAAGCTTCCGCGGCGACGCTGCGCTGTCGTCGTGGATCTATCGGATCACCTTCAACGCCGCGATGTCGCGTCTGCGCACGGCATCGTTCCAGCGCGCGCAGGACGAAGAGCGTCAGCGCGCCGCGGCCGACAGCGACTCGCCGACGCCCAATCCTCGCAGCGACGTCGCCGACTGGTCGAACCTCGCGGACGAGCAGATGTTCCGGTCGCAGTTGCGGCGTCGCGCCATCAAGGCGATCCTCGCGCTGCCGGCGATCTACCGTGCGCCGGTCGTGCTCCGCGATCTCCAGGGGATGTCGACCGAGGAGGCGAGCGCGCTGCTCAAGGTGAAGGATCAGACGCTGAAGTCCCGTCTGCACCGCGGCCGGCTGATTCTCCGCAAGCAGCTCGCCGAGTTCGCCGGCGGGTTGACGCTGCACCGCCCGGCGTTCGGCATGTAGCGCTGCCCGGGTCTTGCCTCTGCGCAGGCGTTTGACCGGCGCGCCCCTGTCCGCCGCTACAGCCTCATCGCGTTGTCGAGCGCAATGCGCTCGACGACGCTGAGTTCCGGCATCGACACGCTCGCGATTCCAGACGCATCGAACCTGACGGGCAGCGCGGCCGCGCGCGTCCGCGTGCCGCTCGTCGTGTCCGGGCCGACGAAGCAGCTGACGATCTGCCGGCCGCGTCCGTCGATGGCCATGATCGCCTTGACGGCCGCGGCGGCGAGCGCGTGGGGCCCGGGGGGCCACATCGCGGGCACGCGCGCGGCGATCCGTCGCCGCGTCGGCTCGTCGAGCTGACGCCCGAGCGCGAAGCCGGCGATCGTCGCGTCCTCCCACGCAATCACGGTGTGATCCGGCGGCACACCGAGCACCGACAGCATGACGTCGCGCGGCGATCCGTTGACGTGCAGCGCGACGAGCGCGCGCGCGGCAGCCGCCAGCGCCTCGGGCGCGGTCCCGAACACCCGGTCGCGCCGCATTTTCAAATCGCGCACGGCGCGCCCGACGATGTCGCACGCGTGCGCGCCCGCACAGACGATCGGCGCGCGCGGCGCGCTGGCCGCGACGCGCTTCAGCAGATTCAGCGCCGAATCGCCCCGCCATTCGCCGCCTGTCGCCGCCTCGGCCAGGACGATCACGTCGGCGGCGGCCACGACCGCCGGATCGGTGGCGCCGGCGAGCTGCGTGGCAAAGCCCTCGACCGGCGCGGCCTGCGCGATGTCGAGCGCCTTGCCGACGGCCACCCCGCCGGCTTCGTCGACGAGCGTAATCGCACGCGCCACGTCGCGCCGCGCGAGCAGGTGCGCGATCGCTCCGCCCAGCTCGCCCGCGCCGATGATGCCGACTTCACGCATGCGTGTGGATTATTCTAGTCGGATGCAATCGCTCGATGGGAAGGTCGCGCTCGTCACCGGCGGGTCGAAAGGGATCGGACTCGCGATCGCGCGCGCGCTCGTGGCCGACGGCGTGAAGGTGGCGATCACCGGGCGTCACGCGCCGCAGCTCTCGGCGGCGCAGCGCGCAATCGAGGGAGCCGGGCCCGGCGCCGTCGAGACGCTGCAGGCCGACGTCCGGCGCTTCGAAGACGTGCAGCGCACGGTCGACGCCGTCGTGTCGCGCTTCGGCGGCCTCGACATCGTCGTCAACAACGCCGGCGTCGGCATCTTCACCAGCGTCGAGGCGATGACGCCCGAGCAGTGGGCCGACGTCGTCGACACGAACCTGACCGGCGTCTTCTTCGTGTGCCACGCGGCGATTCCGCACCTGCGGAGGCGCGGCGGCGGCTTCATCATCAACGTCAGCAGCCTTGCCGGCAGGAATCCGTTCGTCGACGGCGGCGCGTACTGCGCGTCGAAAGCGGGGCTCAACGCCTTCAGCGAATCGCTGATGCAGGAGGTGCGCTACGACAACATCCGCGTGTCGTACGTGATGCCGGGGTCGGTCGCCACCGGGTTCTCGAGCGGCGATCCCTCGAAAGGCGCCGACTGGAAGATTGCGCCCGACGAGGTCGCCGACGTCGTCGTGAACCTGCTGCGCCACGATCCGCGCAGCCTGCCGAGCCGGGTGGAGCTGCGCCCGTCGCGGCCGCCGAAGAAATAGGACGGGGCAGCCGGAAACCGGCAACGAACACATGTCTGTCTACGACAAACACCGCGACGCGCTCGAGATCCACGAGACGATGATGGGGACGGCGCGCGGCCGGCTCGCCGTCGCGCTCGACATCCTGACCGATTCGCTGGCCCTCGTCGGCCAGCACGGCGTCTACTGCCGCAGCGAGCGAATGCCGGGGCAGCCGAAGATGGACATCGCGCTGGTGCTCGAGCAGCTCGCCGACGCCAAGGAGCTCATACAGAGTACTCTCGAGGCGCTGGGTCGGAAATCTTCCACCTGAACTCCGAGATCCAGAACCACAGCACGCCCGGCACGCAGAACAGGAGGCCGAGCACGAACGACAGCCGCTGCGGCGTGTGCCCGAGGCGATCCAGCTCGTACGCGGTCACGTAACTGGACAGCGAGGTGACGAGCGTCACCATCGCGAGCTCCGCGGAGAACACGCGCCCGCGAAAGCGATCGGGCACTTCCATCTGCAGCAGCACCGTGCTGAACACCCACAGGATCGATCCGCCGAAGTGGGCGAGCAGCACGCACAGCGCCGCCGCCGCGAGCGACGGCGCGCCGGCGAGCGCCACGTAGAAGAGACCCACCATGAAGAACGCGGGCGTGATGGTGCGGCGGAGCGATTTCGGGCTTTGCCCGACGATCCACCGCAGCGCGATCGGTCCGATGCCGGCGCCGACGCCGCGCGCGCCGTACAAGACGCCGATTGCGCCCGCCGATCCGGTGCCGATCGGGAAGACGCGCTGCCCGAACACCGTCAGCAGCAGGAGCACCCCGCCGGCGAGGCCCCAGCCCGCCTTGACGCACATCAGCGCCGCCACGTGCGCGTTCTGACGGACGTAGCGGACGCCCTCCACGAGATCGTGGATCCCGAGCCACTGCGCAATGCCGGTCGGCGCCGGCCGCGGCGCGGGTCTCGAGTCGTAGCGCGTCTGCAGGATGAACGCGGCCGACCAGAAGAACGATCCCGCGTTGATGACGAAGGCCACGTTGCGGCCGAACAGCGCCGTCACCGCGCCGCCGATCGACGCGCCGAGCGCCAGCATCGCCGACCAGGTCGCGCTCGACAGCGCATTGGCCGGCAGCAGCTCCTCCGCCGAGGTGACGTTCGGGATCGTCGCCGTCCGCGCCGGCTCGAAAAATCCCTGCGCCGCGAAGACGAACGCCATCACCACGTACACGATCCACACCTGATCGGCGCGGCGGACGACGAGCAGCGCGAGAATCAGGCAGCCGCGCAGCACGTCGGCGAGGATCATCAGCCGCCGCCGATCGACGCGATCGACCACCACGCCGGCGATCGGGCCGACGAGCGTGACGGGGAGGTACTGCACGATCATCACGGTCGCGACCGCCGTCGCCGACCCGGTGAGGTCGAGCAGCAGCGCGTACACCGCGACGGCGTTGAACCAGTCGCCGAGCTGCGAAATCGTCTGACCGATGTACAGCAGCCGGAAATTTCGATTCGTGCGCAGCAGCGCGATGAAGGGATTCACGGGCCGGGAGCGCTCAGTATAATTCGCGGCGATGCTCGAGACGCTCGGGATGTACAAGATCCTCGACCGGATCGGCGCCGGCGGGATCGGCGAGGTCTACCGCGCGCGCGACACCCGTCTCGGCCGCACCGTGGCGATCAAGATCGTCCGGGCCGATATCGCGGGCGATCCCGAACGCCGCGAACGGTTCGTCCACGACGCGCGGGCCGCAACCGTCCTCTCGCATCCGAGCATCGCGGCGCTGTACGAAATCGGCGAGGACCAGGGAGAGCTCTTCGTCGCGTTCGAGTTCGTCCCCGGCGAGACGCTGCACGGCGCGATCGCCGGCCGGCCGATGAACCCGAGGCGCGCGCTCGAGTTCGCGACGCAGCTGGCGGACGCGCTGGCCGACGCCCACGCCGCCGGCGCCGTCCACGGCGACCTGAAACCCGACAACGTCATCGTGACGCCGAAGGGGCGCGCCAAGATCCTCGACTTCGGGCTCACGTCGTGGACCGGCGGCGGGGCGGCGCGCGTGCAGGCGGCGGAGGGCGCCGGGCTCGTCGGACCGATCGGCCTGTCGACCGTCGCGTACCTGTCGCCCGAACAGGCGCTCGGCGAGCGCGGCGATCACCGCACCGACATCTTCTCGCTCGGGGTGATGCTGTTCGAGATGCTGACCGGACGGCTGCCGTTCGGCGACGCGGCGGCGCTGCCGCTGCAGATCGTCCAGGCGCCGGCCCCCGCGCCCTCGTCCATCAATTCGTCCGTGCCGCGGGAACTGGACCCCATCGTCCAGCGCGCGCTGGCGAAGAGCCTCGACCAGCGGTACGAGTCGGCGGCGACGCTCGCGGCCGAACTGCGGTCGGTGACGGCGATTCTCGACGAGCGCGCCGCGGCTGCGGAACTGCGGGCGCCGGCGCCATCGAAGGCGCGGCGCCGCGGCGGCTCCGCGACATGGATCGTGCTGCTGCTCGTGATCGCCGCGGGCCTGCTCGCCTGGTTATACCTGAGAGGCTGAACTCAGCACGTCGGCGAGCCGGGCGCGGTCGATGTTCGCGCCGGTGACGATCGCTCCGACGCGCCGTCCGGCGACGTCGATGGGGTTGGACACCAGCGCCGCGACCGACGCCGCGCCGGCGCCCTCGGCGACGACATGCTCGTGCGCCACCAGGCCGGCGATCGCGTCGCGCAGCTGCCGCTCGCTGACGAGCGCAATGCGATCGACGGCCTGCTGAATGTACGGCCACGTCATCGTTTCGGGATCCGGGTTCCCGCCCAGCCCGTCCGCGAGCGTCGGGCCCGCGACAATCTCCACCAGTCGTCCGGCGGCGATGCTCGCGTGAAACGGGTGCGATGCCTCGAGCTCGACGCCGATCACCGCGCGCGACGGATCGATGGCTTTGACCACCCGCGCGACGCCGCTGACGAGGCCGCCGCCGCCGATCGGCACGACGAACGTGTCGAGCTCCGGCGCGTCCTCGAACATCTCCACCGCCACCGTCGCGGCGCCGGCGATGACATCCGCGTCGTTGTATGGCGAGATGAACTCGGCGCCGCTGTCGCGCGCGAACGCCTTGGCGCGGCGCTCGGCCTCGTCGTAGTCCGGCGCGTCGGCGCGGAGATCGGCGCCGCAGCGGCGGATCGCGTCGAGCTTCGCGGCCGGCGCATCGTTCGGCGTGAACACGACGAGCGGCACCCCGAAGACCGCCGCCGCGTCCGCGAGGGCGCGGCCGTGGTTGCCCGCCGACGCGGTGACGATCCGATCGATCCGTCCGCGCTCGCGTCGCGCGAGCACCGCGTTGAATGCCCCTCTGGCCTTGAAGGCGTTCGTGCGCTGCAGCGACTCGAGCTTGAGCCAGACGCGCGCGCGCGCGGCGTCTGACGCCCAGGGCGACTCGACGAGCGGCGTCCGCCGGATGTAGGGCGCGATGCGGCGCCGCGCCTCGTAGACGTCGACGATGCTCATCTCGATCAGTTCCGGCGGAGGATCTCCCCCAGCTGCTGCGTAAACGCCGATCGCGCCATCACCTCGGCGACGCCGGCGGCGCGCGCCGCCTGGATCACATCGGTGTGCACATGAGACACGAACCCGACGGTCGGGATCGCCGCCAATCGCGGATTGGACTTCATCGACGCGACCAGGCCGAGCGGATCGATGCGGGGGTTGTCGAGATCGAGGATGACGAGCGAGGGCGGGGCCGCCTCCATGGCGGCGCGCGCGGCGTCGGCCGAGCGCGCGAAGCCGACGGCGACGTTCAGCTGCGCGGCCGCCGTCTTGATCCGGGACGTGAACATCAGGTCGTCGAGAACCGCTAAGATCATCGGCGACCATGATAATTGAGGCGCAGGCCGCCGGTCCCTTCGTGCAGAACGGCTACGTCGTCGCGTGCGAGCAGACCAGGGAGGCGGCGATCATCGATCCGGGCGAGGGCGTCGCCGACCTGCTGGCGTTCGCGACGCGCGAGCGGCTGCAGATCCGCCACATCCTGCTGACACACGCGCACTTCGATCACGTCACGGGCGTTGCGGCCGCGAAACGCGCGCTCGGCGCGCCGGTGTATCTGCACCGCGACGACCTGTTCCTGTACGAGCGCGTCGTCGAGCAGGGCGCGTCGTTCGGTCTGCGCGTCGAGCCGCAGCCGCCGATCGACGTCTACTATTCGCCGGGCCAGGCGATCGCGATCGGTCGGCTCGAGGCGCGGCCGCACCACACGCCGGGCCATTGTCCGGGGGGCGTGTGCCTCGCCATTGCGCCGGCAGGAGAGCCCGCGAAGGACCTGTTCGTCGGCGACACGCTGTTTGCGGGATCGATCGGCCGGACCGACCTGCCGGGCGGGGACTACCAGACGCTGATCGCGTCGATCAGAAGCGTGCTGCTGCCGTTCGGCGACGATGCGGTCGTGTACTCGGGCCACGGCCCGACGACCACCATCGGCCAGGAGCGCGCGACGAACCCGTTCCTGATCGCGCCTTCAGGCCTGCCGGGAGATCGTTAGCTCCACGCGGCCCACGCGCAGCCGATCGCCCTTCGCGAGCTGCGCTCTGGTGACGCGCTTCCCGTTGACGAACGTCCCGTTCGTGCTCTTCAGGTCGACCACTTCGACCTTTTCGTCGCTCGCGGTCAGCCGGCAGTGCAACCTCGAGACGAGCGCGGCATCGACGATGAAGTCGGCCCGCGGCGCGCGCCCGACGGTCTTGATCGCGCCCGGCGGGATCCGGAAAGTGGCCTCCTCGCTCTGCAGAATCCACATGAACGCCGCTATCTTATCAGGGGCCTGAACTTCGCCCCTCCGGATCTCGTCAACGAGTGTCATGAGTTCCGGAAAATCGAGGAAACGCCTGTACCTCGGCCTGGGCGTCGCGGCCGTCGTCGTCGGCGGCGTCGGCTTCGCGTCGCTGAAGGGCGCGGCGCCGAACGTCGACGCGTCGAAGCTCGCGGTCGCCGAGGTCGGCACGATGGTGAAGTCGGTCGTCGCGACCGGCAAGATCGAACCGATCACGAAGGTCGAGATCAAGTCGAAGGCGAACGGGATCATCAAGGTCCTGAAGGTCGACGTCGATCAGCCGATCAGAACCGGCGACGTCCTCGTCGAGCTCGACAAAGAGCAGCTCGACGCCGCGCTGCGCGGCGCCGAAGCCAACCTGCAGGCCGCCCGCGCATCCCTCGAAGCCGCCGACGCGCAGTTGAAGAAGAACCAGGTGGAGGCCGAAGGGCCCGACGCCGAGTTCGCGCGTCGTGCGTACGCGCGCGCGCAGGCGCTCTTCTCGCAAGACCTGATCGCGCAGTCGGCGCTCGACGATGCGCACGGCGCGCTCGAGGTCGCCGACAACCGCAAACACGCCGCGCAGTCGCAGCTGGCGATCAGCCGGGCGAAGGTGACCGAAGCGCAGGCGCAGGTCGCGCAGGCGAAAGCCGCGGCCGATCGCGCGGCGGAGGATGTCGCCAACGCGACGCTTCGATCCCCGATCACCGGAACCGTTCTGTCGCGCGACGTGGAAGTGGGCAGCCCGGTGTCGTCGATTCTCAACCTCGGCGCCAATGCCACGCTGGTGATGACCGTCGGCGACATCGATCAGGTATTCGTTCGAGGCAAGGTGGACGAGGCCGATATCGGCCGTGTCCGTCTCGGGCAGCCGGCGCGGATCCGCGTCGAGACGTTCAAGGACCGCGCCTTCAGCGGACGCGTCACGCAGATCTCGCCGATGGGCGTCGAGAAGGACAACGTCACCGATTTCGAGGTGAAGGTGTCGATCGACAACCCGGGCAAGGAGCTGAAGGCGAACATGACCGCCAATGCCGAGATCGTGCTCGAAGAGCATCCGAACGCGCTCATCGTGCCCGAGTCGGCGGTTGCCTACGACGCGCAGAAGAACGCCTTCGTCAACGTGATGTTGCCGTCCGCGAAGAACGGCGTCGCCAAGACGCCGGTGAAGGTCGGGATCGGCAACGGCACGAAGATCGAGATCCTCGAAGGGCTGAAGGCCGGCGACAAGGTCGTCACCGGCAGCTGACGCGTCGCGCGCCTCCGAATCGCCCGTCCTGTACCAGCCATGCGAGAAGCGGTCGTCCAGTCGCTGCAGAACCTGCGGGCCAACAAGCTTCGCAGCTTCCTGACGATGTTCGGGATCCTCTGGGGCATGATCTCCGTCGTCGTCCTGTCGGCGACCGGCGAAGGGTTCCGGCGCGGCAACGACAAAGTGCTGCTCGAGCTCGGGAAGAACATCGGCATCGTGTGGGGCGGCCGCACGAGCCGACAGGCCGGCGGCGAGCGCGCCGGCCGCGAGATCCGCCTGACGCTCGACGATGCCCGCGCGATCGCCGCGGAATCGTCGATGGTCGCCGTCGTCAGCCCCGAGCTGCAGCGCGGCGCGGTGCGCGTCAAGTCGGCCTACAACGCCGCGGCCGCGCAGGTGACCGGCATCGAGCCGCAGTATCAGGCGATTCGAACGATCGAGCTCGAGTACGGCCGCAACTTCACCTTCCAGGACGAAGAGCAGGTTGCGCGCATCGCGATCGTCGGCTCCGACATGGCCGAGCAGCTCTTCGGCAAGCGATACATCGTCGGCGAGACGATGACGCTCAACGGCGTGCCCTACACGGTGGTGGGAAAGATTCGCAAGAAGAACCAGGACAGCAACTACAGCGGGCCCGACAACAACAAGATCTTCGTCCCCTTCGCCGCGATGTCGCGCGACATGCCGCGGACCGATGCGCTGCCCGGAGTCCTGTCCGACATCATCGTCGCGCCGAAGGACCGGGTCGTCGCCGACCTTCCGCGGATCCTCGACGAACGGACCGGACGCATCGAGGACATCGACTGGCCGCTCGAGCGAAATGTCCGCGCGATTCTCGCGCGCCGCCACGGATTCGATCCGGACGACAAGGACGCGGTGACGATGTGGGACACGTCGCTCGAGACGCTGATGTTCGCGCGGATGATCGCGCACATCAAATGGTTCTTCACGCTGGTCGGCATCGTGACGCTGCTGCTCGGCGGCATCGGCGTGATGAACATCATGCTCGTCGCGGTGAAGGAGCGGACGCGCGAGATCGGCGTCCGCAAGGCGCTCGGCGCCACGACCTCGGTGATCCAGCGCCAGTTCTTCCTGGAAGGGATGTTCCTGACGCTGCTGAGCGGCGGCATCGGGCTGCTCGCCGCGCTCGGCCTGTGCAGCCTCGTCAACATGCTGCCGCTGCCGGAACGTTTCGCCGGCATGATCCTGTCGTGGCCGTCCGGCGCCCTCTCGCTGGCAACGCTCGTGGCCGTCGGCGTCGCGACGTCGACGTATCCGGCGCGCAAGGCGGCGGAGCTGCCGCCGGTCGAGGCGCTGCGGTTCGAGATGTAAGGGAATGGGCGCGCGCTCCGAAATCTTCGTCGAAGCCTGCTACGGCCTGTATCACCATCGCTTCCGCGCGGCGCTGTCGATGCTCGGCGTCGCGTGGGGCATCGTCTCGGTGGTCGTTCTCCTCGCGTACGGCGACGGATTCCAGCGCGCCCTCGAGGCGGGGTTCAGGGGAGCGTTCTCCGATGGCACGGTGGTCGTGCGCCCGGGCCAGACGAGCCTTCAGGCCGGCGGCGAGCGCGCAGGCAAACGCGTGCGCGTCACGCCGGAGGACGTCCTCGCGCTCGCGGAGCTGCCGCTCGTGCGCGAGGTCAGCCCGGAATTCTTCCTCGATGCGCCGATCGTCTACGGCAACAAGCAATCGAGCCACCTGCTGCGCGGCGTCGCCGCCAGCTACGGAGCGATGCGCGCCGAGAAACCGCAGCCGGGCGGCCGCTTCCTCGACGAAGAGGACGTCCGACTCCGCCGGCGTGTCGCCTTCATCGGGACGGAAGTGCAGCGCAAGCTGTTCGGCGGGATTCCGCCGGTCGGCGCGACGATTCACATCAAGGGGCAGCCGTTCGAAGTGATCGGCGTCATGGAAGAAAAGGTGCAGCTGTCGAACTACCAGCGGCCCGACCGCTACTGCATCTTCGTTCCGTGGACGACGATGGGCGGGTTGACCGACACGCGGTTCGTGAGCACCTTCGTGTGGCAGGCGGTGTCGCCGTGGATGGAGCCGAAGGCCACGCGCGAGGTCCGCGAGTACATCGCCAGGCGGTATCGGTACAACCCGGCGGACGAGCGCGCCCTCACCATGTTCGGGTCGGAGCAGTCGCAGGAGATCATCGGCGGCATCGTCGGCGGGCTCAAGATCGTCCTGACCTTCATCGGCGTGCTGACGCTCGCGATCGGCGGCGTCGGCATCATGAACATCATGTTCGTCAACGTGCAGGAGCGGACGCGCGAGATCGGCGTCCGCAAGGCGCTCGGCGCGCGCCGGCGCGAGATTCTGGTCCAGTTTCTCCTCGAGGGACTCGCCACCACCTTCGTCGGCGGCGTCGTCGGAATCGCGGTGTCGTCGCTGCTCGTCTGGCTGCTGAGCCCGCGCCCCTTCCTGGCCGAGCTGCTCGACGATGCAAGCCGGGTCACCGATATCCACCTGCTGATGTCGGTTCCGCTCGTCGCCATCACGACGACGATCCTGATGGTTGTCGGGCTCGTCGCCGGGTTGCTGCCGGCCGTGAAAGCGTCCCGGCTGGATCCGATCGAGTCGCTCCGCTACGAATAACCGTTCGTTCGCCTCGCCCGTCTAAGCAGACATGCCGTTCGACCTGCGCGATGTCCTCAACTCCCTGCGCCGGACACGCGGGTACAGCGCGACGGTGGCGCTGACGCTCGCGCTGACGATCGGCGCCACCACCGCCGTGTTCTCGATCGTCGACGGCATCCTGTTGAAGCCGCTCGCATACCGCGAATCGCACCGGCTGGTCGCAATTCGCGAGCTGTGGACGCAGTTCTCCTCGGCGCTCCCCGGGATGGAGGTCAACGAGCAGCATTTCGAATACTGGCGGAAGCACGCGACGACGTTCGTCTCGATGGCGCAGTACGTGGTCGTCCCCGCCAACCTGACCGGCGCCGGCGACGCCGCGCAGATCTCGAGCTGTCGAACGAGCGGCTCGCTCTTCGACGTGCTGCAGGTGCAGGCGGCGCGCGGCCGAACGCTGGCGCCGGCCGACGAGCCGAGCGATCGGGCCGAAGTCGTGGTGATCACCGACGCGATGTGGCGTCAGCGGCTCGGGTCCGATCCCGCCGTCGTCGGTCGATCGATCGCGATCGACGGCACGCCGCGCACCATCGTCGGCGTCCTTCCCGCCGACTTTCGACTGCCGTCGGAACGGGTCGCCTCGCAGACGGTCGATGCCTTCGTGCCGATTCACATGGATGCCGAGCGCGTGGGATGGGAGGGCGAGCACAACAACGAGGCGATCGGACGGCTGCGCGACGGGGTGACGCCGGCGGAGGCCAGAGCCGAGCTCGACGTCGAACAGCGGCAGGTCAGCGAGATCGCCACCAGGGAGGCGCACGAGCCGGTCTCGCTCTCGAGCAACGTCATACCGCTGGCCGAAACGGTCGTCGGCCGGTCGCGGCAGGCGCTGCTGCTTCTTCTGGGGGCGGTCGCGGCGGTGCTGCTGATCGCCTGCTCGAACCTCGCGAACCTGTCGCTGACGCGCGCGCTCGGCCGCGCGCGCGAGTCGGCGATCCGGTCGGCGCTCGGCGCCAGCCGTCTTCGCCTGATCGGCCGGGCGCTGCTCGAGCAGTTCGTCCTGTCGGCCGCCGGCGGATCGCTCGGCCTCGGCGTCGCCTGGGGGGCGCTGCGGCTGTTCGTGCGAACGGCGCCGATCGACCTGCCGCGCGTCAGCGAAGTCGCGATTGATGCGCGCGTCCTCGCGTTCGCCGCCGCGGCCACCATCTTCACTACCCTGGCGGTGGCGCTCGTCCCGCTGCTGCGATCCGCGCACCCCGACCTCGAACGGATGCTGCGCGCGACCGCGCGCTCGACCACCGGCGATCGCGGCGGCCTGCGGATGCGCAGCGCGCTGCTGTCGCTGCAGATCGCCCTCTCGCTGACGTTGCTCGTCGTGACGGCGCTGCTCGGCGCGAGCTTCGCGCGGCTGATGCGCGTCGATCGCGGCTTCTCCGCCGATCACGTGCTGCTGGTGCCGGTGTCGATGCCGGCGGCGCGATACCAGACCGAATCGATCCGTCAGACGACGTACGACCGGCTCATCGCGGCTGTCGACCGGCTTCCCGGCGTGACGAGCGCGACGGCGCTGTCGGCGCCGCCGCTGAGCGGGGTGGGGCAGGTCAACACCATCGCCCCGGAGGGCAGCAGCCTGCCGCGTTCGCAGCATCCGCCGGCGAACTTCCGGTTCGTCGGCGCCGACTTCTTCCGGACGCTGGGCATTGCCGTGCTGCGCGGCCGCGCGTTCACCGAGGCCGACCGTGCCGACGGCCGGCTGACGCCCGCCGTGATCACGGAGCCCACGGCCCGCCGTCTCTGGCCCGGACAGGATCCGCTCGGCAAGCACTTCAGCCGCGCGATCCCCGGTGAGGCCGGCTTCGAGGTGGTCGGCATCGCCGCCGACGCGAAGCTGACATCGCTCGAGCGCACGCCGCCGCTGATGGTGTACCTGCCGTACTGGTGGCGGACGCGGACGTCGACGTCGCTGCTGATCAGAGCCGCCGGCGATCCGTCGGCCCTGATGCCGGCCGTTCGGCGCGCGATCCAGGGGATCGATCCCGACATCGCCATCGGCGACGCCCGATCGCTCGAGCAGGTCGTCGACACGGCCCTCGCCCCGCGCCGCTATCAGATGCAGCTGTTCGTCGCGTTCGGGCTGATCGCGCTGTTCATTGCGACGCTGGGCGTGTACGCCGTGACGTCGTACGGCGTGTCGCAGCGGCGCCGCGAGATGAACATTCGCGTCGCGCTCGGCGCACGGCGATCGCAGGTGATGTCGTTGATCGTGCAGCAGGCTGGATCGCCGATCGTCGCGGGCCTTGCCGCGGGAGCCGGCGGGGCCGTCGCAGTGGGCGGTCTGGTCGCGAGCCTGTTGTTCGAGGTTCCGCCGCGCGATCCCGGTGTCATCGCCGCCGTCGTCGCGATCGTGGGCGCCGTGGGGCTGGCGGCCTGCCTGATTGCCGCGCGGCAGGGACTGACCGTCAACCCCGCTGCCGCGCTGCGCGAAGAATAGCGTCGGCCGATCGATCCACATCGGCCTCGGTCGTCGACCAGTTCGACACCGAAATCCTCATCGCCTGCACGCCGTGCCACGCGGTGCCGCCCAGCCAGCAGACGCGCTCGTCCTGCACGCGGCGCAGCGTCTCCGCGGTGCGCGCGTCGTCGCCGTCCACGCGGACGAGCACCTGGTTGAGGACGACGTCGTTCAGAATCGCGATCGCGGGATCCGATCGCAACCGGTCCGCAAAGCGCCGCGCAAGCCCGCAGCAGCGCTCGATCATCTCGGCGACGCCGCGGCGTCCGAGCGATCGCAGCGCCGCGTACACCGCGAACCCGCGCGCGCGCCGCGACGACTCCGGGGTCCAGTCCATCGCCTCGCGCGGCTCGCCGTGCGAGCGCACCAGGTACGCCGCGTCCATCGACATGGCGGCGCGATGCGCCCCGGGATGCGCGGTGAACGCGAGGCCCGAGTCGTACGGAACGTTCAACCATTTGTGCGCGTCGGTCGCCCACGAGTCGGCGCGTGCGGCCCCGCGAACGTGGCCGCGCAGGCCGTCGCTGACCGCGGCCCACAGGCCGAAGGCGCCGTCGACGTGCAGCCACGCTCCGCGCCGCGCGCACGCGTCGGCGACGGCGTCGAACGGGTCGAATGCGCCGGTGTTCACGTTTCCGGCCTGCACGCACACGATCGTCGGATCGTCGCCGGCGTCGAGCGCGGTCGCGAGCGCGTCGGCGCGCATCCGTCCCTGATCGTCGGCGGGGACGCGCACCAGGCCCTGCGAGCCGATGCCGAGCAGCCGCAGCGCGCCCACGACCGACACGTGCACCTCCGCGCCGACCACGACGCGCAGCGCCGGTGCGCCCTGCAGTCCGTTCGCCTCGACGTCCCATCCGCGGCGGCGCATCAGCTCGTGCCGCGCCGCGGCGAGCGCGGTGAAATTCGCCATGTGGCAGCCGGTCGTGAAGGCGATGCTCGCATTCGGCGGCAGTCCGAGCAGATCGATCAGCCACGCGCCGGCGATTTCCTCGACGACGGCCGCGGCGGGCGACATCACGTACAGCGCGGCATTCTGATCCCAGGCCGACGCGAGCCAGTCGGCAGCCATCGGCGCGGGCAGCGCGCCGCCGGTGACGAACCCGAAATAGCGCGGTCCGGTGGTGGCGACGAGTCCTGGCTCCGCGGCGGCGGCCAGCGCCGCGACGACTTCAGCGGGCGGACGCGGGTCGTCCTGCAGCGGACCGCCGAGCGCGTCGCGCAGCGCCGCCGCCGTTGCCGACGGCCATACGGGGCGGTCGGCGCACGTCGACACGTACGCGCGCGCGCGGTCGTACGCGCACGACAGCGCGGCCGTCAGCGCGTCGCCAGCCTCTTTTTCAGCCACGAGATGATCGGTTCGGTCACCGACGGGCTGACGCGGGCGCCTTTCAGCGACGCGTACTCGTCGAGCTCTCCGGTTTTGGCGGGCACCAGCAGGTGATTCACTCCGGGCACCCGGACGACGTCGGTCGTCGATTCTTTTCCTTTCCGATCGCGTCCGAGCTGCGCGAGCCGATCGGCGTTGGAGGGTTCCACCTGAGTGTCGAGGTCGCCCTGGACGATCAGGAGCGGCTGCTTCACCTTCGGCACGATCTTCGCCGGGTCGTTGGCGAGCAGGCTCTGGAATTCCGGGTTGTCGACCTGGCCGCGGACGCCGGCGGGCAGCTGGTCGCCGCCTTTTCCGCTGACGGCCGCCTCGTTGATCTTCTTCTGCAGATCGATCCGCTCCTGGCGCTGCTCGGGCGTCAGCTGCATGCGATCCAGCAGATGCCGCTGCTGCGCGAGCACGAGCTCGGAGCCGCTGACGCCGTTGGCCGCCGCCAGCGCAACGGCGGCGATGTGACGATCCTTCTCGGCCGCCATCAGCGCGACGGCGCCGCCTTCGCTGTGCCCGACGACCGCGATCCGCTTCGGATCGACGTCCTTCCGATCCGACAGATAGCGGACCGCCGCGCGGAGATCCTCGGCGTAGTCGGCCAGCGACGCGGTGCCAGGGCGTCCGCCGGACTGGCCTGTGCCGCGCTTGTCGTAGCGCAGCACGACGAAGCCGGCGTCGGCAATCGCGTCCGCCATTTCGCCCATGATCGGAATGCCCGCGACGACGCCGTCGCGATCGGCCGCGCCGCTGCCGCTGACGAGCACCACCGCCGGCAATCGCGCCGTCGTCGCGCCCTTCGGTTTCGACACCGTGCCCGCGAGCGTGACGCCGTTGCTGCCGAACTTGATCGGCTCGTCGTTCGGCCGCGAAATCGTGACGACGCGCGACGACACCGACGAGAGATCGTCGCGCACGACGTCGACGCCTTGCGCCGGCACGATGAACCGCAGCAGCCGGCCGTTCGCGTCGCTCCACACTTCGGCGTCGATCGGCAGACCGGCCGACGGCAGCGTGATCGCCGTGCGCCGCGCCACGACGAGGCCGTTCACCGTCTGGATCTGTTCCGTCGTCGAGGCGCCCACCGGAATCGCGATCGGGGCCTGGCCCGGCACGAAGCCCTGCAGCGTCGTCCCGGCGTCCGCGCTGCGCAGGCGCTCGGCGAGGACCGCGAACGCGCCGAAGAAGGGGTTCGGCAGCAGGATCGCATCGGCGGCAATCGTGTCGGTCTTGTCGAACGTCTGGCCGTTCTGAAAGATGTGGGTCTTCGCCGTCGTTCCGTCGACGGCGACGCGCATCGAGAAGACCTGGCCGCGCATGGTGCCGTCGATCGCGAGCTCGAGCGGCTTCCAGTCTCCGTCGTACCGGATCTGCAGCTGGCGGGTGACGATGTCGATCGGCGGCCCGAGCTGGCCCGAGCTGCGAACCGTCCAGCCTTCCGGCGACCGCGTCAGCGCGATCTGTTCGCCGCCGATCGGCGAGCCGCCGAGGAAGACGCGGTAGCTCTCCTGCGCGGCCGCGCTCGCCGCGACGGCGAGCGCGCAGAGCAGGCACGCCGTGCACCGTGCCCGGCGCACCAGCGGCATAAAATGTCCATAGGACATGGAAACAGCATACACCGCGGCCCGCGAGCGGGCGGCGTGGCTCGATCGGTCCGCCGCGCGCGGACGCATCGTCGTCTCCGGCGGCGATCGCCGCTCGTACCTGCACGGACTGCTGACGAACGACATCGCCGCGCTCGTTCCGGGCAGCGGCTGCTACGCGCTGTACCTGACGCCGCAGGGGCGCATGGTTGCGGATTTGTGGATCTACGAGATCGGCGACGTGGTGCTCGTGGCGGTTCACGGCGACGTGAAGGACGCGGTGCTCGCGCGCTTCGATCAGTTCATCTTCAGCGAGGACGTGCAGCTCGGCGACGTGACGTCCACGTTCACCGAAATCGCGGTGGTCGGACCGCGAGCCGCCGACCACCTGGCGCGGCTGCTGCCGGCGGCATCGGCGGACGCGCTGCGCGCGCTGCCCGAGCATGGGAATCTGCGCGCCGCGTTCGGGGACGCGGCCGCCATCGTGACCCGCATCACGGATGTGGGCGAGCCGGGGTTCGGGATCTACATGGCCGCCGACCGGCGAGAGGCGCTCGTCGGCGCCTTGCGCGCCGACCAGGTGCCGGAGCTGGATGCCGACACCGCCGAAACGCTGCGGGTCGAGACGGGCGTGCCGCTGTTCCACCGCGACATGGACGAGGAGACGATTCCGCTGGAGGCCGGGATCGAAGGCCGCGCGATCAGCTTCACCAAGGGCTGCTACGTCGGGCAGGAAGTGATCATCCGCGTGCTCCATCGCGGCCACGGCCGCGTCGCGCGCCGGCTCGTCAGCCTCGCGATCGAGGGCACGGTCGTTCCGGAGCGATCGGCGGCGATCGAGCACGGCGGCAGACCGGTCGGCGAGGTGACGAGCGCGGTGTTCTCGCCCCGCGATCGCGCGCCGGTCGCGCTCGGGTACGTTCAGCGCGACGTCGCCGAGCCCGACACGATCGTTCGAATCAACTCGGCGTCGGCCGGTGGAAAGGGCAGCGACGCCATCTCGGCGCGCGTCACCCACCTCATCTCCTGACCGAGCTGCGGCGCGGGATCGCCGGCGAGCTCGCAGCGGAAGAAATGCAGCTCGACCGATCGGTCCGCATAGCGATGCGTCACGGCGAAGATCTCGTCCATGACGCGCGACTCGACGCCGAGCTCTTCGCGCAGCTCACGCGCAAGGCAGGCGGCGAGCGTTTCGCCGGGGTCGCGCTTGCCGCCCGGAAACTCCCAGCACCCTTCGAGGTGGGCGCCTCTCGGCCGCCGCGTCACCAGGAATCGTCCGCCGCGTTCGACGACGGCCGCGGCTACGACGACGATCGCCGCCACGCGCAGCTCTTCTTCATCGGGCACACGAGACACTTCGGATTGCGGGCCGTGCAGACGGTCGCGCCGAAATCCATCAGCGCCTGGTTGAAGTCGTAGACGTGCCGATGCGGCACCAGCGCCTCCGACACCGCCCAGAGATGGCGCTTCATCGCGTGCGCCTTCGGGTCGCCCTTGCCCAAGAAAACGCGGAACAGCACGCGCGCGACGTTGGTGTCGAGAATCGCCGCGCGTTCTCCGAACGCGAAGCTGCGGATGGCGCCCGCGGTGTACTGGCCGATGCCCTTGAACGAGAGCAGCGTCGCCTCGTCCGACGGCAGCTCGCCGCCGTAGTTCGCGACCGCTTCGCGCGCGATCGACTGCAGCCGCTTCGGGCGGATGTTGTAGCCGAGCGGGTACCAGGTTTCGGTGACGTCGCGCTCGGCCGCGGCCGCGAGCGCGCGCATCGTCGGAAATTTGCGCAGCCACTCCTCGTATTTGGGCATCACGCGATCGACCTGCGTCTGCTGGAGCATGATCTCCGAGACGAGGATGTGGTACGGGTCGTCGGTGCGGCGCCACGGCAGATCGCGGCCGTGCCGGCGGTACCACGTCAGCAGGCGCGTCCGAAACCGGCGGCGCTCCGGCGGCAGCGGGATCAAAAGCTTCGACATATACTCGGGCAGTGAAAATCTACACGCGGACGGGCGACGCGGGCGAGACGTCGCTGTTCGACGGGACGCGGGTCGGAAAAGAGGATCCGCGCGTCGACGCGTACGGCGAGGTCGACGAGACCAACGCGTGGCTCGGGCTGGCGCGCGCCTCGCGTCTCGACCCGGCGCTGGCGGAGGACATCGTCCGCATTCAGCGCGATCTGTTCGCGCTCGGCGCGCAGCTGGCGGATCCCGCCGACAAGATCGCCGATCGCGTCGCGAAAGCGGTGCTGAGCGACGCCGACGTCGAACGGCTCGAGCAGTCGATCGATCGCTTCGAGGCCGAGCTGCCGCCGCTGCGCCGCTTCATCCTTGCCGGCGGCACGCCGGCGGGCGCGGCGCTGCACGTCGCGCGCACGGTGTGCCGCCGCGCCGAGCGCCGCATCGTGGCGCTGCGGCCGCCGGTCGATCCCGTGTTGATCCGCTACGTCAATCGACTGTCGGATCTGCTGTTCGTGCTCGCGCGCGTGGCGAATCACCGCGGCGGCGTCCCCGAAGTGGAGTGGTGATCGCGGCGCTCGAGGTCGCGCCTCACCGCGTCGAAGACCGCCCGCGCCAGCTCCTGCGACACGCGCTCGCGAATCGCCCCGCACTCCACCAGCGTGGTGCCGACGATGGTTTCGATCGCGACGTCCCAGCGGTCGCGCGCGATTCCCTCGGGCCGATCCTCGAAACTGGTCGGCTGCTGCCGGAGGGCGTCGGCGGCGTGCCGTGTCGAGACGTAGGCGGCGATCGGCGATCCGTTGATCAGCACGCGAACGGCGACGATCAGGTCCTTGTCGATCGACGTGTCGCCGTAGTGGAAGCGGACCGCATCCTCGCTGAAGAGGACCAGATCGTCGCTGGCCGGGATCTCCGCGACGACGGTGCGTCCGAGCGCGCGCTCCGAGTCGAGCGCCCGCTGGCGGCGGCGCCGCACCCGCTGCAGCGTCGTCGCCAGGCTGAGCGCGACGAAGAGCAGCGCGACCGCCACGAGCCCTGCGACGACGTCACGCATTAGAATGCCCACTGAGGTCTGTCGACTGCCGATCGACGATTCGCTCGCCCGAGCGTACGCCGCATGCGAGGCGCTGGCGCGCGAACATTACGAGAATTTCCCGGTCGCGTCGTGGCTGCTGCCGCGCGCGATGCGCCCGCACGTCGCGGCCGTCTACGCCTACGCCCGGATCGCCGACGACATCGCCGACGAAGGGTCGGCGCCGGCCGAGGAGCGGCTGAAGCGGCTCGATGCCTGGAAGCGTCGGCTGCACGCGGCGGTGATTGCCGCGCCGCCGCCGGCGGCGCACGAGGATTTGATCGTCATCGCGCTCGCGCACTCGGTCCGCACGCTCGATCTGCCGGTGACGCTCTTCGACGATCTCCTGAGCGCGTTCGGTCAGGATACCATGACGACTCGGTACGACTCGTGGGCCGACGTGTTCGACTACTGCCGGCGATCGGCGAACCCGATCGGCCGCCTCGTGCTCCGCATCGCCGGCTGCCGCGACGCTGCGCTCGACCGGTCGTCGGACGCGCTGTGCACGGCGCTGCAGCTCACGAACTTCTGGCAGGACTTCGGGCGCGACTGGCGCGCCGGGCGGGTGTACGTGCCGGGCGAGGTGCAGCGGGCGGCCGGCGCCGTGGAGTCGCAGCTCGCGGCCGGTGCGTTGGACGCGGCCTGGATACGCGCGATCGCGGCGTGTGTCTCGGTGACCCGGGATCTGTTCGACAAAGGCCGCGCCGTGTGTGACGGCGTCGGCGGACGGCTGCGGTACGAGCTGCGGTTCACATGGCTCGGCGGCCATCGCGTGCTGGATCGCGTCGACGCCGCGCGCGGATCGCTGATGACCTGTCGGCCGACGCTCGGCGCCCGCGACGTGCCGGCGCTCGCGTGGCAGGCGCTGCGCTGGTAAATGGCCCGCCAGACCAGTTTCTACTATTCCTTTCTCGTGCTGCCGGCGTCGCAGCGGCGCGCGATCATCGCCGTCTGGGATTTCTGCCGCGCGGTGGACGATGCGGTGGACGAAACGCCGCCGGGCGACATCGGCGCCTGGCGCGACGAGCTGGCGCGGGTCTATGGCGCCGGCGCGCCCCGGACGCCGGAGGGGTGCGCGCTGCAGCCGTTCGTTCGCGAGTTCGATCTGCCGCGTCAGGCGCTCGAGGACGTGATCGACGGCGTCGAAATGGATCTCGTCCGCAATCGGTACGAGACGTTCGGCGAGCTGTTCGAGTACTGCCGCCGCGTGGCGTCGGCCGTCGGCTTCGTGTGCATCCGCATCTTCGGGTGCACCAGCGCCGCCGCCGGCGAGTACGCCCTCAACCTCGGCGTGGCGCTGCAGTTGACGAACATCCTCCGGGACGTGGCGACGGACCTCGAGCGCGGCCGCGTGTATCTGCCGCTCGAGGACCTGCGCGCGCACGGCTGCTCGGTGGACGACCTGACCGCCGGCACGATGACCGACCGCGTACAGCGCCTGATCGCGTTCGAATGCCGGCGCGCGCGCGACTACTACCAGCGGGCGGCCGCCGTGCTGCCGCCCGCGGACCGGCGGCGCCTCGTCGCGGCCGAGATCATGCGGGCGGTGTACTTCGAAACGCTGCGCCGGATCGAGCGCAGCGGCTACGACGTGTTCTCGGCGCGCGCTCGGGTGCCGCGCGCCCGACAGGCGTTCATCGCCCTGCGACAATGGCTGCACGCGTAGACGCGGTCGTCGTCGGCGGCGGCTTCGCGGGATTGAGCGCGGCGACGCGGCTGGCGTCGGCCGGCGCGCGCGTGCTCGTGCTCGAAGCGAAAGCACGCCTGGGCGGCCGCGCGACGGCGTTTGCCGATCGCGCGAGCGGCGAGATGGTCGACAACGGCCAGCACGTGCTGCTCGGCTGCTACACCGAGACGTTCGCGTTCCTCCGCGCGATCGGCGCGGCGGATCGGGTCGCGCTGCAGCCGCAGCTGGCGGTGACGATGATCGACACCCGCGGCCGGCGCTCGAGGCTGTCGTGTCCGCCGCTGCCCGCGCCGCTCCACCTGCTCGCGGGCGTCCTTGAATGGGATGCCCTCGCGTGGAGCGATCGGCTGTCGGTCCTCGGCCTCGGACGCGCGATTCGGAAGCAGCTCGCGTCGCCCGGCGAAACGGTGGAGAACTGGCTGATTCGCAACCGGCAGACGGCGCGGCTCCGCGAGATGCTGTGGGATCCGCTGGCGCTCGCCGCGCTGAACCAGCCGCCGGCGCGCGCGGCGGCACCGGTGTTCGCGCGCGTGCTCGCGCAGATGTTCTCCAGCGATCCGCGCGCCGCGGCGATTGCGCTGCCGGTGGCGCCGCTGGACGAGATGTACGCCGGGCCGGCGCGCGCGTACATCGAACGGCACGGCGGCGAGGTCCGCACCGGCGCTCCCGCGCGGATCGTCCTCGAAGGAGACAGGGTCGCGGCCGTCGAGTCAGGCGCCGAGACATGGACGCCGGCGCACGTCGTGTCGGCGGTGCCGTGGTTCGCGCTCGCGGATCTATTTGCGGCCGTGCCGCCGTCGCTCGCGACGATCGTCGATGGCGCGCGCGCGCTCGAGTCGTCGCCGATCGTCACGGTCAACCTGTGGTTCGATCGGCCGGTCCTCGACGAGCCGTTCGTCGGCCTTCCAGGCCGCACGATGCAATGGGCCTTCGACCGGCAGCGATACGTGTCGCTCGTGTCGAGCGGGGCCGACGAGGTGCTGCGGAAGACCAACGAGGAGCTGATTGCGATCGCCCACGGCGAGCTCGTCGACGCGCTGCCGGCGGTGCGCTCCGCGCGGCGCGTGCGCGGCGGCGTCGTCCGCGAGCCGCGCGCCACATTTTCGCTCGCGCCGGGGCAGCCGCCGCGGCCGTCCACGGCGACGCCGGTGCGCGGCCTGTGGCTCGCCGGCGACTGGATCGACACCGGGCTGCCCGCGACCATCGAGAGCGCGGTCGTGTCGGGGCACCGCGCGGCGGACCTGGCGATTGCGACGACGAGCAGCGGGCGAAACGAGCCGATCCCCCGATGACCCGGTTGCTCGAGCCATGAACGCGATCGTCGTCCACTACAAGGAGCTTGCGCTGAAGGGGCGCAACCGCCCGTGGTTCATCAAGCTCCTCGTGCGCAATCTGAAAACGGCGCTCGCGGGCCTGCATGTGCCGGCGGTGCGCTCGCTGATGGGCCGCATCGAGGTGGAGCTGCTGCCCGAATCGCCGGTGGACGAAGTGCTCGACCGCATCCGACACGTGTTCGGCATCGCGAACTTCTCGTACGCGAATCGGGGGCCGCACGATTTCGGCCGGCTCGCCGACGCCATCCTGCGGGACCTCGGCGCTCGTGACGCAGCCTCGTTCCGCGTCTCCGCGACGCGCGCCGACAAGCGGCTGCCGTTCACCTCTCCCCAGGTCGAGCGCGAGATCGGCGGCCTGATCAAGCAGGCGAAGGGCTGGCGCGTGGATCTCGACCATCCGGCGCTGACCGTCCACATCGAGATGCTGTCCGAGGATGCGTTCTATTTCTTCGGCAAGGAGCACGGCGCGGGCGGGCTGCCGACCGGCACGGGCGGCCGCGTCGCGTGCCTGCTCTCCGGCGGCATCGATTCGCCCGTCGCGGCCTACCGCATGATGCGGCGCGGCTGCACGGTGTTGTTCGTGCACTTCCACAGCTATCCGATTCTGTCGCGCGCGTCGCAGGAAAAGGTCCGCGAGATCGCGCGGCTGCTGACGCGGTACCAGCAGCGCGGACGGCTCGCGCTGGTGCCGTTCGGCGAGCTGCAGCAGCAGGTGGTCCTCGCGGTTCCGCCCGAGCTGCGCGTCGTCATCTACCGTCGGCTGATGCTGAGAATCGCCGAGCGTCTCGCGCGCCGCTGGGGCGCGCGCGCGCTCGTCACCGGCGAGGTCATCGGGCAGGTGGCGTCGCAGACGCTCGACAACCTGACGACGATCGCGAAAGCGGCGTCGATGGAGATCCTGCGGCCGCTGGTCGGCATGGACAAGGATGAGATCACGGTCGAGGCGCAGCGGATTCAGACGTTCCCGATCTCCATCATTCCCGATCAGGACTGCTGTACGTTGTTCACGCCGCGGTTTCCCGCGACGCGCGTGCGACCCGTCGACGCGGATGCGGCCGAAGCGGCGCTGGGGATCGAAGAGATGGTCGCCGCCGCGGTGGCGGCGACGGCGTTCGAGACGTTCCGCTTTCCGACGCCGGTGCTAAAATCGACACTTTCAGGCTCAGGAGACGCGCCAGATGGCCACAGTAGCTGATTCCTCGCGCACCGAAGAGATTCTCGGGTCTGACGCCGCGGCCCTGCTCCAGCACACCTGCAAGACGATCCCGAAGGAAAGCCTCCACCTGCCCGGGCCCGACTACGTCGAGCGCGCCTACGGCGGCTCCGATCGGCCGGCGCGCGTGCTCACCGCGCTGCAGTCGCTGATCGATCACGGCCGCCTCGGCGGAACCGGCTACGTGTCGATCCTGCCCGTCGACCAGGGCGTCGAGCACTCCGCCGGCGCGTCGTTCGCCCCCAATCCGGCGTACTTCGATCCGGAGAACATCGTCAAGCTCGCGATCGAGGGCGGCTGCAACGGCGTCGCCTCCACGCTCGGCGTGCTCGGATCGGTCGCGCGGAAATACGCGCACAAGATCCCGTTCCTGCTCAAGTTCAATCACAACGAGTTCATCTCGTACCCGAACTCGTTCGACCAGATCCGGTTCGCCAACATCAGGCAGGCCTTCGAGATGGGCGCGATGGGCGTCGGCGCGACGATCTACTTCGGCTCCGAGGAGTCGAAGCGGCAGCTGCAGGAAGTGACCGAGATGTTCCACCACGCGCACGAGCTGGGCATGTTCACCGTGCTGTGGTGCTACCTGCGCAACCCCGCGTTCAAGACCAAGGACGTCGACTACCATCTCGCGGCCGACCTGACGGGCCAGGCGAACCACCTCGGCGTCACGATCGAGGCCGACATCATCAAGCAGAAGCTGCCGTCCACCAACGGCGGCTACACGGCGTTGAACTTCGGCAAGACGAACAAGAAGGTGTACACCGACCTGACGACCGACAACCCGATCGACCTGACGCGCTATCAGGTGGCGAACTGCTACATGGGCCGCGCCGGTCTGATCAACTCGGGCGGCGAGTCGAAGGGCGAGAGCGATCTGAAGGAGGCGGTCACGACCGCCGTCATCAACAAGCGCGCCGGCGGCATGGGGCTGATCTCCGGACGCAAGGCGTTCCAGCGCCCGATGAAGGAAGGCGTCGCGCTCCTGAACGCGATTCAGGACGTGTATCTGAATACGGCGATCACCATCGCCTGACGTGAGCGCGCGAGGGTTCGAGGATCGATCGTCGGATCGATCCTGGAACCCTCGAATTCACCGCGCGCGCAGCACCTTCCCCAACGAAAACGTGAAGTAGCCTCCGCCGCCCGGGAACGGCAGGACCACGACGTTCGATCGCTCGGCGACGATGCGCGCGTCCTTGACGCGCTGGTCGCCGGAGGTCACGAAGAAGCCCACCTGTTCGCCGTTGCCCGGCTGGCGGTTGGCCAGCGGTCCCCACACCGGCGCGCTGTAGTACCAGTTGTACCCGTACTCCCACGGCGGACCGCCCTGTCGATCGAGGCCGTACCAGTACTCGACGCCGCCCGATGTGTACCAGCGGCCGCCGATGTTCTCGACCATCCAGACGGTGTACTGAATCGGTCCGTCCCAGCCGGGCGGGACGACATCGGGCCAGCGGCCGGGGCCGTCCTTCTTCGAGAAGTCGACGCGCAGGCCGTTGCCGCCGAAGTCCATGCCGGTGATCTGCGTCGTGATCGGCCAGTTCGCCACGTCTGCGGGCGACCCGCCGGTGACGACCGCGCTGCGCAGATCGAGCCCGTCGCTCGGTCCGCTCGGCGTCGGCTGCGGCACCGGCGTCGGATCCACCGGCGCCGGCGGCGGCGGCGACGCCGGTTGCGGTTTGTGGAGCACTTCGGTCCCGTGGATCGGCCCGAGGCAGGTCGTGCCGGTGTACGGCAGGTTCAGCGTGTTGCCGTTGTCCTGAATGGTGCCGTTCGCCGTCACCTTGAACGGGCAGTTCGGGATGCCGGGCATGCTGCCCGACCCGTCCATCGCGATCGTCACGTTCGTCCCGTTCAACTGACCGTTCACCGACGCAGACACGGTGAGCCCGTTGCCGCACACCGCGGTGAACGTGCCGGCGATCGTGTTCGCGGTCTGCGAGCCGATCTGATACTGGAAGTTGCCGCACGTGCTCGCCGACGGCAGCGTCGGCGACACCGACGACGTCCATACGCCGACGATGTTCGGCGAGCTGGAGCCCGTGGACGTCGGGGTCGTCGGCGGCGCGGTGCCGCCGGGCGCAGGCGTCGGCGAGGGCGACAGCACGCTGGACGAGTGCTGGAATCCGCATGCGCCCGCGGTGAGAGCGACGGCGAGCAGCGCCAGCAGCGGGATGGACCGTTTCGTCGTCATGGCTTACAAACCTGTCGGCGGACACACGTTTTTGCACGCGTCCGCCGGACGTTACCCAGAAGTTGCCGACACTTAAGAGAAGAGATCTGATCCGTTAGCAGGACGGCGGCCAGCCCGGCGTGTCGCCCGTCGACGCACGGGACGTCGGAATGCGAGGGCGGTTCAGACGCGAACGGGGTGGCGCAGGCCCTTGAGGTAGTCTCGCAGGCCCTCCTGCGTGCTTCGGAACGCGAGATCATCCCACGGAATATTGCTGGCGTCGAACACAGCCGTTTCGAGGCATTCCTCGTCGCCGCAGAGCTCGCCGCCGATCACCGTCGCCGCATACACGACGATTATCGGAGCGCGTCCGGGATAGGAATAGATGTTCACGAGCGCGTCGAGGCGGACGTCGTAGCCGCATTCCTCGCGCGCCTCGCGCACGGCCGCGTCGGTGAGCGGCTCGCCGCGGTCGACGTAGCCGCCGGGAAACACCCACAAGCCGTAGCCGGGTTCGATTGCGCGGCGCACGAGCACGAGCCGGCCCTCGGGCGTCGCGACGATCGTCCCGACGGCCACTTTCGGATCGATGTAGAACACGAATCCGCACTGCGTGCAGACGGGGCGTTCGGGCTCGCCCGGTTTGAGCAGTCGACGCTCGAGCGGTCCGCCGCAGCGTGGACAGAAGCGGTACGCGTGCGAGTCGTCATGCGGGTGGAGGGGCGCCGCCATATAATTCGAAGATTATGTCGATTCTGAAGGTCGCGCGCATGGGGCATCCCGTGCTTCGGCGCAGGGCGCGCGCCCTCGAAAAGACCGAGATCACCTCCCCGGCGGTGCAGAAGCTGATCGACGACATGATCGACACCATGGTCGAGTACCACGGCGTCGGGCTCGCGGCGCCGCAGGTCCACGAGGGCCTTCGCCTGTTCGTGGCGGCTCTCGATCCCGGGGACGAAGACTCGGAGGGCGACCCCGAGCCGATCGCGATCGTCAACCCGGAGATCACGCCCGTCGGCGCGGAGACGGTCGAGGACTGGGAAGGCTGCCTGAGCATTCCCGACATCCGCGGCCGGGTGCTGCGCGCCAAGGAGATCCGCGTCCGCGCGTACGATCGCCGGGGCGACCGGATCGAGCTGCGCGCCCACGATTTTCCGGCGCGCGTCATCCAGCACGAAACCGATCACCTCGACGGCGTGCTGTTCCTCGATCGGATGCGGTCGTTCGAGTCGCTGACCTTCCTCGACGAGTACTCGCGCTACTGGGTCAAGGACTGACGCTTCTTTTCGAGTGCGCGCTCGGCCTGGAGGCGCTCGAGCTCCACGTGCGAGTGGTCGGCAAACGTCATCGCGCCGGCGATGGCGCGGTGCCCGGCGACCTCCGCGATGGCGCGGTGCATCAGCTGGCAGACGCGGCGGTAGGACGGATGCCCCTGCGGCGCCGTTCGCAGCTCGATGACGTGCATCGCCTCGCGCGCGTTCATCTCCATGTAGAAGCGGACGCGGTAGGCCATCACGACCGCGTACTGCGCGGCGGCGCCGAGTCCGCGCGCGTCGAGCGCGTCGTGCAGCTCGGCTGACCGATCCATGACGCGGCGCCAGTCGGCCAGCGCGCCGGCCTCTTCGATTGCCGCCGGCTCCACGTACCCGTGCTGCGGGCCGAGCGGCTGCCACTCGAGCGTCAGCAGGCGGTGGCGCTGCAGATCGCGGAACGCGCCGTAGTCGGCGAGGATGTCGAAGCGGTAGCCGGTGCGCTCGAAGGCGCGGCCCGGTTTGTGGCGCCGGTTCGCGCGGTCGCCGACGTATGCGGTGAGCAGCGCCGCGCGCTCGTCGGCCGACAGCCTGCGCGCGAGGGCGAGGAGCTGATCGTCGGGGAGCGACGAGACGGCGTAGAGCGCCGCGGCCGCGACCTTCACTTCGCCGTCGGGATCGAAGTCGGTGAGCGTGACCTCGCCGCGCGGTTCCATGTCGATCTCGTCGACGAGCGGCGCCGCGAGGCGGCGGAAGGCGTCGCGCGTGCGCGACAGGTATTCGATCGTGCGGCCGCCACGATGCGGCTGGTCGACGCGCGACAGGAATGCGGGGATCAGCTGCCGGAGCTCGGCCAGGATCTGCGCCGCGCAGCCGCGCACTTCTTCGAGCGGATGCGCGAACATGCGCATCAGCAGCGCCTCGAACGCCTGTCCCGTTCCGAACAGCCCGACGTTGGACGTCGTCGCCGCGGGAAGCAGGCCGCGAAGCGTGTCGAGCGCCTTGGCGCGGATCACGGACCGGTAGACCGCGTCCGAGTCGTCCGGCGACTTCGGATGCTTCGCGCGGAAGTGCGTTTCCATCGCCGGGATCCATCTGGCGTACGTCTCGAACGCCTCGTCCATCGTCTGGACGAATCGATCGCACAGCGGCGACTGCTCGAGCTCGGCGGGGACGTGGTACTTCCAGCGGCCGCCCGGGCGGTCGGTGTACGGGACGTAGCGCGTCGATTGTTCGAGGTACGCCATCAGCCGTCCCCACTCGAGCGCCTTCGTGAGGACGTTCGAGACCCCTTCGCAGGCGACGTGCGCGCCGCCGAGCTGCGCGACGGAATCGTCGCCGTAGTCGGCGAGCACTTTGGCGTACAGGCGCTCGGCGCGCTCGGTCCCTTGCGCCGCAACGGCGGCGGGGCCGTCGGCGGACGCGGTGAGATCCTTCGCGAACTCGTCGAGGAACAGGCGGCGCACCGATTTGGCCGAGCGCGAGTAGCGCGCGAAGAGCGCGCCCTTGACGGTTTCGGGCAGGTTGCGCAGCGCGAACACCGGGCGATCGGTGTTGGTGAAGTAGGGCGCGAGGGCGCGCGTTTCGTCGGCGGTGAAGGTTTCGGTGGTCGACGTGGGGAAGGCCACGGCGGGAGTATTGTAGCGCGCATGCCGGAGTTCGCTTATCGACACCGGATCGCCGTGCGGTTCCGCGACTGCGATGCGATGGGGCACGTGAATCACGCGGTGTACTTCACCTACTTCGAGCAGTGCCGGCTGACCTGCTGGCGCGCGCTGACGGGGTCGGCGCATCCGCACACGCGCGTGATCATCGCGCGCGCGGAGTGCGACTACCGGTCGCAGGCGGTGTTCGGCGACGAGCTGGAGGTGCGGATGTCGGTCGGCGAGGTGGGGCGATCGAGCTTCGTGCTGCGGTACCGGATCGTCCACGCGGCGGACGAGCGGATCGTGGCGGAAGGGTCGACGGTGCTGGTGGCGTTCGACTATGCGGCGGGTGCGTCGATGCCGCTGCCGGCGGTGACGCGGGCGCTGTTGTCGGAGTTGGGGTCGTCGGACCCGGGGACGGACCCGGGACGGAGTTGACTCCGTCCCGGGTCCGTCCCCAGGCGCTGCGCGATGAGCTCGGCGTCTGTCAGCGATGCTGCACAAATCGCCCGGTAGACCGCGAAGCGTTGAGGCAATTCGTGCCCGAGCGCGTCGAAGACCGGGTGCGACTTGACCCAATCGCTCTTCTCCAGGCCCACGTGGACGCGGTAGCTTGACCACCGGTAGTCCTCCGGCCGATCGACGATCGCGGCGCGCACCGGATTCTGCTCGATGTAGCGCAGGCAGGTCAGCCAGTATCGGTCGTCCGTCACGATCAGGCCCTTGTACCGCTCGTTGAACAGCGTCCCCGTCCGCGCGTATTTGCGATTGAAATAGCGGACGTACGTCGTGCCCAGCCGACGCATGGCGCGGGGCAGCGCGGTCGCGGTCCTCGGCGTCACGAGCAGGTGGTCGTGCGTCTTCATCAACGCGAACGCGTGGAGCTCGACGTCCGACGCGATGGTCAACCGTCGCACCATCGACAGGTACATTTCGCAATCTTCGTCATCGGCGAATATCGCTGTTCGATTGTTGCCGCGATGGATCACGTGGACGCTGCAGCCGGGGACATGGATGCGCGGTGGGCGAGGCATGGCGCTCTGATCAGCAAACTGCGATCTCAGGCGCCGCGACGATCAATCAACAACTTACAGGCCATGACCCGCACGATCTGCCCGCCGCGGCCGTTCGGGTCAGGGCAGATTTCGCCGCGCCGCAACCCGGGGACGGAGTTGACTCCGTCCCCACTCCGTCCCTACTCCGTCCCTACTCCGTCCCCAGTTACAATCGGACTCATGGTCTACATCTTCGGCAAAGACACCTGACCCTACACCCAAGCCGCCCGGGAGGACCATGAACGGCGGCACGTCCCGTTCGAGTACATCAACGTCAAGAAAGACGCCGCGCAGCTGCAGCGCATGCTCACCTACACCCTCGGCCGCCGCGCCGTCCCCGTCATCGTCGACGACCGCGGCGAGGTGACCATCGGGTTCGGCGGCACCTGAGGCGTCTGACCCCACCGCTGGACGCGGTGCCCGACCCGTGCAATCCGGCCGACGCCGACCGGATTTGACTCGCTTGTGAAATTGTTCACATAATCAGCCGGCCCCGCATGATCGGCCTCGACCACGTCACCAAACGCTTCCCCGGCACCCGCGACGTCGTCGCGCTCGACGACATCTCGCTCGCCATCCCTCGCGGCGAAATGGTGTCCATCATCGGACCCTCCGGCTCCGGCAAGTCGACCCTCCTGAATCTCGTCGGCGGCCTCGACCGCCCCACCGCCGGCGTCGTCACCGTCGACGATGCGCCCCTCGCCGGCCTCGACGACGACGCGCTCACCCGCGTCCGCCGCGACAAAATCGGCTTCATCTTCCAGTTCTTCAACCTCCTGCCGACGCTCACCTGCCTCGAAAACGTCGGCCTGCCGCTCCACCTGCGCGGCTGGCCCCGCAAGAAGGTCGACGAACGCGCCCGCGAGCTCCTGGAGCTCGTCCAGCTGGGGCATCGCCTCCTGCACCTGCCCGAGGAGCTGTCGGGCGGCGAGCGCCAGCGCGTGGCCATCGCGCGCGCACTGTCGGTGTACCCGCCCATCCTTCTCGCCGACGAACCGACCGGCAATCTCGATACCCACACCGGCGCCGACATCCTCGCGCTGATCCGCGATCTGCACGCGCGGCTCCAGTCGACCGTTGTCATCGTCACGCACGACATGACCGTCGCGCAGAGCTGCCAGCGCACGATCGCCCTCCGCGACGGCCGCATCGTCCAGGACGTTCGACGATGATCCTGCTGCGCCTGATCAGCTGGCCGTATTTCCGCAAGCACGTCTTGCGCACGCTGCTGACGACGACCGGCATCGTCCTCGGCGTGGCGGTGTTCGTCGGCATGCACGCGGCGAACGAAAGCGTGCTCTTCGGGTTTTCGCGAACGGTGGATCGCATCGCGGGCAAGACCGAGCTGCAGGTCACCGCGGGCGAGGCCGGCTTCCCGGAGGAGATCCTCGACAAAGTCCAGTCGGCATCGACCGTGCGCGTCGCCGTGCCGGTCATCGAAAACGTCGTCGACACGAAACTGCGCGGCCAGGGCAACCTGCTCGTCCTCGGCGTCGACATGACCGGCGACCGCAGCCTCCGCGACTACGACCTCGAGAGCGGCGACGATGCGGTGGTCGAGGATCCGCTGGTGTTCCTGGCGCAGCCAGACTCGATCATCGTGTCGAAGGAATTCGCCGACCGGAACCATCTCGCCGCGGGACAGACCGTCACGCTCGGGACCGCCGAGGGCGACAAGCAGTTCACGATCCGCGGCGTGATGAAATCGTCGGGCCTGACGAGCGCGTTCGGCGGCAGCCTCGCGATCATGGACGTGTACGCCGCACAGAAGATGTTCGGCCGGGGCCGCACGTTCGACCGGATCGATCTCGCCGTGAAGGACGGGCACACGATCGCCGAGGCCGAACGCGAGCTGTCGCAGCGCCTGGGACCCGGACTGCAGGTCGAACCGCCCTCCGGCCGCGGGCAGCAGTTCGAATCGATGCTGGCGGCCTACTCGATGATGGTGAACATTTCGAGCGCGTTCGCGCTGTTCATCGGCATGTTCATCATCTACAACGCGTTTTCCATCGCCGTCACGCAGCGCCGCTCCGAGATCGGCATCCTGCGCGCGCTCGGCGCCACGCGGCGTCAGATTCGCGCCCTCTTCCTCGGCGAGAGCGTCGTCATGGGCGTCATCGGATCGCTCGGCGGCATCGCGTTCGGCTTCGCGATCGCGCAGGGCATCGCGGCCTCGATCGGCGGCCTGATCAGCGACGTCTACGGTGTCGCGCAGCACACCGACGAGATTGCGCGCAACCCGTCGCTGTTCCTGCTGGCGTTCGCGATCGGCATCGGCACGAGCATCGTCGGCGCGGCCATTCCGGCGCGGGCGGCCGCGCGCGTCGATCCGGTGCAGGCGCTCCAGAAGGGGAAGTACCAGGCGCTGTCGGCGGGCGAGTATCGCGTGCGCGCGGTGCTGGCGCTGCTGTCGGGCGCCGTCTCGCTCGCGTGCCTCGCCATCCCGGGGCCGCGCTGGGTCTTCTATCTCGGGTTCGCGCTCTCGATGGCGGCCGCGCTGCTGCTGACGCCGCTGCTCGCGGTGCTGCTGTCGCGCGCCCTGCGGCCGCTGCTGAAGTCGATCCGGCCCGTCGAGGGTTCGCTCGCCGCCGACAGCCTGATCCAGGCGCCGCGGCGGACGTCGGCGAGCGTGGCCGCGCTGATGCTGTCGCTGGCGCTCGTCGTCGGCTTTGCGGGGATGGCGCGCGCGAGCTACGACTCGATTCTCGACTGGATGAACACCGCGCTCAACCCGGATCTGTTCGTCGCCCCGTCGCAGAACATCGTCGAGCGCGCAATCCGCTTTCCGCCGGAGATGGGCGATCGGATCGCGGGCGTTGCCGGCGTCGCGCGCGTGCAGCGGGTGCGCGATGCGCGCGTCGTGTTCCGCAATACCCCGGTGATGATCGTCGCCGTCGAGGTCGACAGCCTGGAGCAGACCGCGCGGCGGGATCCCGTCGCCGGCAACGCGGACGACATGTACCGCCGGACCGCGGCCGGCCGCGGGCTGATCGTCTCGGACAACCTCGCGCAGCTGCAGCACCTGCGCCTCGGCGACGAGATCGACGTGAACGCGCCGAACGGCGTCATCAGGCTGCCGATCGCGGGCATCGTGATCGACTATTCGGATCAGCAGGGAACGATCCTGATGGATCGCCGGCTGTTCATCCGCTACTGGGGCGACGACTCGGTCAACATCTTCCGCGTCTACCTTGCGCCTGGCGCGAGCATGCCGGATGTCCGGCAACGCATCGTCGAATCGTTCGCCGGGGTGCGGCAGGTGTTCGTGCTGACGAACGCCGATCTCCGGCAGTACATCCTGAAGATCACGGACCAATGGTTCGGCCTGACGTCGGTGCAGATCGCGGTGGCCGTGCTGGTCGCGATCCTCGGCATCGTCAACACGCTGACGGTGTCGATCACCGATCGACGGCGCGAGCTCGGCGTGCTGCAGGCGGTCGGCGGCCTGCACGGACAGATCCGACGGACGATCTGGCTCGAGGCCGTCAGCATCGCGGTGCTCGGCCTGATTCTCGGATTCCTCGTCGGCGCGATCGATCTGTACTACGTGCTGCAGATCGTGCACAACGACATCGCCGGGATGCGGCTCGAGTACGAATTCCCGTTCACCACGGTCCTCGCGCTCGTTCCGGTGATGCTCGCGGCGGCGTTCGTCGCCGCGGTCTGGCCGGCGGAGTCGGCCGTGCGCGGCTCGCTCGTGGAGGCGCTCGAGTATGAGTAGCACGACGGCTTCCGCAATCCGGATCGGCGTGGCGCTGGTCGCGGCGCTGCTGGCGCTGGCGGCAGGCGCGGGCGCGCAGGACGCGCGACAAATCGTCGACGAGGCGCAGAAGCGGACGGACGCCGCGTCGCAGCGCTACGAGGGCCTGCTGCAGGTGTTCGACGCCAAAGGGAAGATCAGCGACAAGCGGTGGACGTTCGAGCGCCTCGGTGCGCATGGCCGGAGCAAGGCGGTGCTGCGCTTCACGGCGCCCGCCGAGGTGAAAGGCGTCGCGCTGCTGATCGTCAACCACCCGGATCGCGCATCCGACCAGTGGATGTGGACGCCGGCGATCGAGCGCGACCGCCGCATCGCGCTTCAGGATCGATCGACGCGCTTCTTCGGAACCGACTTCAGCTTCGAGGACCTCGAGGAGCGGGACGTCAACCAGTACGACTACGCGCTCGTCGGCGACGATGTGGTGGACGGCCAGGCGTGCTGGAAGATCCAGTCGACGCCCAGGCAATCGAAATCGTCGCAGTACACGACGTCGGTCGTCTGGATCCGGAAGGACAATTACGCCTTCTCGCGGATCGAGAACTCCATCCGAAACGACGTCGTCCGGCGGCTGTCCTACTCGGACATTCGAAACGTGCAGGGGATCTGGACCGCGCGGCAGCTGGAAATGACCGACCTGCGTCGCAACAGCCGCACGCGGCTGACGCTCGACAAGCTCGAGTACAACGTGCCGCTGAAGGACGAGGATTTCACGCTGCAGGCCATCCGGAGACCGTAGGTTGAGCGCCGCGAAACACCCGCGGTCGCGGCACGCGCGAACATTGCGTCGGCTGCGCGCTGCCGGCGTGCTCGCCTGGTGTGTGGCATGGCCCGCGCTCGCTCGCGCGCAGGCCGTGACGCAGCGCGGCTTCGTCGAAGCGGATCTCTTTGGCTTCCCGCAAGCGGCGCCGAACGACTCCACTCGCGCAATCGGCGACCTGCTCGCGCGCGAGGAGCTGTTCGCCGCGCCGGCGCCGTGGCTCCGGCTCGCGGCCGGCGTCGACCTTCGCGCCAACTCGCACGATCAGGTCGAGGACTCGTGGGCGTTCGACGCCGGCGACCGCACGATCCGTCGGCCGCGTCTTTCGCTGCGGCGAGCGTCGGCGACGATCACCCGCGGCCGCCTGACCGTCGACGCGGGCAAGCAGTTCGTCCGCTGGGGTCGCACCGACGTGGTCACGCCGACCGATCGGTTCGCGCCGCGCGATTTTCTCGACGTGTTCGACAACGAGTTCCTGGCCGTCAGCGGCGCGCGCGCAACGGTCGACACCGGCGTGGGCGCGCTCGAGGCCGCGGCCACCCGGTTCACGCCGGCGCGGCTTCCGCTCGTCGACCAGCGGTGGAACCCGTTTCCATCCGCGGCCGCACTTCCGCGCTCGATCCCCGACCGAGCGCAGCTCGGCGTGCGCTTCAATCACACCGGCGGCGGCCTGGACTGGGCGGCGTCGTACTTCGACGGCAACAACTATCTGCCGAATCTCGACGCGGCCGGCATCTCGTTCCCGCCGATGCGCATGATCGGCGGCGACGCGGCGGTGCCGACGCGCTGGGTGACGCTGAAAGGCGAGGCGGCCTACTTTGCGTCCTCGTCGCTCGCGGCCGACGAGTACGCGATCTACGTCGTGCAGCTCGAACGCCAGGCGGGCGAGTGGGTGTTCGTGGGCGGCTATGCCGGCGAGGTGATCACCAGTCGACGTTCGCCGCTTCCCGAAGCGTTCGCGCCGGATCGCGGCACGACACGGTCGATCGTCGGACGCGCGTCGTACACGATCGACGTCAATCGGTCGTTCGCCGTCGAAGCGGCGGTCCGGACCGGCGGAGACGGGGAGTACGCGAAGCTGGAGTATTCGCACGCGTACGGCCAGCACTGGCGAGCGACCGCGTCCGCGGTCGCGATCGCGGGCCACGCCGGCGATTTCATCGGACAGTATCATCGCAACTCTCACGCGGCCGCGTCCCTTCGCTATAGTTTCTGAGTTGGATCCGATTCTGCTGCCGGCGCACAACCCCGGACCCATGACCGGGTCGGGGAACAATACGTACCTGCTGGTCTCCCGCCGCGAGGCGGCGCTCGTCGACGCAGGCGTCGGGCACCACGACCACCTCGGCGATCTTCGCGCAGCGCTCGACGAAACCGGCGCGCGCCTCGCGCGTGTGGCGGTCACCCACGGCCATCCCGATCACGCCTCGGGCGCGCCGGCGATCGCGCGCGCGCATCCGGCGGCCGCCTTCGTCAAGTACCCGTGGGCATCGGAGGACGCGAAGTACCCGGTGCGGTGGTGCGCGATCGACGAGGGAGACGAGATCGGCGTGGGCGACGCGGCGATCGTCGCGCTGCGGACGCCGGGCCACTCGCCCGACCATCTGTCGTTCTGGGACGACGCCTCGGGTGCGGCGTACACCGGCGACCTCGTCGTCGCCGGGAGCAGCGTGATGATCCACGCGAGCCGCGGAGGGCACCTTGGCGACTACATGGCGTCGCTCGAACGGCTGCTCCTGCTCGGTCCACGCGTGCTCTACCCGGCGCACGGCGCGCGCATCGACGATCCGCCGAAGGTGCTTACCGAGTACCTCGCGCATCGCCGCATGCGCGAGCGCCAGGTGATCGAGGCGCTGCGCGCCGGACACGCCGACATCGACGCGATCGCCGGCGCGATCTATCGCGAGGTCGATCCGGCGCTGATGCCCGCGGCGCGCGAGAACGTGCGCGCGCATCTCGAGAAGCTGCGGGCCGACGGCGTCGCCGTCGACGACGGGGGGCGATGGCAGCTTTCCTGACCTGGACGATCGCGCCGATCGCCGATCGAGCGGCCATGACGCCGAAATGGTGACGTCCCGTCATATCATCGAAGCGGACGGCGGCCGGCTCGAGGTGGAGCGCCCGTCGCGCGCCGGAGACCGATTCGTGCTGGAGCTGCCCGTATGGACAACGTGATCGATTTCGTGAACGTCAATCGCGACCGGTATCTCGAGGAGCTGAAGGCGCTGCTCGCCATTCCGAGCATCAGCGCCCTGCCGGCGCACGCCGGCGACGTCCGTCGCTGCGCCGACTGGTGCGCGGACGAGATGCGGCGCATCGGCCTGGAGAACGTGAAGCTGATCGAGACGCCGGGGAATCCGGTCGTCTACGGCGACTGGCTGAACGCGCCTGACGCGCCGACGATCCTCTTCTACGGCCACTACGACGTGCAGCCGGTCGATCCGCTCGAGCTCTGGGAGTCGCCGCCCTTCGAGGCGACGATCCGCGACGGCGAGATCTACGCCCGCGGCGCCGCGGACGACAAGGGCCAGGTGTTCATGCACTTCAAGGCCGTCGAGGCCCACCTGAAGCAGAACGGACGGCTCCCGGTGAACATGAAGTTCATGATCGAGGGGGAAGAAGAGGTCGGAAGCGCACACCTCGACGCGTTCGTACGAAGCCACAAGTCCGAGCTCGCCGCGGACGTCGTCGTGATTTCCGATTCGCCGATGTTCGCGAAGGGCGTTCCGTCGATCTGCTACGGCCTGCGGGGGCTCGTGTATTTCCAGATCGACCTGCGGGGCAGCAGCACCGACCTGCATTCCGGCTCGTTCGGCGGAGCCGTCGCGAACCCGGCGATGGTGCTGGCGCAACTGCTCGCGCAGATGAAGGACCGCGGCGGCCGCATCAGGATTCCGGGGTTCTACGACGATGTGGCGGCTCTCAGCGACGAGGAGCGGAGCGCGTGGGCGACGCTGCCGTTCAACGAGAAGAAGTACCGCAAGGACTTCGGCATCCCGAAGGTCTTCGGCGAGAGCGGCTACAGCACGCTCGAGCGGACGTGGGCCCGCCCGACCTTCGAGGTCAACGGCCTGCTGTCAGGATTCACCGGCGAGGGCGCGAAGACGGTGCTGCCGGCGGTCGCCATGGCGAAGGTGAGCATGCGCCTCGTGCCGAACCAGGATCCGGACAAGATCGCGACCCTGTTCGACGCCTACGTGCAGGACATCGCGCCGAAGACCGTCGAGGTGAAGGTCACGCGGATGCACGGCGGCAAGCCGTGGATGACGGCCTACGACAACGCGTACGTGCAGGCGGCGGCGCGCGCGATCGAGCGCGGGTTCGGCCAGAAGCCGGTGCTGACGCGCGAAGGCGGATCGATTCCGGTCGTCTCCACGTTTCAGGAGGAGCTCGGGCTGCCGTCCGTCCTGTTCGGCGTCGGCCTGCCCGACGAGAACGCGCACGCGCCGAACGAGAAGCTGGACGTGCAGAACTTCCACAGCGGCATCATCGCGTCGGCGATTCTGTACGAGGAGATCGCGAAGGCGCGGGCGTAACGCGCGTCGTCAGGCCGCGTGCGCCGGCCGGCCGGTCCGCTTCCGGCCCTACAACACGTGGTGCGCTCGCAGCGCGTGCGCGGCGAGGTCGATCGCGGCGTTGCCGTCGAGCTCTTCGCCGCCGGTCACGCAACTGACGAACAGCCACGCATGCCGGTCGCGCTCCACGCGTCCGACGATCCACCGCACGGCCCGCTGCGGCGCGAACGACGTGCTGCCGGTCTTCGCGCTCACGATGGTGCCGGGGGGCCAGGGCGCGTCGAACGGATGTTCCCCGGTCGCGTTGACGATGACGTTCGGCGGCTGGACGAGAATCCGCCGAACGATTTCGAGCGGGCGCTCCGCCAGCGGCAGCTCGTCGTAGTACAGCCGGCGCAGGAACGTCATCTGTTCGATCGGCGAGATGCGCAGCGATCCGCCGAGCCAGAACGTCGTCAGCCCGCTCGACGGGTCGGCGTTGCCGTAGCGCAGCCGGCGCAGGTAGAAATCCTCGCGGTCCATCCCGAGCCGCCGCGCGATCTCCTGGAAGAACCACACGACGGAATAGCGCATCGCCGACGCAAGCGTGTGATCGCGCCGCCACGCTTCGTTCGGCTGCGGAGAGCCGTCGTACCGGATGACCTCGTCGGCGTCCTTGACGACGCCGCTGTCGAGCGCCGCGATCGCGTGCGGGATCTTGAAGGTCGACGCCGGCGGCAGGCGCGTGTCGCACACCTGGTCGGGGCTGCGCGTGAAGTCGCCGGACTTCGTATCGAGGAGCAGGAAGCAGGAACCGGACGCGACCGGTGCGGGCGGCCGCTGGCCCGCACCGATCGCAAGAGCACTCAGAAGAATCGGGACCGCCGCCACACGCACGACGGACCGATCTTACCGCGATCCGCCGTCAGAACCCGACCACGAGGCCGACGCGGAAGATGCGCGGGCTGAGGTTCTGCGCGATCACGTTGAACGTGGGCGACGCGATGTTGTTGTTGCGCACCAGCTCGGTGTTCGCGTTGAACACGTTGAAGCAGTCGATCATCCCGCGCAGCGAGACCGTGTTCACCTTGAACGTCCGCGACGCGCGGAGGTCGGTGTTCCACAGGTTCGGGTAGCGGAAGTAGTCGATCTGCGGCGTGACCAGCACCGACAGCGTCGAGTCGGCGCCGAGCGCCGCGCTCGTGCCCTGGCGGAACAACGGGTACGGATACCCCTGGCGCCCGAACACGTTGCCGCTGATCTCGATGCCGTACGGCGCCTGGTACAGCGCGTTGGCGTTGAACTGCCACTTCGCGTTGATGTAGATGCTGCCCGATCCGCTGCCGCCGCTCTGCGGCGCGAACTGGCCGCCGTCCTTCAGCGGTTCGCTCAGCGTCGGCGTCGGGTTGCCGTTGGTGTCGCGCAGCCCCGCCGCCGAGGTGAAGTGCTCGCGGGCGTCGTTCCACGCGACGCCGACGCGTCCCATCCACCTGTTCGACAGCCGCTTCACGAGGCCGAACTCGATCCCGCTGTAGTCGGTGTAGTAGTCGGGAATGTTCGTCGTCGCGAACCCGTTGCCGCCGGCGGCGACCGCCGCGGCGTTCGGGATGAACGTGGGAACGCTGTACGGCGTGCCGTCGGGCAGGATGCCCGAGAAGCCGGCGCCGGGAGAATAGTCGGCCAGGGTGACGCCGACGCGCGGCGTGATGCGGCCGGTGAAGTTGCCGTAGAGATCGCTCGTGCGCGTGTAGCTGTAGTTCACCTGCGCCGCCAGGTTCGGCAGCAGCTCGCGATCGAAGCCGGCGACGACGCTGGACGTTTTCGGCGCCTTCAGGTTCGGATCGAGCACGTTGGCCGACACGACCGCCGTCGGATTGGCGGGATTGAATCCGCCCGCCGACGTGATGAACTGATTCAGCAGCACCTCGTTCGCCTGCGCGAAGTGATCGCCGTTCAGGTCGACCCAGCGATAGGTGGCCGATCCGATCGTCGTGCTGGGGTTCAGCACCCCGACGGTGCCGGTTTCGAGCTGTCCGGCGTAGCGGCTGAAGCTCGCACGCACCACGCTCTTGCGCGCCTCGTCGATCGCGTAGGTGATGCCGGCCCTCGGAGACACGTTCTTCCACGTGAACGGCGTGTCGTATCCGGCGAACACGAGGCCGGGAACGACCTGCGGGAACGCGGCGTTCGCCAGCGTCGTGCTCGGCAGCGCCTTGCCCCACTGCTGGTCGTAGCGCAGCCCGGCGTCGATGGTGACCGGACCCTTCGTCACCGTGTCGCCGACGTACAGATCGGTGTAATACGCCTTGTTGCTGCCCGCGGCCTGGCGATAGACCTGCGCGCGCAGGTCGGTCGGCGAGTTCTCGATCGCGAGGATCATGTTGCCGGGGTACACCTGCTGCGTCCCCGACTCCGCCGTGCGGAAGCCGAAGCCGAACTTCAGGTCGTGCGAGGCGCCGAGGCCGCTGAGGAACGAGTTCGCGTCGACGTTGTAGACATGCTGCGGCCGGATGTTGTTCGTCTGGTTGATCGATCCGAACGACTGCGACGTGGTGAAACTCCGGCCCGCCTGCGCGTCGAGCCCGCCCTCGGGCGTGGTGATGAACCCCGTGTTGAAATAGGCGACCTTGCCCGAGACGAACAGGTTCGATCCGAACGTGCGGTCGTCGGCGATCTTCCACAGGCCGTGCAGCGGGCTGTCGCTGTAGGCGTTGTCCTGGTGCAGCGTCGCGGTCGGTGCGTCGAACAGAATCCCCGAGATGCCCGGGCTGCGGCCGTCCTTGATCTTGAAGCCGTCGAAGTAGAGGAAGCTGACCATGTCCTGCTTGGTCGCCTGCCAGTTCACCTTCGCGTCGGGGTTCTTCAGCTTCGTTTCGTCGATGAACGATCCCGAACGGCGCACCAGCTTGACGTCCTGCAGCGAGTAGGAGTTGTAGAACCACGCGTGGTCGCGCCAGATCGGACCGCCGATGTCGTACCCGTAGTCCGAGATCTGCTGGTTGTGATCGGACTTGTCGTAGGTGATGCCGATCGCCTTCAGCTCGTCGGGCACGTTGCTCGATTCCATCGAGTGGTTGTCGAAATAGCCGCGGAAGCCGCCGCTGAAGCGGTTCGTCCCGCGCTTGACGACGAGGTTCAGACCCATGCCGCCGGTGGGCTGCTTGATGTCCTGGCCGGCGGTGGAGACCTGGATTTCTTCGAAGTTGTCGTAGTTGTAATAGCTCGGCGACGCGCCCGTCGCCGCCATGTCCGTGATGTTGATGCCGTCCATCGTCCAGACGGCGTCCTGCGGCCGCGTCCCCTTCGAGGCGAAGTTCGACTGCTGACCGGTCTCGTTGCCGCCGATGTTGACGCGATCCACGAGGACGCCCGGCACCGAGCGCATCAGCGCGAACGGATCGCGCGAGGTCGGGATCTTGACGAGCTCGTCGGCGGTGAAGTTGGTCGAGGTGCCGGTTGCCTTGGTGTCGACGATCGGCGACTCGCCGGTGACCGTGATCGTCTCCGACACGCCGCTCACCTTCATCACCATCGGCAGCTCGACGTTCCTGCCCACCGAGATGATCACGTTCTCGCGGACGATCGTCGCGAAGCCCTGCAGCGCGGCGCTGACCTTGTACGGTCCGGGCGCCAGGTTCAGGAAGCGGAATTCGCCGGCGGCGTCGGTCGTCGACGTCAGCGTCGCGTCGACGCCCTGCGCCGTGATGAGGACGCCCGGCAGCACGCCGCCCTGTTCGTCCTTGACGGCGCCGGTGATGCTGCCGCCCTGAATTTGTGCGAACGCCGGCGCCGCCAATGCGAGCACCAGCGCGAGCACGAAGGACCATCGCTTCATGCGTACTTCTCCTCTGAAAAATGAACCGCGTTGTTAGACGGATGAACACGAGCACGCGATGTGCCACTGTCCGCGCGGCGCGCGGACGGTGTCCGCGTTGACCGCGCGTGGGAATCGTCAGGCGCTTGCGGCGATCGACCGGGCGTGCGCTCGATCGGCGATCACGAAACCTTGAATCGCGCGATCCAAAGATCGTCGTGTGTGCGCTGCGATGCAGTGTCCGCTATCGGGACGGTGGTAGAGTGAAGAGCGTTGTCGCGACTCGACTCGATCGTCGCCGCGCTGCAGCAGTTCTACGGCAGGCTGCCGCCGCCGCCGCGCGATCCGTTCACGCTGTTCGTCTGGGAAGTGCTGTCGGTCCACTCGACGCCGCAGAAACGCGACGCCGGCCTCGCCGCCCTGAAGCGCATCCCGGCGCTGACGCCCGACTCCATGTGGCGCGCTCCGCAAAAGAAGTTGCAGGAGAGCGTCGCGCTCGCCGGCCCGTACGTGGAGAACCGGCTCCGGGCGCTGCGCACCGGCGTCGACCTCTTCCGCCGCACACGGTCGATGACCGCGACGGTGCGCGGACCGCTGCAGGCCGCGCGTCGCGCACTCAAAGGGCTGCCGCAGATGGGCGAAGGAGGCGCGTACCGGATGCTGCTGTTTGCGGCAGACCATCCGATCCTGCCGGTGGACGCCCGCGTCGCGCGGACGGCGGCGCGGCTCGGGTACGGCGAGACGCACAAGGAGTTTGCGAAGACGGCGAAGTCGGTCCGCGAGGCGCTCGCGCCGGAGCTCGGCGGCTCGCTCGAGCGCTGCCGTGCGGCGTTCCTGTACCTGTCGCACCACGGCCGCGCGACGTGCACCGAGGGCGATCCGCACTGCGGCGTGTGCCCGCTGCTCGCCGGCTGCCCCGAAGGGCAGCGGCGGACGCTCGACGCGAAGCGCACGCGCTGACGTTCAGTTGAGCGACGCGACCCTGCGCCGGAGCATCTTCACGTGCTCCCAGATCGTCGCGTACTCGTCGCGGTCGTCGTCGTCGACGGCCTTCCGTCCGGACATCTGCAGGTAGCGCTGCAGGTCGCGCAACGCCGCGCCGTAATCGCGCAGGTGGTACGCGATCAGACCGCGGTCGCGCAGCTCTTCGGCGGCTGTCGGATCGACCGCGAGCAGCAGCTCGGTGATGTCGCGCGCCTGCGGGAACGAGTGCATGCTGACGTAAAGCCGCTTCAGGTTGACCAGCATCCGCAGCAGGATCTGCGGCTTCGTCGCGCGCATCATCAGGTGAGGGTCGAACACAGCGCCGTCGCCGGCATGACGCTGGAGCAGGGTGCGGCAGGCGTCTTCCGACAGCAGCGCCCCGCCGTGGAACGCGTCGATGATCAGGTCGTCGGCGAGCGGCGTGTCGCGGCGGGCCGGGCAGCGCAGCAGGAAATGGCCCGGAAAGTTGACGCCGACCACGTGCAGGCCGGCGCGCCGCGCGATTTCGAGGTACACCAGCGCCAGCGTGATCGGAATGCCGGTCCGCCGGTCGAGCACCTCGTTCAGGCAGCTGTTGCGCGGATCCTCGTATCGCGCGCTGTTGCCGACGAACCGCAGCTCGCCGAACACGTACTCGTTGAGCGCCATCACCTGCGCGTACTGATCCGGCTCCGCGTGCGACAGCCGCCGCTTCGCCTCGTGGCCGATCGCGTCGAGGCGGTCCAGATACGGCCCGGCGTCGAGCGCCGGATACTCGACGCGCGCGATCATCAGCGCGGCCACGGCGAGGTCTGGATCGGGGCTGAGCGCCGCCTGACCGAACGCGCGGACGACGTGGTCGTTGATCACGCGGCCATGGTACCAAAAAAAGAGGGCGGCGCTTTTGGCGCCGCCCTCGGTCGTCGCGGTACTCGGTTCCGCTATGCGGCCGTTACCACGATACCTTCACGCCGAACCGCAGGACGCGCGGGGCGGTAATCGCCTGAATCTGGTTCGCGTTGGTCGCGTTCTCCGTCACGCGAACCGCCTGGATGGTGTTGTTGTTCATCAGGTTGAAGATGTCGAGCTGCGGCGTGAACCGCGCCTGACCGAGCTTCACCGGACGATCGACGTGGAAGTCGAGGTTCGCGTAGTTCGGCAGCCGCGTCTCGCCGACCGGGTTGAGCAGGATCGTCGGGATGCCGCCGCCGTTCGGGCGCGACGGACCCTGGATGGCGAACTCCTCCGGATAGCCCTGCCGCGCGTTGAAGAACGCCGACACCCGGAAGGCGTACGGCAGTTCGTACAGGCCGCTCAACTTGAACAGCCATTTGGCATTGATGTAGACGTTGCCGAGCCCGCTGCCCGCCGTGAGGTAATCGTACTGATACCCGTTGCGGTCGGAGCGGTTCGTCGGATCCTCGGCAAAGCCGCCCAGGTTCGACGTCGGGAGTCCGTTGGCGGAGTCGCCGGCCCACCCGTTCATGTTCACCACCGTGCTGTTGTACGCAAAGCTGGTGTTCATCAACCAGTGGTTCGACATGCGCTTCCGTCCGGTCAGCTCGATGCCGTTGTAGACGCGGTTGTACTGATCAGCGGAGAACGTCGTCTCCTTGCTGATCGCCGGCACCTGGAACGTCGGCACGTAGTACTGAACGCTCGGGCAGTTCGCGGCGCTGATGCGCTGGCCGTCGGCCGACGGGCAGGTGCCCGCCGCCGGCGTGAACGTCGCCACGGTGTAGTCGCTCGGCTCCAGTCCGACGGTATCGATGAACTGGAAGTTCGAATACCGACGCCAGATGTAGTTGGCGCCCACCGCGAAGCCCGCGCCGATTTCGTGATCGAGGCCCACGATGATCTCGTCGGTCCGATCGTTCTTCAGGTTCGGGTCCACCGTGTTCGCCGTCGTCGGCGAACCGGGCGCCGCCGGGTTCCAGTTGCCGGTCAGCGCGAGGTAGTTCGCGATGTTGTTGTTCGGGATGATGATCTCGTTCGCCTGGACGAACGTGTCGTGGTTCAGGTCCACCCACGGATAGCGGATGCTGACGCGCGTCACCGGGTTCAACTGGCTGGCGACGAAGCCGGTGCCGACCTGCCCCCAGTAGATCGCGTAGTTGCCGTGCACGACCGTCTTGCCCTGGCCCGACAGATCGTAGGTGACGCCGAGACGCGGCGAGAAGTTGTTGAACTTCACGCCCGGATCCGCGCCCGCAAAGGTGACCGCCGGCAGGATGTCCGGACGCAGCGGGTTGGCGGACACCGCCGACGCGAGCGCCACGTCGTGGTTGTAGTCGTAGCGGACGCCGAGCTGCAGCGTCATCTTGCCCTTGGTCACCGTGTCCTGACCGTAGGCCGCGATGTTCGTCAGGTCGTACGACGTGCCGCTGTCGCGCGTGAGCTGCATCTGGCAGCCGACCGCCTGCGTCGCGCAGTCGTTCGGGCTCGCGAGCTCCGCCGACGTCGGGAACCGCGCCACGGCGTTGCCGCCCGTGTGCGACGACCCGATGCCCGCGTTGTCGCGCCAGTAGCCGCCGAACTTGAACGAGTGGTCCGCGCCGGCGATGCCGGGCGCGAAATAGGTGGCGTTCATCGTGTAGCTGTTCACCGGGCGGATGTTCACCGACTGGCTGCCATCCGGCGTCGAGCGGCCGTTCAGGCCGGTCGAGATGATGAACGTCGGCTGCACGTTCGCGAGCGACGGATCGTGGAAGTCGAGGATGAAGTTGTTGCCCACGTGCGCGTACGTCGCGTCGACGAGGAAGCGATCGCTGACGACGTACTGGTCGCTGAACTTGTAGGTCGGCGACGGCCCGGTGATCCAGCCCGTCTTGCCGTACGTGCTCGGCACCGCGGCCTGCTTCACCGTCGATTCGATCGGCGTCAGGTCGCTCGCGTTGCGCGCGTTGCGCTCCTTCTTCGAGAAGAGGGCGTAGGCCGAGAACTTGTTCCCCTTGAACATCTGGACTTCCGTCTTGAAGTTCTCGGTCTGCAGCAGCGTTTCGTCGGTGTTCAGGCAGTCGTTCACCTGATCGATGGGCGTGGCGAGCGCGACCGACGTGGTCTTCAGCGCCTGGCAATTCGCGGTCGGCTGGTAGAAGCCGACGACGCCGACGTCGATCACGGATTTGCCGAAGGCGCCCCAGAGCCAGGCGCGACCCTTCTTGATCGGTCCGCCGATTTCGGTGCCGTAGTCCTGCACGTCCTGGATCGGATTGCCCGACGAGGCACCCTGCGCTCGAAGCGCATCGTCGATGTTGTTCGACTCGGCTTTCTTGTTGGTGTCGAAGAAACGGGCGCTGCCGCGGAACCGGTCCGAGCCCGCCTTGGTGACGAGGTTGATGCCGACGCCGCCGGTCTGCTGCGTCACGTCGACGCCGCCCGTGTTGACCGTCATCTCCTCGAACATGTCGAAGTCGTAGTAGGTCGGCGACGAGCCGGTGGCGGACAGGTCGGTGATGTCGATGCCGTCGAGCGTCCACTTGTTGTTCTGGGGCACGCCGCCGCGCGACACGTAGCTCGACTGCTGGCCCGACATGTTGCCGCCGATGTTCTCGCGGTCCATCGCGATGCCGGCCGACTGCTGGAGGATGACCCACGGATCGCGGGCCGACGGGATGCTCTGCAGCAACTCGTTGGTGAACGTCTGCTTCGTCCCGGTTTCCTTCGTGTCGACGACCGGGCTCGCGCCCGTCACCGTGATCGTTTCCTGCACGGTCGAGACGCTCAGCTGCGCGTTGATCTGCGCCGAGAAGCCGGCCGTGATGTGGATGCCCTCGTTCACGACGGTCTTGAAGCCGGACAGCTCGAACTTCACCGTGTAATCAGCGACCTCGAGACTCGGAAACTGGTAGGTCCCCGTCTCGCTGCTGATCGCCGTGAGCGGCTGCAGCAGAATCGGGCTGGTCAGCGTCACGGTGACGCCCGGCATCACGGCGCCCGACTGGTCGGTCACCCTGCCGAAGATCTGCCCGGTCGGTTGTTGCGCCGTCGCGAGCGCCGCCGTGGCCAAGAACGCCACGAGCGCCAGGACGATTGCTCGAACTCTCATCCTTCCTCCTAGAAATGACTGATGCGCGAGAAGCTAGTGCCCGGACAGGAACACCGGTTCAAATCGACCACTGTCCGGTACCGATCGAGTATCGAACTCGGCTGGATCGACTGTAAAGCCGGTTTGCGGTGAAAAACGGCTAATTTGCGGATTGATCCAAGTGGTTGGATTAACGCGTGAAGAGCGATGCAAATAGGTGTAGGTCGAGCGCGGCGATCGAGTCGATGGCGAGATCGGCGGGAAGGTTCGCGACGTCGTAGGTTTGCCCGACCGCCACCGTTTTCAGTCCGGCCGCGCGCGCCGACTCGAGACCCCAGCGCGAGTCTTCGATCGCCAGGCATTCGCCCGGGTCGAGCGAATCTCGGACGACGGTGCCGAGGCGGTCGACCGCCAGGAGATACGGATCGGGCGCCGGCTTGCTGCGCCGCGTGTCCTCGGCCGCGACGATCGCCGCGAACAGCGGCGTGAGCTGCTCCCGATCGAGCGTGCGCCGGATCTCCGGTCCGATCGCGCCCGAGGCAATCGCAATCGGCACCGCCGCGGCGGCACGCCGGATCGCGTCGGCCGCGCCGGGAAACAGCACGGATCCGTCGCGCTCGAGCTCCTCCATCGCCAGCGCCTTCATGGCCACGAGATCCGCGATGCGCCGGGCGTCCCATGCGATCGCGCGGTCGCTTGCGATCGCGCGAAACACCCCCACGTCGTCGAACCCGAGATAGCGCGCGTAGTACTCCTCGTCGGAGAGGTGGACCGACTCGGAGGCGAGGACGCGCTGGAACGAGAGACAGTGCAGCGGCTCGCTGTTCGCGAGGACGCCGTCGAAGTCGAAGACGATGGCTTTCAGTGGCATCGAGTCCACGCAAAGGACACAAAGGACACGGAGGACACACAGGATTGGACACGACCTTTCGCCGCGGGCGGCGGCGTCGTGTCCGTTGTATCCGTTGTGGTGATCACGTGTTGGGATGTTTCAGTTTTTCGCCGGCCCGAATCGGAATCTTGAGGCGGTTCTCCGGCGGCGGGATCGGGCACTCGTAGGTGGGGTTGTAGTAACAGTAGGGCGTGTAGGCGCGGTTGAAGTCGACCTCGTAGATGCCCGTCCTGGTCCGCTCGAGATCGATGTACCGGCCGCCGGCGTAGGTTTCCGTGAGGCTCGTCAGATCGTTGAACGGCACGAACAGGCGATCGAGATTGGGCGCGCCGACCTCGACGAACGCCGTCAGCTTCAGCGGCTGTCCCTTCAGCGAGAACTCGAGCGTGCCGACGCGGCGCATTTTGCGCGGCGTTCCGGTGGAGGTGGGCATCTCGACGACCGTCGGGTCGTCGATCACCTTCAGCTGCGCCGGCACGTCGTACTCGGGATCGATCGGGAAGTAGGCGAGCGGCAGCAGCTCGGCGTGCTTGCTCGCAGGAACCGGGTCGTCGCTCTTGGCAAACGACGCGTCCTTGGCGGCGCGATCGGCGGCGATCTTCGAGACGTAGTCCTGCGTCGTTTCCGGCGGCTTGCTGCCGCACGCCGCGCACGCAAGCGCGACGGCTGCGAAGAGACACCACACCGGCCGTCGTCTGTTCGCGATCGTCGTGCCGCCGCGGTCGTCGTGGCTGTCGATCATGCGAAAACGTAGCCGCCCCTCGCGATCGCCGCGTCGGCGAGCTCGCGCCGCAGCTTCACAGTATTGATCGGCGTCACCTTGATCAGGCGCCGCAGGGCCGACACCATCGCCCGCAGCGTGTCGCCGTCGACGGTCGCGGCGAGCGCCTGGCGCGCCGAGGCGTCAATCCGCATCGCGGCATCGTTGACGAAGACGCGCGCCGCCGCGAGGTGCAGCGCCGTCTTCGCGTCGCCGCGCGCGACCGCCGCCTGCGCGCGCAGCACGGCGCTCTCGGCCGAGAAGACGTCCATCAGCACATCGGCGATGTGCATCAGCACCTCCTGCTGCTCGGTCAGCTTGGTCCCGAAGGTCTGCATCGCCAGGCCGAGCAGCATCAAGGCCGTCTTCTTGAACGCGTCGACGGCGCGCCGTTCGTCCGCGAGCGGGGTGTCGTCGGGCGCGGCCATCGACGGCGGGCCCAGCAGTTCGTCCTGCAGCGCCTTCGCCGCGGCGATCAGCGGCAGGTCCCCCTTGAGCGCGCGGCGGACCAGCATGCCGGGAATGAGCAGCCGGTTGATCTCGTTCGTCCCTTCGAAAATGCGGTTGACACGCGCGTCGCGGAAGTGGCGCTCGGCCGGGTAGTCCTTGACGTAGCCGTTGCCGCCGTGGATCTGGATGTTCTCGTCGAGGACGTAGTTCAGCGTCTCGCTTCCCGCAACCTTCGCGATCGACGCCTCGACCGCGTACTCCTCGAACGCCGCCACCGATGCCGACCCGTCCGTCGGCGCGTGCGGCGTCGCGGCGATGCGCGCGTCGACGAGACCGGCGGTGCGGTAGGTGGCGCTCTCGATCGCGTACGACCGGGCGACCATCTCGCCGATCTTGTGCTTGATGGCGCCGAAGTTGCCGATCGGCTGATTGAACTGCCGCCGCGTCGCCGCGTACTTCGCCGATTCGCTGATGACGTGGGCGGCGCCGCCGGCGCACATCGCCCCGAGCTTGAACCGCGCGAAGTTCAGGACGTTGAACGCCACCTTGTGGCCCTTGCCGACCTCGCCGAGCACGTTCTCGGCGGGGACCTTGACGTCCTGGAAGATCAGCGCCGTCGTCGACGAGCCGTGGAGGCCCATCTTGTGCTCTTCCTTGCCGCTCTTCACCCCCCACCCGCGCTCGACGAGAAACGCGGTGAACCCGCCGTCCGCCTGGCCCGCGCCCGCCGACGGGTCGACCTTCGCGAACACCACGAACAGATCCGCGAAGCCGCCGTTGGTGATCCACATCTTCTCGCCGTTGAGCACGAAGCCGCCGTCCGGCTGCCGGGTCGCACGCGTTCTGGCGCCGAGCGCATCCGATCCCGATCCCGTCTCGCTGAGCCCGTACGCGCCGATGATCTCTCCCGTCAGCAGCTTCGGCAGATAGCGGTTCTTCTGCGCCTCCGTGCCGAAGAGGCACAGCGGGATGATCACGAGATTGGCCTGCGCGCCGAACGACGCGCCGAACGACGCCGATCGCGACATCCGATCGCTGACGATGAGGGAGGTCACCTTGTCGAGGGCGAGGCCGCCGTAGGCCTCGGGCACGTCGACGCCGAGCAGGCCGAGCGCGCCGGCGCGCTGGACGAGCGACCGCGCGAGGCCCCAGTCCTTCTGCTCCAGCGTGTCGAGCACCGGCAGCACTTCGTTCGCGATGAACTCCTCGGCGGTCCGCGCGATGAGCCGATGCTCTTCGGTGAGCCGCTCGGGGGTGAAGACGCTGGACGCGTCGGCCGCCTGCAGGAGCCACTCGCCGCCGCGCTGCGCCGAGACTTGAGCGTTGAGCGTTGTCGTCATCACAGCCTCACAGCCTTTCGAAGATCCCGGCGGCGCCCATCCCTCCGCCGACACACATCGTCACCATGCCGTATCGGGCGCTACGGCGTTTCATTTCGTGCAGGAGCGTGGTCGTGAGCTTCGCGCCGGTGCAGCCGAGCGGGTGTCCGAGCGCGATCGCGCCGCCGTTGACGTTCAGGCGGTCGGGATCGATCGGCAGCGCCTTGAGGCAGGCGAGAACCTGCGCGGCGAACGCTTCGTTCAGCTCGATCAAGTCGATCTGATCGAGCGTGAGGCCGGCGAGCTTCAGCGCTTTCCGGATCGCCGGCACCGGGCCGATGCCGAAGCGCTCCGGCTCGACGCCGGCCGTCGCGAAGGCGACGAAGCGCCCCATCGGCGTCAGCCCGCGTTCCTTCGCGCGCTGCGCCGAGGTGAGGACGACCGCGGCAGCGCCGTCGCTCGTCTGCGACGAGTTGCCGGCCGTGACGGTGCCGTCGACGCGGAAGGCCGGCCGCAGCTTCGCGAGCGCTTCCGGCGACGTGTCGCGCCTCGGCCCCTCGTCCGTCGCGAACGTCGTTTCGTGCGTGGCGTGCCGTTGCCGGACGTCGCCGTTGACGAGCCGCGCCGTCAGCGGCACCGTCTCTTCGGCGAACTTTCCGCTGTCGATCGCGGCGAGCGCGCGCCGATGGCTGCGCAGCGCGTACGCGTCCTGCTCCTCGCGCGAGATGCCCGATTCGCGCGCGTGGTTTTCCGCGACCAGGCCCGTGCTCAGATAGACGTCGGGATAGCGATCGATCAGCGTCGGGTTGGGCGCGATCTTGTGGCCGCCCATCGGCACGAGGCTCATCGACTCGGTGCCGCCGGCGACGATCGCGCCGGCGAAGCCGCACATGATCCGTTCGGCGCCGTACGCGATCGCCTGCAGCCCCGACGAGCAGAAGCGGTTCACGGTGACCGCCGACGCCTCCACGGGGATGCCGGCGCGGAGGCTCGCGATGCGGGCGACGTTCATCCCCTGCTCCGCTTCGGGCATCGCGCATCCGAGGATCACGTCGTCGATCTCCGACGGATCGATGCCGGGCGCGCGTTCGAGCGCGGCGGCGATCGCGGTCGCGGCCATCTCGTCGGGCCGCGTGCCGCGCAGCGTGCCGTTCGGCGCCTTGCCGACGGGCGTCCGAACCGCGGAAACGATCACGGCTTCATGCATGCCAATCACCCAACAGGTCTTCGATCGCGTCGGCGACCTCGCTCACTTTGCCGTCGAACAGGTGATCGGCGGCGTCGATCACGACCAGGTCTTTCGGCTCCTCGGCGCCGCCGTAGAACTTCTGCATGTCCTTGAGGGGACAGATCTCGTCGCGCTCGCCGTGGATGAAGAACTTGGCCTTCTCGGAGCGCGCGACCGCGTCGAAGTCGTACTTCGAGACCGGCATCGCGATGCCGATCAGCGTCGTCACGCGCGGGTCCGATGCGCCGACCGTCAGGCCGACATACGAGCCGAACGACATCCCGCCCGTCCACATCGGGACATGCGGATGACGGTCGTGCATGAAGTCGAGCGCCGCGCGGAAGTCGTCCATCTCGCCGGGTCCGTTCGTGAACGCGCCTGCGCTCGCGCCGGCGCCGCGGAAATTGATGCGGAGCACCGCGCAGCCGATCCGGCTGAGCGCCTTCGCCGCCTGATAGACCGCCTTCGTGTGCATCGTGCCGCCGTACTCGGTGTGCGGGTGGCCGAACACGACGGCGGCCCGCACGTCGGGCGGCCGGCCCTGACCGGAGCCGACCGGCTCGTCGAGCAGCGCCTCGAGGCGTCCGAGCGGTCCGGTGATTTCACGCAGCGGCATTGGGGGTTCCGAGCGTCGAGTTGCGGGTGGCCGGGTCGACGAAATCGCGGACGAGCGACGCAAACGCGTCGGGCCGCGTCACCGTCCCGATATGGCCTGTTCGCTCCAGCACACTCGCGCGCGCGCCGGCGATGAGATGGCGATAGGCGATGGAGCCCTCGGCCGGCACGACGAAATCGAGATCGCGTTCGCCGGTGACGACGAGTGTCGGCGCGGTGACGCGCGAACAATCCGGCGTGACGTCGAACGACGTCATCAGCAGCGCGCGGCGCGCCATCGCGGACAGCGACAGTCGCGCGCGGCAGGCGGTCGCGATCGTCGATCGGCGCAGCGCGCGTCGACCCCGGCCGTCCGGAATCGCCGCGGCGACTTCGCGCCGCAGCCGCCAGGGCGATTCGAGCAGGAACAGCGGCCCGAAAATCCACGGCAGGCGCGCGTAGATCCGGTGGCGCGGCCGCAGCGTGAATCCGGGGCCCGGCGTCGACGCGAGCACGAGCGCGGTCGTCCGCGAGGGATGTTGCGCGGCGAACCGCAGCGCCACGAGGCCGCCGAACGACACGCCGACAATCACCGCCCGTTCGACGCCGGCCGCATCCAGCGTGTCTGACACCTGCCGCGCGTAGTCGTCGAGCGATCTCGCATCGTCGCGCAGCGAGAAGGGCAGCGGCCGGAAATCGCGCGACAAGGCGTCGACCGTCGGCTGCATGAACTCCCATCGCCCCTGGATTCCGGGGACGAGCACGAGCGGATTCTCGGATCTCGGTTCCACGTCTCAGTTCCGCAACGGTTTGCCCGTCTTGAGCGTGTGCTGAATCCGCTCCAGCGTCTTTCGCTCGCCGCACAACGTCAGAAACGCCTCACGCTCGAGATCCAGCAGGTACTGTTCGCCGACGGCCGCCTGGTGGGGCAGCGCGCCGCCGGCGATGATCGTGGCCAGCGCACGGCCGATGACGACGTCGTGATCGCTGATCCGGCCGGCGCGCCACGCGAGGTGGACGCCGAGCTTCAGCGCGGCCAGCACGCTCTCGCCGCCGACCGGAATCGCGGCGCGCGGCTGCGGCTTGCGGTAGCCCTCGCGCACGCGCTCGAGCGCCAGCGCTTTCGCCGACTCCAGCAGCCGATCGCGGTTCATGGAGACGCCGTCCGCGTCGCGCAGGAAGCCGAGCTGGCGCGCGTGCGCCGCGCTGGTCGACACGGTGCCGAACCCGAGCAGCTCGAACACCTGCTGCGCGTACGGCAGGAGGTCGCCGCGCGGGTCCTCGACGGCGCGCGCGTACATCTCCTTCGTGCCGCCGCCGGCGGGCACGAGGCCGACGCCGACCTCCACCTGGCCCATGTAGGTTTCGGCGGCCGCCTGCACCCGATCGCCGTGGATCGCGATCTCGCACCCGCCGCCGAGCGTCAGCCCGTTGGTGGCGACGACGACCGGCACGTCCGCGAACCGAAGCGCCTGCGTCGCGTTCTGGAAGCCGCGCACCATCAGGTCGACTTCGTCCCAGTTGCCCTCCTGCGCTTCGAGCAGGAGCAGCATCAGGTTCGCGCCGGCCGAGAAATGCTGCGCGTCGGTGCCGACCACGAGGGCCGCGAAGTTCGCGGCGGCCTCGGCGACGCCCGCGTGGAGCATCTGCACCGTGTCGGCGCCGATCGCGTTCATCTTCGAGTGCAGCTTGACGTAGAGCACGCCGTCGCCGAGATCGACGAGGCTCGCGCCGGCGTTGCTCTTCACCACGCGCGCGTCTTCGCGCAGCGCGGGCGCCCGCGATCCGGCGAGTGCGTCGCGCAGCTCGAGCGGACCGAGCTCCCAGCCGAAGCCCCACTTCATCGCGCGATCGACATCGGCGGGCGCGTACGCTACGTCCGGCGCGATCGTCGCCGCGTACTCGATCGTCGGGCCGAGCGTCGCCCGCAGGAACGCGCCGGCCTTGTCGCGCGCCTCGAAGATCGCCTTCGTCCGTTCGGCGACGTCCTCGATGCTGCGCGCCATCTCGAGCGATGCGAGCCGCGCGGGCTGCTTCGGCCGGTACTCGAGCGTCTTCGGATCGAGCGTCAGGATCTCCTTGCCCGCCTTCTTGTAGAACCCCTGGCCCTTCTTCTCGCCGATCCATCCGCGCGCGATCATCTCGTGGACGAACGCCGGCAGCTCGAGGTCGAGGTTCTTCGCGACGTGCGCCAGGATATCGATCCCGGCGATGTCCATCGTGCGGAACGTGGCGCTCTTCGGCCGGCCGAGGGCCGGCCCGGTGATCGCGTCGATCTCTTCGATCGTGTACTCGCCCGACTCGAGCGCCCGGAGCACCTGCGCCACGCCGAAGATGCCGATCCGGTTCGCGATGAAGTTGGGCGCGTCTTTCGCGACGACGACGCCCTTGCCGAGCTGCACGTCGAGGAACGCCTTCATGTCGTCGGCCACGGCCGGATCGGTGTCGGCCGTCGGAATCAACTCGACGAGGTGAAGATAGCGCGGCGGATTGAAGAAGTGGGTGCCGAGAAAATGGCGCCGGAAGTCGTCGCTGCGGCCCTCCGCGATCGTGCGCACCGGAATGCCCGAGGTGTTCGTGCTGACGATCGACCCCGCGCGCCGGCACGCGTCGACCCGTTCGAGCAGCGGCCGCTTGACGTCGAGTTGCTCGACGACGGCCTCGACGATCCAGTCGACCGCGGCGATCCTCTGGAAGTCCGCGTCGAACCCGCCGGTGGTGATGAGAGCGGCCGTTTCTCTGGTGAAGAACGGATCCGGCTTCATCGCGCGCGCGCGCGTCAGCCCCTGCGCGGCCAGTTCGCCGGTCAGGTCCAGCAGCAGCACCGGCAGGCCGGCGTTCGCGACGTGAGCGGCCAGTTGCGCGCCCATCGTCCCCGCGCCGAGGACGGCGACCGAGCGGATCGCCTTCATCGGCCGCGGCCTTTCGGACCTGCCGCGACGCCGTTGACGAACAGGTCGAGCACCGCGTCGGCTTCGGGCTCGAGCGCGTAGCGCCGCTTGCTGAGGATCCAGTTGGTCGCCATTTCGTCGAGCGCGCCGAAGAGCACCTTCGCGGCGACGGTCGGCTTCACGTCGTCGCGGAACGCGCCGTCGCGCTGCCCGTCGGCGATGGCGTCTCGGATGAGGCCGAGATAATCGCGCAGCAGCGTGGACGAGAAGCGCTCCATGAATTTCGTCGACTGCCGCAGTTCCACCTGGAAGACGATGGCGAGGTTGCGGTCGCGTCCGAGCCGGCCGAGGTGGAGCCGGGCGAACTGGCGGAGCCGCTCGCGCGGATCGCGGGTCCGCTCCAGCACCTGTCGTCCTTCCTCCAGCGCCACGCGCATGCTGCGCTCGAAGATCGAGACGAGGAGGTCGTCCTTGCTGCGGAAGTAGAGGTAGACGGTGCCGGCGGCGACGCCGGCGGCGCGGGCGACGTCGGCGACCTGCGCGTTGAAGTAGCCGCGGTCGGCGAACACGTCGATGGCGGCGCGCAGGATCGCGTCGCGCTTCGGCAGCGGCTGGACGTCGGCTTTCGAGCGGCGATGGACGGCGGGCAGCGCCATGAAAGTGAATGAATAGTCATTCAGTCCGGCGCCGCCTGTCAAGAGCCGCCGCCGGTCAGCGCCACCTCGTCAATATCGTCTCGCGATCGAAGAGCGCGACGCTGACGGCGACGAGCAGCAGCCAGACGAGCAGCAGCGCGAGCCCGACCGCCAGCAGCACCGGTGCGGTGAGCGGCATCGCGCCGAAGAACTGCGCGACGAAGATGGCGGTCACCGGCAGGACGATCAGGACGCCGAACTGCTGCGCCGTCCGCGCGTCGTTCACACGGGACGAGATGACGATGGCCGTCTGGAGCGACGCGAGCGCGGTGGCCGGGCCGACGATCGCAATCAGGACCAGCGTTCGCGCGGTCGCCATCGCTCCGAAAACGCCCGGGTGCGCGAACAGCGCGATTCCGGCGACGTAGAGCGCCAGCCCGACCGCCGAGATCGCCAGGGTGGGCACGAGCGCGCCGAGAACCTTGGCCATCAGGAGCTCGAGGGTCGTGACCGGCGTCGCGAGCAGCGGCTCGAGCGTGCGCGCCTGCTTCTCGCCGACGACCGCGTGCGCCGCGAGCGACATCGCGGCGGTGATGGGCGTCAGCAGGAACAGCAGCAGAAACTGCTGGAAGAGAAACGTCTCGACCGCGATGTCGGGGGCGATCGCCGCATGCGGCGCGATCGCGGCGCCGAGGCGCGCCAGCGCAGGATCCTCGCCGAGCGGCTGGCCCGTCATCGCCGGCACGACGAGGACGACCGCGAACGGGATGACGAGCGACACGATCGTGACCAGCGCCACCGGCGCGAGCGCCCCGCGATTGCGGGCGATGTCGAGGAATTCCTTCGCGAGCAGCGCGCGGAGTCTCATGGTTTGACGAGCCGCAGGTAGACGTCTTCGAGCGCCGGCATCTCGGGCCGGACCTCGGTGATCTGCGCGCCGGCGGCGACGAGCGCCGCGATCACTCCCGGCGTTTCCTCTTCGCCGTGCCGCAGCTGGATGGTCAGGCAGCCGCGGTCGACGTGCGCGCGCTCCGGGCCCAGCGCGGCGACGTAGGTCGACGGGTCGCCGAGCACGCGCACCAGCAGCCTCCCCGTCGTCAGTCGTCGGCGCAGCGCGGCGGGAGCATCGATGGCGAGCAGGCGTTGCTGCAGCACGGCGACGCGATCGGCGAGGCGCTCGGCCTCGTCCAGATTGTGGGTCGACACGAGGACCGCGCAGCCGGCGGCGCGCCGCTCCTCCAGCAAGTGGCGGACGCTGCGCGCGATCGCCGGATCCAGACCCGACGTCGGCTCGTCGAGCAGCAGGATCGTCGGGTCGTGCAGCAGCGCGCGTGCGATGGCGACCTTCTGGCGCATCCCTTTCGACAGCTCGGCGGCGCGATCCGACGCGTGATCCGCGAGCTCGAACTGCCGCAGCGCGCGATCGATGCGCGACTCGCCGTCGGCGATGCCGAAGATCCGCGCATACACGCGCAGGTTCTCGCGCACCGTCAACCGATCCCACAGGCCGGGCGATTCGGTCAGAAATCCGATGCGCGCGCGGAGCGCGGCGCCGGTCGATCGGGTGAGCGGCACGCCGGCGAGCGCGACCGATCCGCGCGTCGGCGCGATCAACCCCGCCAGCATCCGCATCGTCGTCGTCTTGCCGGCGCCGTTCGGTCCGAGGAGCGCGAGGATTTCGCCGGCGCGAACCTCGAACGTCACGGCGTCGACGGCCGTCCGGCCGCCGAACTCGCGCGTCAACGCCGCGGCTGCAATCATTCGGTCGGGAACTCGAAGAGGCCGGGTGTGACGAGGAGCCGTCCGCGCGGGCCGAAGAACAGGCTGTTCGGCGCGACGACCCCCGCGGCCTGGAACCGGACGACGCGCGCTTTGTCCCCCTCGCGATCGAACACGTACGTGTAGGGGACGAGCAGCGAGATCCAGAGGCGGCCGTCGGCGTCGGCGGCCGCGCACCGAATCGTCGGCGTCACGATCGGATACTCGCCGCCGGCGTCGCGGCGCGTCGGCCACGTCGTCGGCAGCGTCGACACCGCTTCGTCGACTTCGCGCCCTTCGATGTGGCGCTCGAACAGCAGCGTGCCGTCGCGGCCGTACTTCCGCAGCAGCGGCTCGCCCGTCTGGAACACGAACCAGAGCGTCCCGTCCGCGTTCGGCACGGCAAGGCCGCTGTTCAGCGCCAGGTGCAGCTGGCGATCGTCTTCGTGGCCGGTCCCGCGGAGGCGGCCCACGGTGCGAACCGTCGATCCGTCGAGGGCGTATTCCGTCACGAGCGAGCCGTTCTCCGGCTGCGACAGCAGGATGCTGCGGCCGGTGAACTGCAGCGACCCGATGCCGTTCATCACGTAGTTCTCGAACACCACGCGCGGCGTGTGGCGCTGCGGCAGCGTGAAGCCGCCGCTGCGAAACCCGGCGGGCGTGAAGATCTGGATCCGCTCGCGATTGTCCGGCGCGTCGGCGACGGCGAACGTGCCGTCGGGCGCCACCGCGAACGCGGTGGGATCGATGATGCGGCCCGGTTCGGCCCCGATGTGCACCACTTCGCGCGCGCCCGACTTGTCGGCGTCGATACCGAACACCACGTGCGAGCGGCGGTCGAAGACGAAGTACTGGCCGGACGCCGACTGCTGGAACCCGGTGGGGTCGCGGAACCGGCCGGCGATGTGCGCGGGAACCGCGTCGACGGAGCGAATCGTGGTCGGGACGAGCGGGACGAGCGGGACGAACGCCACGACGAGGAGCGCGCAGACGACGCGCACGGCTAGTACCGCGCGGTTTCTCGAATCGCCTTCAGGATGTCGGCCGATTGCGGCAGGATCGCTTCCTCGAGATCCGGACAGTAGGCGACCGGCACGTTCTTCGCGCCCACGCGGCGGACCGGCGCGTCGAGGTGCTCGAAGAGCTCGCTCGAGACGCGCGCCGCGATCTCGGCGCCGAACCCGCACATCAGCTGATCCTCGTGGGCGACGACGATGCGGTTCACGCGCTTGACGTGACCGGCGATCGCGTCCCAGTCGTACGGCACGATCGTCCGCAGATCCAGCACCGCCACGCTGATGTGATCCTTCTCCGCCTGGTGCGCCGCGACGAGCGTGCGCTGCACGAGCGCGCCCCACGTCACGACGAGCACGTGATCCCCTTCGCGTTTCAGGGCCGCGCGGCCGAACGGAATCATGAATTCCTTGCCTGGGTACTCGCCCTTGTTGTACGTCTGGCGGTACAGGTGCTTGTGCTCGAGAAACAGCACCGGGTCGTCGCATCGGATCGCCGTGCGCAGCAGGCCGGCGGCATCGACGGCGTTCGACGGGAACGCGATTCGGATGCCGGGGCAATGGGCGAAGATGCTCTCGCCCGACTGGCTGTGGTACGGGCCGCCGCCGCGCAGGTAGCCGCCGATCGGCGTGCGGATCACAACGGGGCACGACCACCGGTTGCCCGATCGGTACCGCATCATCGTCAGCTCGTCGCGGATCTGCATCATCGCCGGCCAGATGTAGTCGAAGAACTGAATCTCGACGACCGGCTTCAGACCGCGCGCCGCCATGCCGATCGCCCGGCCGACGATGTTCGCTTCGGCGAGCGGCGAGTTGAACACGCGGTCGTCGCCGTAGAGGCGCTGCAGGCCGTGCGTCAGCTTGAACACGCCGCCCTTGCCGGGGACGAGGGGCAGCGCCTCCTTCTTGCTCGCGTCCGCGACGTCCTCGCCGAAGACGATGATGCGCGGATTGCGCGCCATCTCGTCCTTCAGCGTGCGGTTGATCGCGGCGACCATCGTGTCCGGCTTCCCCTCGGGCTGCGCCGGCGTGTCGAACGCCGACGAGGTCGGGTCCACGTCGGGCGAGTACAGCCACAGTTCGGCGGTGTTCTTCGCCGGCTTCGCCGCCTTCAGCGCCTGCTGCGCCGCGTCGTCCACGTCGCGATCGAGATCCGCACCGATCTTCGCGAGGTCGTCGTCGCTGGCGAGCTGCTCGGAGACGAGGAACTGTGCGAACCGGCGAAGCGGATCGCGCCGCGCTTCCGCCTCGCGCTCCGCCGGCGGCTTGTACAGCTTCTCGTCGTCGGACAGCGAATGGGAGTACGGACGCGTGACGCGCGCGTGGACGAACGCCGGACCCTTGCGCGCGCGTGCGTAGGCGACCGCGGCGCGCATGGCGCGCAGGCTCGAGAAGAAATCCGTGCCGTCGATCGAGTCGACGTGCAGCCCCGGAAACGACCGCACGAGCCGCGAGATGTCGCCGCCGGGCGTCTGCACTTCGACGGGCACCGAAATCGCGTAGCCGTTGTCCTCGACGACGAAGACGACCGGCAGGAGTTTCGTGCAGGCGGTGTTCAGCGCTTCCCAGAACTCGCCTTCGCTCGACGCGCCGTCGCCGAGCGAGACGTAGGTGACTTCGTCGGCGTGGTGGCGCGTGTCGCGGTCCGACAGGTCGGTGACGCGGGTGTAGATGACGCCGGCCTCCGCCGCGCCGACGCCGTGCAGCACCTGCGTGCCCGTCGGGCTCGAACCGGAGATGATGTTGAGCGCCGTGTGGCCCCAGTGCGAGGGCATCTGGCGGCCGCCGGAGTTCGGGTCGTCCTGTGCGCCGACGGCCGCGAGCAGCATGTCGAGCGGCGTCATCCCGAGCTGCAGGCAGAGCGCGCGATCGCGGTAGTACGGGCAGAACCAGTCGTAGCCCGCTTTGAGCGCGAGGCCGGCCGCGACGCCGATCGCTTCGTGCCCCGCCCCGCTGATCTGAAAGAAAATCTGGCTTTGCCCTTTGAGCTGGATCTCCTTGTCGTCGAGCTTTCTCGACAGGAGCATGCAGCGGTAGGCTGCGAGCAGGTCGTCGCGGGAGAGGCCTTCGTAGTCCTTCGCGGCCGCCGCGTCCCGCCCGTTCAGGACGGCCTTCATTCCGGACCCAAAGTATCACATGGTATATGCTCGACGCCATGAGCACTGAGACGGTTCGCCTGCATCGGTGGGACGAGATCGCGCTGGAAAAAGTGACCGAAATGCTCTCGCGCAAAATCGTCACCGGCGCGCGCGAGATGATCGCGCAGATCTACCTGAAACGCGGCTGTCTCGTGCCGATGCACTCGCACGAAAGCGAGCAGATGACCTACATCCTGCAGGGCGCGCTCAAGTTCCAGATCGGCGGCGAGGAGATCACCGTCCGCGAAGGCGAAGTGCTCCACATCCCGTCGTGGGTCGAGCACCAGGCGGAAGCGCTCGAGGACACGTTCGAGCTCGACGTGTTCAGCCCGATCCGCCAGGACTGGCTCGACCACACCGACGATTACTTCCACCGATGATCATCCTGCTCCTCGTCATCGCGGCGCTGATCGTCTGGGCCATCGCGAGCTACAACCGGCTCGTGACGCTGCGCAACCAGGTGCTGAACGGGTGGCGGCAGATCGACGTGCAGCTGAAGCGGCGGCACGATCTGGTCCCGAATCTCGTGAACGCGGTGCGCGGATCGATGGACTTCGAACGCGACACGCTGACCGCCGTGATGGAGGCGCGCGCCAAGGCGATCAGCGCGACCGGGCCCGCCGACGCGGCGCAGAAGGAAGGGCAGCTGACGCAGGCGGTCGGCCGGCTGCTGGCAGTGGCCGAAAACTATCCGACCCTGAAGTCGAGCGACAACGTGCGCGCGCTGCAGGAAGAGCTCGCGTCGACGGAGAACAAGGTCGGCTTCGCGCGCCAGTTCTACAACGACATCGCGACGCAGTACAACACGGCGCAGCAGGTATTTCCGACGGCGATGTTCGCGAGCGTGTTCGGCTTCAGGCCGGCGGAGCTCTTCGAGATCGCCGACGCGCACGACCGCGACGTGCCGACCGTCGATCTCTCGCGCCATTGATCACCGCTTTTGGACCTCTACAGTCAGCAGCGCGCGAACCGGCGCAGAACGTGGGTGATCATGGCGGCGTTCGTCGCCTTCCTGCTGCTGCTCGGTGCCGGGTTCGACTCCTTGTACATCGGCGGTCTGGGCGGCGGTGTGCCGTTCGGATCGATGCTGGCGCTCGGCGTCGGGTCGATCGGCGCCGTCGCGAGCTACTACACCGGCGACCGCGCCGTGCTGCTGTCCAGCGGCGCGCGGCCGATCGGCGAGGTGGAGGCGACCGCCAGTGACGCCGACAGGCTGAAGCTGCGGCAGCTCGAGAACGTGGTCGACGAGATGGCGATCGCCGCGGGCATCCCGCGTCCGCCGGTGTACATCGTCCCGGATTCGGACCCGAACGCGTTCGCGACGGGGCGCGGCCCCGGCAAGGCGTCGATCGCGGTGACGCGCGGCCTGCTCGACACGCTCGATCGCGAGGAGCTGCAGGGCGTCGTCGCGCACGAGTTGAGCCACGTCCGCAATCTCGACACGCGGGTCATGACGATCGTGGCGGCGCTCGTCGGCGCGGTGGCGTTGCTGGCGGACTGGGCGCGCCGCGGCATGTGGTACGGCGGAGGACGGCGCCGCGACAACGATCGCAGCGGCGGCAGCGGCGCGGCCGGCGCGATCTTCTTCGTCATCTGGATCGTCGCCATCATCCTCGCGCCGCTCGTCGCGCAGGTGCTCGCGATGATGGTGTCGCGCAAGCGCGAGTACCTGGCCGACGCCTCGGGCGCCGAGCTGACGCGCAACCCGCTCGGCCTGGCGCGAGCGCTGGAGAAGATCGAGTCGGCGGTGGAGCCGACGCGCGCGATCAAGCAGGGCTCGGCGCATCTGTGCATCGCCGATCCGCTGGGACGCGCGGCCAACGTCGCGGGCGAGCACGGGTGGTCGACGCTCTTCGCGTCGCATCCACCGATGGCGGCGCGGATCGCCGCGCTGCAGCAGATGGCGTATCAGTTCGGAGGAGGACACTGATGGCGGTGGATCGGCGCGCCGCGGGGCTGACCGTGCTGCGGATCTGCATCGGCCTGTTCTTCCTGTTCGAAGGCCTCGGGAAGATCCGATGGTTCGCGAACCCGGCGATCCTCGGCAATCAGCTCAACGGCTGGGCGGCGTCGGTGCCGGAGCATTCGTGGAGCGCGCGCTACCTGTCGGCGATCGCGCTGCCGTATGTCGGCTATTTCGCGCGTCTCGTGCCGCTCGGCGAGCTCGCCTCGGGCGTCGCGCTGATCCTCGGCGTCTGGACGCCGCTCTTCGCCTTCGTCGCCTTCTTCATGGCGCTGAACTTCGAGTTCGCGAGCGGCGTGCTGTTCAAGTCCGCGTGGCTGACGAACCCGTACGGTCTGCCGGTGCTGGGCGCCACGCTGGCGCTGGCGCTGGGCGGGACGCGTTTGCCGTGGAGCCTACGGCGCGCAGGGTCCGCGCGTGCCACAAAAGCAGCGCGCAGTTCATGACGGCGACGACGACCGTCGCGTCGACGATCGTGATGCCGCGCGGGATCGCGTAGCCGACGCCGTTGCCGAATCCGTAGAACAGATTCAAGTTGAGCGCGACGATGGCGGTCGCGCCGATTGCGATCGGCCGGAACGCGCGCTCCTCGGCGCTCGCGAGGACGAGCAGCGGCACCGCGGCGAACAGATGGTTCTCGTGCACCTGTGCCGACAGCGTACTGTAGGCGTGGACGAGAAAGGCCGCGAGCCCGGCGACCACGCCGACGGTGCGCGCGCGGCGAGCGGTCCACAGCGCCCAGGCGGACGCGACGGAGGTCAGCGCGAGGCCGACGAGGCGCGGGTTGGGATACCCGATCTCGATCATGCGGGAGATGCCGAGAATCCGCGTCGGCATCGTAAAGGCCGTCCACGCGCCGAGGTCGTGCATCGACGCCTTCGCGCGGACCACATACCCGACGATCCACCACAGATTGCAGGCGTTGGCCGACACCATGTCGTGCGTCGCCAGCCGCGACAGCGCCTGGATCATGTTCGGGAGGCCGCCGGCGGCGGCGACGGGTAAGGTCGCCAGGACGACAACCATCGTTGCGCCCGCCAACACCCGTGCCATCGCGGTACCTGGTACGTGCCAGGTACGTACCTGGCACGTACCAGGTACCGCGAGGAGGACGGCCGGGGCGACGAACACCGCCTGCGCCTTCGTCATGATCGCAGCGCCGATCAACGCGCCGGCGACGAACGGATAACCGCCGACGGCCATGACGATCGCGGCCGCCGCCGGCAGGACGTACATCGGATCCAGATAGCCGAGCACGGCGCCGTTCATGATCACCGCAGGATTCAGCCAGTACGCCACCACCGGCCCGCGCCGTCCGACCCAGATCGCGAGCAGCAGCGCGAAGCCGACATCGGCCGCGAGCGGCGCGAGCCTCACGAAGACGTTCAACGCGTCGCTGTTCGGGAACCGCCCGTTCGACCACGCGCGATACAGCCGGCCGACGGCGCCGAGCTCGTACAGCGTCAGCGGCGGATAGTCGACCGGCGCGTCCGCGCCCGCAAACGTCAGGACGCGACGCTCGGGCGGCGAGCCGCCGACGCCGTACAGCGCGCCGACCGGGCCGCGCGCCGCGTTGAACATCCAGATCTTCCAGATCGTCGTGTCGCCCGTGCCGGGCCAGGACAGTGCGACGAGACGCACGAAGAGCCCTGCCGCCAGCGCCAGCGCAACGGTCGTGCGGGAAGGAGACAACTCGAGGCTAGTGTACGCGCCGGTCCCAGTCGTCCGCGCGACCGCCCGAGTAGACGTCGAACTTGCGCCGCACGCGGTTGATCTTCCACTTCAGGTACCGGTACTTCAGCTCCGAGATCGGATGCATGCGCGCGCTCTTGAGGAACAGAGACGCGACGAGGAGGCCGCCGAGATGTGTCGCGTTGGCGACGCCGCCCGCATCGCCGAGAGACGACACGAACGCGATCGCGCCCATGATCGCGACGAACACTTTCGCCGGGATCGGGAACACGAAGTACATGTAGATCGGCCGATCCGGGAAGTACAGGGCGTACGCCAGCAAGAGGCCGTAGATGGCCCCGGACGCGCCGATGATGATCGCATGCTGCAGCTGCTGCGCGAAGCCGAACGGCAGCAGCGAAAACACCACCGTCAGCGCACCCGCCCCGACGCCCGTGACGAAGTAGAACTTCAGGAAGTAGCGTGTCCCCCAGATCCGTTCCAGCTCAGCGCCGAACATCCAGAGCGCGAGCATGTTGAAGAGGATGTGGAACAGCCCGCCGTGGAGAAACATGTAGGTGACGAGCTGCCACACCCAGAATCCGCGGAGTACGAAAACCGGACGCAGACCCAGCACGTCCGTCACGATCGGAAAGAAAATCTGGGCGAGGAACAAAACGACGTTCGCGCCGATGATGGCCTTGAGCGCAGTGGAAACGGGGCCGGGACCGAACGAAAACGACGACGCGTATCGGGAGGGCGAGCGGCGCATCAGAAAAACCGAATCGTAGGACGCAACTTTTGTACCTTGCAGCCACGCACGCGCTGAACGCGGCGATGGCCTCCGCTACGTGCCCGCCAGCTTTTCCCGGACGCGCTCGTTGACGACCTTGCCGTCAACGGTCTGGCCGGCCAGCTTCGCCATCGCGGCTTTCATGACCTTGCCCATGTCCTTCGGCGATGTCGCGCCGGTTTCGGCAATTGCGTCGACGATCGCCCGGTCGATCACGGCCGGGTCGGCGGCCGGCGGCAGATAGCCTTCGAGGACGCGGATCTCCGCCGCTTCCTTGTCGGCCAGGTCCTGGCGGCCGCCCTTGACGAACTGTTCGATGGAATCGCGCCGCTGCTTCACGAGCGAGTTGACGACCTGGCGCGTGTCGCCGTCGTCGAGCGCGCGGCCGCGCTCGACCTCCTTGTTCATCAGCGCCGCTTTCAGCATGCGCAGCGCACCGAGACGAAGCGTGTCGTGCTGCCGCATCGCGTTGGCCATCGCGGCGTTCACCTCGTCGATGAAGGCCAACGGCTACGCGCCTTCGCGGCCGTCGCCGTTGGGTCGACGCACCGGCTGGCCGGGCTGATTCGGCTGCTGGCCCGGCTGCTGCGGCGCCGGCGCGATCATGCCAGGCACGGCGACGCCGCCGAACGGCGCCGTCGGAACCGCGGCCGGCTGCTGCGACTGCGGCTGCCCCACCTGCGGCTGCGCCTGATTGAACGGCTGCGGCATCGCGGCGGGCGCGCCCTGCGGGTTGACGATCTGCGGCGGCGGGAACTGGTTGAAGATCGGCCCGCGCGGCACGCCGGGCGGCATCGCCACCGGCGGCTGCGGCCGCTCGTCGTCGACGTCGTCGTCGGTCGGCGCCGGCATCGGCTGCGGCATCATCGTCGGCGTCGGCATCGGCGCCGCGGCGGCGCTGACGGGCGGCCGGGGCGCGGCGCTCGTCGGCATCACCACGATGCGCTCGAACTGCGACGCGTTGAGGCCGGCCGACACCGCACGCGGCGCGGCGATGAAGCCGCTGACCGACCGGAGCAGCACGTCGAGCGCCTCCGCTTCGGGGACGTTCGTCAGCTCGATGGTCTGCGGACCGCCGGGAATGCGCTCGACGTTGACCACTTTCGTCTGGCCGACCCGGGCCCACTCGGTGAGAATCTGGCGAACGGTCGCGTCCTTGGCGACGATGGACACGCGGCCGTTTTGAATCGTGACTTTGACGTCGGCCGACGCGATGGAACTGGTCAGCGCGACCGCCGACAGGGCGATGATGCCGGTGCGCAAGAACTTCATGGGCGTCCTGCCAGTATACGGTTCTCCCCCCGGGGCCGCCTAGTTCTTCCGGAAGTAATCGATGACCTGCGACAGGATGTCGTCGAGGTCGTTTTTCGCCTTGTAACCGATGAGCGCCTCGATGCGGCTCAGGTCGGGGACGCGCCGCGGCATGTCTTCGAACCCAGACTCGTACGCCTGGTCGTACGGAATCAGCCTGATCGGCGACTTCGACCCGCTCAGCGCCCGCACGCGTTCGGCCAGCTCGAGGATCGTCACCTCCTGCGTGTTGCCGATGTTGATGACCTTGCCCACCGCCTGCGGCTCGGCCACCAGCTTCAGCAGCGCGCCGACGACGTCGTGCACGTGCGTGAACGACCGCGACTGCGTCCCGTCGCCGAAGACGGTGATCGGCTCGCCGGCCAGCGCCTGGCGGACGAAGTTCGGGATCACCATTCCGTACTGGCCGGTCTGGCGCGGCCCCACGGTGTTGAAGAAGCGGACGATGATGACGGGCAGCTTCTTCTCTTTCCAGTACGCGAGCGCGAGGAACTCGTCGATCGCCTTGCTGCACGCGTACGCCCAGCGGTGCTTGGGCGTCGGGCCGAGCACGAGGTCCGAGTCCTCCCGGAACGGAAATTCGTTGCTCTTCCCGTACACCTCTGAGGTGGAGGCGACGACGACCAGCTTCTTCTTCTTGTTCGCGTGCTTCAGGACGACTTCGGTCCCGTGCACGTTGGTCTCGATGGTGTGCACCGGCTGCTCGACGATCAGCTTCACGCCGACGGCGGCAGCGAAATGAAAGACGACGTCGCTGCGGTCGATCAGCTCGGCGAGCAGCGGCTCGTTGTCGACCGAGTCGATGAAGTACTCGAATCCCGGCCGCCCCTTCAGGTGCGCGATGTTGTCGATCGATCCGGTCGACAGGTTGTCGAGGATCAGCACGTCGTGTCCGCCCGCGAGCAGAGCCTCCGACAGATGAGAACCGATGAAGCCGGCGCCGCCGGTGATCAACGCACGCACGCAGTCTGTCCTTTCCTGAACGACGCGATCGCCGACGCGACCTCGTCGACGTCGCCGTCGCCGAGCGCCGGCGAGAGCGGCAACGACAGCACCTCGTCGCACGCACGGTCGGCGTGCGGACACTGGGCCGGCGCGGCCGCCGCGAGCGCCGGCTGCCGCGGAATCGGCACGGGATAGTGAATGAGCGTTTCGACGCCCCGCGCGGCGAGATGCGCCTGCAGCGCGGCGCGCTCGCTGCTTCGTACGACGAAGAGATGATAGACGTGGCCGGGGTCGAAGACGGCGGGCACGTCGACGGGCGCCCCGGCGAGCGCCGCCCGGTACCGGTCGGCGAGCGCGCGGCGCCGCGCGGTCCATGCGGCGAGCCGCGGCAGACGCGCGCGCAGCACCGCCGCCTGCAGCTCGTCGAGCCTGGAGTTCACGCCGAAGGTCTCGTGGTGATACCGGTCGGACTGGCCGCCGTTGCGCAGCCGGCGAAGGCGATCCGCGAGGGCGCGATCGCTCGTAATCACCGCGCCGCCGTCGCCGAGCGCCCCGAGATTCTTCGTCGGATAGAAGCTGAAGGCGCCGGCAATCCCGATCGTTCCGACCGGACGTCCGTTCGCCGTCGCCGCGTGCGCCTGACAGCAGTCCTCGACGAGCGCGAGCCGGTGACGCGTCGCGACCGCGCTCAACGCGTCCATGTCGGCCGGCTGGCCGTACAGATGGACGGGAAGGATCGCCTTCGTGCGCGGCGTGACGGCCCGCTCGACCTGCTGCGCGTCGAGCGTCAAGCGCTCCGGATCGATGTCGGCGAAGACGGGGCGCGCGCCGCACATCATCACCGCCAGCGCCGAGTAGGCGGCCGACAACGGCGCGGTGATCACCTCGTCGCCCGCGCCGACGTCGAGCGCGCGCAGGACGAGCGCGATCGCATCGGTTCCGGTGCCGACGCCGACGGCGTGGGCCGCGCCGCTGGCGGCCGCGAACTCGGCCTCGAAGGCCTCGACTTCGGGCCCGAGCACGAACCAGCCGCGCGCGACGACGCGATCGATCGCCGCGCGGACATCGGCGGCGTCCCCGCCGGTCGGCGCGAGCGACATGAACCGGATCATTCGGCGACGTACCTATCGAAATGCCGCCGGTAGAACTCCACGGTGCGGCACAGGCCCTCGCGGAGCGGCACGGTGGGCGTCCATCCGGTCGCGCGCGTGAACCGCGTCGAATCGGCGTAGAAGTCGCCGATGTCGATCGCTTTCTGTTCCGGCGGCCATTCGACGTAGGTCACCGACCCCGACCTGGCGACGTCGACGAGCAGCGCCGTGAGATCGCGGTGGCTGATCGCGCCGTCGCCGCCGACGTTGAAGACCTCGCCGTTGCAGGCGTCCTCGGCGCCGGCGCGCAGGAACGCGTCGGCCGCATCGTCGACGTAGACGAAGTCGCGCAGCTGCGAACCGTCGCCGTAGATCTGGATCGCCTTGTTCTCCATCGCGAGGCGGATGAACCACGCGATGAAGCCCTGGCGGTTGTGCTTGATCAGCTGGCGCGGCCCGTAGACGTTCGTCAGCCGCAGCGAGCACGCGCGGATGCCGAACACGTTGTTGTAGACGAGATGGTAGTACTCGCCGGCCGCTTTGTTGATGCCGTTCACGTCGGTCGGCCGCACCAGATGCGTTTCGTCCACTGGCAGCGTGGCCGGATGGCCGTACACCTGTCGCGTGCCGGCGAACACCAGCTTCACGCCGCGATTGTTGTAGCGGCACGCCTCGAGGATCGTCAGCTGGCTCCGGCAGTTGATCTCGAGATCCGTGTACGGATCGCGCATGCTGTCGACGTGGCTCACCTGGCCGGCCAGGTTGAAGATCACGTCGCGATCCCGCACGAGATAGTTCATCGTCGTCTGCTGCCGGATGTCGGCGACGTTGACGCGGACGCGGTCGGCGATGCCGTCGATGTTGAACAGGTTGCCGCCGTAGTCGGGGATCAGCGAATCGACCAGGAGGATGTCGGCGCCGAGATCGACAAGCTGGCGCGCGAGGTTGCTGCCGATGAATCCGAGGCCTCCGGTGATCATCACGCGGCGGCCGCGGTAGAACGCGCGGTAGTCCACGTTCAGGGGCGCGCGACGAGCGGCGTCGCGCCGGGGCGCAGGTGCCTGCGCAGGACGACCAGCTCGAACCAGAGGCGCATCACGTCGACGCCCGTCTTGGCGATGCGCCGGAAGTTGAAGAACTGCGACTTGCCGAACGCGCGATGGTAGTGATGGACCGGGACTTCGACGATCGTAAACCCGCCGTCGGTGATCTTCTTCATCATCTCGAGGCAGATCACGCCGCTCGTTTTCTCGAGGTTGATGCGTTCGAAGATCCGCCGCCGCATCAGGCGGAAGTCGCAGTCGACGTCCCGCACCGTCAGCCCGAACAGCACGCTGACGATGTGGTGGTACACGCGGCCGATGACGATGCGGTGGAACGGATCGGAGCGGCTGATCTTGTAGCCGTTCACCAGGTCGACCCCGTCGGCCATCCGCGCCCAGAGGACCGTCAGCTCCGCCGGGTCGTACTGCGCGTCGCCGTCGGTGTAGAAGATCAGGTCCTTCGTGGCCGACCGGAACCCGGTCTGGAGCGCGCCGCCGTACCCGCGGTTCCTCTCGTGATGCACGACCCGCACCTGCGGGTACGTGCGCGCGAGTTCGTCGGCGATCTCCGCGGTGCCGTCGGCACTCGCGTCGTTGACGACGATGATCTCGAACTCCGAGGTCAGCTCCGACGCGGCTTTGACGGTGCGAATCACCATGCTCGCGATGGTGCCGCTGTCGTTGTACGCCGGAAAGAAGACGCTCAGACCCGCAGAGGAACTCGCGGCGGATCTCGACATGGAAAAGTGTCCCTAAACGATAGCACGAACACGGCCCCGCGTCGCGACGAGCCGCCACGGCGTCACCGCCGATTCGAGAATGACGCCGCGGGACATCTTCGACTCCCCCTCGCGGCGCTCGACGTAGGTGATCGGCACTTCGGCGATGCGCTGCCCCTGCTGCGCCGCGACGAAGAGCATCTCGACGAGAAAGGAGTAGCCGTCGGAGACGAACTGATCGAGCGGCAGCGCGGCAAGCGCGTCGCGCCGCCAGCACCGGAAGCCGCTGGTGCAATCGCGCGCGCGGAGTCCGGTGACGGCGCGCACGTAGACGTTCGCGAACCGGCTGAGCAGCCGGCGCTGCGCCGACCAGTTCCGGATGCCGCCCCCGCGCGTGTAGCGCGACCCGATGACCACGTCGGCGCCCTCCGCCGCGGCGACGAGCGCCGGGAGCCGCACGGGGTCGTGCGAGAAGTCGGCGTCCATCTGCGCGATGACGTCGACCGGCTCGCGCAGCGCGCGGCGGATGCCGTCGATGTACGACCGGCCGAAACCGCGATCGGCGGTCCGATGGAGCGCCGACACCCGGCCGGGATGCCGCGCCGCGAGGTCGTCGGCCACCGCGCCGGTGCCGTCCGGCGAGTTGTCGTCCACGATCAGGACGTTGACGCGTTCGTGCGCGACCAGCGCGTCGACGAGCGGCGGCACGTTCTCGCGTTCGTTGTAGGTCGGGACGATCACGAGCGTCGTCATCGCGGCGGCCGCCCTTCGAAGCGAAGCGTCGAGATCTGCTCCGAGATCAGGCCGACGAGAAAGATCACGACGCTCATCAGAATCAGCAGCACGGAGGAGTTCGTCACGTGGGACTGCGTCGCGATGGTCCAGACCGCGTACGCGGACCCGAGCAGACACGACGCCGCGCTGATCGGGAGGAAAATCCGCAGCGGGCTGAAGATGGTGATCACCTTCAGCAGAATCAGGAAGAACCGGAAGCCGTCGCTGCCGAGGCGAATTTTCGAGACGCCCTGCCGCTGCGCCGCTTCGATCGGCTCGAAGGCCACGCTGTAGCCCGCCTTGACGAACGCCAGCGTCGTCGTGGTCGGCGTCGAGAAACCGTTCGGCAGCAAGTGCAGGAATTCTACGAGACAGTCGCGCCGGGCCGCGCGAAAACCTGACGTGAGGTCCGGGATCGGACGTTCGGTGAGGAAGCTGGCGAGCCGGTTCAGCAGCTCGTTGCCGACGCGGCGCGCGAGGCTGGCCTGCGTGCGCGCGAGTCGCGCGCCGACGACGAGATCGTAGCCGTCGAGCCGTTCGACGAGGCGGAGCGCGTCCGCCGGCGGGTGCTGGCCGTCGGCGTCGAGGATCAGGATGTAGTCGCCCGCCGCGGCGCGGATCCCGGTTTTCACCGACGCGCCGTTGCCTTTGTTGTACGGATGTCGGATGACGCGCGCCCCCGCCTGCCGTGCGTTCGCGGATGTCTCGTCGGTCGACCCGTCGTCCACGACGATGACGTCGCGCCATGCCGCCGCGGCGCGCAGCGCGGCGACGACTCGACCGATCGACGCCGCCTCGTTGAACGCCGGGATGACGACGGACGTGGAGGCGGCGCGGTCAGACATCGGCCATGAGCCGTTCGACCACGCCGTCCCATGTGATCGTGCGCGCCCGCTCGTAGCCGGCGCCGCCGAGCGCCGCCGCCGCCGCGCGGTTCGACTCGAGGCGCGCGATCGCGGCGCCGATCGCGTCGGCCGTCGGCTCGGCGACCAGACCGGTGACCCCGTCGTCGACGAATTCGAGCGGTCCGCCGGCGTCGACGGTGGTCACGACGGGTTTGCGCGCCAGGAACGCTTCGAGCGTGATGTAGCCGAAGTCTTCGTCGAATGGCGGAAAGACGACGCCGAGCGCCCCGGCGTAGAGATCGATCAGCTCGCCGCGGTCCACGGGACCGGCGAACGTGACGCGGCCGCCGACGCCTTCCGCGTCAGCGGTCTGCTCGAGCGCGCCGCGCAACGGCCCGTCGCCGACGATGACGAGCCGGACGGTGGAGGGCGCGCGCGCCAGCGCCCGGACGACGAGGTCCACGCGCTTGTTCGCTTCGAGCCGTCCGACCGACAGCACGTAGTCGCCGAACGGTCCCGGCCGCAGCGCGCCGGCGAGCGGCGGGGGGTGATACAGCGGCTCGGCGGCGAGCCCGTTGTAGCGCGCGAGGCGCGCGGCGGTGTTTCGGGCATTCGCGAAGAGCCGCTTCGATTCGGAGAGGACTTCGTTGTCGAGCGCGATGAGGCGATCGCGCAGCCGCACGTCGGCCTCGCTCGAGGTGAACTCGCTGTACGGCGTTCCGCACAGGTCGTAGATGGCGCGGTACTGGTGGAACAGCCAGGTGATCTTGTGCGGGTGGCGGACGAAGTAGGTGGGAAACTTCGTCGCGATGACGGCGTCGATCCGCGTGCCGTTCGATTCGGTGAGATCGACGAGCCGCCACGCCGCGGCCTGCGCGAGCAGCGCGTCTTTCGGGTACCACTTGAACGGAATCGACACGCGCTCGGCGCGATACCCGCGCCGGCCCAGTTCGTCGACGAGGCCGCGCACGTGGAGCTCGGCGCCGCCCTGCACCAGCGGAACCTGCGCTTCGCAGACGAGCACCGTTTTCATGTCGCGAAGCGGAAGTTGATGATGTCGCCGTCTTCGACGATGTAGTCCTTGCCTTCGAGGCGCACCTCGCCGTGATCGCGGCAGGCGGCCATCGATCCGCGGCCGATCAACGCGTCGTAGCCGACGACTTCGGCGCGTATGAAGCCGCGCTGGATGTCGCTGTGGATTTCGCCGGCGGCGAGCTGCGCCGGGGTGTTGCGCGGGATCGACCAGGCGCGGCATTCGTCTTCGCCGACCGTGAAGAAGGAGATGTATCCGAGCAGGTCGTAGCTGGCGCGGATG
>DASRGT010000031.1:0-37238 GCA_035650895.1 Vicinamibacterales bacterium
TGCGGGGTTCGGCGCCGGCGCGGCCGCGACCGTCGTCCCGATCATCAACACGATCAAGACCTACGGCTACGACAAGGCGTTCCTCTGGTTCGGCCTCGTCCAGGGGTTCGTCATCCTCGTCCTGTCGCAGATTCTCAAGGCGCCGCGCCCGGGCGAAGCGCCGCAGGCCGCGCGCAAGGTGCGTCAGGGCGCGCGCGACTACCGTCCCAACGAAATGCTGCGCACGCCGCTCTTCTGGATCCTGTACGCGATGTTCACGTGCGTGGCGGCAAGCGGGCTGGTCGTCACCGCGCAGGTCGCGCCCATCGCGCGCGACTACAAGATCGCCAACCTGCCGGTCAGCTTTCTCTTCGTCAGCTCGACGGTGCTCGTCATGGCCGGCATCGTCGACAACATCCTGAACGGCCTCGCGCGCCCGACGTTCGGCTGGGTGTCCGATCACATCGGCCGCGAGAACACGATGGCGATCGTCTTCACGTGCGGCGCCGCCGCGTACTGGGCGCTCGGGACGATCGGCACCTCGCCGTGGGCGTTCATCGCGTCGGCCGGGATGGTGTACTTCACCTGGGGCGAAATCTACAGTCTGTTCCCGGCGATCTGCACCGACGTCTACGGCCCGAAGTACACGACCACGAACGCCGGACTGCTGTATACCGCGAAAGGCGCCGCGTCGTTCCTCGTCCCCGCGGCGACGTGGCTGGAGCAGTCGACCGGCAGCTGGCACGCGGTGTTCGTCGTCGCGGCGGTGGCGAACATCCTGGTTGGCGCGACGGCGCTGCTGGTCGTCAAGCCGATGCGCGAAGCGGCGATCCGCAGTTCGGTGCCGAACATGCGGATGGCGCCCGCCGTCGAATGATCGACGCCGCTGCCGCCGCCGCGCGGCTCCGCGAGGCGTTCGACGCCCGTCGACCGATCGCGCCGCCGTCGGCCGACGATCGGAGCTTCGATCTCGCCGCGGCGTATGCGGTCGAGCGCGAGCTCGCGCGGATGCGCCGCGATGCCGGACACCACACCGTCGGCCGCAAGGTCGGCTACGCGAACAAGGCCGTCTGGCGCGTGATGAAGCTGGACACGCTGGTGTGGGCGTCGATGTACGACGACACCGTCCGCTTCGCGCCGAGCGGCCAGGCCGCGCTCTCCACCGCGGCGATGATCGCGCCGAAGATCGAGCCGGAGATCGTGTTCAAGCTGAAGTCGCCGATCGCGGCCGACGCCGCGGATCCGGCGGCGATCCTGTCGGCGGTCGAGTGGCTCGCCCTCGGCTTCGAGATCATCGACTGCCCGTATCCCGACTGGAAGTTCCAGCCGGTCGATTTCGTCGCCGCCCGCGGCCTGCACGCCGCGCTGGTCGTCGGACCCGAGCGTACGATCGCGGCGGGCGACATCCCGGCGCTCGCGGAGCAGCTGCCGAAATTCAAGGTGAAGCTCTCGAGGAACGGCGAGCTGGTCGAGGAGGGATCGGGCCGGAACTCGCTGCGCAGCCCGGCGCTGTGCCTGGGCGAGCTGGCGTCCGCGATCGCGAAGCGGACCGACCAGGCGCCGCTGGCGGCCGGCGAGTTGGTCAGCACCGGGACGTTGACCGAATCGCAGCCGATGAAGGCCGGCGAAACGTGGCGGGCGGAGGTCGACGGGATCGATCTACAGCCGCTGACGCTCGCGCTGCAAGGCTGACGTCTGCGCGGCCGCGCGCCGTGGCGCGGCGTTTCAGGGCTGGCCGAAGACCGGAGGCGCCTCGGGGATCGCGGCGCCGTCGTGCCGCGGCTCGGAGGCCCCGTAGTGGACGCCCTTGCCGTCGTTCATCACCGCCTGCCCCGACCCGAACGTGCCCGTTCGCGGCGGCACGACCGTCACCTCGTGTCCGAGCTTTGCGAGCACGGTCCGCGCCGCTTCGGGCACGAGCGCCTCGACGAACACGTCGGCGCCGGTAAACGTCGGTTTCGTAAACCGCCCGGCCTCGAGCGCCTGCTGGATGTCGAGGTCGAAGTCGACGATGTTCGCGACGAACTGCGCGTGAGCCTGCGCCTGGTTCCACGCGCCCATGATCCCGAAGCCGATCGTCACTCCGTCGCGGCGCATGAATCCGGGGATGATCGTGTGCAGCGGCCGCTTCCGCGGTGCGAGCACGTTCGGGTGATGTGCCTCGAGCGTGAACAACGCCGCGCGGTTGTGCAGCATGAAGCCGCCGCCAGTCGGAGCCACGCCGCTGCCGAAACCGTCGTAGATGCTCTGGATCAGCGACACGATGTTCCCGTGGCGATCGATCGTCGACAGGTAGATCGTATCGCCGCCGCGCATCGTCGTCAGGCCGGCGAAGACCGAGGGCTCCACGTGCGCGGCCGCTTCGTCCTCGCGGATCGACCGCGCGCGCGCCTTCGCGTGCTCGACGCTGAGCATCGCTTCGATCGGCGCGGCGCCGAACCGCGGATCGCCGACGTACCGCAGCATGTCGGCATACGCGAGCTTCTTCGCCTCGATCATCACGTGCAGCGCGCGCGCGCTCTGGAACCCGTAGTCGCGCAGCGGAAACTGCTCCATGATCCCGAGCATCATCAGCGCCGCGACGCCTTGCGTGTTGGGCGGAAGCTCGAACACCTCCCAGCCGCGGTACGTGCGCGAAATCGGGGCGACCCATTCCGGCGCGTACTCGCGGAGGTCGTCGGCCGCCATCACGCCGCCTCGCGCGGCGATCGCCTCGAGGATCGCCTGCGCAACCGGGCCTTCGTAGAATCCGCGCGCGCCGTCTTTGGCGACGATCCGCAGCGACCGGCCGAGCGGCGCGTTGACGAACAGTTCGCCGGCATTCGGAGCGCGGCCGTCGACGAGGAACGTCGCGGCGGCATGCGGGTCGGCGCGCAGCTTGTCGGTCCACGCCGCCCAGCGCTCCGCGATGATGTCCGACACGGGGAAGCCGCGCTCGGCGTAGAAAATCGCCGGCGCGAGCACGTGCTGAAGCGGCAGCGCGCCGAACCGTCTGTGCAGGGCCGTCCAGCCGGCGACGCAGCCCGGCACGGTCACGCTGTGGACGCCGTGGAACGGCATCTCGGCGTGCCCTTCGGATCGCAGCCGCTCGGGCGTCAGCGCCGCCGGCGTCCATCCTCCGGCATTCAGGCCGTGCAGCGTGCCGCTCGCGGCGTCGTAGACGATCGCGAACAGGTCGCCGCCGATGCCGTTCATCTCCGGCTCGACGACGCCCATCACCGCGTTGGCCGCGATCGCGGCGTCCACCGCCGTGCCGCCGCGCTCCAGGATCTGCACGCCCGCGCGGGCCGCCAGCGGCTGGCTCGCGGCGACGATGCCGTACTGCGTCGCGATCCGCGACCGGCCGCAGACGACGCTCACGACAGTTCGACGATGGAGATGGTCAGCTTGCGGCTCTGCGCCGTGGCGGGTTGCCACTGCACGAGGATCGGGCTCTGGTAGGTGCCGCGCACGATCCGCGCGGTCGGATGATCGTCGTCGGTCGCGGCGAGGAAGCTGACGCGGCGCGACCGCATGAAGCGGCGCGCGGGCACCGCCATCACCTTCGCGATCAGCCGCTCGACGGTGCCCTGATCGAGGCCCAGCGCCTCCATCAGCGAGTTCATGATGCGGACCACGTCGTACTTCGCGTAGCTGAGCGTCTTGCCGGGAATGGACATCGGATCGTCGAGCAGGCTGTGCGCCTTGATCCTCGCGAAGTGCAGCGGATTGCGCAGCACCTCGACGAGGTCGTGCGTCATCAGCAGCGTCTCGTACTCGTTGACGGTGAGGCCGGCGTTCGGCTCGGACGGTCCGATGATCAGATCGACGCGGCCGCGCGCGAGGCTGCAGCGCGCGAGCAGCTCGTTGCACTGATCGATGATGCCGAATCGCGGGTCGGCGAGGTTCACCGAGTCGATCGGGTGCTTCGACATCGGAACGGTCACCGCGGTGCGCGCCACCTCGCGCTCCTCGTCGTACGCGACGATCGTCGTGCTGCGCCGCCGCTGCATCGCTTCGCTCTGGCCGTCCAGCTCGATGAAGTACACCGGCGAGTCGGGCTGCGTCGTGTAGGTGACGCAGTTGCGCACGCCGGCGCCCATGAAGGTGAGGTGCGAGTCGGCGTTCCTCGGCTCCACCTTCTTCTGCGCTTCGGAGAGCTCCGTGCGGAGCTCCATCTTGTCGTGCTTGTATTCGGCGTCCTGCGGAAACAGCGCCTGGAACGGTCCGAAGAACTGCGAGACGCCCTGATGATCGTTGCCGATGCGGTTCGAGAGACTCTGTTCGAGGTAGCCGGCCGTGGTGTGGAGCGAGCAATACAGCGCCCGCCGGTGCTGCCCGAGGATGTCCCGTGCGCCCGGGGGGATCCGCGAAGTGACGTCGATCGCTTCGAATCGCCGCTGCGGCGCGAGTGTCAAGTGCAACTCGGCCGGGCCGGTCCCGATCATGTAACTTAGATTTTACGATGTTCCGGGCTTTTTGGGCTTGAGGATGACGTAGGCGGGCAGCCCGACCGCGTCGAACCGCTGCATCATCGGCTTGGCCGGCGGCTGATCCGGATCCTCCGCCTGAAACTTCACCTTGACGTACCCCGACAACGCCGATCGGACGTCCGCGTTCTGCAACGTCGTCTTGTCCATCGTCAGGCAGTTCTTGCACCAGGTGGCCCACATGTCGATCAGCACCGGCTTGCCGTCGCGCTGCGCGGCGGCGAGCCCTTCGGTAAGCGACGCGTGCCATCCTTCCTTCAGCTGTTCGTCGACGCTGGCCGACACGGCGGACGCGTCCACCCAGCGGTTCGCGAAGAGCTCGTAGGACTGATAGCCGTAGTAGGCGGCCGTGGCGAGGATGAAGACGCCGAACGCCTGCTTCACCCTGACCATCCACATGCCCGGCTTCGGCAGCGCGGCCAGGCCGGCGCCGGCGATCGGCCACGGGATGGCCATGCCGATGCCGAGACAGAACGGCAGCGCCAGCGCGATCTTCGTGCCGGTCGCGTACAGGTTGCTCGAGAAGAGCACGACCTGGATGACGACGGGCGCGACGCACGCGCCGGCGAGCAGCGCCGCCACCGCGCCCATGCTGAACGCGAGGACGACGGATCCCTTGCTGGCGCCGGTGCCTACGTTGCCGGCGTACTGCGAGAAATCGATCAGCAGCAGGTCGAACATCGCGAGGCCGAGCACGACGAACAGCACCGCGATCCCGAGGTTGAACCAGGGCGACGAGTTGATCGTCCCGAAGCTGCCGGCCGTCAGGATGACGACGAGCCCGAGGATGCCGTAGACGACGGCCATGGCGCCGCCGTAGGCGGTGCCGAGGAGAAATCCGCGGCCGCGCGACGAGGCCTGCGCGCCGGCGCCGATGATCGCCAGGTTGATCGGAATCATCGGCAGCACGCACGGCGTGAGGTTCAGCGCCAGGCCGCCGATCAGCACGAGCAGCAGGATGGCGATCGGCCCGCGGCCTTCGAACATGCCGCGCTGCTTCACGCCCGCCTCGGCGTCGTGGATGAACTTCAGAAAGTCGGTCGAGCCTTGATAGCCGCCCGTCGTGCCGGCCACCTCGAAGCGATCCAACGCGGAGAGATCCACCGCGGTGTCGGCCCTCGGCGGGGCGCCGCGGTCGGGCGGACGGACGCTGCCGGTGTCTCCGCTGCCGAACTTAATCGAGGCGAACAGCGGATCGGCCGTCGTCGCGACCGGCGCCGCGGCGGCGACGATGTCCAGTTTCCATTCGATTGGTGCGGTCGTCGGCGCGTAGCACAGTGTGGCGTCGCACGCCTGATAGCGGAGGCGGCCCGGGATCGTCAGCGGTCCGGCGGCGGTGTTCGCCGGGAGAGTCACCTGCACGCCGATGGTGAATGCCTGCTCGAAGACGAGCAGCGGCTTGTCGAGGCCGGCCTGCTTCAGCTCCGACGACGGCGGCCAGACGATTTCCTTGACGGCAAACGGCGGATCGACGGAGAGGACCGTCGGGATGAAGGAGTCGTCGCTCGGCTTGTTCGACTGCGTGTGGACGCCTTCGGGCAGCGACACCTTCACGGCGAGCCGGACGGTGTCGCCGGCGTGGGCGTTCGGGCGCTCGGTGACGGGCGTGACCTCGGCGCGCGGACGCCGCTGCGCCTGCGCCGGACGGACGCCAAGGAGACACAGGACACACAAGAGAACGGAGAACGCCGCGCCGCGCATCACTGCCGGTGACGGTCGTGCCGGTCGCCTCGGTTGAGTGCGTCGGCCCCGTTGTGTCCGTTGTGCCTTCACTTCACTTCCTTGAGCGGGATGACGCCCTCGAAGTTCGTCGAGAACGGCTCGCCGTCGAATTTCACGGGCGGCAGATCCTGATACATGAACTCCCACTTCCAGCGCTCGGAGGGATTGGACGACTGCAGCCACGATTTCGCGTGCATCGGCTGCGCGAACGCGAGGGTCGTCAAGCCTTCGAGCCCCTTCGGTTCGCCGTACCGGGCCGCGATGTCGGCGCGCACGTGCGCGGACGCCGTGTAGTTGAACGGCACGCCCAGCGCGACGCCGACGTTCACGATCACCTGCCAGTCTTCCTGTGCCTCGCCGGGAGGGTTGATGGCGCGCGCCGTTCCCTGCAGGCGTCCCTGCTCGTTCGTGTAAGACGCTTCTTTTTCCACGTACGATGCGCCGGGCAGCACGAAGTCGGCCGCGCGGGCGAGCTCGGTGAGCAGCACGCCCTGGACGATGAGGAGCGGCAGCGTGCCGCGGCGCCGCGCGTCGGCAATCCACGTCACGTCGCCGATCGTGCCGTCCGGACCGGGGTCGAACACGTACAGCGCCGACACGCGGCCCGCCTCGACGTCCGCGCGGAGCGACGAGAGGTCGGCGTCGCCGACCGGGTCTCCGACCTGGCCCGCGGCGAACCCGCAGATGCGCGCGCCGTTCACGTTCGGCGCGTCGACGTCCGGCACCTGGAACTTCGCCGTCGGCGTCTGCTGCTTGACGGTGCGGCGCCAGCTGATCGCAATCGCGTTCGGACCGTTGTCGCCGATCAGTTCCTCGGCCAGCCGCCGGAACAGGAAGAACTCCTCGTGCGACGCGTGGGCCGAGAGCAGGAAGCGGACGCCCTCGGGGTTGGCGCGCCCCGCTTCGGCCAGGCGATCGCGCAGCTTCGACAGCAGTTCGCTCCACGTCACCGGCTGCTGCGCGAGGGGATCGTTGCCGTGGGCGGCGCGCTCGAGCGGCTTCCTGACGCGCGCATCGCCTTCGATCCAGTGGTAGTCGAAGCGGCCGATGTCGCACATCCAGTAGCCGTTGATGTCCGGGTTCAGGCGCGGGGTGAAGCGGATCAGGCGGCTGCCTTTCGCCCATTCCGGCTTCGCTTTGATCCACGCGTTGACGTTGCAGCCCTTCGCGCACTGCGTGCAGATCGTGTCCGCGACGTGCGGATTGTCCCAGGGCCGCGACTTGAACCGGTAGTCGCGGGTGGTGATCGCGCCGACCGGGCAGACATCCATGAGGTTGCCGGAGAGGATCGAGTGGACGCCCTCTTCCTGGAACGTCGCGATCTCGCTGCCGTTGCCGCGATCGATGATGTTGATCTGCGCGTCGGTGTCGATGTCGCGCATGAACCGGACGCACCGCGTGCAGAGGATGCAGCGGTTGCGGTTGAGCATCAGCGTCGGCCCGAAGTCCACGTCCGCCTTCACCCCGTCGCCGTCGAACACGCGCCGCGGAAACTCCATGCGGCTCGCGTCGCGGCCGAACGTGTAGGAGAAATCCTGCAGCGGGCATTCGCCGCCTTTGTCGCAGACGGGGCAGTCGAGCGGGTGATTGATGAGGAGGAATTCGAAGACGCCGGCGCGCGCCTCCACCACGTCCTGCGCGCGGGTGCTGACCACCATGCCGTCGGTGCAGACGGTCGAACAGGACGTCTGCAGCTTCGGCATCTTTTCGATCTTCACGATGCAGACCCGGCAGGAGCCGTCGATGCCGAGGCCGGGGTGATAGCAGTAGTAGGGAACGGAGATGCCGCTTTCGATCGCCGCCTGCAGGACGGTCTTGCCTTTTTCGACGGTGACCTGGCGGCCGTCGATCGTGAGCGTGACGGTGTCCATAAACCTTAAGAATACATCGAAGAACCGGACGGCCTTGACAACTCGCCGGCGCGGCCTACATTCCGGATTCGCTCGTCAAGGAGGCCGATCGTGGCTCAGGCCGCCGCCTACCGTCTCAGCATTTGCGCTGCGGCGGCGCTCGTGTTCCTGCTCGTCGTGCGAGAGCTGCGCGTGCCGCAGGCCCTCGCGGCATCAGCCGAACCGGCGAACGCCGCCGCGCTCGCCCTCCCGGCGGACGTCGTCTCGATACCCACCCTCGCGCTCAACGGTCGCGTCGTCAAAGTCGGCGATCTCGCCGCCGCGGCCGAATCGGCGCTGCCGGCGTCGGCGGTCCTGCGGCGGACGTCGGACCGCGGCGCCGTCGGCGCGCGCGAGATCCGGACGTATCAACTCGACGGCGAGACGGTTACGGTCGTGCTGGAGCCGTTCGAAACGCAGGGGGCGGTGCGGGTAGCGGCCATCTACCTGCGGTAACGTCGGCGAGCGTCTCGTCCCGCGCGATCTCGACGCCGCGCAGCTGACCCGCGAGCGCCACCCGCTGGTCCACGGCCCGATCGGTGAGCGCCACGACCACGTCGACCGGTTTGCGGTCGGCGAACTGCAGCGTCAGCACGATCGGCACGTCGAAGATTTCGCCGCTCTGCTCGGCGTGGACCGCCAGCGCGTCCCCCTCGACCGTCCACGCGATGCGTACCTTCGGCAGCGTCGATCCGAACACCCATCGTTCGAAGTAGCGATCGAGCTTGCGGCCCGACGCGCGCTCCATCGCGTCGCGCAGATCTTCGGTGCCCGCCTTCATGAACTTGTCGCCGTCGTAGAAGGTGCGCAGCCCGCGGAAGAACGCCTCGTCGCCGATCAGGCGGCGGAGCATGTGCAGAACCATCGCGCCCTTGTTGTAGACGAGCGCGCGAAACACGCGGCTCTCGTCGCGGACGTGCCCCAGCCGGTAGCCGAGGTACACCGGGCCCTGGTCCGACTGCGCGACGGCCCACCGCCGCATGTGCTTCAGCACGGCGAGAAACGCCTCGTCGCCGCGTGCGCGCCGCGCGTACAACGCGGCGAAGTACTGCGCGAACCCTTCGCTGAGCCACTGCTCGTGGTAGTTCTGCCACCCGACCGCCTGTCCCCACCACTGGTGCGCCATCTCGTGCGCGATGAAGAACTCGGGGAAGCCGTTGAACGCGGCGGGATCGTTCTTCCACGACAGCGTGCTCGTCGGCAGCGGCTGGTTCAGCGCCGCGAAATATCCGGGGCTGTGACCGCCGGGAAGATCGCTTTCGACGAGCGCGACGGTGAAGCTCGGATACGGCACGTCGCCGACGATCCCGTCGTAGGCCGCCGCGATGTCGGCGACCTTCTCGAGGAGATCGTGCGCCCGCGGCGCCTGACGCGGGTTCGCTTCGATCGCGACGTTGAGCGTGCCGTGCGGCAGGGCAATCGTCGCGGTTTCGGCGCGCGTGAAGCGGCTGATGATGAACGACAAATACCGGACGGGCGCGTTGGCGGTGAAGACGTAGTGTTTGCGCAGCGGCACGCCGCCGGCGCCTTCGACGAGCTGCGGATATCCCGCGTCGAGCTCGCCGCTCGCCACGGCGTCGAGCGTCGCCGGAATCGTCAGCCGAATCTTCGCCGACGCGTAGTCGGACACCGACGGCTGCGGATACCAGTAGCTGCGGTTGCTGTACAGGTAACTCTTCTCGGCGACCATCAGCGGCGAGTCCTCGCCGACCGGCGGTCCGCCGATCTGCACCGTCTCGCGGTCGGGCGTCTGCGGCTCCAGCCGCCCCGCGTAGTTGACGAAGAGCGTGATCTGCGTGTCCTTCGGCACGAACGTCGGCAGGCTGACGACGACGAGGTTCTGGTTCTTGACGCGGATGCCGAACAGGCGGCCGTACTCGCGGCTGGTGATCGACTGCACCGCGAGCGGATCGGCGAGGCGCAGCGACAGCGTGCCGATGCCGGCGGACCGCACGCGCAGCCGCATGATCGCGCGCCCGTCGATCCACTGCCGATCCGGAAAGGCGGCGACGTCCACGTCGTAGTCGAGCACGTCGTAGTCGATCAGATCGTCTTCGTTGTAGAACGGCCCGCGCTGCCTGAGCCGCTCCTTCGACGGATACAGCGCGATGTTGTGCTTGTGCTTCCGGTCGAAGAGCGTGATGTCTTCCGCCTCCGACGAGGAGCGTGCGTAGGTCAGCGCGTCGTACTTCCGCGTGTGGACCTCCGCGACCAGATCGCCGGAGAGCGGGAGCAGCGACCACGCATCGCGCGTGAGATCGCCCAGATCGATGATGAACGACTTCACCGAGTCGTCGCGAAAGACGTCCTGCGCGCGGCGGAGCTCGCGCGGATCCACGGCGACCGTCTGCAGCTGATCCTTCGCGACGAGCGAGTCGAAGTCCGCCGGGTTGAGGCGGAGGAACGCCGCGTTGAACGTCGTCTCGAGCGCCTCGGCGCCGCAGAACAGCTTCACCTGGCCGCGCTCGGTCTCGAGCGACGGATGGAAGTTCATCGTCCCGCGGCCGAGCAGGATGATGCCGGTGACGCCGATCTCGACGTCGGAGACGAACACCGAGCCCTCCGCCAGCGTCAGCTCCACGTCTTCGGCGGCGATCTTCAGGTTCCGCACCGCGTACTGCTTCGTGGCGTTCAACGTGAGCCGGTAGATGTTCTCGACCGACGAGACTCGCTCTTCGTCGACGAGCGCCCACTGCCGATCGCCGGCGTCGCTGACGCGGCGGATGTCGACGCGCCACGTCGCGACGCGCGCGCGCGAACCGTAGTCGGAGAACACGTCGAGCATCAGGCGGTAGCCCTCGCCGGTCGACGTGCCGGCGAGCGGCTGACGATCGCGTTCCTGGATGACGGTGTGCAGCGCGCCGGGGATCAATTCGCTGCTCGCGAAGTCGATCGCGCGCTGGCGGCCTGCGATCTCCGAGAGCAGCGCCAGCCATGCGGGCACGTCGCCGCGCTGTGCGATGGCCTCGAGGCGGCGGACGAACGTGTCGACGGAGTCGCCCTGGGCGGCGCGCGCCGGCGACGCCGCCACGAGGAGCGCCAGCATGACGGCGGCCGCCCGGGACATGTGAAAACTTTATTACGCGTCGCGGCGGCGGAGCAGCAGAATCGTGAGGTCGTCGGCGAGTCGTGTATCGGCGGTGTAGCGCTCGACGGCGCGCACCACCGATGCGCCCACGTCCGCGATGTCGTGCGCGGCGTTCGATTTCAGCACGTTTTCCAACCCCGCTTCGTCGAACGGCCGCCCGCTCGGGTCTTCCGCTTCGGTGATGCCGTCACTGTAGATCGCGAGGAGTTCATTTGCTTGGATCGTCGTCGATCCCGTGTGGTATCGCGACTGCTCGAACATCCCCAGCGCGATCCCCCCTTCGGTCAGCCGCTCGACCGCCCCGCCGCTGCGGATGAGCAGCGGCTGCGTATGGCCCGCGTTGACGTACGTCAGCATCCCGGTGGCCGGATCGAACACCGCGTAGAACAACGTGATGAACCGCGACGCCGGCGCGTGACGCGAGACCTGGACGTTGAGGCGCGTGACGAGCTCGGCCGCTTCGAGCCGCTCGTCGACGAGCGTGCGCATCATCGCGAGCAGCAGGGCCATCAGCAGCGCCGCCGGGCTGCCTTTGCCCGCCACGTCGCCCACCGTGACCACCACGCGGCCGTCGTCGAGCGGCAGGATGTCGTAGAAGTCGCCGCCGACGGTATTGGCCGGCCGGCTGAAGCCGATCGTTTCGAAGCCGGCGCCGCCGTAGCGGCCGCTCGGCAGCATTGCCTGCTGGATGTCGCGCGCGATCTCCAGGTCGTTCTTCAGGGACAGGCGGTCCGCGACTTCGAGCAGCACGAGCAGGTTCATCAGCAGGAAGGCGAGCAGCAGCGACCAGGTGCCGCGGTAGAACACCGGGCCGGGGACGCCGATGCCGCCGAACAGCGGCAGGTCGACGACCCGGATCAGCCCCACGCCGCGAAACAGGTTCACGAGGCCCACGAGCGCCATCAGCAGCGACGCGCCGAACACGATGCGGCGCGCCGGCGACAGCTTCATCGTGAAGGCGAGGAACACCGCGCGCAGGTAGGCGACCGCGCGTTTGTGGCGCGGAAGGCCCTTCAGCGACTCGGGATCGAGATGGCGCGTGAAGAACCGGTACGCCTCGCGAGTGTCGCGCGTGAAGAGCCGCTGAAGATCTTCTGCCTTCAGGTCTTTCGTGTAGGTGTCGAAAAAGTCCTGCAGGCGGTTCGCGGGTCGCACGGGCTTAGACGATGCCGAGTTCTGTCCCAACCTTCTTGAATACGTCGAGCGCGAACTGAAGTTCCTCCCGTGTGTGGGAGGCGGTGACGATGGTGCGAACGCGCGCCTTGTCGCGCGCAACGGTCGGGAACGCAATGCCTTGCGCAAACACCCCGTCCTCGAACAGCCGGTCCGACAGCGCCATCGCCTTCGCCCCGTCGCCGACGATCACCGGGGTGATCGGGCTTTCGCTCAGCCCGGTGTTGAAGCCGAGCGCCACGAGCCCCGCCTTGAAGAAGCGCGTGTTGTCCCACAGCCGGTCGATGATCTGCGGCTCCTGCTCGAGCACGTCGATCGCGGCGATGCACGCCGCCGCAACGGCGGGCGGATGCGACGTCGAGAACAGGAACGGCCGGGCCCGGTGGTAGAGGAATTCGATCAGCGTCTTCGATCCGGCGACGTAGCCGCCGAGCGCGCCGACCGCTTTCGACAGCGTGCCCACCTGGATGTCGACGCGCCCGTGCACGTCGAAGTGATCCACCGTGCCGCGCCCGTTCCGGCCGAACACCCCGCTGGCATGCGCATCGTCGACCATCATGATGCAGCCGAACTCTTCGGCGAGCGCGCACAGCTCGGGCAGCGCGCCGAGATCGCCGTCCATGCTGAAGACGCCGTCGGTGATGAGCAGCTTGCGCTGGCCGGCCGGCAGCGATTCGAGCACCTTGCGGGCGGCGGCGACGTCCTTGTGCGGAAACACCTTGATCGTGGCGCGGCTCAGGCGGCAGCCGTCGATGATGCTCGCGTGATTCAGTTCGTCGGAGACGACCACGTCGTCTTTCGTCAGGACGGCCGACACGGTGCCCGCGTTCGCGGCGAAGCCGCTTTGGAACACCACGACCGCTTCGACGTTCTTGAACGCCGCGAGACGCCGTTCGAGCTCCATGTGGATGTCCATGGTGCCCGCGATCGTCCGGACCGAACCGGAGCCGACGCCGAGGCGCCGCGTGGCGTCGAGCGCCGCCTCGCGCAGCCGGGGATGCGTCGTCAGGCCGAGATAGTTGTTCGAGGAGAGGTTGACCACCTCGTGGTGGTCGAACACGGATTCGGGCTTCTGTTCGCCCTCGAGGATGCGGAGGTGCCGATAGAGCCCCTGCTGCTTCAGCGAATCGAGGTCGTGCTGGAGGTAGGACAGCGGATCGCGACGCATCCGCTGATCTTAATTCCTATTGCATCAGGAGAATGGCGGTCCACGGCAGGATCGCCGCGGCGATGTAGATGGCCGTCAGCAGCGCGACCAGCGTGTGCACGCGGCGCAGGTGCAGCATCATTCCGAGGCCGATCGCCGTGAGCTTCACCGCCGACAGTCCCACGCCGAGGCCGGCGACCGACACCGCCGAGCTCACGATCGGGTTGGCCTCCACGCCGGGTCCCCAGGCCCGGATGCCCAGGTAGGTCAGCACGCCGTCGAGGACCTGCGCGCACAGAAACGCGACGACGACGAAGTCGCCGAAGACACTCTGGCGGCCGTCCAGCCGTTTGGCCAAACCGTCCATTTTGCTTCCACAAGCGTCCTTGAGCCCGTCCATCATCGGCGCCGCAACAGCCATGTCTCGAGATCAGGGCAACACGAGTACCAGATCCGGCCCGAACGCGGCGACCTCGCGTGCGGCATGCGAGCGCAGCCATGTCGTGACTGCCCGCCCGCGCCCACCGGCATAGAACTCTTCGTGGACGACGACATAAGTCGCGCGTGTCGCGACAAGCGAGCGCCACGCGCGGTCCGGGTGCGCGGGCGCGTCCTGGAGGGCCAGATCGAGCTCCTGGTAATCCGGCGGCGCGCCGCCGCTGTAGCCGTTTACCAGACGCTTCCAGTGCCGCGTGGACGCCAGCATATAACGCACGTCGAACGCCGGTTCGCCCAGCGGAAGCTCGATGATGGCGGCATCGTCGGGCAGGCCGGCGACGAACCCGTACAGCCCGCTCGCCTCAGAAACGGACACGTGCGCCGGCAGCGGCGCGAGGCCTGGATGCTGGTACGTCGTGTCGTTCTGATTCATCGGAATGGGAGCGGCGAACGACTCGACGAGGATCAGTGCGCCCGCCACCCACGCCGCGCGGCGCGTCCGGATCGCGAAGGCGGCTGCCGACGCGAGGCCGAAGGCGACGATCATCGCGTACCGCGCGGGCACGCGCACGCCGTCGAATCCGGGGACGAAGCGGTAGGCGACTGCGTAAGGCACGCCGTCGGCCACGACGCGACCGCGGGCGTGGACTTCGGGTCCCAGGCACATCGCGGCCGCGAACAGGATCACGATCGCGAAGAAGCCGACCGGCGAGGCGAACCATTGGATGGCGGCGCGGCGCTGGCCGCGCCGCGCAATCAGCAGCGCCGCCGACGCGCCCGCCGCGACGATCAGCGTGCGCGCCGCGCTCGCGGTCCGCACGAAGGGGAGATGGATGTTGAACAGCGGCAGCAGCAGGATCGCGAATGGAAGGAGCGCGAGCGGCTGACCCGCGGGTGCGATCGACGTCCCGCGCGCCGCGGCCGCGACGGCCAGGACGACGATCGTCAGTCCCGGGAACAGCGCGCCCTCGGCTTTCGGCCATGCGCGCGCGACGGACCCCCACACGTGCAGGTGAGGATCGGCCGTGAAGAACGCGAAGGTGTCGGCGGAGAATCGCACCACCTCGGCGAACGGCCGCGCCGGAAACCCGAGCTGCCGCAGCTCCACGTACGGCCACACGAACGGCAGCGTCGCCATCGCCACGGCCGCGGCCGTGATCGCCACGCGCGCGATCGAACGAGCGGACGCGTGTCGAGTGATCGACTCCCACGCGAGGTACGCGGCGACGATCGGCGTGAAGAACAGCAGGTAGTAGCCGCACGACAGGTTCTGCAGCAGCCACGCGCCGCCGCCGCCCGCCAGCGCGCGCGGTCGGCCGCCTTCGAAGTGCCGCCGGAATCCGTACAGCGCGAACGGCATCCACGCCGACGACAGCACCTGCAGGTGCGGCAGCGACGCGACACGGTACGGCGCGAACGCAAACGCCAGCCCCGCGACGAACGCGGCGTCGGCGCGTCCCGTCAGCTCGCGCGCGAGCAGGAACATGCCGAGTCCGGACAGCACGAAGGTCGACAGGAACACGAGGTTGTAGCAGAGGATCGGATTCCGCGTGACCGCGTACACCGGAAGGATCGACACCGCCTGCGGCAGCAGCGTCTCCGAGTATGCGAGCGCGAGCGGGTGGGGGTAGAAGATGTTGGCGCTCCACCATCCGCGGCCGAGATGCGTCGCGTCCCACGCGAGGATCCACGCGTTCAGCAGCGGATCGCCGAAGTCGGCCGGGACATCGCGCGCGAGGCCGAGCGCGAGCGGCCACGTCCAGACGAGCGTGACGACGAAGTACGCCGCCGCTGCGGCGGCCGCCTGACGGCGCGTGTGCACGGTGGTGCGGCTATCTTGTCACTATCGCACCCGCTGGATGCGGACCGCTTCCTGGCCGGCGGCGATCTCTTCCACGATCACCGACAGGATCGCGGCGGTCGGAATGGCGAGGATGGCGCCGATCAACCCGTACAACTCGCCGCCGACGAGCAGCGCCACCAGGACCGCGACGGGGCTGACGCCGACGCGCTTCTCCATGATCTTCGGGACGAGCACGTTCGCCTCGAGCTGGTGGAGCACGAGGAAGTACACGCCGCACATCAGCGCGAGCTTGGGCGACACGCTCAGCGCCACGGCGACCGCCGTAATCCCGCCGATAATCGGTCCGACGACGGGAATCGTTTCGCCGATGGCGGCGACGAGCGCGAGCACGTAGAAGTACGGCACGCCCATCCACCACATTCCCGCCGTGACGAACATGCCCATCGTCGCGGCCAGCACGAACTGCGCGCGCAGCCACGCGCTGACTTTCACGACCGCCTGGCGCGCCGCGGTGGACACCGCCGCGCGGCGCTCGCCGGGAACGAAGCGAATGAGGTACTCGAACATCGCGTTCGCTTCGACGAGGAAGTAGAAGCTGAGGATGAGGATCGTGATGAACCCGAAGATGCCGCCGACGACGGTCGAGATCGCGACGAGGACCGTCCCGACGGCGTTCGCGCCGGCGCCGCTCGGCGCGTTCTCCACCGCCTGCTCGAACGTGACCCGCCGCGTCATCAGGCGGTGCTTCAGCAGGAAGGTCTGCGCCTTGTTGAACTCCGCCGGCGCGCGGTCCCACAGCGAGGCCGCCTGCGCCACGAGCGGCGGCACGACGGCGAGCCCGAGCAGCACGAGGATCGCGACGACGACGAGGTAGACGGACAGGATCGCGAGCCAGCGCGGGATGAGACGGCCCTGACCCGAATGCGTCCCCTCGATGACGCGGACGATCGGCGAGAAGCCCATCGCGATGAGCGCGCTGACGTAGACGAGCATCAGCGCCGCCCGCGCTTCCCACAGCGCGTAGACGAGGATCACCGCGCCCGCGAGGGTGGCCACCGTCTGGAGCAGGCGCCGCGTGAACTCGCGATCGGAGATCAAAGCGACCGCGTTATTGCAGGTACTGTGCCGTAAAGGCCGCCATCAGCTCGTAGATCTCGCGCAGTTCGTCGAGCGGCGCCAGGAAAACGATCCGAAGAAAGCCGTCCTCTTTCGGCAGGCCGAAGCCGGATCCGTAGACGCACAGCACGCCGGTCGATCGCAGCAGCGACAGCACGAAGTCCTCGTCGGTCTTCCCCTTGGGCAGCGCGATTTGCGGCATCGCGTAGAACGCGGCCGTCGGCATCGTGCAGCTGACGCCCGGCATCTTGCGCAGGCTCTCGACCGTCAGCGTGGCGCGCGCTTTGAGCGCGCGGCGGAACTCGACCTGATGCGAGCGGTCGCCGTCGAGCGCGGCCGCGACGGCGTACTGCATCGGCACCGTGCTGCACAGCCGGCCGTCCGCCAGCTTCCGCACCGCCGCCGCGAGATCCTGCAGGCGCGGCGAGCGGCCGATCGCCATCCAGCCGGTGCGCCAGCCTGGCGCCAGATACGCCTTCGACAGGCTGGAGAAGGACACGATCGCGGCGTCGGGGTCGAGCAGCCCGATCGGTTCGATCGGTCCCTCGAACCCGAGGTCGCCGTACACCTCGTCGGCCAGAATCAGCAGCCCGTGCCGCTCGGCGAAATCGATGAGGGCGCGACGCGTCTCGCGCGGGTAGACGGCGCCCGTCGGATTGTTCGGGTCGATGACGACGAGCGCGCGCGTCTTCGGCGTGACGAGCGTGCGAAGGTGATCGAGATCGGGCATCCAGCCGTTCGACGGGTCGAGCCGGTAGTACAGCGTCTTGGCGCCGAGCTTCGCGAGCACCGCCGTGTACAGCGGGTAGGTCGGCATCGGCACGAGCACTTCGCCATCGTCTTCGACGACGGCGTTGAGGACGAGCTCGATTCCCTCGGACGTGCCGGCGGTGACGAAGACGCGATCGGGCGACACCGGGAACCCATGCCGCGTGTACTCGCGCGCGACCGCTTCGCGCGCCGGCGCGATGCCGGCGGATGGTCCGTACGTGTTGTGGCCGTCGCGCATCGCGCGGTTCACCGCGTCGAGCAGGTGAGGCGGGGTGTTGAATCCGAACGCCACCGGATCGCCGATGTTCAGGTAGCGGACCCGCGTGCCGGCCGCCTCGACCCGCTGTGCTTCGGCGACGACGTTGCGGATCGCGTACGTGAAGCGGTGAACGCGCGCGGCAGTGGGGATCGCAGCCTGGATATTGGTGGTGGTCACAGTGGAGATTGTACCCGCGCGTGCAAACGCGTAAATATTACGCAGCCGCGATCTGGCCGATCCTGAAAACCGGGTAGCTTTTACATGGATCGCGCCTGTTTTGCAGCCCGACCGTGTGGGGGTAGATCGCACTAAGCACTGGCATTCCAGTGACTTACGGGCTTGGCAGCAGCCTTGGAGTAGCCCTGTGCGATGAAGCGGGGCAGCCTCATCACTGTGGCAATGGTGGCGGCGTCGGTCGGGCTCAGCGGATATACCGGGCAGGAGCCGCCCGTCGCTACGTTCAAGAGCGGAGTCGATCTGGTCCGTGTGGCCGCGGTCGTTCGCGATCACAAGGGCAGGTTCGTCCAGGATCTCAGCGCGAAGGACTTCGAGATCCTCGAGGACGGCCGCGAGCAGCGGATCACCGACTTCAAGCACGACCTCGCGAGCGTGAGCGTCGCGGTGCTGTTCGACGTCAGCGGCAGCATGGAAGGCCATCTGGCGAGCGCGCGCGAGGAAGCGGCGCACGTGCTCAGCTGGCTCGACCCGCACGACGAGGCGGCGATCTTCACGTTCGATACGCAGTTGCAGGAAGTGACGCCGTTCGCCGAGGGGGTCAAGACGCTGCCGCAGGCGATGACGACGGTGGTGCCGTTCGGCGCGACGTCGCTGCACGACGCGATCGCGCAGACGGCGCAGCGCGCCGGCCAGCGCGAAGGGCGCCGGCGCGGCGTCGTCGTCCTGACCGACGGCAACGACAACGCGAGCCGCCTGTCGCCCGATCGCGTGTCGGCCATCGCGAGCGCGATCGACGTGCCCGTCTACGTGGTCGGCATCGTGCCGTCCATCGACAACCCGAACGCCGACACCGCGACGATGTCGGCGGAGCGATCGGCGCTCGAGGGTCCGCTGACCGATCTGGCGAACTGGACGGGCGGGCATCTCTTCGTCGCGAGCACGCCGGCGCAGCGCAGCAACGCCGCGCGTCAGATCATCGACGAGCTGCGGCATCAGTACCTTCTGGCATTCGAATCGAGCGGCCGGCCCGGCTGGCATCCGCTCGAAGTGCGGGCACGGCAAAAGAATCTGATCGTTCGAGCAAGAGCAGGATACGTGGCGGGGCAATCACGCCCAAGTGATGACAAGTAGGAGAACGTCATGTTGCGGAAATTCTTCGTAGCGGGGTCCATCGCGGCGCTGGCCATGGGCGGATCGACGGCGTGCGCGACCAAGAAGTTCGTGCGCACGAGCGTTGGCGAAGTCAACGACAAGGTCGATTCGATGGGCCGGTCCATCGAGGAGACGCAGGAGCGCACGCGCCGGAACGAGGGCAAGATCTCGGAAGTCGATCAGAAGGCGGGCGCGGCCCAGCAGGCGGCGGACCAGGCGGGTCAGCAGGCCAAGGCGGCCAACAGCGCCGCGACCGCGGTCGACAACAAGTTCACCGAGTTCGACAAGTCGACGCGCCGGCTGGTGTACGAAGTGGTCCTGAGCGAGGACTCGGGCAACTTCAAGTTCGGTAAGACCGAGCTGCCGGACGAAGCGAAGCAGCAGATCGACCAGGTCGTGAGCCAGCTGAAACAGGATCCGAAGAACGTGTGGATCGAGATCGAGGGCCACACCGACAACGTCGGGCCGAAGGCGGTCAACGAGAAGATCGGTCTCGAGCGCGCGCAGGCCGTCGAACGGTACCTGTACGAGCAGTACCAGATCCCGCTGCACAAGATGAACGTGATCAGCTACGGCGCCGAAAAGCCGGTGGCGCCGAACAAGACCAAGCAGGGGCGCGCGCAGAATCGCCGCGTCGTCATCAAGATCCTCGCGTAGTCAAGCTGCCCCGCCCCCGCGGGGAACCGTTCCCGGGCGTCCTGCCACAACGTCCGGGAACGGCCCCGCGGGGTTCGTTCCCCTCGGGCGAACGCTCGCCCAGCCCTCCGCGCGCTCCTCCCGTGCATCGGCCCGCAGCAGAACACGGGCTGTTCTGAGGTAATCTTCCCGCATGATCCGAACGGAGCTTTCCCTGCGCCTGGCCAACAGCCCGGGCGCCCTGGCGGGAGTCTGCCGCCTGCTGTCGAACGAACGCGTCAACATCGCGGCGATGATGCTCGAGTCAGGCGGTCAGCTGCGGCTCGTCGTCGACAACCACACGCACGCGGCGGCGGTGCTGCGCGAGCACCACCATCAGGTGACCGAGCGCGACGTGATCATGTCGAGCATTCCCAACGCGCCGGGCGCGCTCGCGCCGGTGCTGCGCCTGCTGTCGGACGGCGGCGTCAACCTCGAATACGCGTACAGCGGCGTCGCGGACGGCGGCCCGCTCGCCACGGTCGTGTTCGGCGTGGCCGACGCGACGCGCGCGGCGGCCGCGGCCGGCGTCTGACGTGCGGCTGTACGTCGAGCCGATGGACGCGGTCCTCGTCGAGGTCGACCGCGACGGTCGCGTTCGCTTCGATGCCGAGGACTGGAAGACGCCGACGCTGCAGGAGCGCCGCGCCATCCTGTATGCGGCGCAGAACCAGCTCGAGGAGTTGCGGGAACTCGTCGACATTCTGACCGCCGCGTGACGACCCGCAGGTACCTGGGGATCGCGTTCGTCGTCTTCGTTGCCCTCACCGCCGCGCTGAACTTCCCGCAGGTCCTCCACCTCCGCGACGGCGTCCACGACGATGGCGATCCGCTGCTGAATGCGTGGGCGCTGTCGTGGGTGGTGCACCAGCTGCCGCGGGCGCCGGCGCACCTGTTCGACGCGAACATCTTCTATCCCGAACGTCGCACGCTCGCGTACTCCGAGACGCTGCTGCTGCCGGCGGCGGCCGCCGCGCCGCTGCGGTGGATGGGCGCCGGACCGATCCTCGTGTACAACCTCGTGTTCCTGTCCGGGTTTGCGATTTCGGGTGTCGGCACGGCGCTCCTCGTCCGCAGCCTGACGGGGAGCGGAGTCGCCGGCATTCTCTCCGGGATCGTGTTCGCGTTCCTGCCCTACCGGATCGACCACTACCCGCACATGCAGCTGCAGCAGACGCAGTGCCTGCCATTCGCGATGTGGGCGTTCCACCGCCTGCTGCGCCGCGGCCGCATCCGGGACGGCGCGCTCTTCGGCGCGCTGGTCGCGGGGCAGATTCTGTCGTGCATGTATTACGGGCTGCTGTTGATGCCGTACTTCGCGGTGGTGTGCGGCACGTTGTGGGCGGCGCAGCGGTGGCGCGGCGGCGGCGCGGCGTGGCGTCCCGTTCTCGTCGCCGCGGTGTTGATCGCCGGCGTCACGGCCCCGGTCGGCAAGGCGTATCTCGGCGCGCACAAAGTCGTCGGCGAACGACCGCGCGACGAAGTGGAAATCAACGGCAGCGCGAAGCTCACCGATTATCTCGGCGCGCCGGAAGAGAACGTTCTCTACGGCACGCGGCTCGCGCCGTTCTCGCGCGGCGAGCGACGCCTGTTCCCCGGCTTCCTCGCGGTCGCCCTGGCGCTGTTCGGCACGATCAGCGTGCTGCGCAGCCGTTCAGGCGCGCAGAACGACTCGAGCGCGGGCGCCCGCGGCACGGTGGTGCTGGCCTACCTGCTCGGCCTGCTCATCGCCTTCGACATCTCGCTCGGCTTCAACGGCCTGACGTTTCGTCTGCTGTACGAATACGTGCTGCCGTTCCGCGGGCTGCGCATCCCCGCGCGCAACGGGATCATCGTCGGCTTCTCGCTGGCGGTGCTCGCCGGGTTCGGCGCCGCGCGCCTGCGCGATCGACGATGGGCGGTGGCGATCGCCGCGCTGATGCTCGCCGAGTACGCGTCGTGGCACATCCCGATGGTGCACGTGCCGCTCGAGCCGCCGGGCGTCTACGCCGATATCCTCCGCGACAACGCGGGCAATCCGCCGGCGGCCATCTTCGAATTTCCGGTGTCGTCGCAGGACGATCCGACTTACATGTACTTTGCGACGTTCCACTGGCTGCCGCTGGTGAACGGCTATTCCGGCTTCTTCCCGCCGTCGTACATCTTCCTGGTGAACGCGGTGCAGCGCCTGCCCGACGATCTGTCGCTGACCGCGATCAAGTCGCACGGCGCGCGGTATCTGCTCGTGCACGGCGAGCGCCTGCTCGGCGCGCGCTACGACGAACTCACGGCCGAGCTCCGGCGCCGGCCTGAGCTGACGTTCGTCATGAAAGGTCCTGCATCGCGAGAGGGCCAGCACGGCGAAATCAGCGTTTTCCGGATCTCGTATGCCGAGTCTCGGTAGCGCCGGCCGGCGGGCCAGCGGCGGTATGATCGCCGCATGGCTGACCACGACGATCGGTTCTCCGTCAGCAGACGCGACTTCCTGAAGTCGGCGGGGATCGGGGGCGTCGCCACCGCCGTCACGGGCGCCGCCGCCGACGTCGATGCGCAGACCGGCCCCGTCGTCCTCGGGCCCGGCGAGGTGCCGGTCGCGCTCACCGTCAACGGCAAGCGGCTCGATCTCCGGATCGAACCGCGCGTCACGCTGCTCGACGCGCTTCGCACGCGCGCGGATCTCACGGGCAACAAACGCGTGTGCGATCGCGGATCGTGCGGCGCGTGCACGATGATCGTCGACGGCCGCACCGTCTATTCGTGCTCGACGCTCGCCATCGATGCGCAGGGCAGGAACATCCGCACCGTCGACGGACTGGCGCAGGGCGATCGGCTGCATCCGGTGCAGCAGGCGTTCTGCGACGTCGACGCGCTGATGTGCGGCTTCTGCACGCCCGGCTTCGTCGTCGCCACCGTCGCGCTGCTCGAGAAGTACCCGAACGCGACGCCCGACCAGGCGCGCAAGGAGCTCGACGGCAACATCTGCCGCTGCGGCACCTTCGTGCGCATCATGGAAGCGGCGATGAAGGCCAGGACGATGATGGGAGGGGCGCGTGGCTAGGTACTCGTGGCCCGACAAGCCGACGCTGCTGTCGACGGCGGTGAAGCGCATCGACGGTCCCGACAAGGTGACCGGCCGCGCGCGCTACACCTACGACATCAACCGGCCGGGAATGATCTACGGCAAGATCGTCCGTTCGCCCTATCCGCACGCCCGGATCGCGTCGATCGATCTTTCCCGTGCGCAGAATGCGCCCGGCGTCAGAGCGGTGCTGGCGTACCGGACGCCGGGCGACGAGCTGCTGTATCAGGGCGATCCGATCGCCGCCGTCGCCGCGGACACCGAGGAACGCGCGCGCGACGCCGCGCGCCTCGTCCGCGTCCGGTACGAGCCGCTGCCGCACGTCTCGAACGAGACGCAGGCGCTGCAGGACGCGAACGCGCCGACGTGGAGCACGACGCAGGCCAACACGCGGCCCGGAACGCGGCAGGAGACGGGTGATCTGGACGCGGGCTTCAAGCAGGCCGCGCACGTCGTCGAGCAGACGTACTCGACGCATGTGATCACGCACGTCTGCCTCGAGACGCACGGCACGGTGTGCGAGTGGGACGGCGACAAGCTGACCGCCTGGGTCTCGACGCAGGGCGTGCATCAGTGCGCGGACGGCTTCGCGCAGGCGCTCGGCATCCCGCGCGCCAACGTGCGCGTGATCACGCAGTACATGGGCGGCGGCTTCGGCAGCAAGTTCGCGCCCGACGCGCAGGGCATCATCTGCGCCCGGCTCGCGAAGACGGCGGGCGCGCCGGTCAAGCTGATGCTCGACCGCAAGGAAGAGCATCTCGACACCGGCAACCGGCCGTCGGCCTTTGCGCACATTCGCGCCGGCATCACCTCCGACGGCGTGCTGACGGCGTTCGACGGTCGGAGTTGGGGGACCGGCGGCGCCGGTGCGGGCTCCGGTTTTCCGCTGCCGTACCTGTACCGATTCCCGAACCGGCGGCGGACGCACACCGACGTCTACATCAACGCCGGCCAGCAGCGCGCGATGCGCGCGCCCGGACATCCACAGGGTTGTTACCTGACCGAAATCCTGATGGACGAGCTCGCCGATCGCGTCAGGATGGATCCGGTCGAGTTCCGCATCAGGAACGCGCCGCCGCTCGCGCCCAACGCGCAGTGGGTGAACTACTTCCGCGAAGGCGCGCAGCGGTTCGGGTGGAACCGGCGGCACGCGACCGGCGATCCGTCTCCGGGACCGATCAAGACCGGCATGGGCGTGTCGGCGCACCTGTGGGGGGGCGCCGGCCGCGGTTCGCAGGCGCACGTCGACATCCACAACGACGGCAGCGTCGTCGTCGCGTGCGGGACGCAGGACCTCGGCACGGGGACGCGGACGATCGTCGCCGTCGTCGCGGCCGAGACGTTCGGGTTGCCGGTGTCGGCGGTGAAGGCGGAGATCGGCGACACGAACTATCCGTTCAGCGGCGGTTCGGGCGGCAGCACCACGGCGGCGTCGGTGACGCCGGCGATCCGCGTCACGTGCGTCGACGCGCTCGCCGCGTTGTTCGCGAGAGTCGCGGCGGCGCTCGGCGCCCCGGCCGACACGCTCGTGGCCGAGGGCGGGCGGATTCACGTGTCCGGCAATCCGTCGAAGGGCATGTCGTGGAAAGACGCGTGCAAGGCGATTGGCACCGAACCCATCTCGGTCGACGGCAAGTGGCAGGACGGGCTGTCGGGCGCCGGCACCAGCGGCGTGCAGTTCGCGGAGGTGGCGGTCGACGTCGAGACCGGCATCGTGCGCGTCAAGCGCATCCTCGCGATGCAGGACTGCGGCCTGATCGTCGACACGCTGACGGCCGAGAGCCAGGCGTACGGCGGCGTCATCGCCGCGATCAATTTCGCCCTCTTCGAGGATCGCATTCTCGATCGCGAGACGGGGCAGATGGTCAATCCGAACATGGAGTGGTACCTGCTCGCCGGCATGTCCGACGTGCCCCAGATCGACATCGTGCTGCACAACATGCCCGAGCGCGGCGTCATCGGCATCGGCGAGCCGCCGACCGTGTCGACCGCGTCGGCGATCGCGAACGCCGTCCGCAACGCGACCGGCGCGACGATCCGCAGCCTGCCGCTGCATCCGCACAAGGTGCTCGCCGCGATCGAGCAGGAACGCGCAGGAGGGACGCTGTGAAGGCGTTTGCGTACGTCAACGCGACCAACGAGAAGGACGCCGTCGCCGCGCTGAACACCGACGGCATGGCGCTTCCGCTCGCCGGCGGCCAGGACCTGCTCGCGCGGATGAAGGACTACATCGACTCGCCCGATCGCGTCGTCAACGTGAAGAACGCGCTCGACGCGACCGTCACGGCGATGCCTGACGGCGGCGTGAAGATCGGCGCCGCGATGAGGATCGTCGATCTGTACGAACACCGGCAGATCGCGGCGCTCTATCCGGCGGTCAACGCCGCCGCGATCGAAATCGGCACGCCGCAGATCCGCCACCAGGGCACCGTCGGCGGCAACGTCAACCAGCGTCCCCGCTGCTGGTACTTCCGCAACGAGGAATTCGTCTGCTACAAGAAGGGCGGATCGCGGTGCTTCGCCGTCAACGGCGAGAACCAGTATCACGCGATCTTCGGCAACGACGGGCCGAGCCACATCGTCCATCCCTCGAGCCTGGCCGTGCCGTTCGTCGCGTACGGCGCGCGGTTCCGTGTGATCGGTCCGAAGGGCGAGCGGGAGATTCCGGCATCCGAGTACTTCACGATGCCGACGCTGGCGAACGTCCTCAAGGAAAACGTCCTCGGCGACGAGGAGCTGCTGACGCACGTGATTCTGCCGGCGCCGGGGCGTGTCAGGAGCGGCCATTACGAAGTGCGCTACAAGGCGTCGCACGACTGGCCGCTCGCGTTCGCGACGGTCGTCGTCGCGCTCGACGGCACGACGGTCTCCTCGGCCCGAGTCGTGCTCGGCGCGGTCGCGCCGGTGCCATGGCGGTCGAAGCCGGCCGAAGCGGCCCTGACGGGCAAGCCGCTCGACGAAGACACGGCGGCGCTCGCGGCGGACGCGGCGGTCGGCGAGGCGCGGCCGATGAGCGGCAACGCCTACAAGATTCAGATTGCGCGGACGGCGGTCAAGCGCGCCGTCATGCGCGCCGCGGGACTGAGGACGGTGTAGCGATGGAGCATCTGACGTCGCCGAAACTGCAGGCCGGCGTGCACTGCCTCAAGCTCCGTCACAAAGGCATGTACGTGACGTCGAGCCCGTATGCCGAGGAGATGACGTACTACGATGCGTACGACGCGACGGCGTACTGGTGTGTCGAGACGCAGCGGGGCTTCGGGCCGGACGGGCAGCCGGTCAGGCCGGACGTCTGTTGCGGCGACCGGGATTGCTGCTCGCGGTGGCGGCCGTAGGGTGGCGCCGGCGATTTCGTGCGCGTGATGTCGCCGGCGTTCAGGCCTGCTTCGCGCGCGCCAAATCGAACAGCACCGTCCCGAGCGCGGCATAGTCGAGGTCGCCGCCGCCCGACGCGACGAGCGCATTGATCAACTGCGTCACGATCGCCGTTCCGGGCATCGCGACGCCGTTCGCCTGCGCCGCTTCGTTCGCCAGCCGCAGATCCTTCTGATACAGGCGCGTGCGGAACCCCGGCTTGTAGTTGTCGTTCAGCATGCGTTCGCCGTGGACTTCCAGCACGCGGCTGGCCGCGAACCCGCCGAGCAGCGCCTGGCGGACGCGCGCGGCATCGACGCCGGCCTTCTTCGCAAGGGCGAACGCCTCGCTGACGCCGGCGAGCGCGCCGCCGATCGCGATCTGATTGCAGATCTTGCAGACCTGACCCGCGCCGCTCGGCCCGATGTGGACGATGCGGTCCTTGTTGCCCATCGCCTGCAGCACGGGCAGCGCGCGTGCGAACGCGTCGTCGTCGCCGCCGACCATGATCGACAGCTGCGCGTTGATCGCGCCGATCTCGCCGCCGGAGACGGGCGCGTCGAGCATCGACCCGCCGCGGTCGGCGACGCGCCGGGCGAGGCGCTGCGTCGCGGCGGGCGAGATGCTGCTCATGTCGATGACGATCGCGCCGCGCTGCAGCGTCGACAGCACACCGGCGTCGCCGGTCAGCACGAGCTCGACATCGGGCGTGTCGGGCACCATCGTGATGACGATCGTCGACTGACGCGCGGCGTCGGCGGGCGAGTCGGCCGCCCTGCCGCCGGCCGCGGCGACCTCGTCCACCGCGCCGCGGCTGCGGTTGTGGGCGACGACCGAAAATCCCGCCTTGATGAGGTTTTTCGCCATGGGTTTGCCCATGACGCCCAGCCCGATGAAGCCGATCGTCTCGGCCACGACGCCTCCTCCCCGCTGAGGTAGTACCTGGCACGTACCTGGTACCTACCTGGCACGTACCAGGTACGTGCCAGGTACCTGCCGGACACCAATCGCGGGGACTATAATCCTGACATGAAACGAGCGATGACCGTGGCGGCGTTCGTCGGCCTGACCGTCGCACCGCTCCTCGCCGGCGGCACGCTGACCGGCGCGTACGTCGAGGCGCGCACCGCCGAAGTGTTCACCGGCGGCTGCATCATGAACAGCGAAGCCGAGACGATGGGCAAGGAAGCGATCCTCGCGTGGAAAGTGGACCGCGGATCGTTCAACGGCACCTCGCTCGACGGCCTCGCCGTCGTCGCCGCCCTGGCCGGCGACAGGAACCTCGGCATGACCGAAATGGGCGGCGAGCGTGCGGCGGTCAGGTCGGCGGTGTTCGTCGACGCGCGCGCCAACCGCGCGCAGCAGCTCGCGCTCGTCGCCATGGCCCACGAGCTGTCGCACGGGATCATCGGCACGATCGTGCAGGTGACGCCGGCGCCGATCGCCTTCGCCGATCACGGCAGCGAGATCGAAGTCGCGGCGCCGCACATCGCGCTCGAGGTCAACAAGCACATGACGCACGACCCGACCTGCGGCGCGCAGCAGTGGTTCCATCCGCTCGCCTCGGTCGAGGGCGCCACGATCGGCGTCGCCGATCAACACCTCTTCACCGGATCGGCGCTCGGCACGAAGTGGAGCGATCCGAACAAGCGCTCCGCGTTCTTCGGCAGCTTCGCGTACTGATCCCGACGCGCCTGTCGCCGCCCGCGTGGACCTCACCGACAGAGCCGCCCTGATCACCGGCGGACGGCGCATTGGCGCCGTCGTCGCGCGCGAGCTCGCGCGGCGCGGCGTGGACGTCGCACTCGGCTACGCGCGCTCGCGCGAGGCGGCCGACGCGGCGGCCGATCAGGTGCGCGCCGCCGGACGCCGCGGCGTCGTCATCCAGGCCGACGTCACCGATGCCGACGCGTGCGCGACCCTCGTGCGGTCCACCGTCGAAGCGTTCGGACGCCTCGACATCCTCATCAACATGGCGTCGGTATACGCGAAGAAGCCGTTCGACCAGCTGACGCTCGCCGACTGGAATGCCGTCATCGACGTGGATCTGCGCGCGGCGTTCCTGTGCGCGCGCGCCGCCGTCCCCGAGATGCGCAAGCAGGGCGGCGGGCGCATCGTCAACTTCAGCGACTGGGTCGCGCGAAGCGGCCGTCCGCGCTACGAAGGGTTCGTCGCGTACTACGTCGCGAAGACGGGCGTCATCGCGCTCACCGAAGCGCTGGCGCTGGAGCTCGCCGCCGACAATATCCTGGTCAACGCGATCGCGCCGGGACCGATCGTCGCGCCCGCGGACACCTCGGACGCGGAGCTGAAAGCCGTCGAGCAGGCGACGCCGCTCGGCCGCTGGGGCGGAGAGATCGAAATCGCGAAAGGCGTCCTCGCGCTCCTCGACAGCGACTTCATCACCGGCGAGACGATTCGCATCGACGGCGGACGGCACGTGCGCTGAGGTGGCTGCGAGGATCCACGGCAGCGCGCAGCTATGGCTGAGCTGCTTCGCACGCTCCTGTCGATCGCCGCAGTTGTTGTACGCTTTGGATCTTTGAGCCTTGCCGATACCGGCCGCCGGACCCAAGGTGGAGCTCGTGCCGTATGTCAGCGCGTCCTCTGCATCCTCCGGTCGAGCAGTCGCGAATGCGCGGCGGATCCTTCGGGGGTTCGACGCGCGCGACGTGTCGCTGACGATTTGCGATCTCAGCGCGGACCCCGCTGCCGCCGAGGATGATCAGATCGCCTTCACGCCGACGCTGTGCAAGCGCGCCCCGGAGCCGCCGATGTGGATCCTCGGCGATCGCACACAGCCAGAGCCGCTACGGGAGCGGCTCGAGTTCTACGGAGTGACACCGACGCATGGGAATCGCAAAACTCACGACCGGCATCCCCGGTTTTGACGTCCTGACGCACGGCGGCATCCCCGAGGGGCGCTCGACGCTCGTCGTGGGCCGCAGCGGCACGGGCAAGACGATCTTCGGCCTGCAGATCGCGGCGCATCTCGCCCGCCACAACGTCCCCGCCCTGATTGTCGGCGTCGAGGAATCGGCGGACGATCTGATGGTCACCGGCGACGGCCTCGGCCTCGACATCAGCGTGCTGCGCGGCGAGGGCAAGCTGCACATGGCCGATCTGACGCGGCCGATGGAAGGGCCGACGCTCGTCAGCGGCGAGTACGATCTCTACGGGCTGATTCACCGCCTCGAAGCGGCCGTCAAGGAACGCCACGTCAGGGCGATCATCATCGACTCGGCGACGGCGCTCTTCAGCCCGAGGCCCCCGGCAGAGCAGCTGCGCAACCACTTCTTTCAGCTCGTGCACACGCTGCGGCGGCTCGACGTCACCGGCATCATCCTCGCGGAATCTCCGCAGGACTACGGCCAGTTGACGACCCTCGGTGTCGAAGATTACGTGTGCGACCTCGTCGTCGTGCTCCGTAACACGATGGACGGCGACAAGCGGCGCCGCTCGGTCGAGGTGAACAAGTACCGCCGCAGCGGGCACTTCAAGGGCGAGTACCCGTGTACGATCACGACGCGCGGGCTCGTCATCTTCCCCCAGAATCCGAAGGAACGTCCCGACATCGCCGCCGTGGAACGGTTCTCGAGCGGCGTGCACGGCCTCGACGAGATGACGCGCGGCGGGTGGCTGCGCAACTCGATCGTCATCGTCCGCGGGCCGACCGGCAGCGGCAAGACGATGCTGTCGGGGTTGTACGCGCGGGCGGGCGCGATGCGCGGCGAGCGGGTGGTCTACTACGGCTTCGAGGAGCCGCGGCCGATCCTCGTGCGCAACTTCGAGGTGATCGGCATGCCGATGACGCCGCTGATCAACGCCGGCAACCTGCGGATCATCTGCCGGTACCCCGAGTCCACGAGCCTCGAGGACCTGCTGGTCAGCCTCCGCATCGGCATCGAGGAGTTCAGCCCGTCGCTCATCGTCATGGACAGCATCTCGTCGATCGAACACGCGTCTTCGGAGAAGGGTTTCCGGCAGTTCGTGATCGGCGTGGCGTCGCTGCTGCGCGAGCATGGGCGCAGCGCGCTCCTGACGCAGACCATCATGGCGGGCGAATCGGCCGGGCACACGGCACCGTACATGTCCACGGTCGCCGACGCGATTCTCGCGATGGACTACTCGGGTACCGGGTACGAACTCGACCGTACGATGCGTGTCATCAAGATGCGCGGGTCCGACCACGCGACCCACCCCTATCGCCTCGTCATCCAGGGAGGCGGGCTCCAGGTCGAACGGCTGAGCGCGGCGGATTACCGCCGCCAGGGAAGGCCCGTCGCTACCTAGTCTGTTTCGGCAAACAGTTTGCTCCACCGATGAGTGCCGACCCCGGGAGGGCGGCACAGATGTATGGCGAGCAGACACAACCATTCGTTCCCGTTCAGGTAGCTGACGTCACCGCCGGTCGAATCCTGGTCGTCGACGACGACCGGTCGTTTGGCGGGTTCATGCGGGCGGCGCTCGAGTCGCGAGGGCACGACGTCGAGTGGGCGGGTTCTCTGGCGGATGCGCTCTCGAGCCTCTATTCCACCAGATACGACCTCGTGATCTTCGACTTGCGCCTGCCCGACGGCAGCGGTCTCGAGCTGCTGCGGGAGGCCACCGAACAGGGTCTCCTCGAACAGAGCGCATCGATCATCCTGACCGGCCAGGATTTCGACGAGCCGGACGACATCCGCGTGTTTCACAAGCCGCTGGACGTCGAACCGTTCCTCGATCGGATGACCGCGATCGTCGCCGCGACCCGGCAGCGGCGCCGTCAGGCGAGGCTGAAGCCCTCGTCGGCGGCGGGCGCGCTCGCGCACGACCGCTCGGGTCGGTCGGGCAACACGGCGAAGATCGAGCTCGTGTTGTACGTCAGCCGGTCGTCGGAGAAATGCCAGAAGGCGCTGCGCACGATCGACTCGGTGTTGCAGCAATACGATGCGGCGCAGGTCAACTTCCGGATTCGTGACCTGGCGTCGATGCCGCCGGAGGCCGACGAAGATGCCGTCGTGTTCACACCGACGCTCGTCAAGCGCGGACCCGGTCCGCGTACGTGGATCGTCGGCAACCTCGATCAGCCGGAGCTGCTGATCGATCTCCTGGAGCTCAGCGGGGTCGACCGGCGGAGAGGCGCGTAGCGCCGAGCGCCTGGTGCATCGAATCGAGCGCCGCGGCCAGCTCGCGGCGCTCGCGCGCGAAACAGAAGCGGACGTATCCCTCGCCCGCGGCGCCGAAGTCCACGCCGGGCACGCACCCAATCCGCGCCTGCTTGATCAGGAACTCGGCCATCCGCCACGAGATCGACGGCGACGTCCCCTCGCACGTCCACGACGGCTCGATCTTCACGAACGCGTAAAAGGCGCCGGCCGGCGGCGCGCCGGTGAAGACGTCGCCGGCGGCCTGCGCGATCCCGCCGTAGAACAGATCGCGTCGCGCGCGCAATTCGGTCCGGAACTCCTCGATGCACGCCTGCGAGCCTTCGAGCGCGCCGACACCGCCCCACTGCACGACCGACGCGATGTTGCTCGCGGTGTGGAACAGCACTTTCTTCGCGCGATCGCGGATCAGCGGGTTCTTGATCGCGACGTAGCCGAGGCGAAGCCCGGTCATCGCGTACGACTTGCTGAAGGTGTAGACCGGGATCGTGCGTTCGTACATGCCCGGGAGCGACGCCAGGCTGATGTGCTCTCCCTCGAACACCACGTCCTCGTACGCTTCGTCGGCGATCACCCACAGGTTGCGGTCCGTCGCGATGCGGGCGATGCGATCCAGATCGGCGAGCGTCAGGACGCCGCCGGTCGGATTGCCCGGCGTGTTGACGTACAGCATCCGCGTCTTCGGCGTGATCTTCGATTCGAGCTCGTCGAGGTCCCAGCGCCACGCGCGATCTTCGCGGAGCGGGCACGGCACGGCGACGGCGCGCGCGCTCGCCACGTTGCCCGCCACCGGCGGCCATTCGGGATCGGGAATGACGACCTCGTCACCCGGTTCGAGCAGCGCCTGGCACGCGATGTAGACGCCGTGGATGCCGCCGTTGGTCACGAGGATTTCATCCGGCGACTCGACCGGCGTCGTGTTCTTGTCGCGCAGCTTGGCCGCAATCAGCTCGCGCAGCCGCGGAATGCCGGTGGTCTGCACGTAGTGCGTCTTGTTGTCGGCGATCGCCCGCGTCATCGCGTCCTTGACCGACGCGGGCGAATCGAAGCTGACGTCGCCCTGATCGAGACGGAACGGATCCTTGAGCGTGAACATCAGATCCCGGATGCGCGTGATGCCGGAGAGCTGGATATCGTCGAGGTACGCGGCCATCTACCCAGAGTAATGCGAGACTCCGACCTTGTCGAGGATGGCCGACAGCACGGGCTGCGCGCGGGCAATCGGCAGGTTGCTGATGTAGAAGTGCTTCGCGCCCGCGTCGAGCAGCGCCCGGATGGTCTTCGCGCAGACCTCTTCGGGCGTCGCGCCGGCGCCGAACTCGCGCGTCAACCCTTCGATCGGCACTGGAAGAAACGCCTGCAGTGCCTGGAGCGTTCTCGCATTCGCGCTGCGGTAGTAGAACACGCCGAACACGCCGGGCAAAGTCACGCCGCGCCGGTCCGCGGCGGCGAGGAAGCGCGCGACGCGGTCGGCATCGAAGTGGCTGACCACCTGCGTGAGGTAGAACTCGGCATTGAAGTCGGGCGCCGTGAGGAAGTCGACCTGCCGCTCCGGATCGCCGTGCGGGTTTGCCCAGCCGCCGAGCGCGATCGTCCGATCGCGTTGCCGGAGCACGTGGCGCAGCTGCCAGGCGTGTTCGACGCACCGCGGCGTCCCGACCGACTTGTCGCCGCCGAGCACCACGAGCGCGGGAAAGCCGTGCTGCCGCGCCCGCTCCGCGTAGGACACGCAGTACTCGAACGGGTGCTTCGACGTCATGAACGGGACGATGCGCTCGCGCGGCACGTCTCGGCCGAGATTCGTCACGAGGTGGCGCAGGTTGTCCTCCTCCTGCGCGCCGACGGCGCTGTCGGTCAGGAAGACGAACGTCCCCTGACGCGTCAGCCGCGTGACCGCGTGGTACGTGTCGATCCACGCGTCCATGCCTTCGTGCGTGGCGAGCTCCGCGCGGGGCGGCCGCAGTTCGGCCGCAAACACCGATTGCCCGGATTGGAGCGCGGACGGCAGGTCGAGCCGATCGGGGCTCATCGGACGCCGTCCCGACAATCGATCGCGAACGACGACTCGCCGAGCACGAGGACGCAGCGGCGTAAGGCGTCCATCCCCAGCAGGCCGTCCGCGCCGCAGGACGGCGCCGCGCGGCCGATCATCAGCGGCAGCGTCGCGCTGGCGCCGCCGACGATGACCGACGCGGTCGAGACCTGCCGCATGCTCGTCGCGCTGCCGCCGACGCCCTGCGTCGTGGCCCCGTCGCTGGCGCGGGGCGATAGCGCCTTCGCGATCGCCGACGGCGCCGCGACGATCGTGCGCGTCGCGCCGGTGTCGACCAGCAGCGTGCCCGCGACGCCGTCGACGGTGACCGCCGTCGAGTAGAGCCGGTTGCGGTACGGCGAGTCGCGGTTGACGCAGACGCCCGCCGCCGGCGGCGCGTTCGGCGCGTCGTCTCGCCGGAACGACAGGCGCGGCGCCGTCATGTCGAGCACGGCGGCGTCGCCCGCCGGGGCGAGCAACTGCGGTGACAGCAGACCAGCGATCCGCTGCTGCTCGAACACTGGCGGCAGGTCGACCACGATCGCCTGGCGCAGGGTGATGTCGGAACGGTCCGTGCGGCGGATCACCTCGCCCGACGCCGCGCGCACCACCGACGTGGCGCCGGTCGATCCGGTCGTCGTCGAGCCGGATGCCTCCGTGGGGATTCCCGCGGCGCGCACGACCCACGCGGCGAGCGTGTGCACGCCGGCGCCGGTGTCCACGATGAACCACGCGTCGGTGCCGCGGATACGGCCGCGGAGCAGCGGGTTTGGGAACCCGATCTTCGTCAGCGCTTCGTCGTACTGCAGCTCGATGTCCGACGCGGCGCGGATGTGCGCGACGCCGGCTCCGGCCAGGATCGCGGCGCACATGCCGGCGATCCGGAGTCCGCTGTGGGCACTCATCTCGTCCTCTGCCGGGTACTATACATGCCGCTGCGATCATGAGGGCCGTTCGGCATCGTGCGTACGGCGGGCCCGAGGTGCTGAGGGTCGAGAACGTGGACGTGCCGGTGCCCGCCGCGGACGAAGTCCTGATCCGCGTGCACGCGGCGTCGGTCAATCCGCTCGATTGGCATCTGATGCGGGGGACGCCGTACCTGATGCGGGTTCAATCCGGTCTCGCCGCGCCGCGCGATCCGCGCTTCGGCGTCGACGTCGCGGGGCGGGTCGAGTCGGTGGGCGCGCGGGTGACGCAGTTTGCGATCGGCGACGAAGTGTTTGGCACGGTCCGCGGCAGCTTCGCCGAGTACGCTTCCGGGTCCACACGTTCGCTCGCCAGGAAGCCGGCGTCCGTCTCCTTCGAGCACGCGGCGGCGGCCGGGGTTGCGGCGATCACGGCGCTGCAGGCGGTGCGCGACAACGGTCGCGTTCGACCGGGCGAGCGCGTGCTCGTCAACGGCGCGGCCGGCGGCGTCGGCACGTTCGCCGTCCAAATCGCCAGGTGGCTCGGCGCGGAGGTCACCGCGGTCTGCAGCGCGCGCAACATCGACCTGGTGCGATCGCTCGGAGCCGCTCGCGCGATCGACTACACGAGGGACGACTTCACGGTCGGCGCCGACCGCTTCGATGCGATCATCGATACCGTCGGCGGGCAGCCGCTTCGCGCCTGCAGGCGCGTGCTGACGCCGCGCGGCCGCTACGTGATCGTCGGCGGCCCGCCCGGACGCTGGCTCGCGCCGTTCGATCGCGCGCTCCGCGCCGCCGTGTTGTCGCGGGTCGGGAGCCAGGAACTCGGTCTGGTGATGGTCCGCGCCTCGCGGGACGACTTCGCGACCCTCGCGGACCTGCTCGGCGGCGGCATCGTCAAGGCGGTCGTCGATCGCGAGTACGCGCTGGAGGACGTGCCGGCGGCGATTGGCTATCTGGAGCAGGGGCATGCGCGGGGCAAGGTGATTGTCGGCGTCCGCCAATCCGGCGGCGCGTGACGTCTTATGTCCCTGGGGGGTGTGCATGACGCTCCAGGCGCGCATCGTGATGGCCGTGTTGTGGGTCGCTTCGCTCGTCATCGTCGGGACGATTGCGACCGCGCAGACGGTTCAGCCGCAGCGGCGCGATCCGGCGCCGATCATCTCGGGCGCCGATCTCGGGTTCAGACCCGAAGGGTGGCTTGGGAAGGCTCGGACGGGCACGTGGATGGTGCGGATCAACGGCGAGTGGGTCGAGGCCGTTGCCGGGTACAAGCCGTCGCCCGCGAGCACGCGCTAGCCGCCAACGGCCCAGCTAGTACCTGGCACGTACCTGGTACTTACCTGGCACGTACCTGGCACGTACCAGGTACCCGTCGCTAGCGGGACAACGACGTCAGGATCTCTTCAATCAGGAACAGATCGGTGAGCAGCGCGCGGACGTGGATCGACGCGTTCAGGTTGTCGATCGTCTGCGACCCGATCGCCGGCTGCGCCAGCACCAGTTGAATCGCCGCCTGCGCGTCCCGCGCATCGCGCTCGATGACGTCCACGAACGCGCGGTACGGCGCCAGGTCTGGCGCGCCGAGCTGCCTGGCGCAGTCGAGGAAGAACCCGCCGATGCCCTTCAGCGCCTGATCGAACTTGCGCAGGTGATCGCGGATCGGATGGCTGGTGTTCGCGTCGGTCGGGAGACCCTGCGAGGCGTACGCCAGGAAGAATTCGTACGCCTCTTCGATGGTATCGGTGCGCGCCTTGAGGTCGGCGCGCACCTGCGACGCCTCGCTCACGCCTGACCGGCCGGCTTGGGATTGCGCGTCCCCCCCGTCCGCGCCACGCGCCAGCGGCTCGGCTCGTGGTGCTCGAGATACTGCCGCCGCGTGATCGTGCCGACGATCATCGCCTTGGTGATCCACCACTTCTCGGGGCGCACGGCGAAGTACACGTGCGCGATGACGAGGCCGACCAGGCCCACCCCCGCGAGCCCGTGCGCGACGTAGGTGACGCCCCACGTGAAGTCGCGCAGCAGGTACGGGTTGCGCACGAAGAACGGCGTGCGCACGCGGAACAGCATGAAGAAGCCGGTCACCGCCGCCGTCAGGCCGGTGACGACCAGCGCGAGGTGATAGAGCCGGTTGCCGAGCGGGTATTTTCCGTCCTTCGGACCGGGGACGTCGTGTCCGAGCTCGCGCATCAGTTCGTTCTTCAGCTCGGGGATGTCTTTCGGCCCGACCCAGATCGACCAGAAGTCGAGGAAGAAGCTCGCGTGGATGATGTGGTAGACGATCGAGGCGATCAGCACGACGCCCGCCATCCAGTGCCACTGCACCCACGGAAACCTGACGCCCGCGATCGGCAGGAACGCCGTGAACAGCAGGACGAACATCGACGCGGCCATCACCCAGTGGAACAGCCGCGCGGCCAGCGTGTGCCGCACGATCTTCTCCGGCAGGTCCTTGTTCGCTGCTTCGAGGCGATCCGTTTCGGCGGACGGGCGCTTGCGGTGCGCCGAGAAGAGCATGTAGCTCGCGTGCGCGAGGAAGAAGAGGATCCCCGCGTACAGCGACGCCCAGAACAGGCTCCACGAAACGTGGGTGAGTACCCACTCACCCCACGGACTGCGTCCCCACGTTAAGAGGTCCATGACCCACCTTCCGACCCTCGGATTGCGCGTTTCACCAGGTTGCGCATCAGCGGCAGCTTGTAGCCGTTGTAGCGGAGCGCGGACGCGTTTTCGATCGCCATCTTGCCCGCCAGGTCCGCCGTCTGTTCGTCGCGCGGCTTGCCGACGATGGCCTGTTCGACGTTCGCCAGCCGCTTGGGGGTCGCCGACACCGCGCCCACCACGAGGCGCGCCGCCTCGATGCGCTGGTTGGTGCCC
>DASRGT010000032.1:0-71447 GCA_035650895.1 Vicinamibacterales bacterium
GGCGACGACCGGCTCGGGCTCGGCTTCCTGCGCGGGCGCAGCGGCGACGACCGGCTCGGGCTCGGCTTGCTGCGCGGGCGCAGCGGCGACGACCGGTTCGGGCTCGGGTTCCTGCGCGGGCGCGGCAGCGACCGGTTCGGGCTCGGGTTCCGGCTCCGGCGCGGCAGCGACGACCGGTTCAGGCTCGGGTTCCGGCGCGGGCGCAGCGGCAACGACCGGCTCGGGCTCGGCTTCCTGCGCGGGCGCAGCGGCGACGACCGGTTCAGGCTCGGGTTCCGGCGCGGGTGCAGCAGCGACGACCGGTTCGGGCTCGGGTTCCTGCGCGGGCGCAGAGGCGACGACCGGTTCGGGCTCGGATTCCGCCTCGGGCGCCGACGCGACGACCGGCTCGAATTCGGATTCCGCCTCGGGCGCCGTCGCGATCAGCTCCGGTTCGAACTCCGGCTCGTTGGCGGCCGCGACGAGCGGCTCCGGCTGCGAAGCCGCAACGACCGGCTCCGGCTCGCTCGCTGCGACACGGGCAGGCTCCGATTCGGACTCCGCCGCAAGCGCCGCTGCCACCGACGGAGAAACGTCCGCGGTCTCGTGAACGATCGGCCGCCAGGTCGAAACCTGCGGCACAACAGCCGCCGGCGCCGCGGCCGGCGGCGCGACGACCGGCTCCGCGGGCGGCTCGAGCGACAGCGGCGCACTCGCCGACGCCGTTCCTACCGGCGGTTCGAGCACGGACGACGAAGCGACAACGGACGGTGTCGCCGCCGTGGCCTCCGCCTGCGGACCGAGGGCGAGCGACGCGGCGTCGGGGACGTCCAGCCCTTCGTCGACGTGCGCCACCGCAACGTTGACGACGGCAACGGCCACCGTCGTCGCGGCCGGCTCGTCGGCCGCGGGCAGCATCTCGGAAGGAATGTGATCGGAATCGTCGTGTTCCGCCACTTCCTCCGGCGCGCCCGCAAATAGATCGTCGGGCACACGGTCGTCATCCGGCACGCGGCGGCGGCGCACCTCCACCCACAAGTCGTCTCCGCCGCGAGCGGCCACGACCGTGAAGTGTTCGCCGGGGAATTCGGCGGCCGGCGGCAGCTCGTACTGCACGGCGCCGAACTCGTCGAGCGCGTTGCGCGACTCCATCGACAGGAGCTGCGCGACGATGCCGTCGACGGCGTCGAGCGACAGGCCGCGGCTGGCGAGGTCCACCTGGCCGGTCGGCGACACGACGTACGGCTTGTCGCCGGCATGCATCACCAGCGCGTCACCGTCCACTCGAATGATTGCCTGGAGCAGCGAAGGGACCAGACTCACCGGTCTAGTTGTCGGCCGAACGGACGGCGAACATTAGCGCCGGATTTCCACGCCGGCTTCGTAGATCCGCACGAGTTCCACCAGCTTGTAACCGCGTGTCTGATACGGCGGAACGATGCGTTCCGTCCGCAGGTACTGCAGCATGCCCTCATCGGAATAATCGGGGGCGCCGATGCCGTCGATGCCGCTCAGCGCCTGCTCCAGCTGCGGCATCGCCATCGCCTTGTCCACGATCCACCGCGACGCCGGGATCACGCCGAAGCGCCTGACCCGTTCGCGGCGCCGGTTGACGGCAAACGCCACGAACACCTCGTTGCTGATGAAATTGTAGTCGGCCTCGGACCGGCTGGTCGGCGCGTCCTCGACCCGCACGGCGGCGATCGCCGGCAGCGCGCGCAGCCGCTCGATCAGCAGCTGCGTGAACGCGCCTTCGCCCGACCACTTCGCTGCGTCAACTTCTGGTGGCATGGTGAATGGCCATGAGTCCGCCGAGCACTCGATGATACGTCGCGCGCGCGAAGCCGCGCGCCTCCAGCATCGCCACGACCGCGCCGGCGCCCGGATACCGCCGGATCGACGCCGGGATGTACCGGTAGGTGTCCGGATCGCGATGCAGCAGCCAGCCGAGCGCGCCGCCGACCACATGCAGGTACGCGAGATACGCGGCGCGGACCGCGCCGTTGGCGGGACGGTTGAAGTCGAGCGACACGAACTGTCCGCCCGGACGCAGGACGCGGCGAATCTCGTCGAGAGCCGCCGCCAGATCCGGAACGTTGCGCAATCCATATCCGGTCGTAACGATGTCGAACGACGCCGACGGAAACGGCAGTGCGAGCATGTCGCCGACGAGGAACGCCGGAGCGTCCGCAGCCGCCATGTCGCGCTTGCCGCGCGCGAGCTCGATCATGCGCGGCGTGATGTCGAGGCCCACGACCGACGCGCCGCGCGCCGCGAGCGCAAACGCGATGTCGCCGGTGCCGGTCGCGAGATCGAGCGCGCGGCGGCCGGCCGACGGCGCCGCCAGCGCGACGACCCGGCGCTTCCAGCCGCGGTCCCGCCCGCAGGACAGCGCCACGGTGATGACGTCGTACCGGTCGGCGATCGTGGCGAACAGCGCGCGCACGTATCGCCGCTTCGCGTCAGGCGTGGCAATCCGGTCGTCGAGCGCCATTGAGCGATAATACCGAGTCGAATGCTCCCGTCGAGCACCGTCGAAAATTACCTGAAGGCGATTTATCAGGGCCAGACGTCGCTCGAGGACGGCGCCCGTCTCGTCCCGATGGGACAGGTCGCGTCGGCGCTGGGCGTGACGCCCGGCACCGCGACGACGATGATCAAGACGCTCGCCGAGTCGGGGCTGGTCGAGTACGAGCCGTACAGCGGCGTGCGGCTGTCGCGCGCCGGCGAGAAGCTCGCGGCGCTCGTCGTCCGACGCCATCGCCTCGTGGAGCTGTTCCTGGTGCAGGTGATGGGCATGAGCTGGGCGGAGGTCCACGAGGACGCGGAGCTGCTCGAGCACGTGGTGTCCGATCGCCTGATCGACCGCATCGACGAAATGCTCGGGCGCCCGACGCACGATCCGCACGGCGATCCGATTCCGAACCAGGAGGGATCGGTGGCGCCGCGGCAGCTCGAAACGCTGCTCACCTGCCCGACGCACACGCCGCTGCGGGTGACGCGGATCGCCGATCAGGATCCCGAGTTCCTCCGCTTCATCGAGCACAACAACCTCAAGCCGGGACAGCCGGTCGAAGTCGAAACGCGCGACACGGCGGCCGACGCGGTGCAGCTGCGCGGACAGGATCGCCGCATCACGATCGGCGCGCGCGCGGCGTCGAAGCTGCTCGTGGAAATCGCGCGTTGAGGGGCTGCGTTCGGTCGGTCGTGATGATGCTGGCGTGCGCGGCCAGCGCCCACGCGCAGGACACGATCGAGCCGGATCGTCCCGACGTCACCAACGGCACGCACATCGTCGAGGTCGGCCTGCTGCAGATCGAGATGGGCGGACAGTTCGTCCGCTCCGAGGGCGGCGCGCGAGCGTTCGGATCGCCGTTCACGGCGAGGATCGGACTGACCGACTGGATCGAGGCGCGCGTCGGCACCGACGGGTTCGTGACGCAGAGCGACGGCACGCTGCGACAGAGCGGCATCGGCAACACGAACGTGGGCGCGAAGCTGCGCCTGTGGGCCGATCCCGGCGGCGTGCCGGTGCTGTCGATCCTGCCGACGATCAACTTTCCGACCGCGGATCCCGACAAGGGGTTCGGCAGCGGCGATCGCGACTACCTGCTCGCGCTGCTGACGGGCGCCGACATCGGCCGCCACTGGCATGCCGACGTCAACTACGGCATCGGCGCGATCGGCGCCGGCGGCGAGCGCGGGCACTTCGTGCAGCATCTCGCGTCGGTGTCGGTCAGCGTGGCCGCGACCGACAATCTGAACCCGTACGTCGAAGCGTTCTGGTTCTCGCGGCAGGACGCCGACGGCCGCGGCGTGACGGCGATGGACGCCGGGGCGATTTACGAGCTCGGCGCGCGCTACGCCGTCGACTGGGGCGTGCAGGTCGGCGTCAGCGGATCGCACGACGTGTCGGTGTTCGGCGGCCTGTCGATGATCGTCGGCGACATCCTCGGCAACCACGGCGTGCACGAGCGCGAGCGGCAGCGCCAGCGGCGTCGCGCGCGGCAGAAATGACGCGAGCGGCCGGCGGCGCACGTCGCGCCCGCGCTCCTACATCAGCTTGCCGAGCGGCCCGAGATCGAGATTGAGCTCCTCCGGCGTCAAGCCGAACCTCGCGCCGATCTCGGCGACCGTCTCCTCGAGTTTCATCAGCGCCGTACCGACCGCCTCGGCCTCCTTGCGCGTCAGCGTCTTCTGCTCCATCCGGCGGATCGCCTGACGCTCCATCAGTCGGCGCAGGAATTCCACGATCGTCAGCACGAGCTGCACCACCGACTTCTGCACTTCGTCGGGATTGGGATTCCAGCGCGCCGGCTGCGCGCGCCGCTCGATCTCCTTGCGCAGCGCGCGGAGCTGCGCCGCGGTGACCGGCGCCGCGGCGGCTGCACGCGCGCGCCGCGGCGGACGCGGACGGCGACGCGGCGAGCGGACCGAACGTCGACGGACCGTTTTCTTCTTCACCGGCGGCGGTGCCGGCGGCGCTTGGCCGGCCGGTTGGGTTCCGCCGGCAGGACGCGATCGGCCGCGCACAGCAGCGCGGACAGCCGCAGGTAGATCAAATCGATCCCCGCGACGCCGAGGGTGACGTCGGCGTTCGCCATGACGCCCTTGTTGAGGAGTTCGTCCACGAGGTCGAGCACCGACACCTGCGGCGTCTCGAGAACGTGATCGCTGACCGTGCTGCGCAGCGGCGCCTTCGGCGGGGCCATCGTCACTCCTGCACGAACGTGTAGGGCGGCCACGGCCCGGTCAGCGTGACGCCGTAGCCGTGCCGGGCGAGCGCGCGGGCTTCGCGCGCGACCTCGCCGCGAAACGCGCGCGCTTTCGCGCTCGCCACCAGGAACGCGGCGTCGAGGAGCAGCGGCCCGTTCTCGATCGGCAGCTCGCTCGCCGATCGCCGCTGCGCGAGGCGGGCGCGCCGCGCGAGCCGATCGTAAAGGTCCGCTACCGTCTCGCGCGCGTGCGCGGCGAGCTCCGTCGCCGCATCGCGCTGCGCCTTCTTCTGTGTCAGATACGCAATGCCGGTGGCCGAGCCGCCTGGTCGACTGGCGCCGGCCTTCCGGCGGGCCGCCGCCTTCGCGCGATCCATGACGACGCGGACGCCGAACTCATGATGCCCGGCGACGCGCTTGATGAGCGCGTCCACGCGGGCGCGGTTGCGCCTGACGTCGGCGATCGCGCGTTCGTCGTTCGTGAAGATCGTGAACAGCTTCATCGGCAGCACCGTTGCCCTCGCCACCAGCGCCTCGAGCACCGCCTCGTGCCCGACGGCGGCGCGCGACACCCAGTCGAGGTTCGAGAGGCGCTGGTTGATCGCATCCTCGCCGTACTCGTGACGCTTCACGTCGGCCACGACCAGATAACGGCCGGCATCCACCTGGAGGAGACGGACGCGCGATGCGCCGGGGAGGCCGGCCGGCACGCGGGCCAGCGACGGCTTCCGAGTCGAGACGACGAGACCGTACACGTAGGTGAGCGGAGTCATGCGAGCCAGGCGCGTGCCCACCGCTCGAGCGGCAGCACGCCGCGCGGCGACGGCGCCGACAGCGGCGTTCGGATGATACCGCGCCGCCCCGCCGCGCGTCTCAGCGGACCCAGCTCGCGCTGCTCGGCGGCGCGCGTGCGGCGGCAGCGGCGGCAGCGGCCCGGCGCCAGCGTCATCGCGTTGACGACGATCGCCGCCACGTGCAGGCGCAGCTTCCGCAGCCGCGCCACGAGTCGCTCCGTCTCGCGCCGCGGCAGCCGCGCCGCCCTCGTCACCACGAGGAACCGTGTCGCGTCGGCATCGTGCAGCAGCGCCTGGAAATCGCGGATCGACTTCGACACCTGCACGAGCTCGGCCGCGAGCTTGCCGGGCCGGACGAGGGCCCGGTACTTGAGCAACACCGTCAGCAGCAGCTGCACCCACGCGCGCGCCGTCTCCGGCATCTCGAGCAGGCGCAGCGCGTGTCCCGTCGGCGCCGTGTCGACGACGACGACGTCGTAGTCGGCGCGGGCGTCGAAGACGGAGAGGAGGCCGAAGAGCTCGTCGATGCCCGGCGGCGCGAGCTCCACCAGATCGTCCGCGCCCGCGCCGGCGGCATCGGTCGCGACGCTGCCGGCGATTTCCGCCAGCGCCGCGTCGACGTCGCGTCGCCGCGAGGCCAGCGCCGCGGCGGCGTCGACTTCGCGCACGAACAGGTTCGTCGGCGCGTCCGGCACGCCGACGGGGCGATCGCCGATCGCGGAGGCGAACACGTCCGACAGCGAGTGCGCCGGGTCGGTCGAGAGCAGCAGGACGCGGCGTGCGCTCCGCTCGCGCGCCAGCGACACGGCCACCGTCGCGGCGACCGTCGTCTTGCCGACGCCGCCTTTTCCGCCGACGAAGACGAGCCTCGCTCCGCGGATTGCCGGGAGCGACGCGGGATCGGCGCGGGGCGCGGACGGGTCGGGGTTGCGGGAAATCGCCGCGGCCGGGCGCCGCGGCGGACGGCCGCTCGCATCAGGCGGCGATCCGTGCGCCATCTCGCGAGCGAGTCGCGCGAGCGCGCGCGAGCCGCGCGGTTCGGCCGGCTGCGCCGCGACGAGCGTCACCCGGCGGCCGCGGCCGATCGTCCGTCGAATCCGCGCGACGATCGCGCGCTCGTCGGCGCGGCGGCGATCGCACACCGGGCACGGGCCTTCGTCGGTGAGGACCCGGTTGACGACGATCTCGTCGACGGCGACGTGCGCGCCCGCCAGGGCGGCGAGCGCGTCTTCCGACTCCGCCACCGCCATCGGCTCGGGAAGGGTCACCCACGTGAAGGAGGTCTGCCGCGTGTCGCGCAGGCGCGCGGCGACGGCGGCGGCCTGCGCCGCGATCGCGTCGACGAGCCGATCGGCCGCGTCGGCGCGCGCCACGCGCGCCAGCTGCTCGCGGACGATCCGGTGCTCGGCCTGCATCGACTCGAGGATCCCGGCGAGCGCGCGCACCGCGTCGGGCGCCGCGATCAGGCGCAGCGTGTGGCCCGTCGGCGCGGTATCGATCACGACGCGCTCGTAGCCGCGGCGCGCGAGGCGATCGATTTCGATCAGCGCGATCAGCTCGTCGATCCCCGGAATCGGCAGGTCCAGCAGCGCGTCGACGTCGTCGCGGTCGAGCCACGTGCCGTGCTGCAGCACGTCGGCGGCGGCGGCGTGATGGTCGGCGATCCAGCGCGCGAACGCCCGCGCCGCGTCGAGCTCGACGGCGTCGAGCCGCGGCGCCGCGCGCGTCACGCGGGGGGACAGGCGGACGCCGAGCGCGTCGCCGAGCGAGTGCGCCGGGTCGGTGGACACGACGAGCGTCGATGCGTCGCGCGCCTGCGCGAGCGCGAACGCCGACGCGCAGGTCGTCTTGCCGACGCCGCCCTTGCCGCCGAAGAACGACCAGCGGGGCGCGGCGGGACGCGGCGATCGCGCGATCCTGGTGCTCAGAAGTCGGTGTCGATGTCGACGCCGGTGACCGTGTCCGCCGGCGACATGGTGATGGCGCCCTGCTGCCGTCCCTTGATCTCGCGGATGCGCGCGAGGAGGTCGCGTTCGACGCCGGCGAACTCTTCGTCCGAGATCTCGCCGAGCTCGAGCCGCATCTGCGCCTCGAGCAGCTGCTCGCGCAGGACGGTGTCGTCCTGCATCTCGGCTTCGGCGGCGGCGACCACCTTGTCGAGGACGAACCGCAGCGAGCCGATCAGCAGCGTATCGAGAATGAACACGGCGCGATCACTATGCGCGTTCGAGCTTCAGGCGAATGTTGACGAAGTTGTACGGCGGCCACGGTCCGGTGTACTTGAACGTCAGCTTGTCGAACCTGCCCGCGATCGATTTCACCTTCGCGTCGAACGCCTGCTCCTGGTCGCGGGAGATCAGGAAGGCGGCGTTCATGATCATCTTGTCCCCGATCGGCTTGTTGATCCGGGACGCGACCGACACCTCGCGCAGCTGCTCGAGGACGTCGGCGACGTACCGCTCCGACCTCGCCTGCAGCGCCGAGTCGATCAGGCGCCCGTACTGCATCCGCGCGAAATAGGTCGGGCCCTTCTGCCCGGAGATTTCCTTCTTCAGCCGGCTGATGTCCTCGTCTTCGTTCTCGACCTCGCGGATGGCCTGGTCCCGGTCCCACAGCACCTTCAGACCGAATTCGAGCTTGTTCTGCATCTTGTGCAGCACGTCGCCGAACGCTTCGGCCGCCGAGCGCAGGAGCTCGACGATGTCCTCGCGGGTCTTGAAGATGGTGCCGAACGACATCGGGATGACGGTGTGCTCGCGCATCACCGTCTCGTTGACGCGCTCGTGCGCGAGCACGTTCTCGCGCGTCGAGTCGAGCACCTCGAGCGGCGCGTCCGAGACGACGGCCGCGAGGTTCTTGTAGTGCACCGTGTAGACCTCCGACGGCTCGGCGCCGATGCCGACCGGCCCGAACCGCAGCGGGTCGCTCGAATCGATGATGCAGTACACGTACTTGCCGCGGCTGACGGCGGCCGCCGGTTCGATCGCCGCGCTGCGGCCGCCGTGCACGACCTTCTCCGAGACGGAGCGGGCCGCGGGGCGATCGTCCTTGCGGCTCCTGGCCGACACGCGGCCGTGGCCGTTCGCTTTCCCAGCGCCGTTCGCCTTCGGGCTGCTCCTCGGCGACAGCGGCGTCGCCAGCTTCTTCGCGCCGCGCGGCGGCGGGGAGGAGGTGCGTGCAGTCTTGCGGCCGTTAGTTGACGCTGTTCTTGGCATATTTGCCGCTCCTGCGGCTCTTCTTCGTCGACGGCGACTCGTCGAGCACGCGACGGATTTCCTTGACGAGATCTTCCGGCAGACACGGTTTGGTCACGAACGCGTCGCAGCCCGCCTTGCGCGCGCCCTCCGAGATGCCCGCGAGCGCGTGGCCCGTCAGCGCGACGACCGGGATGCCGGCCGTCCGTTTGTCGGCCTTCAGCCGCCGCGTCGCTTCCCACCCGTCCATCACCGGCAGCGACAAGTCCATCAGGATGATGTCGGGTTCCGCGTCGACGGCGCGCTGCAGCGCCTCCATGCCGTTCGCCGCTTCGACGACGTCGAAGCCGGAGAACTGCAGGTACTCGGAGTACATCTCGCGCGCGTCCGGATAGTCGTCGACGATCAGCACGCGCGGGCGGGTGTCTTTCGTGGTCATTTGTGTCCCTTGATTGGCAGGGAAAGCGTGAACGTCGAGCCGCGGCCCAGCTGACTCTGCATCGTCAGCTTGCCGTCGAGCATCTGCGCGAGCCGCCGGCAGATCGACAAGCCGAGGCCGGTGCCGCCGTACGCGCGCGTCGGCGAGTTGTCGAGCTGACGGAAGTCCTCGAAGATGCGATCGTGATCCGCGGCGGCGATGCCGATGCCCGTGTCCGCCACGGACAGCTGCATCGTCTTGTCGCGTCCGAGCTTCGCGGCGATCGTGATCGAACCGTGGTGCGTGAACTTGAGGGCGTTGCTCAGGAGGTTGAGCAGGATCTGCTTCACCTTCTGCCGATCGCTGCGCACCGAGGGCAGCCCCTTGTCGACGTGGACGTGCACGGGGAGCTTCGAGCGCAGGATGATCGGCTCGAGCTCGGACCGGACCTCCGACACCAGCTCGGTCACCTTGAAGGTGGAGAGCTGCAGCGGCATCCGCCCCGCCTCGATGCGGGAGATGTCGAGGATCTCGTTGATGATCGTCAGCAGGTGGCGGCCGTTCGACTCGATGCGTCCGAGCTGCCGCTTCGCCTGCGGCGCCAGGTCGCCGGCGACGCCCTGCAGCAGCATCGACGTGTACCCGAGCATCGCGTTGAGCGGCGTGCGGAACTCGTGCGACATGTTGGCGAGGAACTGCGACTTGAGCTGCGACGCCTGTTCGAGCTCGATCGCCTGCCGCCGCAGCAGCTCGTTCTGCTGCGCGATGTCGGACGTCGCGGCCTGAATCTTCCGTTCGAGCTCGTCGGACGCCTCTTTCAGCTGCTCGTAGAGCCGCGCCTTCTCGATCGCCTCGCGGCGGTCGTGCAGGATCGTGACGACGGCGGTCAGCTCGCCGTGTTCCGAGAGGATCTTGCCCGCGATCGCTTCGACCGGCATCGGCTCGCCGGTCTTCGCCTCGACGAGGCCGATCTCGCCGACGCGGCGCTGGTCGGCGCTGACGAGCATGCCCGCGATGAACGACGAGAAGTGCGCGTCGTTGGCCTGCACCCAGCGCTGTTCGATCGCGCTCGCGCCCTGCGGGATGGTGAACAACCGCTCGGCCGGCTCGTTCATCAGCGACGTCGCGCCCGACGCGTCGGTGACGACGATCGGGTCGGCGACCGAGTCGATGATCAGGTTCAGGCGGTCGCTCTCGGCGCGCGCCTGCGCCTCGGCGACGCGCATCTTGCGGTAGTTGTCCTCGATCTCCTCGCTCGCGCGCCGCAGGTCGGTGACGTTGCGCAGAATCGAGACGACGCCGCTGCCCTGCCGCGGATCCTCGGTCACCGTGCTGAGCAGCTCGAACACCAGGTCGGAGCCGTCGACCGGATTCACCAGCAGCAGCTCGCGCCGCGTCGCGCCGGTCTCCTCGATCGCCTTGCTGGAGAGCGCGGACGACAGCAGCATGTTGTTCATCCGCACGGCGCTGCGCCGCCCTTCGCTCTCCTCCTCCGACGCGGTGAAGAGCGTCAGCGCCCGCTGGTTCGCGATGAGCAGCCGCCCTTCGGTGTCGGTCAGCAGGATGGGGTCGGAGACCGCGTTGATGATGCTGTGCAGCAGCGATCGCTCGCGGCCCTGCCGGCGGTCGGCCTCGACGAGCGTCTGGACGCGCAGGATCTGATCGAGCTTCTGGCTGAAGATCGCCGTGAACCAGTGCAGCTCGCCGCTGATCGGCTGCGCGCCGCCCACCAGCAGCAGCCCGATCGCTTCCTCCGCGTGCGGCGCGCCGAGCGGAAACACGTGAAACGCGGCGTCCTCGAACGGCGTGCTCGGGCGGCGGCGCCGATCGGCGGCCGAATGCGCCGCCGGATAGAAGATCTCCTTGCGGCTGTTGAACGCGGTGACGAGCGGGTGGCCCCACTCCTCGAGCGAAATCGTGAACGAGGCGACGGCGCCCGACGTGAAGCCGTAGTGGCCCGACGCGTACAGCATCTGATCGCCGGTGGGCCGGACCAGGCAAATCGACTGCGAGACGCCCAGCGACTCGCCCATCCACTGCAGCGCGAACTGCGTACAGTCGCCGACCTCGGTCCGGCCGACGAACCCTTCGAGCAGCCGCACGCGCGCCGCGAGGTACGGCTGCTCGTCGTCGGCCAGCGCCTCGACGGCGACGCGGACGCGCGGCACGCCGGTGTACGGCGTCGACCCGTTACGCTTCGTCGCGTGCCGACGACCGCCGACGCCCACCAGTGCGGCGGGCAGCGCCAGTCGAGAGCTGAGCTCTGAGGGCGGCGTTTTCAGCAATGACTTCCTCATACCCCTTGCCTTCGATCGCCGGCTTCGCCACCGGGGCCACGGTGCCCACGGCTTCCGAGTACTTCAAGTAGGTATCGATCGATGCGACGACGACGCGGGCTTCGACCGTGATGAGGTCGATGCCGACGAGTGATACCCGAACCCACGCATCGATGACGATCCCTTTGTCCAGTACTCGGTCGAGGACGTCAATAAGGCTTGTGCCGCCTGCTGCACGTTCAACGGGCATCGAACTCTCCTTGTGCCGCTACTTCAGCGCCGCCGTTCGCTTGCGCGTCATCGACGCGATTTGCCGCTCGAGGGCGCGCACCTGCTTGCGCAGCTCCTCGTTCTCGGCCGACAGCACCTGCTTGCCGGGGGACAGGTGGTGGTCGTACTTCCACCAGTCGAGGCCGATCTGTTCCGCCTTGTCGATCGAGCAGATCAGCAATCGGATCCGGATCGTCAACAGCTCGACTTCGGCCAGCGACACCTTGATGTCGCCCGCCACGACAAGCCCTTTGTCCAGAACACGATCGAGGACGTCGACCAGACCCGTGGAACGTCCGTGCCCCTCCGTCAGTGGCGTCGGCATAAGCTCCGTATTCTACGCGGACTGCTTGTGTCTCGCTGTGTCGTCAGACTGTTGGGCGAGGACTGGAGAATCTCAGCAATGCCGATGCCAGTTCGTTCCCGAACAAATTACCTCGGCCGTGCGATCGTGTGACAAGAAGCCCGACAGTAGAGCCCCTGCCGTCGTACAAATTTCCTACAGGTGAAGCAGCTCGATAGGGTCCCTTATTGTGCGATCGGAATCCGCCAGGTCCTCGGCGCGCACGCTCCAGCAGCCAAAGCCATACCGCGCGAGACAGAGGGCGGCGCCCGCATTCCGCGCGGTGCGCAGATCGACGCTGGAGTCCCCGATGAGCAGCGTCGAGGACAACGCGACGTTCGCCGCCGCCGCGAGGTGACGCAACCCGGCCGGATCGGGCTTGCGCGGCAAGGGACCATCGCCGCCGAGCACGGCTGCCGGATCGAATGCAGCGGACAGATCCAGCGCGTCGAGAATGCGCCGCGTGGACGCCAGCGGTTTGTTGGTGAGCACGGCGAGCCGCGCGCGGGCGCCGAGTTGCGACAGGACCTCGGGGATGCCGGGATACGGCCGCGTGTGATTCAGCAGGCGACGATCGTATATCGCGAGAAAGCGCGCGAGCGCGTCGTCGGGCTGCGGAACGGCGCGCGCGGCGAACACGCGCGCGACGAGCGTCGCGGCGCCGTCGCCGACGAGACGTCCCACGTGCTCTTCGCTGAGCGGCGCGACGCCGCTCGCGCCGAGCAGTTCGTTCGCCGAATCGGCCAGGTCGCGGCGCGAATCGACCAGCGTCCCGTCGAGGTCGAACACATACAGCTGGAACATGCACGCGGCGACTATCTCAACGCCTCACACGTTCACTCGCCGAATTCGGCGTAGGAGGTGGGCGTTTCCCACACCTTCACACGCACCACCGGCAGCCCCTGCTCGCGCGCGTAGTCGAAGATCAGCCGCGCGATCCGTTCGACCGTCGGATTGCTGTCGAGCAGGAACATCGGCTCGCCGAGCTGCTTCAGCGGCGCCACCAGCGGGTCGTCGTGGCGGAGCAGCATCTTGTGATCGAGCTCGCGATCGACCCAGCCCTTGACGATGCGCTTGATGTCGCTGAAGTCGCAGACCATGTTGCGGTTGTCCAGCGTGCCCGTCCGGACCTCGATTTCGGCGGTCGCGTTGTGACCGTGCGGATGCTTGCAGATGCCGTCGTAGTCGAGCAGGCGGTGGCCATAACAAAAATCGATGCGCTTCGTGACGGAATACATGTGGTAGTCGCGTGGCCTGGTAGTCGGACGTGTGAGATTGCCGGATTGCTTGCAGGGTCGATTGCGACCGACTACCATTCCCGCAATCGCGTACCCGTTTCCCAGATTACCCGATTAGGCCATGCGAACGGCAGTGCTTCTCTCCGGCGGACTCGACAGCGCGGTGCTGCTCGCGGACGAAGCCGCGGCGCACGGCGCCGCCAACGTGCAGCCGATCTACGTCAGCGTCGGTCTGGCGTGGGAAGCGGCCGAGCGCCGCATGGTCGCGCGCCTGCTGACCGCGCCGCCGTTCGCCGGTGTGCGGCCGCTGGCGTCGCTGAGCGTCGACATGCGCGACGTCTACGCGGCGTCGCACTGGGCCGTTCGCGGCACACCGCCCGCGTATCACACGCCCGACGAGGACGTGTACCTGCCGGGCCGCAACATCGTCCTGCTCGGAAAGGCCGGCGTGTTCTGCGCAGTCGCGTCGCTCGACCGCATCGTCCTCGGCACGCTGGCGCACAATCCGTTTCCCGACGCCACCGACGAATTCCGCGCCGCGCTCGCGCGGGCGTTGTCGCTCGGCCTGGCGCACGACGTGCAGATCGCCGCGCCGTTTGCGGGCAAGAGCAAGGCGGAGGTGACGCGGCGCGGTTACGAGCTCGGGGTGCCGTTCGAATGCACGCTCTCCTGCATGAGCCCCGCCGGCGATCAGCACTGCGGCACCTGCAGCAAGTGCCGCGAACGGCACGACGCGTTCCTGGAGCTCGGCATCACGGATCCAACGGTGTATGCAGACCAGCGCTTCGTGGGGGCGTAACGCGGCCGCGGTCGGCCTCGTCCTCGCCGCGTCGGTCTTCGGCGCGGCCGCGCAGACGACCGCGCCCGACGTGCCCGACGTGCTCGCGCGCGTCGGCGCGCGCGTGGCCGAATACTACAAGCGCGTCCAGAACATCGTCTGCTACGAGAAATCGGTCGTGCAGCCGGTGAGCAACATGACGTCGTTCTCGCCGGGCGGCTTCGCGCGGACGACCGAATCCGAACTGCGCATCGAATCGGAAGCCAAAGACGACGGCGCGCCGAGCGAAGCGACGGTGGTCCGGCGGCTGTTGAAGGTGAACGGCCGCGTCCCGCGCGAGCGCGACAAGACGGACGCCGCCGGCTGCACCGATCCCAATCCGCTCTCGCCGGAGCCGCTCGCCTTCCTGCTGCCGTCGAATCAGGCCGACTACCGGTTCGCGTTCGCCGGATACGGCAAGGGCAAGGACGCCAACGCGTTGATTTTCGAATTCCTGTCGCCGGGAACGCGGGGCGACGGCAAGCTGATCGAGGACCCCAACGGCCACCGGGACTGCTGGAGCTGGGAGCTGCCCGCGGCGATGAAGGGCCGCGTGTGGGTGGACGCGACGACGTTCGACGTGCTTCGCGTGGAAGAGCACATGACGGGCCCCGGCACGCTGCGCGTGACGCTGGAGCAGCAGCGCAAGCACAGCCTGCCGGAATGGATCACGATCGAACGCTACGACAAGACGATCCGCCTGAAGATGGCGTCGTTCAAGGATCCCGACGAGACGATGCTGCTCCCCGAATCGATCGAATCGCTGATCCTCGTTCGCAACGGGCTCCAGTCGATCCGCAAGGAACAGCGCTTCACCGAGTATCGCCGGTTCCTGACGGGCGGGCGGATCGTAAAGTAATCGAGCCGTCGCCGGTGCGGATGCGCAGCGTCGCGCCGCCGGCGCCGAGCCGTCCTCGCACGCTGTTCCTGCGCAGCTCGCCGTTCACGTTGGACACCGACACGCCGTCCAGCCGGATGCGGCCGTCGCCCGTGTGTGCGTCGAGCTCCGCGTTCAAGTCGTTCGGAATCTCGAAGACGACCGACCCGTCGCCGGTGGAGACGTCCCAGTCCTTCGCAGTGCTGCTGCCGGGCGCCGCGCTGATGCGGAGGCTGCCGTCGCCGCTGTGCGCGCGCAGCGAGGCAAAGCGGCCGTCGGCCGTGACGCTGCCGTCGCCGGTCGTGACGGTGACGTCGCCCTCGAGCGAGCGCGCCTTGATGCTGCCGTCGCCCGAATGGAGATCGATCTTGCCGCTGATGCGCTCGACGTCGATGCTGCCGTCGCCGCTCTTCGCCGCCAGGTCCGACCCGGCCGGCAGCGAGACGATCAGCTTCGCGGATCGGCTCATGTGGAATCCGAACGCATGGCGCGCCGGGACGCGAACGTCCACGCTGATGGCGTTGCCGTTCTGCTTCGCGTCGACTTCGATCGTGTCGGCCGACTCCTTCGTCGCGGCGCGCTTCTCGACGACGACCTCGACGTCCTTGCGATCCCACGGGCGCACCTCGATCGACCCGTCGAAGGTGGACACCGACACCTCGGGACGCCCCTCGACGGTGAAGTGCTTCTCGTCGCGCGCGATCACGCGTCCGATGTCGGCGCTGACGAGGTCGACGCACGCCGGCGAGGCGAGCGCCGCGACGGCCACGAGCGCGAAGGTGCGGAACATGAGACCTCCTTCGAACGTTGGACGGATCCGGCCTATCCGTTGTTTCGTGCGTAGACCAGCTGACCCGCGATATAGGTCTGGACGACCCGGAACTCGGCGTCGAGGATGGCGAGATCGGCGACGGCGTCCGGCTTGAGCACGCCGTGGCCGACCAGGCCGAGCTCGCGCGCCGGAGTCGTGGCGCACACCGTGGCGGCATCGACGAGCGACAGGCCGACGCGCTCGACCAGCGTCCGGAACGCGCGGTCCATCGTGAGGGTGCTGCCCGCAATCGTCCCGTCGGCCAGATGCGCGGCGCCGCTGCCGGCGACGATCTCCCGGCCGCCGAGCCGCGCGCGCGATCCCGGCGGCAGGCCGGCCGCCGCGGTCGCGTCGGTGATCGCGACGATGCCGGAGGGGCGCTTCGCCGCCAGCGCCATGCGCACCATCGCGGGATGCACGTGGAACCCGTCACAGATGATTTCCGCGACCACGTCCTCCGCCTGCAGCACCGCGCCGGCGAGGCCGGGCGCGCGGTGATGGAGCGGCGGCATGCGGTTGAACAGGTGCGTCGCCTGCCGCGCGCCGGCCGCGATCGCCGCAAGCGCCTCTTCGTACGTGGCGGCGGAGTGGCCGAGCGACACGCGGTGGCCGCGCGCCGCCAGCGACGCGACGAGGTCCACGCCGCCGTCCAGCTCGGGCGCCAGCGTCACGATGCCGACGTCGGGCTCGGCGCGCGCGATCTCGTCGAGGATCTCCTGCGCGGTGAACGCCTGGCCCGTGGCGGCGCCGCCTGCGCCGCGCGGCGCGCGCAGGCACGCGATCGGCTGCGCGCCGTTGTACTCCGGGTTGATGAAGTTGCTCTCGAGATGCGCCGGCAGCACGCGCGCGCTGTCCGCCGCGGCATCGCGCCGCGCGCGGCGCACCTGATCGAGCGCCTCGCGCAGCGCCGCAGGGTCGCAGGCGACCGTCGTCGGGCAGAACGCCGTCACCCCGTACCGCGGCAGCCGGCGCGCGATCGCGGCGATCGCATCGCCGCCATCGAGCGAGTCGGTGCCGTCGACGCCGTGCACGTGCACGTCGACGAAGCCCGGCACGACGTAGTGACCGTGGAAGAGCGCGGAGCCATGACCGCCGCCGGGCACGTCCGATCGCACGTCGACGATGCGGTCGCCGTCGAGAACGAGGGTGCCGGGCGACAGCAGGCGATCGGGCAGCACGAGCGCGGCGCCCGACAGGACGATCATCAGGCGCCGCGGGACAGCGACGCCGACGCGAGGCGCGCCGCGCCGATCGCCGCCGCTTCGGGTCCGAGCTGCGCCGCCGCGATCGTCAGCGCGTCGACGGTCGTCTTCGGGAGCCGCCGGCCGATCTCCGTGCGCACCGGCTCGAAGAGCAGGTCCGCGGCGCTCGCCATGATCCCGCCGAGCACGAGCACCTCGGGATCGACGACGGCGACGAGGTTCGCGGCGGCCATGCCGAGATACTTCGCCGTGTCGCGGATCACGGAGATGGAGACGCCGTCGCCGTCGCGCGCCGCGTCGAGGATGTGATCCACGGTGATGGCGGCCAGATCGCCGCCGACGCGGTCCTGGACGCGCGAGCGGTCGCCCGCCTTGATCCGCCACACGAGACGTCGCACCGTGCCAACGGCGCCGACTTCAGCCTCGAGGCAGCCGGTCCGGCGGTAGTCCTCGCGCTCCACCGGGTTGAGCGCCAGCCAGGCGACCGACGCCGCATGACCGCGCCGCCCGACGACCGGCGCGCCGTCGCGGAGGAGACCGGCGGTGGCGTGCGTGTCGACGGCGAAGAACGCGACGTCCGGCGCGCCCTTCGCGGCGCCGATCCAGCCTTCGGCGACGGCGGCGGCGACGCCGGACGGCACGACGAAGAAATCGTGCGCGATCGCGTCCGCGCCGCCCGCGACGGCGGGGCGGCTCAGCGGGCGTCCGAGCGCGCCCGCGATCGCCGCGACGGTCTCGCCGACGACGCTCGAGGGATCGGTGAACGGCGACGCGATCGCGAGCGCGTCGAGCGACGCGCGCAGCTCGCGCACGACGGCCGGCGCGGAGACCGGCGGCGCGCCGAGCGCGGTCGCGCGCGCGGCCACGCGTCCGTCGCCGTCGATCGACACGCCGATCGATCGCACGTCGTCGATCGAGAGGCCGACCATCAGCGGCCCCACTCGGTGTTGATCTGCAGCTTGCGGCCTTCGAGCGGCTGCGCAATCACCTCCGCGCCGTCCGCGGCGCCGCCGTCGCCGGCGTGGAACAGCAGGCGGTCGACGCGGTCGAGCAGGGCCGACAGCTGCCGCTCGTCGGGCGCCTGGATGACCAGCACGCCGCCGCTGGCCGACGGCGGGAAGCGGCGATCGTCCAGGTAGTCGCGGTCCATCGTCACGAGGGTGCGCCGCAGCTGGTGCGCGAGCTGGTAATGGCGCGTGTCGGGCGCGCGGCGCAGGTCGTCTTCCTCGAGGACGAAGAGCACGTCCCAGTCGAGCCGCTGCCGCATGTGGGCGACGAGTCCCGCCGGGACGTTCGCGTCGGCATAGACGCGCGGGCGCTCGGTGAGGCGTTCCGCGTGCGGTGCGAGCTCCGAAGACAGGGTGCCCATGTGTGTTGCCGCGTCTCAGTGCCCGCTTACTTCGTCTCGGCGAGGCGCTTCTCGTGCGCGGCCCTGGCTTCCCTGGTGAGCACGGCGACGAGCTGATCGCGCTTGTGCACGAGCTCCTTCCGCTGGCGGCGGTTGTGTTTCGATCCCACCGCGTACTCGCAGAACAGCGGGAAGGCGACGGTCGAATCGCAGTACGCGACGACGGTGTCGGGAAGCACGCCGGGATTCACCTTGCCCCAGCTCACCGCTTCGGAGGGCGTGGCGCCGGAGAGGCCGCCCCAGACGACCTGGTCGGTCGTGATCTGGATGAAGTAGTCGTTGCCGCCCTTCGGGATGCCGTAGACCTCCCACAGCGTCGGCTGCGCCTGCAGGTAGAAGTTCTTCGGCGAGCCGCCGCCGAGGATCACGCAGCCGTTGCGCGCGCCGGCGAGGACGATCGCGCAGACCTCGTTCACGTCCTTGTTCGGATCGATCATGAAGCGGCTGCCGTTCATCAGCTCGTGGTACGCGATGTTCATCCCGATCGAGCTGTCGCCGGGCGACGAGGTGTAGAGCGGCACCCCGCAGGCCGCGGCGCGCGCGACGACGGAATGCTCGGCGCTGGCGGGGAACTTCTCCAGCAGGTCCAGGCCGAGGCGGTAGTGGAACTCCGACGTCGACACCGCTTCGTTGATCTTCGAGCGGACGAGGAAATCGCGGATGTACTCGTCGGTCTTCAGCAGGACGTCAGCCGGGAACAGCACGTCGTAGATGCGGATGACGCCGTCCTCGTACAGCTCGCGGTCGTCGACGAACGGCGAGCCGCGGCGCAGCGTGAAGTTCAGCGCGTAGTGCAGGTCGTGATAGAAGTTCGCGCCGGTCGCGATGATGAAGTCGACGAGGCCGCGCTCCATCATCTCGATCACGCAGCCGCCGAGGCCGGCGGGCGTCATCGCGCCGGCCACCGTCAAGCCGATCGTCGTGTCGTGCTCGGGCGCCAGCATCTTGTCGGCGAAAATCGCGCACGCCTCGGACAACCGTCCGGCATTGAAGGCCTGGAAGCCCTCGTCGATGAGCCGCCGGATGTCCGGGCTGCCCGTCGGACGGTAGTAGCGGATCGGTTTTCCCGAGAGGAAGTCCTGCCGGGAGTGCCCGGGCGAGCCAGGCGCACGATGCGGCAAAGTAGATGCTCCTTTTTTGCGAATAGCTTAACATCTGCGTCTGTGACTGGCGAGCCGGATTGGCTGTGGTGGACCGTGTTGACCGCGATCGTCGTCCTCGCCGCGCTCGCGGTGTGGATCTGGCGGAAAGGGCGGCCGTTCGCCTCCGGTGACGTGTTCCGCGCGAGCCGCTGGAGCCGCGGCAACCATCTGTTTCCGACCCAGGTGCAGATCACGCCGACCAGCGTGGTGCAGTACACGCCGCGGTGGATCGGCAAGCGCGAGGAAACGATCCACATGGCGCACCTCTCGTCGGTGCGCGTCGAGACCGGCGCGATCCTCTCGAACCTGCTCATCGAGACCAGCGGCGGCAGCGATCCGATCGTCTGCCACGGGCACCGGAAGCGCGACGCGATCCGGATGAAAGAGCTGATCGAGCGCTACCAGACCGACTACTACCGTCCGCCGACCCCCGCCCCTGCAGTCCCGCCGCCGACCGGCCGATAACGTTATCGCGGAAATGGACGACCTGACCTTCAACGCCCGCCGGGCGAGCGCCGCGGCCACGGTGCGCCCGGACGGCGAGCTCGAGGCGCGTTTCAAGAGCCTCGTGCAGTCGCCGCTCCGCGCGGGGATCCTGCGCTACCTCAACTCGCGGCCCGACGAGAGCTTCGACGTCGAGTCGCTGATGCAGACGTTCGGCCGCCTGCGGCTCGACGTGGAAAACTGCATCCGGGAGCTGGTCGACTTCGGCGTGGTCCGCACCGTGGTTGGGACGCCGTCACGCTACGGCTCCGAGCGACCGGCGAACGATTCAATCCTCGACCTGCTCGATCAGTTCCTCGAACGGCGCGCCAGCGTGTCGACCGAGGACCAGTCGCCCTCCGTGCAGCGCTTCCGCGAAATGATCGGCCGCGACGAGAAGATGCTGATCGTGTTCGAGTGGATCCGGACCGCCGCCAAGTCGGACATCTCGGTCCTCGTCCTCGGACCGACCGGATCGGGCAAGGAGCTCGTCGCGCGGATGATCCACGAGCTGAGCCGCCGCAGCGTCGCGAAGTTCCAGGCCGTGAACTGCGCCGCGCTGCCCGACACGCTGTTCGAGTCGGAGATCTTCGGCTACGAGAAAGGCGCGTTCACCGGCGCGCACGACCGGAAGCCCGGCCGCCTCGAGCTGGCGAACGAAGGGACGCTCTTCCTCGACGAGATCGGCGACATGTCGCTCATCGCGCAGGCGAAGCTGCTGCGCGTGCTCGAGGAGCGGCGGTTCGAGCGCCTCGGCGGACAGAAATCGATCTCGGTCGACTTCCGCCTGATCTCGGCCACCAACCGCCCGCTCGAGCAGTTCGTGCGCGACGGACGGTTCCGCGAAGACCTGTACTACCGCGTCAACGCGTTCGCGATCCGGCTGCCGTCGCTGCGCGAGCGGCAGGTCGACATCCCGGTGCTGGCGCAGCGGTTCCTGGCGCGCTACTGCGCGGCGCAGGGACTGCCGCTCGACAGCAAGGTCTTCTCGCGCGAGTCGCTCGACCTGCTGCTCTCGTACCAGTGGCCCGGCAACATCCGCGAGCTCGAGAGCACGGTGTCGCGCGCGGCGCTCTCCGCCCCGGGGCGGACGATCCGCGCGTCGGACATCGAATTCCTCCACGCGTCGACGCCCACCGCGCAGCCGATGGGCGACCAGCTCCCGACCCTTGCCCAGTCCGAGCGCGCGCACATCGTCCGCGTGCTGGAAGCCACGCAGTGGAACAAGAAGGAAGCGGCGCGGGTCCTCGATATCAGCCGCGGCACGCTCTACCGGAAAATCGTCGAATATCAGCTCGAGCCCGAAACCGGCCGCCGCACGGGCGGACGCGCGGCGGCGGCCGAGCGGCGTTCGGAGTAAAATCTTCCAGCTCGGCTCCCCCCAAGCCTGAGGCATGAGAGATCTGCCGATCGCCGCGCGGCTCTACGTCGGGGCCGTCCTGACCGCCGGCGCGATCACCATCGTCCTGTACGCGCCGCGCAGCATCGGCAATCCGTGGCTGCTCGCGCTCCTGCTCTGCTGCTCGTCGCTCGCGTCGGCGCTGAAGGTGTCGCTCCCGCTCGCCACCAGCGGCTCGACGATGTCGGTGTCGTACGCGGTCGATTTCGCGTCGCTGCTGCTGCTCGGCGCCGACCAGACGATGATCGTCGGCGCGGCGAGCGCGTTCAGCCAGTGCACGTTCCGGACGCAGTCGCGATCGGCGCCGCACCGCACGCTCTTCAGCATGGCGTCGCTGGTGCTCACGGTGAAGGCGGCGGGCGTCGTGTACGCGTGGCTGGGCGGCGTGCCGGTCGGTCCGCACTTCTCGTTCGATCAGCTGCCGAAGCCGCTCGTCGGCGCCGCGACGACCTACTTCGTCACCAACACGGCGCTGGTCGCGGCCGCGATCGGTCTGTCGACGAAGCAGTCGATCGCCCGCGTGTGGAACGAGAACTTCCTCTGGAGCGCGCCCGGCTACTTCGTCGGCGCGCTCGCGGCCGCCGGCGCCGCCATCATCGTCAGCAGCGGCTCGTACTGGTTCGTCGTGCTCGCCGTGCCGCCGCCCTACATGATCTACCACGCGTACAAGGTGTACATGGGGCGGATCCAGGATCAGCAGCGGCACGTCGCGCAGGTGTCCGACCTCCACCTCGCGACAATCGAGGCACTGGCGCTGGCGATCGACGCGAAGGACCAGACGGCGCAGAGCCACATCCGTCGCGTGCAGGTCTACGCCGCCGGCCTCGCGCGCTCCCTCGGGATGGGCGCGAACGAAATTCAGGGCGTGAAGACCGCCGCGCTGCTGCACGACATCGGCAAGCTGGCGGTGCCGGAGCACATCCTGTCGAAGCCGGGACCGCTGACGCAGGAGGAGTTCCAGAAGATCCGCATCCACCCGCAGGTCGGCGCCGAGATCATCAGCGGCGTGCCGTTCCCCTACCCGGTCGCCCCGCTGATCCTCAGCCACCACGAGCGCTGGGACGGGAAGGGCTACCCCACCGGCCTCAAAGGCGAGGAGATCCCGCTCGGCGCGCGGATCCTCGCGGTGGTGGACTACTTCGACGCGCTGATGTCGGAGCGGCCGTACCACAAGCCGATGAACCTCGACGCGGCGATGGGCCTCCTGCGGCAGGAAGCGGGCAAGGCGCTCGACCCGCGCGCCGTGCAGACCTTCATCGACATGTACCCGGCGCTGCAGGCCGAAGCGGAATCGAGCCAGGAGCCGGCGCGCAAGCTGACGCGCGTGCCGACGCACGCGCCGAGCGCGCGTCCGGCCGTCGGGCTCGTGGGCGAAGCGACCGCCGCGGCGCGCAGCAACGTGTTCCAGGACATCGCGCTCGCGCACCGCGAGATCTACGCGCTGTACGAGATCGCCCAGGCGCTCGGCAGCAGCCTCGGTGTGTCTGACACGATGGCGCTGATCTCCTCGAAGTTGAGCAACATCGTCCCCTTCTCGTGCTGCTCGCTGTTCCTCTACAACGAGGACACGGAAACGCTCCGGTGCCGCTTCGCCACCGGCGTGGAGTCGGACGTCATGCAGCAGATGACGATCCGCAACGGCCACGGCCTGATCGGCTGGGTCGCACGCAACCGCCGCCCGCTGGTCAACGCGCGGCCGAGCGCCGACCTCGAGGCGGCGGGCCAGCCCTCCGAGCGGACGACGCTGCACTCGGCGCTGGTCTGTCCGCTGCTGTTCAACGAGCGGTTCATCGGCACGATTTCGGTCTACCACACCGAGCCGTCGATCTACACCGACGACCACCGGCGGCTGCTCGATCGGATCTCCGAACAGGCGGCGGCGGTCATCTACAACTCGATGGTCTTCGAGCAGACGCAGGAAGATTCGCTGACCGACCCGCTGACCGGGCTGCCGAACACGCGCTTCATGTTCATGCACCTGACGCGCGAGCTCGCGCGCGCCGAACGGCTCAAGTCGGAAGTGTCGCTGCTCGTCATGGACCTCGACAGCTTCAAGGAAATCAACGACACCTACGGCCACCACGTCGGCGACCGTGCGCTGCGCGAGGTGGCGACGGTGCTCCGCGCCGCGATCCGGCCGTACGACATCTGCGTCCGGTACGCCGGCGACGAGTTCATCGTCGTGCTGTCGGGATGCGGCGGCGAGGAGGCCGAGCGCAAACGGCTCGAGCTGCAGCGCGCCGTCGACAACCTGCAGTTCGAGGCGCGGCCCGGCCGGATGCTGCCGCTGGCGATCAGCATCGGCGCCGCGGTGTTTCCGCACGACGGCGACGGGTACGAAACGCTGCTCGCCACGGCCGACAGCCGGATGTACCGCGACAAGACGCGGCGCAAACGGCACCACGGCATCGAGCCGCGCAAGGCGGCGGACCGCATCACCGGAACCGCGCTGAGCGACGGCGAGGTCACGCGCGCCGCGACCGGCGTGCTCTAGTCGGCGCGTCTCCGATCCGCAACTCCGGCCGCAGCCGCCACCAGCTTCAATCCTCCGTCCAGTCCGGAGCGACCCCGACCAGCCCCGTCCAGAAGAGCGCGAGGCCGGTCGCCCCGACCACCAGCGCGAGACCTTCGAGCCACCAGACGTCGGCGCGGCCGCTGAACTCGATCCACGCGGCCGGCGCGGCCAGGGCGGCGCCGACGGCCATCGCGAGCCCGCGACGCCGCACGAACCGCAGGAGCGCGCCTCGCAGCTTGCGCAGCGTCATGGCTGGCGGACGATGGATCGGGGCGCGCGGATGGACGTGACCATGGACCTTTGCACATGATATCGATCAGCCATGAGCGATGAGCCCTCCGCCGCTCGGGCGGTGCTGACGCTGCGCATCCGCGACATCGCGCCTGCCACTCCTCGCGCCCGCCTGGTGACGCTCGACCTCGACGGCCACGCGCTCGACTACGCCCCGGGGCAGGCCGTGCTGGTCGGGAACCACGGCGCGGAGGCGAAGCGGCCCTATTCGATCGCCTCGGCGCCGGAGGATGCGCGCCGCGACCGCGCGATCGAGCTGCTCGTGGGCGTCCGCGAGAACGGGGAACCGGGGGATCACCTCGCGCTGCGCACGGGAGCGACGGTCGACGTCGAAGGGCCGCTCGGATCGTTCACGTTTCCCGCCGACGTCGTCGAGCCGAACATCGTGTTCATCGCGGGCGGCACGGGCATCGCGCCGCTGCGGGCGATGCTCCGGCACGCGATCGTGATGCAGCCGGGGCCGAAGCGCGTGGGACTGCTCTACAGCGCGCGGACGCCGGCCGACTTCGCGTTCGCCGACGAGTTCCGCGCGCTCGCCGCGCGCGGCTCGATCGAGTTCCACCAGACCGTCACGCGCGACACGACGCTCGACTGGGCGGGCAACCGCGGACGGATCGATCGCGAGGCGCTGCAGCCGCTGGTGCATTCGCCGGAGACGCTCTGCTTCATCTGCGGTCCGCGCGCGCTCGTGGACGACATGCCCGGCATCCTCGCCGATCTCGGCGTGCCCGAAAAGAACGTGAGGATCGAGGACTGGTAGGAAGAAATTGGTGAGTTAGTGAATTGGTGAGTTGGTGAATTGGTGAGTTGGTGAATTGGTAAGTTAAAACCCGACCGTGTGGAAGCCGGCGTCGACCATCAGGATTTCGCCGGTGATCGCGCGGGCTTGCGGGCCGAGCAGGAACACGGCGGCGTCGGCGACCTCGCGCTGATCGACGCCGCGGCGCAGGGGGGCGCGCTCGCGATACACGTTGAGGATGCTCGAGAAGCCCGAGATGCCCGAGGCGGCCAGCGTCTTGATGGCGCCCGCGGAAATCGCGTTCACGCGGATGTTCTGCGGACCGAGATCCGCCGCCAGGTAGCGCACCGACGCCTCGAGCGCCGCCTTCGCGACGCCCATGACGTTGTAGTTCTGGAACACGCGCTGGCTGCCGATGTAGGTGAGCGTCAGGATGCTCCCGCCGCCGCGCCGGACCATCAGCGGCGCGACCGCGCGCGTCAGCGCGACGAGCGAGTACGCGCTGACGTCGAGCGCGATCCGGAAGCTCTCGCGCGACGTCTCCACGAACGGCCGGCTGAGCGCGTCGGCCGGCGCGAACGCGGCGCCGTGCACGAAGAAATCGAGACCGCCGAACTCGCGATCGATCGCGGCGGCGAGATCGGCAATCTGCTCGTCGCTGGCGACGTCGCACGGCGCGATCAGCGGATTCTGCAGCTGCTCCGCCAGCTCGCGGACGTTTTCGCCGAGGCGCTCGCTCGGGTACGTCAGCGCGAGGCGCGCCCCCTGCGCCGCGGCCGCCTGCGCGATTCCCCACGAAATCGACCGCTTGTTGGCGACGCCGACGATCAGTCCGTGCTTGCCTTCGAGTGACATGACGAGGTGACAGTCTACCGTTGACGGGCGACAGTCTCCAATCGACCGCTGACCGGATGTCGATCGACCGTCGACGAGGAAGGATGGCCTGTCGGCCGGCGAGCGGTTATTTCGACCGCTTGCGGCCCGAGCGCATGTTGTGCTGCCCGTGCTGGCGCTGGTTGCCGCCGCCGCGCATCGATCCGCCGAAGTTGCCGGTGGAGCGGTTGCTGAACGGCCCCTGGCCGCCGCCGCGCGCGTGGCGCGGACGGAAGCGGTTCGGCCGGCCGCCCGGCTGGCGGATCGTGAATTCGGGAATGGGCCGCGCGGGCGGCTGCTGCCCTTCGGGACGCGGCAGCGCGGCGCGGATCAGCCGGCGGTGCGCCGGCCCTTCTTCGTCCGGACGGTTTTCGTCTTCGTCGTACGGCGCGTCCGAGCTCGAGGGATCGTGGTCCGCGGCATCCGGCGCCGCCGCGACCGGCGGCGGCTCCATCGGTTCGACCGGGTCCTCGCCGAGCGGCGAATCGGCCGCGTCGTCGTGTTCGTCGCCAGGCGACTCGTGCGCGATCCGTTTCGGCGCGCCGGCCGCGACCTGGGCGTAGAGGGCGGCTGGCGACTCGGACTTCCGGCGCTGACGCGGGATCTTCGCGTGCTTGAATTCGTGATCGCTGTCGCATGTCGCGCAGCGCACCTGCTTCACGTCGTCGCCGACCATCGCCACGATGACGTGGTTGGTCAGGCGCCGCTCGCGCGGGCAGTAGTCATCCAGAGTGTCACCAAGCCGAAGCTGGCGCTGTTGCATCAACGCTCCCGAATTACCGCTGGCAGGGAAAGGAATTGCGAAAGGCGGTGGTCATCTTAGCACAACCGTCAGCCATGCGCGAACTTCCGCCAGCCGCCTGTTTACCGCCTCCGGCGCCGTCGACTGCGGGGTGCGCTTCGCTTCGACGGACATCCGCGGCGTGATCCGCGCCGCGATGTCAGATTCGAAACGGTCGCTGGCTGCCCGCCATTCATCGAGCGACAGCGAGGCGAAGTCGCGCCGTTCGGCCACCAATTTCCGCACGATCGCGCCGACGATCTCGTGCGCCGTCCGGAACGGCACGCCGCGGCCCACCAGGTAATCGGCCACATCGGTCGCAAGCAGCAAGCCCGATGCCGCAGCCGCCGCCCGCTCGCGATTGAGCGACACGCCCGCCACCACCGACTTCACGACCATCAGCGACCCGGCCAGCGTGTCCTCTGCGTCGAAAACGCCCTCTTTGTCCTCCTGCAGGTCCTTGTTGTAGCCCGTCGGGAGGCCCTTGATCGTGGTCAGCAGCGCCATCAGATGGCCGATCGCCCGTCCGCTCTTGCCGCGCACCAGTTCGAGGGGATCCGGGTTCTTCTTCTGCGGCATCATGCTGCTGCCGGTGCTGAGCGCGTCGGACAGCTCGAAGAACTTGTGTTCGTCGCCGCACAGGATGATGAAGTCTTCCGCCAGCCGGCTCAGATGCACCATCGTCATCGCGCAGGCGTAGAGGAACGTCGCCGCGAAATCGCGATCGGACGAGGCATCCATGCTGTTGGGGACGATGCGCGAGAAGCCGAGGTCGCGGGCGAGACCCTCGACGTCGACCGCGTAGGCCGTCCCGGCGATCGCGCCCGAGCCGAGCGGCAGCGCATCGGCCTCGTTCGAGGCGACGGCGAGGCGGTCGAAGTCGCGCCGGAGCGGCGCGGCATGCGACAGCAGGAAATGCGCGACCAGCACCGGCTGCGCGGGCCGGAAGTGGGTGAACGAGGGCATCAGCGCATCGCCGGCGGCGTCGGCCTGGCGCGCGAGCGCGTCGACCACCTCGGCGACCGCGCGCTGCAGCACCGGAATCCGCCGGCGGAGGTACAGGCGGAGGTCGAGCGACACCTGCTCGTTGCGCGATCGGCCGGTGTGCAGGCGCCGGCCGGCGTCGCCCAGCCGCTCGACCAGCACGCGTTCGACGAAGCTGTGCACGTCTTCGTCGCTGCCGTCCACCCAGCCGGGATCGGTCCGTCCGCGCGCGAGCATCTCGCCGAGCGCCACCTCGATGTCGCGCGCCTCGGCGGCCGACAGCACGCCGGCGCCGGCCAGCGCGCGCGCCCACGCGAGGCTTCCGGTGACGTCGTCTTCGAAGAGCCGCTTGTCGAACCGGAAGGAGGATCCGAATTCGAGGGCGGCGGCATCAGGCGCGCTGTCGAACCGTCCGGACCAGAGCGTGGTCATACGTTGTGCGGTCCACGCGACGCGGCGTCTGCGCCGGGGGAAACGATCGACAGGCGCCTGCCCGCTTTCGCCTGCTTGCGATCGATGATCTCGCAGCGCCCGTCGATCAGGCGCAGCCGAACGGCGCCGCTCACTTTGTCCTGCAGCCGGGCGGCCTGCGCGTCGAGCGCCTCGCGTCCGGGGTCGAACCAGCGGCCGCGTTCGACGATCTCGCGGTAGCGCCGCGGCAGGTCCTCGCCCTTGCCGGGGACGATCGCCTGCTGAAGATCCGCGTGCGCGTCGTTCAGCACGCGCGCCGCGTCGACGCGGTGGGCGCCGGCGATGATCGCCAGGCTGCCGAGCAGATCGAGCAGCGGCATCGCGATGCCGTTCAACGCCGCCGGCGCCCCGCGCTCGAACGAGATCTCGACGAGCGCCGCCTCGGCCGGCGCGGACATCGTCCGGCCGCTCGGCGCCGCCGCCGTCGCGTCGCGCGGCACGGCGACGACCGCTAGCTGCGGCGCCAGGGCATGGACGGCGACCGCGATGCGATCGTCGGCGTCGGGGCAGGCGTGCGCCACCTCCGTCGCGTGCTCGATGGCCGCGACCTCGACGAGCTTCTGGGCGATCAGCGGACGCGTCAGCAGCGGCACCAGCGACCGGTCGCCGTCGGCCAGCGCTCCCGCCTTGAGCGCCCGCAGGAGGTATTCGCGGACGAAGGCGTCGTTCGCGTCGAGGACGTGCGCCCGCACGGCGCCCATCGCCAGCGCGCGATCGCGCACGGCCTCGAGCTCCTTGCCCTGCCCGAGATCGAGCGTCAGCGTGACCACCTCGTCGCCCGGGCGCGACGCCACGAGCCGCTCGACCGCGTGCGCGGTGGCGGCGCTGCCGGAGTAGGCGAGGACGATGCGCGTCATTCGCTCGTGAAGTCCTTCAGCTTCTTGACCAGCGCGGCCGCGCCGCGGGCGCCGCGCGCGACGACGAGGATCGTGTCGTCGCCGGCGATGGTGCCGACGATCTCGTCGAGCTGCGCGCGGTCCATCGCCTCGGCCAGCGCCTGCGCCTGGCCGCGGCCCGTGCGGATCACGACGAGCTGCTGCGCGCGCTCGACGCGGCGCAGGAACTCGGCGGCCGCGCGCTCGAGCGCCACCAGCGCGGTCTCGGGGTTGGCGGCGTCGACGCCGGGGCGCTGGTAGGCGCCGTCGCCGGCGCGCTTGACGAGCCCGAGCTCCGCGATATCGCGCGAGATCGTCGCCTGCGTGGCGTCGAATCCGCGCTGGTGGAGGCGCTTGCGCAGCGCTTCCTGGCTGTGGATCGCGTCCCGGTCGATCAACTCGAGCAGGGCGGCTTGGCGGCGCGCTTTCATGTGAGGACGAACGGAGATTATACATCGATTTCTGTTGCGCCCACTGGCAGCCCGATGTATATTTATTCCTTCCGATGCATACGGCGGTTCACACCGGGGCACGGCACGCGGAGCGGCAGGCGGGCGCGGCGACGAAGGTCGCCGTCGCGGGGGCGACCGGCTACACCGGCCAGGAGCTGCTGCGGCTGCTCGCCCGCCACCCGGCGGTCTCGATCGTCGCCGCCACGCGCAGCGCGAAGGCGTCCGCCGACCCGTCGGCGCCGCGCCGCGACCACCTGCCGGCGCTCGCGCACCTGTGGGACGGCGCGATCACGCCGCTCGACGTCGACGCGCTGACGCGCGACGCCGACCTCGTGTTCCTCGCGCTGCCCGACACCGCCGCCGCCGAGCTCGCGCCGGCGCTCGTCGACGCCGGCGTCCGCGTCGTCGACCTGTCGGGCGCCTTCCGCCTGCGCGACGCGGCGGCGCGCGCCCGGTGGTATCCCGAGACGCGCGGGCTCCCCGACGGCGTGGCGTACGGGCTGACCGAGCGCGAGCGCGGCGCCGTCATGCGCGCGCAGCTCGTGTCGAATCCGGGCTGCTACCCGACGGCGACCTTGCTGGCGCTCGCGCCGCTCGCCGAAGCCGGCCTCCTGCTGCCGGGCGCCGACATCGTCGTCGACGCCAAGTCGGGCGTGTCGGGCGCCGGCAAGACGCCGAGCGAACGGACGCACTTCTCGGAGTGCCACGGCAGCTTGTCAGCCTACGGCGTATTCGGCCACCGGCACGGCGCGGAAATCGAACAGGGCCTCGGACGCGAGGTCACGTTCACGCCGCATCTGGTGCCGCTCGATCGCGGCATCCTGTCGACCATCTACGCGCGCGTGGCGCCCGGGACGACGGAGGAGCGGCTCGGCGACGTGTTCGCGCGCGCGTATGCCGGCGCGACGTTCGTCCGCCTGGTCGGGCCGGCGCTGCCGGCGATCAAGCAGGTCGCCTACACGAACTTCTGCGACATCGGCTGGCGCGTCGACGCGTCCGGCCGCGCGATTCTGGTGTCGGTCATCGACAACCTGCTGAAGGGCGCGTCGGGCCAGGCCGTGCAGAACATGAACGTGATGCTCGGCATCGACGAGCGGACGGCGCTGCTGTGACGCGGCCGCTGGTCGTCAAGTTCGGCGGCGAGCTCCTGGAGGACCGCGCGCGCCTGCACACGGTCGTCGCCGCCATCGCCGAGATCGCGCCGAAAGGTCCCCTGGTCGTGGTGCACGGCGGCGGCAGGGAGATCGACGCCGCGCTGAAAACCGCCGGGATCGACAAGCGGCAGGTCGACGGGCTGCGCATCACCGACGCCGAAACGCTCGAGATCGTCGTCGCGGTGCTGGCCGGCGCCATCAACACGCGGTTCGTCGCGGCGCTGAACGCCGCCGGCGTCGCCGCGGTCGGGCTGACGGGCGCCGACGCGCGATGCGGGCTGTCGGTCGCGGCGCCACCGCACCGCGCGGTGGACGGCCGCCTCGTCGACCTCGAACGCGTCGGCGTGCCCTGCGCAGACATGGACCCGCGGCTCCTCGAGACGTTGACGCGCGAGCGCTTCACTCCGGTCGTCGCCTGCATCGGACTCGGCGCCGAGGGGCAGTTGTTCAACGTCAACGCCGACACGCTCGCGGCGCACCTGGCGGCGCGCGTCAAGGCGCGGCGTCTCGTCATCGCGGGGACGACCCCCGGGGTGCTGGACGACCGGCAGCAGACGCTGCCGCGGCTCGAGTCGACGGCGGTCGACGAACTGGTCACGGGTGGGACGGCGACGGCCGGCATGATCGCCAAGCTGCGCGCCTGCGAACACGCGCTCGCCGGCGGCGTCGACGACGTGGTGATCGTCGACGGCCGCGAGCGCGACGCGCTGGTCGCCGCCGCCGACGACGAAGCGCCGCCGCGCGCCACGCGGCTCTCGGCAGGGCAACGGACCTGCGCTACGGAACGGTGATATGACGATGGTGATGGATGACGTGGTCGCGAGAGAATCGCGCTACGTCCTGCAGACGTACAAACGCAATCCGGTGACGCTGGTGCGCGGCAGCGGCGTCCGCCTGTACGACGCGGACGGCAAGGAGTACTTCGACCTGCTGTCGGGCATCGGCGTCGCGTCGCTCGGCCACGCGCACCCGGGGCTGGCGCGCGCCGTCGCCGAACAGGCGCAGACGCTGATTCACACGTCGAACCTGTTCTACCACCCGTATCAGGGCCAGGTCGCCGAGCGCCTGTCGCAGTTGTCGGGCCTGCCGCGCACGTTCGTCTGCAACAGCGGCACCGAAGCGAACGAAGCGTGCCTGAAGTTCGCGCGACGGTACTGGTACTCGAAAGGCGAGCCGCGCGCCGAGTTCGTCGCGCTCGACGAGTCGTTCCACGGCCGCACGTTCGGGTCGCTGTCGGTCACCTCCGACCCCCACTACCGCGAGCCGTTCGAGCCGCTGCTGCCGACGGTGAAATTCGTCGCCACCAACGATCCGGCGTCGCTGCTCGCCGCGGTGACGACGTCGACGGCGGCGATCATCGCCGAACCGATTCTCGGCGAAGGCGGCATCAAGCCGCTGACGCCGGCCTTCGCCGCCGCCATCCAGGAGGCGTCGGCCAGGACGGGCGCGCTCTACATCGCCGACGAGGTGCAGAGCGGCATGGGCCGCACGGGCCAGCCGTTCCATTTCGCCGCGCTCGGCCTGAAGCCGGATCTCGTCGCGGTCGGCAAGGCGCTCGGCGGCGGCCTGCCGGTCGGCGCCGCGTTGATCGGCGAGAAGGTCGCCGACGCGATCAAGTACGGCGATCACGGGACGACGTACGGCGGCAACCTCCTCGCCTGCCGCGCCGCGCTGTGCGTGCTGCAGGAGCTGACCGAAGGCGGGCTGATGGCGCAGGTGGCGCGCGTCGGCGCGCATTTCGAGGCGCGGCTGCGGCAGATCGCCGCCGCGCACCCGATCGTCAGGGAGGTGCGCGGGAAGGGGCTGATGTGGGGCCTCGATCTCGCGCAGCCGAAGCAACCGATCGTCGCCGCCGGGCTCGAGCGCGGCGTCATCGTCAACCTCACGGCGGACACGGTCGTACGACTGCTGCCTCCGCTCGTGATCACGGAAGCCGAGGCCGACGAGGCGCTCGGCCGACTCGACGCGGCGCTCGGCGCCCTGGGAGCGGCCTGATGGCACACACGACTGGGGCCCGCCGCGGCGCGCCCGTGACGCTGCGCACCGCGGAAGCGTCCGAAGCCCGGAAGCTGCACGCGCTGATCACGGCGAACCTCGAGGAAGGGCACCTCCTGCCGCGCACGCTCGCCGAGTTGAAGGCGCACGCGCCCCGCTTCGTCGTCGCGGTGAAGGGGCGCCGGATCGTCGGCTGCGCGGAGCTCGCGCCGCTCAGCCCGCATGTCGCCGAGGTGCGGTCGCTCGCGGTCGACACGCACGCGCGCGGCCATCACGTCGGCGTGATGATCGTCGACGAGCTGCGCCGCCGCGCGCACCGGAACGGTTTCGAAAAGCTGTGCGCCTTTACGCACGCGCCCGGCTACTTCAGCCAGATGGGGTTCTCGATCGTGCCGCACTCGTGGCTGCTCGAGAAGATCTTCACCGACTGCGTCAAGTGCCCGCAGTTCCGTCAGTGCGGCCAGTACGGGATGGAAGTGCCGCTCGAATCGCTGCGCGATCGGATGCAGGACCAGACCGCCGGCGACCCCGCCGAGCCATGTCCGGCGGCGTAACGACACCGCGCGGCTACCGCGCAGCCGGCGTCAGCGCCGGCATCAAAGCGAACAAGGGGCTCGACCTCGCGCTGATCGTGTCCGATGCGCCGGCGACCGCGGCCGGCGTCTTCACGCTGAACAAGACGCAGGCGGCGCCGGTCCTCGTCTCCAAGGACCACCTGACGCGATCCCACGGGGTCGTCCGCGCGATCGTCGTCAACAGCGGATGCGCCAACGCGTGCACCGGCGCCGACGGCCTGCAGGCGGCGCGCGTGATGGCCGCCGAAACGGCGACGCTCCTCCGGTGTCCGGTCGAGCAGGTGCTCGTCGCGTCGACCGGCGTCATCGGCGTGGCGCTGCCCGTGGACAAGGTGCGGAGCGGCCTGCCCGCCGCGGTTGCGGCGCTGAACGCCGACCAGGGCGCCGCCGCCGCCCGCGCCATCATGACCACCGATCCGTTCCCGAAACAAGCGGCGGCGTCCGCCGCCGTCGGCGGCCGCCCGTTCTCGATCGGCGGCATCGCGAAGGGCTCCGGCATGATCGAGCCGATGATGGCCACGATGCTCGGCTTCGTGACGACGGATGCCGCGGTGCCGAAGGCGCTGCTCGACCGCGCGTTGAAGGAAGCGGTCGACGACACGTTCAACGCGATCACGGTCGACGGCGACTCGTCCACGAACGACTGCGTGTTCCTCCTCGCCAACGGCGCGAGCGGCGTCGCGATCGACGACCAGAGCTACCCCGCGTTCCTCGAGGCCCTGCGCGGCGTCTGCCGCGAACTCGCGCTCGGCATCGTCCGCGGCGGCGAGGGAGCGACGAAGGTGGTGACGGTCACGGTCAGCGGCGCGGCGAGCGGCGCCGAGGCGCGCAAGTGCGCCAAGGTGATTGCGAACTCGCTGCTCGTCAAGACGGCGATCCACGGCGGCGATCCCAACTGGGGCCGGCTGATCGCGGCCGCCGGCCGCGCCGGCGTCGCGTTCGATCCGGAGCGCGCGACGGTGACGATCGGCGACATCGTGCTCTTCGCCGAAGGCGCGCCGCACGACGAGCGCGCGCCGGAGGCGGCCGAGTATCTGAAGGGCGCCGATCTGGCGGTCGGCGTCGACCTCGGGGTCGGCACCGCCGCGTCGACGGTGTGGACGTGCGATCTGAGCGCCGACTACGTGCGCATCAACGCGGATTACCGCACATGAGAACACGACGGACACGACCGATACAAAGGGCGTCACGCGCACACCGGACGCCGGAGACGATTGGCGTCGTGTCCGCCCGGCCCGTCGTGGCGAGGTCACGGTGACACCAGCAACCACCACCCGGAAGGACTTTCTCTCGGTCCTCGATTTCGATTCCGCGGATCTCGAGGTGTGCCTCAAGCTGGCGGCGCAGTTGAAGAGCGACCGCTCGCTCGGGCGGCAGGCGCCGACCGCCGACGCGCTCGACGGCCGTCACATCGCCGTGCTGTTCGACAAGCCGTCGCTGCGCACGCGGACGACGTTCGAGATCGCCGCGCACGAGCTCGGCGGCCACGTCGTGTCGCTGACGCCCGACGTCGCCCACGGCGCGCGCGAGGCGGTCGCCGACGTCGCCCGCTCGCTCGAGCGCTGGGTCGACGCCGTGGTCATCCGCACCTTCTCGCAGCGGCTGCTCCAGGAATTCGCGTCCGCCGCGCCGCGCCTCCACGTCGTCAACGCGCTGACCGACGACGAGCATCCGTGCCAGGCGATCGCCGATTTCCTGACGCTGCAGGAGCGCTGGGGTCAGCTGCGCGGACGCACCGTCACGTACGTCGGCGACGGCAACAACGTCGCGACGTCGCTCGTGCACGCGGCGGCGATGCTCGGCGTGCACGTGCACGTCGCCAGCCCCGAGACGTATCAGCTGCCGCATGCCGTGGTCCAGCAGGCGACGGCGGTCGCGCGCCACGGCGCGCGGCTGCGGCTGTTCAGCGACGCGGCGGATGCCGTGGCCGGCGCCGACGCGGTGTACACCGACACGTGGACGTCGATGGGCCAGGAGCTCGAGGCCGACGCGCGGCGCCGCGCGTTCGCGGCGTTCCAGGTGAACGAGGAGCTGATGGCCGCGGCGAAGCCCGGTGCGCTCTTCATGCACTGCCTGCCGGCGCACCGCGGCGAGGAAGTGACCGCCGAGGTCTTCGAATCCGACACGTCGGTCGTGTTCGACCAGGCGGAGAACCGACTCCACGCGCAAAAGGCGCTGCTGCTGATGCTGCTCGCGCCGTCGCGCGCCTGAGCTGCACGAAATCCGCGCGGCCGCGCTTGACGGCGATCGGTCGCGGGCGCCATGAAAAAGGGTGGAGGTGTCCGATGCTCCGCCCCGCCACCGCGCTCCTCGCGCCGATCCTCGCGTTCTGCTGCGCGTGCAGCCACACGCCCACGGCTCCTGATTCGCTCGGGTCGGCCTCGTCGCCGGCGATCGCGGCGGTCACCGCGCGCATCCAGCCGGGAACCGTCAGCGTGACGCCGATCGCGGGCTCCGCCTGTCCGGGCGTGCCGCCGTTCACCTCGTCGCTGACGCTGTCCCTGCAGTCGCAGAGCCCCGTCCCGATGCGGGTGGACCAGGTGACGTTCACCTTCCTGGACGGCTCGAACGTGAGCAGCCATCCCATCACGTTCCCCAACGGCCAGCTGGTGCCGGCCGGATCGACCGTCTCGCTGCCGTTCTCGCCGCGGTTCGGCTGCGACATCGCCCGCCCGCAGTTCGTCGTGGCCGACGTGCTGCTGATGGACGGGCGCGGCGCGGCGCAGACGGTGAGCGTGCGGGCGCCGACCAAGTAAAATCGCAGCGTGCCCGCGACGGCGTCCTGGCAGCTGCACTACGACGCGGGCGTGCCGGCGACGCTCGAGCCCTATCCGCCGCGCACGCTCGTCGACTATCTCGCCGACGCGGCGCGCGATCGGCCCGATGCGGCGGCGCTGCTCTTCAAGGGCGCGACGGTCTCGTACGCGGCGCTCGACCGGTTGAGCGATGCGTGCGCCGCCGCGTTCGCGGCCATCGGCGTCCGCCGGGGCGACCGCGTCGCGCTGCTGCTGCCCAACTGTCCGCAGTTCTTCATCGCGCAGTTCGGCGCGTGGAAACTCGGCGCGATTGCGGCGCCGCTGAACCCGATCTACACCGAGCACGAGCTCGAAGGCCCGTTGCGCGCGCACGGGATCGAAACCGTCGTGACGCTGACGCGCTTCTATCGCCGTGTGAAGCACGTGCAGCCGCGCACGCCGGTCAGGCGCGTGATCGCGACGAACATCAAGGAATTCTTTCCGGCGCACCTGAAGCTGCTCTTCACCCTGTTCCGCGAGAAGAAGGACGGCGACCGCGTGCGGCTCGCGCCGGGCGACCACGACTTCGCGCACCTGCTGCTCGTCAACCGCCGACAGGCTCGGCTCGTGGCGGCTGTCGGCCCCGACGATCCCGCCGTGCTGCTGATGAGCGGCGGCACGACCGGCGTGGCAAAAGGCGCGCTCGGACGCCACGACGCCTACGTCAAGGCGGGGCTGCAGAGCCGCGCGTGGACGCGGTCCGCGCTCGACGAGCACAGCGTCATCTTCGTGCCGCTGCCGCTCTTCCACGTCTATGCCAACATGGCGGTGCAGTCGCTCGCGCTCGTCACCGGCAGCGCGATGGCGCTCGTGCCGAACCCACGCGACCTGAACGACGTGATCGCGACGGTCAGGCGCGTGAAGCCGACGTTCTTCACCGGCGTGCCGACGCTCTTCATCGCGCTCCTCAACCATCCGGCCGTGCAGCAGCGGAAAGTCGACTTCCGTTCGATCCGGCTCTGTTTCTCCGGCGCGGCGCCGCTCCTGCAGGACACCAAGGCCAGGTTCGAAGCGGTCACCGGCGGCCGCATCATCGAAGGCTACGGGCTCACCGAATCGATGATGGCGCTCTGCGCGAACCCGGTGAACGGGGTGAACAAGCCGGGGTCGGTCGGGATGCCGATGTCCGACGTCTACGTCAGGATCTTCGACGCCGAAAGCGGCGAGCGCGAGCTGCCGCCGCAAGAGATCGGCGAAATCGCCATCGCCGCGCCGCAGCTGATGGTCGGCTACTGGAACCAGCCGGACGAGACCGCCGCCGCGCTGCGGCCGCACACCGACGAATCGGGCACGCGCACCTGGCTGCACACCGGCGATCTCGGCTACCTCGACGACGACGGCTACCTGTTCATCGTCGATCGCAAGAAGGACATGGTGAAGACGAGCGGCTTCCAGGTGTGGCCGCGCGAAATCGAGGAGACGCTGTCGGCGCATCCGGCGGTGCTCGAGGTGGGCGCCGCCGGCATCCCCGATCCGGTCAAGGGCGAGGTCGTGAAGGCCTGGGTCGTGCTCCGCGCCGGGCAGTCGGCGACCGAGGCGGAGCTGCGCGCGTACTGCCGCGAGCAGCTCGCGCCGTACAAAGTGCCCGCGCACATCGAATTCAGGAACGAGCTGCCGAAGACGATGGTCGGAAAGGTGCTGAGACGCGCGCTGCGCGATCAGTAGCGCGGCGCGCGCCGCCGTGCGCGCCGGGACGCATCGTTCGAATCGAGTAAAGGCTTACGTCGTTGGTCTCGGCCGGTGGACGCGATCCGCGCGAAATCGGCGTCGATCCGCGCGGTACGACACTTGCGAGTCTGCCCGGCATGACACGGAATACTTTTGCATTTCTTGCCGCGATCGCCGCGGCGACGTTCTCGTACGCCTGCGGCTCGTCCTCCTCCTCGCCCTCCGCGCCGAGCGGTCCGGCGGCGGACGTCACCATTCAGATCCAGGGCGATCGCGGCACCAACTCGTACGCGCCGAACCCCACGGCCATGCGCGTGGGTCAGACGGTGGCGTGGCACAACGCCGATTCGACGGCGCACGACTCGACGCAGGATCAGGGGCGCTTCCAGTCGGGCACGCTCAACGCGGGCGCCACGAGCTCGCCGATCACGATGTCGACGGCGGGCACGTTCACCTACCACTGCACGATTCATCCGGGGATGGTCGGAACGATCACCGTGCAGTAGCGCGCGCTACCGCTCTCTCTTGAACGTCATCGGGGCGGCGACCGCATCGTCCGGCGCGTGCGCGAGCCAGCGCCGCAGGTCGGCGGTCGTCGCGGCGATCACGGCGTTGCGGCGATCGTCGAACGCGGCTGTCAGACGCGCCAGCGTCTTCTGCTCCACAGCGCGCGAGAACCACGTGTAGTCGAACAGCGACGCCTCGAGCGTGTCGCCGTGCAGCGTGATGCGGATGAGGCCGTGGACCGGGACGAGATACGGCCCCGGATCGCTGCCGCGCTGCTCGGTGAGGTCGAGGTACGTCGCGTCGCCGATGCGCGTGATATTCCCCTGCAGCGGACGCGATGCGAAACGGTCCTTGTAGGTGATCCGGTAGGAGCGCCATTCGCCGCGCTCGACGGTCGCCTGCGTCTGGTCGTCGGTGTTCGTCCAGACGCCGAGCAGCGCTTCGTCGAAGGCGACGGAGTCGGCGTCGTACGCGGGCTGCAGCGACAGGACGAGGCAGCCGCTCGACGCGACCGCGGCGATCGCGCACAGGATCGCGGCCAGCAGGCGCACGGCCGCAGTATACTCTCGCGCCGAGAGCGGGCCGGACGGCCTCCGCGGCGCGTGCGGCGTATCGAGCGCAGCCCTGCAGGGCTGCCTGTGAGGAGCGTTATGGAACGAAAGAAGGCGTCCGACTACCCGCAGGAAGTCCTCGATCTCTTCCACGAGTACCAGCACGGCGACATGAGCCGCCGCGACTTCATCGACCGGCTGCAGAAGTTCGCGGTGGGCGGCGTCACCGCGATGGCGATCTACGAGAGCCTCAAACCGAACTACGCCTGGGCGCAGCAGGTGAAGACCGACGACGCGCGCATCAAGTCGAGCCGCGAGACGGTGCAGTCGCCCGAGGGCAACGGTCACATCACCGGCTACTTCGTCCACCCCGCGAGCGGATCGAAGTTCCCGGGCGTGATCGTCATCCACGAGAATCGCGGCCTGAACCCGTACATCGAAGACGTGGCGCGCCGCTTCGCGGTCGCCGGCTACGTCGCCTACGCGCCCGACGGGCTGACGTCGGTCGGCGGTTACCCGGGCGACGACGAGAAGGGCGCGGCGAAGTTCCGCGAGGTGAACGGACCGAAGATGCTCGAGGACTTCGTCGCGTCCGCGCGGTGGCTCAAAGCCAATCCGCTGTGCACCGGCCGGATCGGCGCCGTCGGCTTCTGTTTCGGCGGCGGCATCGTCAATCAACTGGCGGTGCGGCTCGGCGGCGATCTCGCGGCCGGCGCCCCGTTCTACGGCCGGCAGCCGAGCGCCGAGGACACGGCGAAGATCACCGCGCCGCTGATGCTGCACTACGCCGGCAACGATCCCGGCGTGGATCAGGGCATTCCGGCGTTCGAGGCGGCGCTGAAAGCCAACAACAAGGTGTACGAGAAATACGTCTACGACGGCGCGCAGCACGGCTTCCACAACGACACGACGCCGCGATACGACGAGGCGGCGGCGAAGCTCGCGTGGCAGCGGACGCTCGGCTGGTTCGACAAGTACGTGAAGGGCGCGAAGTCGTAGCGCCGCGGCCGCCGGCCCGCTACGTCAACTCGCGATTCTGCGTGTTGGGGATCCACATCCACGACAGCGCGGCGAGCAGAAACGCCGCGCCGGTGATGGTGAACGCCGCGCCGAAGCCGTTCGTCTCGGCGACGCGGCCGATCGTCAGCGGCGCCGCGGCGCTCGCCAGGCGGCCGAAGTTGTAGGTGAATCCGGCGGCGGTCGCGCGGACCGCCGTCGGATAGATCTCCGCGACGATCGCGCCGAGGCCGCTGTAGTAGCCGGTGCCGAAGAACGCGACGAACGGCCCGAGCACGAGCAGCGCCGCCGGCGCGCGCACCACGCCGTAGAGCGGCAGCAGGAGCGCCGCGACGACGATGAACAGCACGTAGGCGGGCTTGCGCCCGATCGCGTCGGCGATGAACCCGAAGCTGACGTACCCGAACCACATCCCCACCTGCATCGCGATCACGAACAGCGACATCGTCTGCGACGAGAGGCCGACGCCGCCCTGCGAGGGCGCAAGCCGCAGGTACGCCGGCACCCACGAATTCAGGCCCCACCAGCCGAACAGGCAGCAGGCGTTCATGAACGTCACCGCGAGCGTGATGGGCGCCACGGACGGCTCGAAGATCGCGCCGAGGCGGCCGCGGTCGGCCGCGGCGGCGGTGTGCCAGATCGTCGGCTCGTCGACGTGCTGTTGAATCCAGACCGTGAACAAGGCCGGAAGCACGCCGACGAAGAACACGCCGCGCCATCCCCACACGGGCATGACGACGAGGTTGATGAGCGCCGCGAGGCCGTAACCGATGGCCCACGAACTCTGCACGAACGCCAGCGCCTTCCCCCGGTGACGCGCGGGAAACGATTCGGACACGAGCGCCGCGCCGGTGGCCCACTCGCCGCCCATCCCCAGGCCGAGGCAGATTCGGAACACCGCAAGCTGGAGCGCCGACTGCGCGAAGCCGCAGGCGGCGGTGAACACCGAATAGATCAGCACGGCCGCGATCAGCGCGCGCTTTCTGCCGATGCGATCGGCGATGACGCCGAAGGCGATGCCGCCGACCGCCGCGGCGACGAGCGTCACCGAATTGAGGATGCCGGCGGTCTGCAGCGACAGATGGAGCGCCGGATCGCGCACGAGCTCGGCGAGCACGATCGAGTAGAGCATCACGTCGAACGAATCGAGCATCCATCCCAGGGATGCGGCCACGAACGCGCGGCGGGCGCGCGCGTCGGCCTCGACCCACCACGCGAACACCGGGCCGGGCGCCGGAGGCTGGGAGCCGGCAGTTCGGGGCTGGGGGCTGGTCGCCTGCACGATGCCGATCATCGTAATCGGTCCTGACCCGGCGCGCCGGCCGATTTCGCATCAGCCGGTGAGGACAGAGACATGGGAGATCTCCATCGCCGACACCACAACAGCCTGCTGGCGGCGGCCGAGCGACGGCTGCTCGTCGCGATCGCCGCGCGCCTGCCCGCGTGGGTCACCTCGGACGGCTTGACGCTGCTCGCGCTGACGTCGATGGTCGCCGCGGGGACGGCATTCGCGTGGTCGCCCGGGCGTCCGTGGGCCGCGGCGGCCGCCATCAGTGCGCTGACGCTGAACTGGTTCGGCGACAGCCTCGACGGAACGCTCGCGCGCGTGCGCCGCCGCGAGCGGCCGCGGTACGGGTACTACGTCGACCACGTCGTGGATCTGGCCGGGGCGGCCGCGCTGATCGTCGGCATCGGCTGCTCCGGCGCAATGCACCCGCTGGTTGCCGGCGCGCTGCTCGTCGGCTACATCCTGGTCGCGGCGGAATCGTTTCTCGCGACGCACGCCACCGGAGTGTTTCGAGTGTCGTTCGGCCCCGTCGGCCCGACCGAGTTGCGAATCCTGCTGATCGCCGCGGCGGTCCGAGTTGCCGCCGCCGCGGACACGTCCGCGCTGAACGTGGGCGGAACGATCGGCGCAATCGGGCTGCTCGGCGCGCTTCTCGTCTCGACGATTCGCACCACGCGCGCGCTGTCGCGCGCCGAGCCGCTCGAGCGCGGCGGACAGCGGGCGGCATGAGGTTCGCCTCGTTCGCGGCCGTCGGCGCCTGCGGGTTCGTGCTGCAGATCGCGACGCTGCAGCTGCTGCTGATCGCGACGCCGAGCGGTCCGCTGGCGGCGACCTTCGCCGCGGTGGAGCTCGCCGTCCTGCACAACTTTGTCTGGCATGAGCGCTGGACGTGGCGCGACCGGCGCGGCGGAGCGCAAACCGCGGGCGTCGTCCGGCGGCTGGTCAGGTTCCACGTGGCGAACGGCGTCACGTCGATCGGCGCCGCGGTCGCATGCGTCGCGCTGCTCACGCGCGCGCTGGGCTGGCCTCCGGCGCTCGCAAACTGCGTGGCGGTGGGGCTGACCGGACTCGTGAACTTCGTCGCGCTCGATCGGTGGGTATTCGCTAGGCCGCGGCGAGCGCTTTGACCGTCACCCCGGCGCGCGCGAAGCCGTCGCGGATCTTCGCGGCGAGCGCGTCGGATCCGGGCGTGTCGCCGTGGACGCAGATCGTGTCCGCCTCGAGCGGCACGATCGACCCGTCGGTGGCGATGACCTGCTTCTCCACGACCATGCGGACGGCGCGCGCCACGACGGCGTCCGCGTCGTGGATGACCGAGCCCGGCTTGCGGCGCGACGCGAGCGTGCCGTCGGGCTCGTAGGCGCGATCGGCGAACACTTCGGCCGCCACCCGCAATCCCGCGGCGCGACCGGCGGTCAGCAGGGCCGATCCCGGCAGGCCGAAGAAGATCAGCGATGGGTCGAAGGCGGCGACGCCGCGCGCGATCGCCGAGGCGAGCTCCGCGTCGTGGACCGCCATGTTGAACAGCGCGCCGTGCGCTTTCACGTGCTGCAGGCGCACCCCTTCGGCGGCGGCGACGCCGGCCACGGCCGCGACCTGATACAGCACGAAGTCTTCGGCTTCTTTCGCGGTGACGTGCATCTCCCGGCGTCCGAAGCCGACGAGATCGGGAAATCCCGGGTGGGCGCCGACGGCGACGCCGTGCTGCTTCGCGAGACGGATCGTCTGCCGCAGCACCGAAGGATCGCCGGCGTGGAATCCTGCCGCGACGTTCGCCGACGTGATCGCCCGCATCAGCCCGGCATCGTGGCCGATGGTGTAGGCGCCGAACGACTCGCCCATGTCGGAGTTGATGTCGATCCGCACGGCGCGAGTGTACAAAACAAAAGGGCATCGCGGAATTGCGATGCCCTCCTGCTCCATCGATCTGGCTCCCCCAGCATTCACGGCGCCCTGCCGTAATCAGATCGATGATTCGGCCGCGTTGAATCGCAAGCGACGTACCTGCCGGATTTCTTCGAATACCCGCGGGATCTCTGTTACTGCCGAGGCGCGGCGCGCACGACTTTGTCGGCCGAATTACAGTTTTGGCAGGCGTTCCATGACGGCGGCGAGCGTCGGCCGCTCGCGATCCCTGGGCGAGAGGATTCGTTCGCCGGCGGGCCAGTCGATCGCGATGTCCGGGTCGTTCCACGCGATGCCGACCTCGCCCGCCGGATCGTAGATGTCGGTGCACTTGTATTCGAGCTGCGCGACCGGACTGAGCGTGTAGAAGCCGTGCGCGAAGCCGATCGGGATGTAGCACTGCAGGAAGTTGTCGCCGCTCAGCGTGACCCCGACCCAGCGGCCGAACGTCGGCGACCCGCGCCGCACGTCGACCGCCACGTCGAACACTTCGCCCTCGACGACGCGAATCAGTTTGCCCTGGGGATGGGTCGTCTGCAGGTGCAGGCCGCGCAGCGTGCCGCCGATCGATCGCGAGTGGTTGTCCTGGACGAACGGCCCGTGGATCCCCGCCTGACGGTAGCGTTCGACGTGATAGGTCTCGAGGAAATAGCCGCGGCCGTCGCGGTGGACGTCCGGCTCGATGATGAGCACGTCTGGCAGCGCGGTGGGCGTGATGCGCACGGTCAGCTCTCGTGCTCGAGCACGCGGAACAGGTAGTCGCCGTACGCGTTCGAGGCCATGCTGCGCGCGAGCCGCTCGAGGTCGCCGCGCGTGATGTACTGCATCCGGTAGGCGATCTCCTCGAGGCACGCCACCATCAGCCCCTGGCGCTCTTCGATCGCGTGGATGTAGTTCGACGCCTGGATCAGCGACTCGTGGGTGCCGGTATCGAGCCACGCGACGCCCCGCGGCAGCTTTTCGACGTGCAGCTGCCCCCGATCCAGGTAGGTGCGGTTGACGTCGGTGATCTCGAGCTCGCCGCGCGGCGACGGCTTCAGCGACGCGGCGATGTCCACGACCTGATTGTCGTAGAAGTAGAGGCCGGTGACGGCGAACGTCGACTTCGGGTTCGCCGGCTTCTCCTCGATGCTGATCGCCCGGCCCGCGCGATCGAACTCGACGACGCCGTAGCGTTCGGGGTCGCGGACCTGATAGCCGAACACGGTCGCGCCGGTCTCGCGCGCCGCCGCGCTCCGAAGGTAATCGGAGAGAAATGCGCCGTAGAAGACGTTGTCGCCGAGCGCCAGCGCGACGCGGTCGTCGCCGACGAACTCGCGGCCGATGAGAAACGCCTGCGCGAGCCCCTCCGGACGCGGCTGCGACGCGTACGAGATCCGCATCCCGATCTCGTCGCCGTCGGCGAGCAGGCGCCGGAAGCTCTCCTGCTCGTGCGGCGTGGTGATGACCAGCACGTCGCGGATGCCCGACAGCATCAGCGTCGACAGCGGGTAATACACCATCGGCTTGTTGTAGACCGGGATGAGCTGCTTGCTGACGGCGCGCGTCAGCGGGTGGAGGCGCGAGCCGCTGCCGCCCGCGAGGATGATCCCCTTCAGCATGGCGGCGTGCGGAGCGCGGCGTGCGGATGCACTCCCAGACGCTCCCGATTGTACGTGCCCGCCTGCACCCGCGCGCACCAGTCGCGGTGATCGAGGTACCACCGCACCGTCTCGCGCAGCCCTGCGTCGAACGTGCGGCGCGGCGCCCATCCGAGCTCGCGGCGGACCTTCGACGCGTCGATCGCGTAGCGGCGGTCGTGCCCCGGACGATCCTGCACGAACGTCTTCAGGCGCCGCCGGCTCTCCGACGCGGGCGCCAGTTCGTCGACCAGATCGCAGATCCGATCGACGATCTCCAGGTTCGTCCGCTCGTGGCCGCCGCCGATGTTGTACTTCTCGCCGGCGCGGCCGCGTGCCAGCACCAGCAGCAGGCCCTCGCAGTGGTCGTCGACGTGCAGCCAGTCGCGCACGTTCCCGCCGTCGCCGTAAATCGGCAGCGGCCGCCCGTCGATCGCGTTGAGGATCATCAGCGGCATCAGCTTCTCGGGAAACTGATACGGCCCGTAGTTGTTCGAGCAGTTCGTGACCAGCGCCGGCAGCGCGTACGTGTGGAAGTAGGCGCGCACCAGATGATCGGCCGACGCCTTGCTCGCCGCGTACGGCGAATTCGGCGCGTACGGCGTCTCCTCGGTGAACGTGCCGTCGGCGCCGAGCGTGCCGTACACCTCGTCGGTCGACACGTGCACGAAGCGGAACGCCGCGGCCGATGCCGAGTCGAGCGCCGCCAGGTGCGCCCGCGCCGCCTCGAGCAGCACGAAGGTGCCGACGATGTTCGTGTCCACGAACGCGCGCGGACCGTCGATCGAACGGTCGACGTGTGTTTCCGCCGCCAGGTTCAGCACCGCATCGGGCCGATGCGCCGCGAACACGCGCGCGATCGCGGCGGCGTCGGCGATGTCGGCCTCGACGAAGGTGACGCGCGGATCGGTGAGCGGCCCTTCGATGTTCAGCAGGCTGCCCGCGTACGTCAGCTTGTCGACGACGACGATCCGGTCGGGTGTGTGATCGAGCGCGTGGCGGACCAGATTGGAGCCGATGAAACCGGCTCCGCCGGTGATCAGGAGCGTGGCCATGTCAGGGCGAAATGAAAAATGGAAAATGCAAAATGAACGCTCATTCTACATTTGGCATTCTGCAGTTCGCTTACACCGCGGCTCCCTCCGGGTACTGCAGCGCCAGCCGCAGCTCCTTCGCCAGCGAATCCACCGTCGTCCCGCTCCGCTTCCACGCGCCTTCGGTTTCGAACCGCAGGTCGCCGATGCGGCGCCCCCACGGCGCGATGACGCGGCCGATGGCGCGGAAGTCGGTGCGGTCGGCGTGCTCCTGGTCGAGGCGGCGGATGACGTCCGGCGCGACGCGGACGAACGCGCGCAGCGCCGAGGCGCTGCGGATGCTGTACTTCCGCCCGTTCCACGCGCCGCCGAAGACCTGCGCGATCTGCTTGAAGTAGTTGACGAAGAACTTCTTCGCCTCTTCGTGCACGTCGCCGCGGCGTCCGTGGAAGACGCCGCCTTCGGCGAACAGCTTCTTCAGCTCCTGGGCGAGCGGCGCCTGCGCAACGCGCCCGCGGCCGACGCCGAGCATCTTGATCTCGTCGTAGAGCGGCGAATCCTCGCGGTCGTTCAACGCGCGGACGACGTCGTGCCCCGTGGCGAGCGCTTCGTCGCGGTAGAGCTGCCGGCCCGACAGGCTGACGAGATGCGACGCGTTCAGCCGCGTGTGCTTCGCGTTGATCGTGACGAACATCTGCACGACGTGATCTTCGGGCAGGCGGTCGAAGATGATCGCCGGGACGGCGAACTCCTCGCCCTGGAAGCGATCGATGTCTGCGTGCAGCGCGAGGAGACGGTGCTGGCCGTCGATCGCGCGCAGGATCCCTTCGCGTTCGGGCACCTTCAGGATGCCGACGCGCGAATCGCCGTCGGCCGGCTGGAACGCCAGCTTCTCGTCGCAGGAAATGATCACCGCGCCGGGAATCGAGGGCAGATCGCGCGCCTGGCGGCACTGCTCGTAGTACTGCACGAGCTCGTCGATCTTCTTGCGGATGATCTGCCGCTGGTAGGCCTTCTCGCTCGACGCGATCCGCCGTTCGAGAAAGTCCCAGTTCACCTTCGAAGGTCCGGCGGCATCGGGCTTCGCCTTGCCGCCGCGAACGGGGGCCTGCGCGCTGTCGCCGTAACTCAGGACCTCGAACCGGACGAGCTTATCGATGTCACTGGCCGTGAGGGAAGCTTGGTAGAATTGCACCCCAAATTGCTGCATCCGGATTGCGGCAACGTTAATCATAGGTTTCCAGCAGTTTCGGCCCTACAAAGAGGCGAATTGTACCGATCGCGCCGCGCCCATCTCAACGGCTATTTCACAACCCGCTTAAGTATCTAATAAGCAAGGAGTTCTGTCATGTCCCGGCGCCGCCGCGCTGCACACATTTTCGCCTCCCTTTTCGTTCTGCTCCTCGTCTGGACCGCGCCGCGGCTCGCGGCGCAGAACGACGATCCGGAGTTCGCCCGGCTCGTCAAGGAGTGGACGACGCGGCCGGAGTTTATCAGCCCGCTGGTGGATCACCTGCCCAAAGTGGCGGGGATTCCGTCGCCGAAAGATACGCTCGGACATTACATCGGTGAGCCGAAGAAGCTCACATATTACGCCGATATCCTCAAGTACTACCGGGCGCTCGCCGCCGCCACGCCCCGCGTCAAGGTCCTGTCGATCGGCAAGAGCAACGAAGGCCGTGAGCTCGTCGTCGTGTTCGTGGGCTCCGACGACTCGATCGGGAACCTGGACACGTATCGACAGTACCTCGGGCAGCTCGCCGATCCGCGGACGGTCACCGACGCGCAGGCGAAGGATGTGATCGCCAAGGCGAAGCCGATCTACCACCTGTCGGGCGGCCTGCACAGCGGCGAAGTGGGTCCGTCCGAGATGCTGATGGAGCTGGCGTACCGGCTGGCAACCGAGGACTCGCCGCTCGTCAGGCAGATTCGCGACAACGTCATCGTATCGATCACGCCGGTCGCCGATCCCGACGGCCGCGACCGCAACGTCGACTGGTACTACGACTACGGCATCCACGAGACCGACGGGCACCCGACCGGCGCCGGGGTTCCCTACTGGGGCAAGTACGTCTTCCACGACGACAACCGCGACATCAACTACTCACAGGTCGAGATGCGCGCGCTGCTCGACTGGTACCTGCAGTGGCACCCGCCGATCATGCACGACCTGCATCAGTCGCAGACGCTGCTGTACACCTTCAGCGGCCAGGCGCCGCAGAACCCCAATCTCGATCCGATCCTCTACGGCGAGCTGCCGATGATGGCGAACTTCGAGATGGCGCAGATGGCGAAGTACGGCATGCCCGGCGTCTGGACGCACGGGTACGTCGACATGTGGTCGCCCGGCTATCTCGCCTTCATGTCGTCGAACCACAACGGCATGATCCGCATGTACGAGATCCAGGGCTTCAGCGGCGCGAACACGCAGAAGCTGCGCCTCGGCAACCCGAACGCGCCGGGCCAGCGCGGCGCGCAGCCCGACGCGGCGGCGGTGACCGCGGGCCGCAGCAATCAGGCGATGCGCGAGTGGTACCGGCCGTGGCCGGCGACCGGCGAATTCGACTGGTCGCTCCGCAACAACACCAACTACGGCGAGACCGGCGTGCTGACGGCGCTCCAGTACACGTCGCAGTTTCCGAAAGTGATCCTCGAGAACTTTTACGTCAAGTCGCGCAACTCGGTGGAGACCGGCCGCAGGGAAACCGTCGCCGGGTACATCATCCCGGCGAATCAGCGCGACATGACCCGCGTCGCCACCGTCGTCAACCTGCTGCGGATGCAGGGCATCGAAGTGGGGCGCCTGAACGCCGAGGCGACGCTGAAGGACGGCACGTTTCCCGCCGGATCGTATGTGGTGAAGCGCGATCAGCCGTACGCGCGCCTCGCCAAGATCCTGCTCGAGAAGCAGGTCTACCCCGACCCGGTGACGCGCACCTACGACGACGCGTCGTGGACGATGGGGCTGATGAGCCACGTCGAGGTGAAGGAGATTGACGACAAGGCGGTGCTCGACGCGCCGGTGACGCCCGTCGCGGTGATGACGGTCGCCGGCAGGGTATCCGGCGCCGGATCGACCTTCGCCGTGGCGCACTACGGCTCGAACAACATGATCACGCTGCGGTACCGGCTGAAAGATCTCAAGGTGCAGGCGGCGGAAAAGGAATTCGCCGAGAGCGGCGTGACGTTCCCGGCGGGGTCGTTCGTCGTCTCGGGCGACGCCGCGCGGATCCGGTCCGCCGTCGAATCGCTCGGCCTCACCGCCGTGGCGCTCGCGGCCGCGCCTGCCGTTCCGATGCACGACCTCGACCTGCCGCGGCTCGCCGTGTACTCGACGTGGGGCAGCACGCAGGACGTCGGCTGGGTGCGCTACGCGTTCGACCAGTTCGAGGTGCCGTTCGACCTGATCTACAAGGAGCGCGTGCGCCAGGGCAATCTGAAGGGCGCCTACGACGTCATCGTGATTCCCAACCAGTCCGGCACGGCGAAGCGGCTCGTGTTCGACATCGAGAACCGCGGCCAGCCGATCGCGTACCGCCGCAGCGACGCGTTCAGGAACCTCGGCATGTACGGCGAGTCGGACGACATCACGGGCGGGATGGGCCTGGAGGGCGTCGCCGAGCTCGACCGCTTCGTGAAAGCCGGCGGGATGCTCGTAACGCTCGGCGTATCGAGTTACTTCCCGGCCGAATTCGGTCTCGCGCCGAACGTCGACGCGGCGCGGACCTCGGCGCAGTTCTACTCGCCCGGCGCAATCATCGACGCCGAGATCCTGCAGCCGCAGCATCCGATTTTCTACGGCTACGATGCGAAGATGATTCCGGTCCGTTACGGCAGCGGTCCGCTGCTGTCGGTGCTGACCAACGCGAATCCGTTCGACGCGCCTGCCGGTCCGCCGGTCACGCCGAAGAACGTGCTGATGCGCTATCCCGGCGGCGACGACCACGTGCTGAGCGGCCTGATGCGCGGCGCGAACGAGATCCGCAATCGCGCGGCGATCGTCGACGTCCCCTCCGGCAAGGGTCGTGTCCTGCTGTTCGCCGGCAATCCCTGCTACCGCTGGCAGAACTTCGGCGAGTTCAACATGCTCTTCAATAGCCTTCTCAACTTTAACGATTTCGGAACGGCTACCGTCCCGCTTCCGGGACAATCCGCGGATCGCTGATCCAAGAAATCATTTCGCGCGGCGAGCTCAGCCCGCGAAATCGCGCAACTGGGCGATTGCCCTTCGTTCTCGGTCGATACACTCGAAAGCTGGGAACGAAAAGGAGATCGCTTAGATGCAACGACTACGACCGTTCTACTTCGCCGTGTTGGCAGCGCTCTTCGCGACGGCCGCGTTCGCGCAGGGCGTGCAGACCGGCACCATGCGCGGTGTCGTCCACGACGACCAGGGCCTGGCGATACCGGGCGTCACCGTCACCGTCACCTCGCCCGCGCTGCAGGGTCCGCGCACGGCCGTCACCGATTCCACCGGCGGCTACACGTTTCTGAACCTCCCGCCGGGCGTGTACACCGCCAAGTTCGAGCTGAGTAACTTCGGGACCGTCGAGCGGCAGAGCAACGTCGCGCTCGGGTTGACCGTCGATCTGAACGTCACGATGAAACCCGCCGGCGTCAGCGAGCAGATCAACGTCGTCGCCGAGACGCCCGCGCCGATCGCGACGCCGGTGCTCGGCGCGAACATCAAGCACGAGGAGGTCGAAGCGCTGGCGACGCCGCGCACCATCCAGGGCATCGCCCAGCTCGCGCCGGCCGTCTCCACCTACACGCCCAACGCGGGGCAGCTCGTGATCAACGGGTCGTTCGCGTTCGACAACGTGTTCATGGTCAACGGCGTCGACATCAACGACAACCTCTTCGCGAACCCGCAGAATCTCTTCATCGAGGACGCGATCGAAGAGACGCAGGTGCTCACCTCGGGCATCTCGGCCGAGTACGGCCGGTTCAGCGGCGGCGTGGTCAACGCGATCACCAAGAGCGGCGGCAACACGTTCAGCGGCAGCTTCCGCACGAACTTCACCAACCCGTCGTGGTCGAGCGAGACGCCGTTCGACGTCAGCAAGGGGAACACCTACCCGAGCAACCTGCAGGAGAGCTACGAGGGGACGCTCGGCGGGCCGATCGTCAAGGACAAGCTGTGGTTCTTCGGCGCCGGACGCTACGCCGGGCTGCAGCCGAACCTCACGGTGCAGCAGAGCGGCGTGCAGGTGATCCAGGACGACACGAACAAGCGCGGCGAGATCAAGCTCACGGGCACGGTGGCGCAGAACCACACGATCCAGGGCGGGTATCTGAACAACGCGCGCACCGTCAGCAACACGTCGGGCATCCAGTCGCTCATCGCCGATCCGCACAGCCTGATCACCCGCAGCCTGCCGAACTGGTACTACTACACGAACTACAAGGGCGTCGTCGGCAGCGGCCTGCTGATCGAAGGCCAGTATTCGCAGCGGCACTTCCAGTTCACCGGCGACGGCGGCACGAGCACGAACATCACCGATTCGCCGATGTTCTCGAACTCGCTCGGCCTCATCTACAACGCGCCGTACTTCTGCGCCTGCGACCCCGAGCAGCGCAACAACCGCCAGATCACGGCGAACGTGACGAAGTTCTGGACCGCCGGCGGTCGCCACACGACCAAGGGCGGCTACGAGTGGTTCCGCAGCCAGCGGACGGGCGGCAACTCGCAGTCGTCCACGCAGTACGTGTTCAACTCCGACTGGCTGCAGAATCCGAACGGCACGCCGGCGCTCGACGCGAACGGCCGCTTCATCCCGGTGTTCACGCCGGGCGAATCGTCGGTCGACTTCTATCCGGCGACGATCGGCGCGGTGCTGAACATCGACAACCACTCGCTGTTCATCCAGGATCACTGGGCGATCAGCGATCGGTGGTCGGCGGACATCGGCGCGCGGTACGAGCATGTGAAGGCGCTGTCGAATCCCGGCAGCATCATCGGCGTCGACAACAACCGCATCGTGCCTCGCCTCGCGGCATCGTGGGACGTCGCCGGCAACGGCGAGCACGTCGTGCACCTGAGCTACGGGCAGTACTCCGGTCGGTACAACGAAGCGTTGATTGGCGCCAACAGCCCGGTCGGCAACCCGTCGGACATCTTCAGCCTGTATCAGGGACCCGCGGGCCAGGGCGTCGGCTTCGCGCCGGGGTTCAACGTCGCGAACTACCCGGTGCGATCGGACAACTCGTCCGTCACCGTGCCGACCGCGAACATCTTCATGGACCCGAACACGAAGTCGCCGCTCGTCCACGAAATCCAGACGTCCTACGGCGCCACGATCAACAACGGGAAGGCGTACGGCGAAGCGGCGTTCGTCTGGCGCAAGACGACCAGCATGATCGAGGACATCATCGACCGGACGACCGGCACGACACACGTCGTCCTGAACGGGATCGATGCCGGCATCGTCACCAACCAGCTGTACGAGAACTCGGACATCCCCGAGCGCATGTACTCGGCGCTGGCGTTCACCGGACGTTACAACGCGACGCGCCGGCTGGTGATGAACGGCGAGTGGACGGTGGAGTTGAAGAACGAGGGCAACTACACCGGCGAGGGAACGAACACGCCGGGGTCCACGTCACGCATCGGCGACTATCCGGAGGCGTACGCGCCCGAGGCGAATCGCTTCTATCCGACGGGGAACCTTCCGAGCTTCGAGCGCAACCGCGTTCGGGCCTGGGCCATCTACACGCAGCCGATGGAGCGGTTCGGCACCCTGTCGTTCTCCGGCCTGCTCCGCGTCGAGTCGGCGCAAACCTACAGCCTCGCCCAGACGAACGTGCCGCTGACGACCATCCAGCGGAACATCCTGGCGGCGGCCGGCTATCCGGATGCGCCGGGCCGCTCGACGCTGTACTTCGACAACCGCGGGTCGCAGTTCTTCGCCGGATACGGCGCCGTCGATCTGGACATCAGCTACGACATCCCGATCGTCGGCAGCGTGAAGCCGTGGGTGAAGTTCGACGTGTACAACCTGTTCAACAACGACAAGCTGATTCAGTGGAACACCACGGTGACGCAGGATCCGAACAGCCCGCTCGATGCGCTCGGCTATCGCACCGGCTATCGGCCGGGCCCGCAGTTCGGTCAGGCGACGTCCAACACGCAGTTCATTCCGATTCCGGCAGGCGGGACCGGTTTGAGGACGATCCTCGTGTCGGTCGGTGTGAGGTTCTGACGATCGGATAGGGTCGGGTCGGCAGGGTCGGTGGGCTGGCAGGCACGTCCTGCCGGCCCGCCCGACCTGCTGCCGGGCCTACCTGGCCAGAATGAACGCCTGCACGCGCAGTCCCAGCGGCAGTTCCTTCCCTTCGTCGAGTTCGACGAGCGTTTCGAGCACCTTCGTGTCGACCCGCTCGGTCGGCTCGTCGGTCCGCACGTTTTTCTTCCCCAGCATCTGACCGACGCGGACGACGCGTCCGGAGAAGCGGCGGCTGCCGAAGGCATCGGCGGTGACGTAGGCCGGCTGGCCGGGGCGCAGCCGCGCGACGTCGGCTTCGTCGACGTCGACGCGCACGCGGATGCGGGACCGATCGGCGAGCGTGACGATCGGCGCGTCGAACTGCGTCGACACGCTCTCGCCTTCGCGGCGGAACTTGCGAAAGACGAGGCCGTCGATCGGCGAACGCACGTACGTCTTCTCGAGCAGCGCGCGCGCCTCCTCCACGGCCGCGCGCGCGAGCGCCACTTCCGCGTCCGCATGGTCGCGCTCTTCTTCGCGGGCGCCGGCTTCGACCAGCGACAGCCGCTCGCGCGCCGAATCGGCTTTCGCGCGCGCGACCCCCAGCTGCTGCTCGGCGGCATCGAGCTCGGCGCGCGAAATCACCGCCTCGCGGAACAGCTCGCGCTTCCGCGCCGTGTCGGCGTCGGCGTGGTCGAGCACCGCCGCGGCCTCGCGCACCGCGGCCGCCGCGTCGCGGCGCTCCTGCTCGCGCGCGCCGTTGCGGACCCGTCGGGCGTCGGCCTCTCGAAGGCGCAGCGTCGCCTCGGCGGACGCGAGCCGCGCACGGAAATCGTCGTTGTCGACCATCGCGATCACCTGACCGCGCGTGACGGCGTCGCCCTCTTCGACGAGCACGCGCCGCAGGCGGCCGCCGATGTCCGCGCCGACGCGGATCTCCTCCGACACGGCCTCGACCCGTCCGGGCGCCGCCGCGACGATGTCCGGCGCCTGCGCGACGGGCGGCTCGGGTGGCATGCGGCCGGACGCGCCGCCGCCGATCGCGTAGTTGAGCGCACCGACGGCGACCAGCGCCGCCCCGGTGAACACTGCCGTCCGCGTCATGCCACCGCCTCCTCCCAGCCGCCGCGCGGGCGCGGCTCGTCGCCGACGATCCGGCCGTCTTCCATGCGCACGATGCGATCCGCGTAGCCCAGCATGCGGTTGTCGTGGGTCACGATGACCACCCCGCGGTCGCGCTCGTGGGCAAGCTGCTGCAGCAGCGTCATCACGGCGCGCCCGCTCTGCGAATCGAGCGCCGCCGTCGGTTCGTCGGCGAGGATGATCGGCGGGTCGCCGGCGAGCGCGCGCGCGATGGCGACGCGCTGCTTCTGGCCGCCGCTCAGGTCGGCCGGAAACGCCGACAGCTTCGCGCCGAGGCCCACCCGTTCCAGCAGCGCCGCCGCGCGATCGCGCGCCGCGCGCCCGGCGATCCCTTTCAGATCGAGCGCGAGCGCGACGTTCTGCAGCGTCGTCAGCGTCGGAAACAGGTTGAAGGCCTGGAACACGAACCCGATGCGCTCGCGCCGGATGGCCGGCAGATCGCGCTCGCGCCGGCCGGTCACCTCGTCCCCGAGCACGCGAAGCGACCCGGACGTCGGCCGCAGGATGCAGCCCGCGATCGACAGCAGCGTCGTCTTGCCGCTGCCCGACGGCCCGACGAGCAGCATCAGCTCGCCGGCGCGCACGTCGAGCGAGGCCGCGTCGAGGGCGCGGATGGCCGCTTCGCCCTGCGCGTAGGTCTTCACGAGGTCTCGCGCTTCGATCAATGCCATCGCGTCACCCTTTGAACACCGTCGCCGGATCCAGGCGCATCACCTTGTTGATCGAGACGATGGCCGCGCCGGCGCACATCAGGATCGTCAGGCCCAGCACGCCCGCCGCCATCTGCCACGGCAGCAGGATGGCCGCGCCGCCTTTCGCGCTGCTGTTCACGATGAAGGCACTGACGAACATCGCGAGCGTGTAGCCGACGATCGCGCTGATCACGGCCTGCTCGATGATCACGCGGTACAGATACCCGTTGGTCGCCCCCATCGCTTTCAGCGTTCCGTACTCGCGCAGGTGGTCCATCGTCGTCGCGTAGATCGTCTGCGCCACGACGACGAACCCGACCACGAGACCGAGGAGGGCGGCGAGCAGGACGGCGACGCCCGCGCCGGTGGTGAACATCCAGTAGAACCTCGTCTTCGAGCTGAACGCCGCCCTCGTCAGCACGTCGACGTCCTTCACCCGTGCGGCGAGCCGCTGCCGCACCGCGTCGACGCGTTCGCCCGCCGCCACCTTCACGAGGATGTAGACGGTCTGATCCTCCGGAACCGACGCGAAGTCCTGCGCGCTCTTGAACGAGGTGAAGACGTACGGCGACGTCGTGAACGCGCGGATGCCGCGCGTGAAGCCGGCAATGCGCGCGCGATGGCCGTGCATCTCGAAGATCTCGCCGACGCGCGTCACGCCGAGCGCGTCTTTGTAGACTTCGTCGATGAACACGTTGTCCGGCTGCCGCAGGTCGTCGACGTTCCCCTCGACGACGTTCCAGGGACCGCCGAGGCCGCGGCCCGGCTCGAACCCGACGACCTGGACGCTCTCCTGGCGGCCGTCGTGGCGCTGCCACTGGGAGAAGCGCGCGATGTATTTCGCCGCGCGCGCGACGCCGGGCGTGGCGAGAACGGTCGAAAGCTTGCGCTCGGAGAAGCCGACGCCCGCTTCGATGTAAGGCACGCGCGCGGCGGTCATCCAGATGTCGGCCTCCGAGCGGTCGATCAGGCTCGAGGTGGTCGTGGTGAAGCCGAGGAACAGCCCCAGTTCGACGACGATCAGCACCACGGCGAAGACGACGCCGGTGACGGTGACGAAGAGGCGGACCTTGTCGTGCACCAGGTTGCGCCACGCGAGCTCGGAGATGCGGGCTCGCATCTCAATCGCGCCTGAGCCCGTCGACGACCATGTCGATGACGTTCTTGATCGCGCGGTCGCGATCGCCCCAGGGAAACGTCGGGAAGGCGATGAGCAGCGAGGTGATGCCGTGCACGGCCGCCCAGGCGGAGCGGGCGGCGGCGTCGGGGTCGACCTTGCGGAGCTTCCGGGCGCGGACGCCGTCGGCGATGGTGTCGCGCAGCGTGGCGAGGGCGCGCATGCCGTTCGATTGGGGGTTGTCCGCCGCCTCGACGTGCTTGCCCGTCATGTCGGCCGGCGGCGGCAGCAGGAATGTCGGGACGTAGTGGTTCGGGTTGTTCAGGCCGAAGGCGACGTAGCGCTCGAGTCCTTTGCGGAGGCGGGCGAGCGGGTCGGGGTAGTCGCGCTTGAGCGTGTCGAGCTCGCGGACGAGGCGCGCGAACGTCTCGTCGCAGAGGCTGAAGACGAGATCCTGTTTGTCTTTGAAGTGGAGGTAGATGGCGGTTGGCGAGTAGTCGATGCGTTCGGCGACTTTGCGCATGGAGAGCGCGTCGTAGCCGTCGCGGACGAGGAGGGCGCGGGCGGCGTCGAGGATGTCCTGCCGCAGGAGCTGTTTGTGTCGCGCCCGGCGCTCCCGTGCTCCCATACTTAACATCGTCATATTAGTTAACAGTGTTAATGGGGGTCAAGGGGTTGTCTCAGGCGCGTGGGTTGTCTCCCACGCGGGTGGGTTGTCTCCCACGCGGGTGGGTTGTCTCCCACGCGGGTGGTGTCTGACACCTGCTGATGTCCGAGCGACCGGGTGTCTGACACCCTGCCCACGGGTGGTGTCAGACACCGGACCCGTCGGTGTCTGACACGCGCCGCGCTGGTGTCAGACACCAGCGACCGGAAACGGGCAGTTACTGCCGCGGCGATCGCCGGACGATCGGGCAGCTACTGATCGGGCGTCCGCGGCGATCGCTGAGATCGCTGGCGTTTTCGCGGTCGCAGGTTGCGTATCGATTTTGCTGATCGACACGCGTCATGCCACATCCCCGACGCGTCTTCCCCGCCGGTACCAGCGCCCATATCTACCAGCGCGCGCTGAACGGCGGCGTCGTGTTCGCCGACACGGACGACTTTGGAACGTTTCTCGCCTTCGTGCGCGAGTACACCGTCGACACCGCGGTCCGCGTCCATGGCTTCGGCGTCATGAACACGCACTATCACCTGCTCGCGACGCCGGATGCGGCGGACGCCATCCCGCGCGCGATGCAGCGCATCGACGGCGCGTACACGAAGTACTTCAACAAGAAGCACGCGCGCTCCGGCACGATCTGGGGCGGCCGGTACAAAGCGAAGATCATCGAGGACGATCGGTATTGGCTGACGGCGCTCCGCTACATCGAGTTGAATCCCGTCGCGGCCGGGATCGTCGACGGCGCCGCCGAGTACCGGTGGTCCAGTTTTCTGGCGCATGCGGCGGGCGCGTCAACGTGGCTCGCCAGTCATCCCATCTACGACGCGTTGGGATCGACGCCGGAAGAGCGTCAGGCGAAGTACCGCCTGGCGTGCGCTTGCGGCGTCCCGCAGGAATTCGAGCTGCCGTAGCGCGGGCGGCCCACATTGGTGTCAGACACGCGCCCGGTCGGTGTCAGACACCAGGGCGGCTGGTGTCAGACACCCACGCGCGCCGGTGTCAGACACCGGTCGACATGTATTTCTTGACCGCCGCCACCGCACGCTCCACATCCGCATGCGTATTGTAAAAATGCGGCGAAAACCGGATCCCCGGCCGATCCTGACCGCCCCGCGTCGCGCAGCCGATCCGCTCCTTCGTGTACAGCGCCGCCGCCAGCTTGCGGACATCCAGCCCGCCCGGCTGGAACGACAGCACCGCCGCCCGACGCGACGCCTCGGGGCTCGTCCAGATCTTCACGCCGTCGACCTTCTGCAGCCCCTCGACGAGCGCGGTCGTCAGCTCGCGCGATCGACGCTCGATCGCCGCGCGGCCGATCTCGGTCTGCAGCTTCAACGCCTCGCCGAACGCGATCATCGCCGGCTCGTCGCGCTGCCCGAACCCCTCGAACGTGCGCGAGACGCCGACGCGCCCGGGATACGCGCTGAAGATGCTCGCCCAGATCTTCGACTGCGCCGCCTTGTTGATGTACAGCACGCCGTTCTCTTTCGGCCCGCACGGCCACTTGTGCGCGCTGCCGCTGTAGAAGTCGGGCTGCATGTCGCGCAGGTCGACGTCGAACAGCCCGAACGACTGCGCCCCATCCACGAGCGTCAGCACCCCGCGCTCGCGCGCGAGCGCGCAGATCTCCTTCGCCGGAAACAGATCGCCGACCGTGCTCGTCAGGTGCGTGATCGCTATCAGCTTCGTCTTCGGCGTGATCGCCCTCGCGAACGCGTCGACGTAGTAGTCGAACCCCGGATGCGGATTCGGCACGGCGATGTCGCGGACGGTGAAGCCGAAGCGCTTCGCCTTCTCCTGCCACGCCGTGTGGTTGCTCGGATGGTTGTCCGCCGTCAGCAGCACCTCGTCGCCCGGCTTCAGGTCGATGCCGGTCGACACGAGGTTGTTCGACTCGCTCGTGTTGCGCGTGATCACGATCTCTTCCGGCGTCACGCGCAGAAATTCCGCGAGCAGGGTGCGCGTCTTCTCGCGGCCGTCGCCCAGCTTGGCGCGGTTCTCCTGCGACGGATCCTGATCCATGTCGCGCGTCGTCTTGTAGAGCGTGTCGAGGACGGGCGCCGACGAGGGGCACAGATTCGCCGCGTTGAGCATCGTGAGATCCTTCGGCATCACGAACTGCTCCCGCACCGACGTCCAGAACTTCTCATCGGGCGACGCCGGCGTCGGCGGCAGGCGGGTCGAACGCGCCCACGAGATCTCCGGCGTGACGAACGGAACCGTGCCCCCGATCGCGAGCAGACGGGCGAATTCGCGGCGATTCATGGCTCCTCCAGACGCGATCTCTTAACACAAGTGCGCCGTACATCAGCGCGGAAAATGCCGCCCACGCCGCCAGCGTCGCCCACAGCGGCAGGCGCCCCCGCCACAGCCAGCTGGCGTAGCCGTACACCAGCTCCACGTGGATCCAATACACGAACAGCGAGCCGCGCCCCAGCCGCTCGATCGCCCGCCACGCCGGCCTGACCGCCCGCGCCGCGCGCACGCGGTCGACCGCCGCCGCGCAGCCCTTCAGGCCCGCCAGCGCGACCGTCATCACCCCCACCCGGATCGCGAACCACGTCGGCGAACTGGTCCAGAACGACGAGGACGCGTAGATCGACGGCCGCGCCGCCGTCACCAGGCCGACGCCGATCAGCGCCGCGCCCGCGCCCGCCAGCCACACGTGCAGCCGCGATTCGGCCGCTTCGTCGCGTGCCGCCGTCACCAGCGCGCCGACCGCGCTGCCTGCCAGCACGAAGCCGATCCACGGAAAGAACGTGAAGGTCGTGTACTCCCCCGACGGCCGCAGGTGCCACTGCACCCAGGTCGGCAGCGCGTCGATCCACGACGCGGCGCGCACGACCGGCGTCACCATGGCGATCGCCGCGGCGGCCGCCGCGAACAGCCACACGCGCACGGCGTCGGACGAAGCGGCGCCCCACATCAACCCGGCGAGCGCGATCGCCGGGCCCATGACGTTCAGGATGTCGACGCGAAACAGCGTCACGAGATAGCTGCCGGGAGAGACGACGAACGCCTGCAGCCGGAAGAGAAACGCGAGGATGAAGATTTCGAGGCCGCGGCGGCAGATGCCCTCGACCGCGGCGGCCCGGCTGCCGCTGCGCGCCTCGGCCCGTCCCGCCGCCAGCACCACCGCGACGCCGGCCAGCCAGAGGAACAGCGGCGCCGCGAAGCCGCCGAGGACGGTCGCGTCGCGAAACGCCGCCGAGTGCTTCGCCGCGGCGCGCGTCCACGCGTCGGTCGTGTGCGCCTCCATCATCAGCAGCACCGCGAGCCCGCGCGCCGCGTCGATGTAGCCGCGCCGCGCCGCCGCGCTAGCGCCTGACGTCATAGGCGGTGACGAAGTCGATGTCCTGACGCATCGAGTGCCACACCGAGCAGTACTTCTCGCGCGACAGCGCAATCGCGCGATCGACCGCCTCGCGCGGCACGTCGCCGTCCACGACGAGGGTCAGCGTGATGCGGGTGAAGCGGTGAGGATCGTCGGGCGCGCGCTCGCCGACCAGATGCGACGACAGGGCACGAAACGCGTGGCGCCCGCGCGTCAGGATGTAGGCGACGTCGGTCGTCATGCAGCCGGCCAGCGCCGCCGCGAGCGCGCCGACCGGCGACGGACCCTCGACGCCGGCGCTATCCAGCGTGAAGGACGCCGCGTTGATTGTCGCCGAGAACTTGAGCCCGCCCAGCCACGTCAGGTCCGCGATCGTCGGGGGTTTGCTCACGCTGAAACACCGGCCGGCGCGAGAACGCCGCCTTCAGCAGCAGCCACGCGACCGGCAGAATGACGAGCAGATACGACAGGAGGTGTCCGAACGCGCTGTCGGGGCCCCACGCTTCCGTCCGGGCGTGGATGATGTCGCTCCACGGCAGGAAGTTCTGCTCCGCCATCTCGTGGAATCCCTTGATCACGAGCTGGACGACGAACACGAACAGGAAGAGGGCGGTGCATTGGAAGAACAGCGCCAGATTAATCCGTCGCGCGTACCGTGACCAGAGCCATGCCACGGTGGCGGCGCCGGCGATCCCGGCGAGCGCGCCGACGGCCAGCCAGATCGTTTCCTTCAGCTGGAACAGCAGGAGGGCGGTCTCCATCCCCTCGCGGCTGATCATCAGTCCCGTGAACAGGAACACGCCGGTGAACGCCGCCGCGCCGGTGCCGGTCGATCGCAGGCGTCCCTCGATGTCGCCTTTCATCCGCCGGCCGTAGCGCCACATGTGGACGACCATCCACGTGACCGACACCGCGGCGACGACCGCCAGCGGGCCGTCGAGCCACTCCTGGTTCGCCGCGTGAAACAGCACGTAGCCGCCACCGATGCTCACCGCCGCCGCAGCCGCGGTGCCCCAGTGGACGGCGGACGCGAGCGCGCCGCGTCCGGATTTGCGCAGGTACGAGAGGCTGATCGCGACGATCAGAAACGCTTCGAAGCCTTCCCGCAGAGTGATGACGAACGCCTGCAGCATGAGATCGCTTCCGCAATAATGAGACTGAATCTCAACCAGCTGCGGCCAGTGTACTTCCGCATATCCGACCGGTCAAGTCGCCTTTGGGCGACCCCATGCGATAAGCTGTTCCCATGTTCCGGGCCGCCATTATCGCCCTCGGCCTCGCCACCCTCGCGGCGGCCCAGCCGCCCACGCCGCAGGCGCCGACGTTCCGGTCCGGCACGCAGCTCGTGTCGCTCTTCGTCACCGTGCAGGACGCGCAGAAGCGCCTGGTGCCCGACCTGACGCAGGACGATTTCCAGATCTTCGACAACGACAAGCCGCAGCCGATCGCGTACTTCGACAACAGCGTGCGGCCGATCACCGTCGTGACGATGCTCGACACGAGCGGCAGCATGACGCTGACGATCGATCTGCTGAAGCAGGCGGCCGAGCAGTTCGTGCTGCGGCTGCTGCCGGACGACAAGGCGCGCGTCGGCGCGTTCAACGACAAGATTCAATTCGCCGGCATGTCGTTCACGAACGACCGCGACGATCTCGTCAGCGACATCAAGGACCTGGATTACGGGAACGGCACGCGCCTGTGGGATGCGGTCGGCGCCAGCCTCGATCAGTTGAAAGGCATCGACGGACGGCGCGTCGTCCTCGCCTTCACCGACGGCGACGACACGGAGAGCCGGCTGTCGCTCGGCACGGTGATCGATCGGGCGCGCGCGGAAGACGTGATGATCTACGCGATCGGGCTCGAGAGCCATTACTTCGACGGGCAGCGCATGGTGCGCAGCAAGCCCGATCGCGGACTGCGGAAGATCGCCGACGAGACCGGCGGCGGCTATTTCGAGCTCGAACGGACGTCGGATCTCGCGCCGACGTTCACGCGCGTCGCCAGCGAGCTGCACAGCCAGTACGTCATCGGCTTCACGCCGACGCAGCTGGACAACAAGGTGCACAGGCTGACGGTGAAGATGAAGAACCCGGCGATGGCGGCGCGGGCGCGCCGCAGTTATCTCGCGGCGCCGGACAGGTCAGTGTCGCACTGACGGGGCTGCTCAGACGAACATCGCGACGACGATCACGATCACCAGCAGCAGGCCGACGACCCATTCGGCGGTCGCCGAAAAACTCCATTCACGCAACATATGTGTGCACCTCCCTCACCAAAGGTTAGACGCGGCCTGCCGGGGAAAGGTTTAGTACGGCGATGACGGCACTCACCGAACAGGATTTCCGTGTGAAAAGCGATCAGGCGCTCGAAGACGCACGGCGTGCGCTCCTCCCGCTGGCGGACGCCGAGGCGTTCGAGGTGGAGCTGCAGAACGGCGTCCTCAACCTCGTCTTCGAGGAGCCGGGCGAGGCCAGGTTCGTCGTCTCGCCCAACGCGCCGGTGCGGCAGATTTGGGTGTCGGCGATGGCCAGAAGCTATAAACTCTCGTGGTCGCCGGAGCTGAACGCGTTCGCCCTCGACGGCGAACCGCTGGCAGCGCTGCTCGAACGGTTGACTCGCACGTTCCTGCAGGCCTGACGGCCTGCGCCGCGGACATCACGGCGCCGTGCGGCCCGGTCAGGGCCGCCCGCCCCGGAGGCCTTCATGAAACGCGCAGCCATCATCGCCTTCGTCGCCTCGCTCGCGATGCTCGCGACGCCGACCGCACAGTCGCCGAACGCGTTCGGGGCCCCGACGCCGGATCGACCGCAGCCGGGCACGGCCATCACCGCAGCGCCCGGATCGCGCGCGCAGGGGTGGCTCGCGCAGGGACGATCCGAGGTGCTCGCGCGCCACGGCATCGTCGCGACGAGCGATCCGCTCGCGGCCGAAGCGGGCCTCGAAGTGCTCCGCCAAGGCGGCAACGCGATCGACGCGGCGGTGGCGACCGGCGCCGTGCTCGACGTCACCTCGCAGAACGACACGGGCATCGGCGGCGACCTGTTCGCGCTCGTGTACATCGCGAAGGACAAGAAACTCTACGCGCTGAATTCGGCCGGCTGGGCGCCGGCCGGCTGGACGCGCGACTTCTTCACCACGAAGCTGGGCGTCGATCGCGTGCCGGCGAGCGGCGTCAACGCCGCAACGGTGCCCGGCGCGATCTCGGGCTACGACGCGCTGCTGAAACGGTTCGGCACGCTCGGCTTCAAGGAGACGTTCGAACGCGCGGCGCGGCTGGCCGACGAAGGATGGGGGCTCGCCGAGCGGCGGCACTCGGATCTGAAGAACGCGACGAACGGCCTGCGCAACGATCCCGACTCGAAGGATACGTTTCTCGTCAACGGCGAGACGCCGGCGCTCTACAGCATCATCCGGAACCCCGGGCTCGCCAAGGCGCTGCGGCTGATCCAGGCGCAGGGGCGCGATGCCTTCTACAAGGGACCGATCGCCGACGCGATCGTGGCGAAGATGCAGGCGAACGGCGGCGTGATGACGAAGGCCGACCTCGCCGAATTCCAGTCCGAGTGGACCGAGCCGATCTCGACGACCTATCACGGCTACGACGTGTTCGAGCTGCCGCCGCCCGGGCAGGGGTTCGCGGCGCTCGAGATGCTGAACATCCTCGACGTGTGCATGCCGAAGACCGGCACGACGCTGGCGGCGCTCGGACCGACCGATCCGCAGTACTGGCACTACATGGTCGAGGCGAAGAAGCTCGCCTACTCCGACCTGCAGGCGAAGAACGGCGACCCGAAGTTCAGCGACGTGCCCGTGAAGGAGCTGCTCTCGAAGGAGCACGCCGCCTCGCTGTGCGGCCGGATCGATCCGGACCACGCGTCAAAACCGTCGGTCAGGGGCGGCACCGACGGCGGCACGATCTACCTGACGACGGCGGACCGCTGGGGCAACATGGTGTCGCTGATCCACAGCGTGTTCGGCGTGTACGGCAGCCGCGCGACCGTCGCCCCGTACGGGTTCGTCCTTCACAACCGCGGCGACGGCTTCACGCTCGATCCCGCGAGTCCGAACGTCGTCGCGCCGCACAAGCGGCCGTTCCACACGATCATCGCCGGGTTCGTCATGAAGGACGGCGCACCGCTGATGACGTTCGGCAACATGGGCGGCAGCGTGCAACCCGAAACGCACGCGCAGCACATGGTCAACCTGATCGATCTCGGGATGAACGTGCAGATGACCACCGATGCCGCGCGGTTCACGCACAACCAGAACACGAACGTGCTGTCGCTCGAGCAGAACCTGTTCAACCTGGTCGGCGCGGCCCTCAAGGCGAAGGGGCACGAAGTGCGGTCGGTGAACGGCGGCGCGGTCGGCGGATATCAGGGGATTCTGTTCACCCGCGATGCGCGGATGCCGCAGCCGATCTTCGATCGCAGCTGGGCGGCCGAGGATCGGCCGGTCAACGGCGTCTACCGCGCGGGATCGGATCACCGCAAGGACGGCGAGGCCGTCGGATGGTAGCGCGCCGCTCGAGGGCGGCGGGCTTCAGCGCACGCTGAGGCCGAAGAGCGGCCGCAGCTTCGTGCCGACGATGCTGCCGGCGAACGCGCACGGGAACCAGATCCACCCGTGCAGGCTGCCCGACGCGATCCCGCTGAAGTACGCGCCGATGTTGCAGCCGTACGCGATCCGCGCGCCGTACCCGAGCAGCAGGCCGCCGACCAGCGCTGCCGCCAGCGAGCGCGCCGACGCGCGCAGGCTCGGCGCGAAGCGGCCGGCCAGTGTCGCCGCGAAGAGCGCGCCGATCATGATCCCGAAGTCCATGATCGAGGTCACGTCGTTCAGCACCGAGGCGTGCAGCTCGGCGCGGCGGGCGGCGGGCGCGTAGTAGCGCCACGATTCGACCGCGACCCCCGCGGCCGACAGCGCCTTGGCGCCCCAGAGCGCGAACGCGCCGGTGACGCCCCACGGCCGTCCCGCGATCGCGAGCGTCAGCACGTTGACGAGCGCGAGGCCGAGCGCGCCGGCGGCGAGCGGCCAGGGACCTCGCAGCGCGTGCGGCGGCATCAGCGATCGCCGGCCCGACGTCAACGCGCCGTGCCTGCGGCGTTCCAGCACGATGGTCAGGACGGCGATCGCGGCGAACACGCCGAGGCTGAGCGCGAGCGCCCCGATCGCGCCGAAGCGGGCGACGAGCGAGAGCGGCTTGAGCGCCGGCAATCCTTCCCACCACGGCATGTGCGCGGCGCCAGCAACCGAGCCGGCGATGAACGCGAGCAGGGTCACCGCCATCCGGAGGTTGCCGCCGCCTGCGGTGTACAGCGTGCCGGAGGCACATCCGCCGCCGAGTTGCATGCCGATGCCGAACATGAAGGCGCCGACGAGGACGCCGATGCTGAGCGGCGAGATCGACCCGCGCACGGCGACGCCCGCGAAGCGGCCGGCGGCGAGCGTCGGGAAGAACACGACGCAGGTCGCGGCGAGCATCAGCATCTGCGCGCGCAGCGCCTCGCCGCGGCGATCGACGATGAAGACGCGCCAGGCGGAGGTGAACCCGAACGCCGCGTGATAGAGGACGAGGCCGGCGAGCACGCCGACGAGGAACAGCGCCGCCTGTCGGCCGCTGACCGCGTTGGCAAGCACGGCGGCGCCCAGTCCGATCGCGACGACGGCGGCGATCGACGGGGTCCATTGGAGGGACGGCCGGGCGGCGGCGAGAGGAAGGGGCGCGTCAACGGGGAACGTCATCGGCACATTGTAATTAAGCGCGACCGTGGCTGGGCCGAGGGTACCGGCCGGGGTACCTGGTAAGTGCCAGGTAAGTACCAGGTACGTGCCAGGTACGTACCTGGTACCTACCTGGCACTAGCTCAGCGGCGCGAAGGACGCCGTAAAGTGACGCAGGACCTTCGGCGCCTCCGTGATCCGGTACCCCCGGAGCTGTTGACGCATGCTCCACACGTAAATCACCGCTTCGGCGACGTAGTCGATATGCGACTGCGTGTAGACGCGCCGCGGTATCGCGAGCCGCACCAGATCCATCGGCCCGGCCGACTCCGTCCCGTCGGCACGCAGCCCGAACATCACCGTCCCGATCTCGACGCCCCGGACGCCCGCCTCGACGTACAACGCGTTGAGGAGGGCGATCCCCGGATACTGCAAGGGCTCGATCTGCGGGAGCATCGCGCGCGCGTCGAGATACACCGCGTGGCCGCCGGCGGGCTGGATGATCGGGACGCCGGCCGCCGACACCTTCTCCGCGAGATACTCCGTCGATCGGATCCGGTACTTCAGGTACGACTCGTCGAGCACCTCCTCGAGCCCTCGCGCGATCGCCTCGAGGTCGTATCCCGCGAGTCCGCCGTACGTCGGAAACCCTTCCGTCAGGATCAGCAGGTTGCGGCACTGCTCGGCCCACGCGTCGCTGTTCATCGCGAGGAACCCGCCGATGTTCGCCAGCCCGTCCTTCTTCGCCGACATCGTGCAGCCGTCGGCGAGCGCGAACATCTCGCGCGCGATGTCGCGCGGCGACGCCGCATCGTACCCGCGCTCGCGCTGCCTGATGAACCACGCGTTCTCCGCGAAGCGGCACGCGTCGAGGAAGAACGGCTTGCCGAACCGATCGCACAACGCGCGGACGCCGCGCAGGTTCTCCATCGACACCGGCTGCCCGCCGCCGGAGTTGTTGGTGACGGTGACCATCACCAGCGGCACGCGATCGCCGTCGCGCGTCAACAGCGACTCGAGCGCGCGCAGGTCGATGTTCCCCTTGAACGGATGGACCACCGCCGGGTGCCGACCTTCTTCGATCACGAGATCCCGCGCGTCGGCCTCCTCGATCTCGATGTTCGCGCGCGTCGTATCGAAGTGGTTGTTGTTCGGGACGATGTGGCCCGGCTGAAGAATCGTGTGAAACAGAATCCGCTCGGCCGCGCGCCCCTGGTGCGTCGGGATGATGTGCCGGAACCCGGTCAGATCGCGAACGACTTTTTCGAAGCGGTAGAACGAGCGGCTGCCCGCATACGACTCGTCGCCCTGGATCAAGGCGCCCCACTGCGCCGCCGACATCGCGCCGGTCCCCGAATCGGTCAGCAGATCGACGAGCACATCGTCGGCCCGCAGCTTGAACACGTTGTAGTCGGCGTCCGACAGCGCGCGCTCGCGCTGCTCGCGCGTCGTGAACTTGAGCGCTTCGACCGACTTGATGCGGAACGGTTCGATGATCGTGTGGAACCGATGCATCAGAGGCGGAACCCTTCGCGGAGCGGATCGCGCTCGTCGACCAGGAACGTGTGCTCGCCCGTGATCCAGGCCGAGCCCTCGATCTCCGGGACGATCGCCTGATACTCCCCGACCAGCGTGCGGCCGGCGATGCGTCCCGCAAACCGCGTGTGGATCAGGCTTTCGTGCACGAACGGCCGGTCTTCCGCGAGCAGCCCCATCGCGTCGACGACCGCCATCACCGCCGCGGTCCCCGTGCCGCACGGCGATCGATCGACCTCGGCGTCGGCGAAGATCGTGACGTTCCGCAGGTCGGCGCGCTCGTCGCTCGGCGCCTCGAGGCCGCGCGGCGCCGCCAGCGCGTCGATCGACGGCGGCCCCGTGAAGATCGTGCCGTAAATGCCGCGCAGCCCTGGATCGACTGGATGGACGATCGACTGCTGCGCCTCGACGGCCTGTTTGATCTCCATGCCGACGCGGCGGAGCTCCGGCAGGTGCGCGATGTCGATCGGGAGCCCGACGGACTCGGCGTCCACGATCGCGTAGAACGCGCCGCCGAACGCCACGTCGACGCGCGCCTGACCTCTCGCGAGCTTCACGGCGAGGCCGCCGTGCAGCACGAACGACGGCACGTTCTGGAATGCGACGCGGTCCACCCTCGCTCCCCTGTCGCCCTCCGCTGCGTCGCCGGTTCGACGCGACACCGCCGCACGCGCTCGAACCGTGCCGGCCGGCGAGTCGTACACGATCGAGCATCCGTCTCCGCCCGGATCGAGCAGTCCCCGCTCGAGCGCGATCGTCGTGACGGCGATGATCCCGTGGCCGCACATCGTGCTGTAGCCTTCGTTGTGCATGAACAGCACGCCCGCATGCGAACCCGGCGCGACCGGCTCGGTGAGGATGGCGCCGTACATGTCGGCGTGGCCGCGCGGCTCGAGCATCAGCGCACGGCGCAGATGATCGGCGTGACGCTTCACCCATTCCCGCTTCTCGAGCATCGTCCTGCCGGTCGGCGACGGGAAACCGCCGACGACCAGGCGCAGCGGCTCGCCCGCCGCGTGCGCGTCGATGGTCTTCAGAGATAACATCGCTAGCACTCTAGCCTATGTCCATTCGCTTTCGACTGCTCACCGAGGCCGACGTCGCATCGGTCCTGACGATGGACGACCTCATCGACGTGATGGCGTCGGCGCTCGAGCGGTTCTCGACCGGCCGCGTCGAGCAGCCGGTCCGGCTGATGCTGCGCGCGAACGGCGACGACGGGTTGTTCGCCACGATGCCGGCGTTCGTTCGATCGGCGGCCGACGGAGCGGCAAGCGCGCGCGGGCGCGACGGCACGGCGCTCGGAGCGAAGCTCGTCACCGTCTTCGGCCGCAATCACGATCGCGGGCTGCCGTCGCATCTCGCGTCGATTGTCCTGCTGGATCCGGACACGGGCGCGCTTCTCGCGCTGATGGACGGACGCTACATCACCGAAGCGCGCACGGCGGCGGTGTCGGCCGTATCGTCGCGGCTGCTCGCGCGAAAAACGGCCGGCGCGCTCGCCATCATCGGCACCGGCGTCCAGGCGCAGAGCCATCTGCAGGCGCTGACGCGGGTTCACAAGTTCCGCAACGTGACGGTCTGGAGTCCTACAAAGGCCCATCGTGACGCATTCGCCGCCCGTTTCGGGGACGGACCCGGGACGGACCGGGGACGGACCCGGGACGGAGTCGATTCCGCCCCCGGTCCACGGGTCACGGCGGTCGATCATCCGGGCGAAGCGGTCGTCGGCGCCGACGTCATCGTGCTGGTCACCTCGTCGCCGGCGCCGGTCATCGAGAGCGGATGGGTGAAGCCGGGCGCGCACGTCATCTCGGTCGGCGCGTGCATCCCGACGCAGCGCGAAATGGATCCGGACCTCGTCGCGCGCGCGCGCCTGTTCGTCGACTCGCGTCAGGCCGCGCTCGTGGAATCGGGCGACGTCGTGCTCGGGATCAGAGAAGGCCGCTTCGGCCCGGACCACATCGTCGCGGAGATCGGCGACCTCGTGAACGGCGCCGTCGGCCGCCGCAGCGATACCGAGGTGACGATTTTCAAGTCGCTCGGCATGGCGGTCGAGGACGTGACGGCAGCCGCGTTCGTGTACGAACGGGCAGTGGAGCGCGGGGTGGGACGGGAGTTGGAACTCTGAACCGAGAACGAGAGCCGAGAACCCGAAGCCGATACGGCGCCGGGTTCTCGGTCCCAGGTGCTCGCGGGTCGGCGCTCAGTTGGCGGCTCTGAGCTCCTTCAACTGGTCGGCCATCCACTTGTCGTAGTCGGCCTGACTCTGGATCGTGACGAAGCCGCGCATGCGGAAGTGCCCCAGGCCGCACAGCTGCGAGCACGTGATCTCGTACTGCCCTTCGCGCGTCGGGGTGAACCACACCGGGATGTTCAGGCCCGGAACGGCGTCCTGCTTCACGCGCATCTCGTACAGGCCGAAGCTGTGGATGACGTCCTTGCTCGACAGATGCACCAGCACCGGCTTGTTGATCGGCAGGTTCAGCTGATTGATCGTCGTGACGTCGTCCTTCGCGTCGGGATCGGTCTTGTCCAGGCCGATCGGATTGTCGGCGGACACGAGCTCGGGCTTGGTCCGACCGAACTTGCCGTCCGGTCCCGGATAGTGCACGTTCCACGCGAACTGCTCGGCGACGACGTGGACGACCGTCGCCTGGTTTTCCGCCGGGAATTGCGCGACACGCTTCGCCCACGCGGGGATCGCATAGAACAGCAGCAGGATCATTTCGACGAGGACGACGCCGATTTCGAGGCCCTTCGAGATCTTGCCCTTTGCGCCGTCGTAGTTCGCGCGTGGGCTCGCGGACTTCCGATAGCGGAACAGCACGTACAGGAAGAAGAGCCCCCAGCCGACGAACAGCACCAGCATCAGCCAGTGCACGAGGACGATCATCTGATCGATCTCGCCGGCATGCGCCGACGCTTCGACAGGCATTCCCAGCCAGTTCAGCATGAGGCGGTCCCTTTCGCGGCCACCCCGGCGCCCAGCGTTCGCGCGCCGGAGACCCCGGGCTGCACGTCGCGCGCGAGACGCTTCATGCGGCGCGACAGGTAGATGAAGAATGAGGCAAATCCCGACAGCATGACGAAGACGACGCCGAGCATCATCCAGATGCCGGCGTTGGTGGCGACCGCCATCGGCGCGTCGCTCTGACCGAAGCAGACGGGGCACGCGAGCGCCGCGCGCGGCGCCGCGGCGAGCACGAGGGCCGTCAAGAGCGCGCGGTTCACAGCCGCCTCATCTTGCGCTGGAACAGCGTGCCGTACACGATCAACGCCGCCGCAGACACGACCGACAGGCACGAGGCGAGCACCGATCCGTTGTTGACGCCCCACGCCGCGACGAACGCCGCGAGGACGACCGACACGCCGATGAAGAACAGGTGGAAGTACTTCAGGTTCATTTCTCGTGACCCGCGTGCTCGGCCGCCGGCACGGCCCTGATCGGCGTTCCGATGCCGTCGAGTATCGTGAAGAGCGGCACCGACATGAGCACGATGAAGAACAGCACCGTGAGGATGAGCGATCCGTAAATCCACTTCCGCTCGTGGCTCAGGTGCATGAACACGCTCGCGACCATCGATCCCTTCATGATGGCGATGATCAGCGCGACCGTGATCGCCGCCGGAACGGCCAGGTGCAGTCCGTTGGCGGCGACGGTGATGCCGGTGAAGATCAGCAGCGCGACGCCAATCGCGAGATAAAGCCTGATCGTCTTCCTCGTCGCGTCGATATCCAGATGGCTCATACCGTTGTCCGACTCCTACAGCAGATACAGCACCGGGAACAGGAAGATCCACACCAGATCGACGAAGTGCCAGTACAGCCCGGTGTACTCGATCCGGTTCGTGAACTGCTCGGGGTTCGTCTTCCACAGCTTCGCGCCCGGCCCCAGGAAGTAGAGCATCACGATGATGCCGCCGATGATGTGCAGACCGTGCAGGCCGGTCATCGTGAAGTAGATGGCCAGGAACGTGCTGTGCCAGGGGCCCTCGCCGGTCGCGAAGTGCGCCGCATACTCGAAGTACTTGTTCACCAGGAACACCGCTGCAAGGACGACGGTGACGAGCAGGTACATCCGGTGCTTGCCGAAGTCGTTCATCTTCAGCGACGCCCATGCCAGCACCATCGTCACCGACGACGAGATCAGCAGGACGGTGTTGACGGCGCCCAGCGGGATGTTCAGTTCGCCGTGCGGCCATTCGGTCGAGCCGATGCGCAGGATGATGTAGGTCGAGAAGAACGCGCCGAACAGCATCACTTCCGACGCGAGGAACAGCCAGATGCCCAGCTTGCCGTTGGCCAGCCCGGTATCGGGCCGCTCTTCGACGGTGTACGGGATGTTCATGTCCATCTAGGCGCGCTCCGGTTCGAATTGCGGCGTGAAGTCCTTCGACGCGCCCGGGACGCTGTACTCGTACGGCGCGCGGTACACGATCGGCTCGGTGATGAAGTTGCCGTGCGGCGGCGGCGACGGCGCCGCCCACTCGAGCGTCGTCGCCTCCCACGGATTACGATCGACCGCCCGGCCCCACTTGATGCTCATGAAGAAGTTGACGATGAAGAAGATCTGC
>DASRGT010000033.1:0-102351 GCA_035650895.1 Vicinamibacterales bacterium
ACCGACTGCGTCGCCAGGTTCGACGCCGATCGCCTGCAGGACGCGCTCGAGGCGCGTCCCGATCACGCCTGCGGCGGTGGACCGATGGTCGCGACGCTGCGGGCGGCGAAGCTGCTCGGCGCGAAGGACGCGGTGGTGCTCGAGTACGCGGACTCGGGCGACGTGTCGGGCGACAAGTCGGCCGTCGTCGGGTACATGGCGGCGGCGCTGGGTACGTTTTCGAAGCCATGACCAGCGAAGTCGATCGGCGGCGCCTGCTGCAGCTCGCGCGCGACGCGATCACCGCACACGTTACCGGCGCGGCGCCGCCGGTCGTGCCGCCCGACGGCGCGCTGGCGAGGCCCGGCGGCGCGTTCGTCACGATCCACAAACACGGCGAGCTGCGCGGCTGCATCGGCCACATCGAGGCGAACGAACCGCTGGCCGTCGTCGTGCCTCGCTGCGCCGTCGCGGCGTGCAGCAGCGACCCGCGGTTTCCCGCCGTGTCGCCCGCGGAGCTGCCCGATCTCGATCTGGAGCTGTCGCTGCTCGGTCCGCTGGAGCCGATCGCCGGCCCCGACGACATCGAAGTCGGTCGTCACGGGCTCGTCGTGGAGAAGGGCTGGCACCGTGGCCTCCTGCTGCCGCAGGTGGCGACCGAGTGGAACTGGGACGCGCCAACGTTCCTGGCGCACACCTGCCGTAAGGCCGGCCTGCCGTCGGACGCGTGGCGGCACGGCGCCGCGCTGTGGCGGTTCGGCGCCGAGGTCTTCGGCGAGCGGTAGCGCCGGAGCGGTATCATCCGGCTGCCAGCGCTCGAGGCCGCCATGTCCGACCTTCGTGTCGCGATCCGCTCGCTGCGGGCGACGCCGCTCGTCGCGGCCGCCGCCATCCTGTCGCTCGCGCTCGGCATCGGCGCCAACACCGCCGTCTTCTCGCTGCTCGACAGCCTCGCGCTGAAGTCGCTGCCGATCCGCGATCCGGGTCGCGTCGTGCGGCTCTCGAGCGCCGCGGCGCCCGACGAGGGCGGGCCGTACAGTTTGTCGTTCTACGACGAGCTGCGCCGGCATCGCGATCTGTTCGACGGCACCGCGGCGTACAACTGCTGCGGATCGGCGATGCTCGCGTCGGGCGGCACGACGGACGCGGTGACGCGGATGTGGGTGAGCGGCGATTTCTTCCCGACGCTGGGTGTCTCGGCGGCCCTCGGCCGCACGATTCAGCCCGAGGACGACCGCGCCGGCGGAGGTCCCGACGGCGTGGTCGCGATGATCACCGACCGGCTCTGGCGTCAGCGCTTCGGCGCGCGTGCGGACATCGCCGGGCTGCACGTGATCGTCGAACGCGTGCCGGTCACGATCGTCGGCGTGCTGCCGCCGCATTTCCTCGGCGTCGAAGTCGGCAGGACCATCGACATCGCGCTGCCGGCGCGCACCGAGCCGGCCGTGATGCCGGCGATTCCCTTCAACGACAACCTCGCGTTCCTGACGATTCTCGCGCGGCTGCGCAGCGACCGCACGCCGGCGTCGACGCTCGATGCGCTGCACGCGGCCCAACCGGAGATTCGCGAGGCCACGCGGCCGCCGGGCCGTCCGCTGCCCGACTGGCTCATGTCGCCCCTGCTGCTGTCGCCGGCCGGCCGCGGCAGCTCCGCGCTGCGCAGCCGGTTCGAGCGTCCACTCGTCGTGCTGCTGGCGATCGCCGCGCTCGTGCTGCTGATCGCGTCGGCGAATCTCGCGAACCTGCTGCTCGCCCGCGGCGAGGCGCGCCGCGGCGAGCTCGCCGTTCGTGTCGCGCTCGGCGCCTCGCGGTGGCAGCTCGCGCGCCCGGTGCTCGTCGAGAGCCTCGCCATGGCGGCCGGCGGCACCGCCGTCGGCCTGCTGTTCGCCGCGGGGGCCGAGCGCGCGATCACGGCCGCGCTCTCGACCGCGTCCGCACGCGTCGTTCTCGACCTGTCGTTCGACTGGCGGCTGTTCGCGTTCACCACCGGCACGATGACGGTCGTCGCGCTGTTGTTCGGCGTCATGCCGGCGCGGCGCGCGGCGCACGTGGACCCGATCGAGCAGCTGAACGCGCGCGGCCGCGGCACGGCTGGCGCGGCGCGCGGCGGGTTGTCGAACGCGCTGCTCGTCGCGCAGGTCGCCACCTCGCTCGCGCTGATCGCTGCCGCCGGCCTGTTCGTGCGCACGTTCTCGGAGCTCGTGCGCGCGCCGCTCGGGTTCGATCGCGATCGCGTCGTCACCGCGACCGTCACGGCGCCGAACGTGGCGGCGGGCGAGCGGAAGGCGTTCTACCGTCGCCTGGCCGACGTCGCTGCCGCCGTTCCAGGCGTCGCGGCGACGGGCGGCTCGGCGAATCCGCCGCTCATCGGCGGCATGTTCGGCGATTTCGTGGTGTCGGCTCCGGGGACGAAGCCGGCCGACGACGCGGAGGCGGTTTCGCAGATCGATACGGTGACGCCCGGCTGGTTCGCCGCCGAAGGCATCCCGCTTCGCGCCGGACGCGACTTCGACGACCGCGATACGCCCGACCGGCCGCACGCGATGATCGTCAACGACGCGTTCGTGCGGCGCCTGCTCGGCGCACGCGCCGACGCCGTCGGCACGCGACTGGCGCTGTCGTTCCGCGTGCCGATCGCCGGCGACATTCCCTACGACACCCGCACGATCGTCGGCGTCGTCGGCGATGCGGTGTTCCGCTCGGTCCGCGAGAGGTCGACGCCCGCGATCTATCTGCCGCTCGAGCAGTTCGACGGTCCCGTGATGTGGACCAGCTACTTTCTGTCGATTCGATCGAGGTCCGCCTCGCCCCGCGCGCTCACGCACGATCTCGCGGCCGCGTTCGCCGCCGCCAATCCGGAGATGCGGACGACGTTCCGGCCGGTCGCCGACCAGGTCGACGAGGCGCTCGCGGAGGATCGGCTCGTCGCCGCCCTCTCGACGGTCGTCGGCGCGCTGGCGCTCGTGCTCGCCGCCATCGGGCTGTACGGGGTGACGGCGTACACCGTCGCGCGACAGCGATCGGAGATCGGCATTCGCCTCGCGCTGGGCGCGCAGCCGTCGCGCGTCCTGGCCCAGGTGATCTCGCGCGTGGCCGCGCTCGTGGCGGTCGGGATCGGCGCCGGCGCGCTGCTCGGCCTGTCGTTGTCGCGATTCGCGGCGTCGCTGCTGTTCGGCGTGTCGCCCCGCGATCCTGTCGCGTTCGCGGTCGCGGCCGTGGTGCTCGCCCTCGTCGGCCTGATCGCCGCGTGTGTGCCGGCCTATCGCGCCTCGCGCCTGGATCCGGCCGACGTGCTGCGGCAACCGTGAGACGCGCTGCCGCGGCCCGGCTCCTGATCGCCCTGCATGGAGACGCTACGCCCGGCCGGCGAGACGCCGCAGCGTGTTGAGGTTTCGTTCGTCGAGCGGATCGACCGCGATCACGTTGGGCGATCGCCCCTCCGTCTTCGGGGTCTCGAGCATCATCGGGAGATCCCGGAACCGCGGATCGTTCACGATGCGGCGGAACGCGCCGAGCCCGACGAAGCCGTCGCCGATGTGTTCGTGGCGATCGACGCGGCTGCCGAGCGGCCGCTTCGAGTCGTTCAGGTGGAACGCCTTCAGCCGCTCGATCCCGATCAGCCGTTCGAACTGCGCGAACGTCGACGCGTAGCCCTCGTCGGTCGTCAAGTCGTAGCCGGCGGCGAGCAGATGACACGTATCGAGGCACACGCCGACGCGCCGGTGGTCGTTCATCTTCGCCATGATGGAGGCCAACTGCTCGAACGTGGCGCCGAGCGCGGTGCCCTGACCCGCCGTCTGTTCGAGCAGCACCATCGTGCGGCCGCGGCGGCGCGCGCGCAGCAGCGCCAGCAGCCCGTCGGCGATGAGAGCGAGGCCGTCGGCTTCGTTGCCGGCCGTGTAGCAACCCGGATGGAGCACGACGCCGAGCAGGCCGAGCGCTTCGGCGCGATCGAGCTCGTCGCCCATGGCCGCGATCGACTGCCGCCGCAGCGCGCGGTTCGTCGTCGCCAGGTTGATCAGATAGCTCGCGTGCGACACGACGGGCCGGATGCCCGACGCCTTCACTTTCGCGCGGAACTCGCGGATCTCGGCGGCCGGAATCTCGCGGCCGCGCCACTGGCTCGCGTTCTTCGCGAAGATCTGCAGCGCCTCGCAGCCGTGCGCGACGGCGCGATCGACCGCGCGCGGCAGGCCGCCGGCGACCGACATGTGCGCGCCGAGCCGCGGCATCAGCGACCCAGCGATTCGTCGATCACGCGCCCGTCGCCGGCGACGTGGACCGTCACGCTGAACGGCTGCGACCGGCGCACCGGCTGTTCGATGGCGACGAGGCCGGCGGCGAACCGCATGTCGATGAAGCGCACGGTCGTCACGCCGGCGCCGTCGGTGAACGCGCGCGCCGCCGGAAAGCGCGAGAACCCGAGAAAGATCCGGGCGAGCGGCGCCGACGCCGCGCGGACCGCGGCCGCCGTCCAGATGTTCGGGTAGCGGACGGTCTGCCGCCAGAGCACTTCGTCGGGCGACGCCGGGTTGCGGAACCGCGCGTCGGTGAGGCTCATGTCGCGCACGTCGTACGAGTTCGACGCCTGCGCGATGATGCGCCAGTCGAACGGCGACAGGAAGGTCGGCACCGCCGCGATCTCCACGAGGCATCGCCGCGCGCCGGCCTCCGAGGTCGCCGGTCGCGGGTTCCGGCTCCTGGGCCACCAGTCCAGGGCGGACGCGGTGCCCGGCGCGTCAGGGCAGCGCGCGGGGAGCGTCGGGCCGAACAGGCGCGGCGCGAGCGCAAGCGCTTCGTGATGCGAGGCGCCGCGCAACCCGTAGTTCACCCCCATCAGCACGAGCGCGATGGCCGCGTTGCGGCGCCGCGCGGCCGGCGAGCGGCGCCCGAAGAACAGTCCGGCGACGAGCGCGATCAGCAGGTAGATGTCGACGATCGGCAGCCAGTCGAACGCGTACCAGTGCCAGTCGAAGGGGCTGAGAAGCCGCGTCCCGTAGGAGGTCGGCAGATCCATCAGGATGTGCAGCGCCACGCCGAGCATCGCGACGACGGCGAGCATGGCGAAGCGCGGGCGCTCCGCTTCCTCGCGACGGCCAGCCCACCACCACGCGATCGCCGCGCTGACGAGGCCGAGGCCGACCACGCCGAACGGCCCGTGCGTGGGACCGCGGTGCCAGTGCATGTAGCTCGCGCCGCCGCGCGCGAGCGAGATGACGTCGACGTCGGGGGCGTTCGACGCGATCACGAGCGCCGCGGTGGTGCCGCGCCCGGCGCGGCCGAGCGGCGTGCGCGCGAGCGTCAGCCCGAACAGCGTGTGGGTGACGTTGTCCAATCAAAACATTATGCCGGCGAATTCGTGGAGACGTCGAGGCCGACACGGAGTCGGTCGTGAATTGATCGCAGGCATGCCGCTCGGCCGTGTACGATGTCGCGTGTCTCCAGGGAACGGAAACGTCGGACGAGCCGATTGACAACAGCCGCCCTCCGCCCTCTGATCCAGGCTTGTGTCGCGGCGGCGATCTTCTGTGCCGTCCGGGTGGGGCGGGCGTTCGAGCCGGTGCGCCATTTCGTGGCGACGGCCATCAGGCTCGCCGCCCGCGGGCTCAGAAGGGTCGGATTCGTCCGTTCCGATGACCTGAGCGCCGCGTTGTTCCGGCTCGACCTGCTGCGGGTCCTGTTATCCGTGCTGCTGTTCGCTCGGTTTTATCCCGAGGTCGCCGCCGCGCGCCATCACACCGAGCCGGCCGTGCAGATCGCGCTCGCGAGCGGGTGCCTGATGAGCGGCATGCTGGCGGTGGGAATTGCGACGCCGCTTGCGGCTCTTGCCCTCGCACTCGGTCTGAACCTCGTCATCGACGTCACCGCCGGCACCTACAGCCTCGGGTCGCTGGTGGCTGCCAACTGCCTCATTCCGCTGCTGGTGACGCCGGCGGGCTACACATGCTCGATTGACGCATGGTTGCTTCGCCGTCCGACGCGAATCGGCGCGCTCTGGCGACGCCTGTATGGGTTCTGGGGCCCTCCGGAACTCGACCGGCTGCACGTCGGGCAAGCGCTTGCACTCGTCGCATACGCGATCCTGTCCCTGTATTCGGCGTGGCAGCACCTCGCGTCGCCGACGTGGCGAAGCGGGGCGATGACCGCCGTCCTGTTCCTGTCGCCGATCGCGAATCCGACATGGGCGCCGCTCGCTCAGCGCCTTTACCACGATGCGCCCGCGGCGCTCCTCGTGTTCTCGCGAATCACCACGTACGGCATGCTCGTGTGGCAGCTGTGTCTGCTGCCGCTCGCGCTCTTCTCGCGTGTGACGCGCGGCTTCGTGATCGTCTGGGGCCTGATGTATTTCGCGATCGCGACCGTGGTCCTGCACTTGAAGCAGTTGGGCGCCTACGAGGTCGTTCTCTGGGGACTTGTGTTCTGGAACAGCGCGATGCCCGCGCCGTCGGGCGGGTCGCCCGTCGCTGAGTTGAAACAAGGACGATTTGCCGCAGCGCTGCTTCTCGGCATGGTTCTGTTGACGGCAGCGTTTGTCGGAGAGTGGGTCGGTATCCAGGATCCGCTGCGCGGCGAGGTCATCCGCCGCCACGCCCCGATGGTCGCCGGTTTGGGATTCGTCCACGTGTTCAACGAAGTCGAATTCGCGCTGTATCGCCACCGCACGGCCGCCTACGAGCAGCAGCCGACAGGAGAATGGCGCGAGATCGCGCTGGCGTCGACCGAACGCGTCGATCAGCAATTGACCGATTTTCTCTATCGAGACGCGCTGGTCGCGCAGTTCTGCGATCCCCAGTACGCGTATCTCTGGTTCGATGCCTATCGGGCGACGCTGCCGCCCGCAGATCCGCGCCGTCTTCGGCCGATGAAGATGGTGTTCAGCGTCTGGACGCACCCGACCAACGCCGACTTCGCCGTCATGAACGCCACGCCGATGGTGTGGGAGACGACGTGTGTCCTCGCGCGACAGTAACATATCCGTATGCGCAAAGCGCTCCTCGTCGCGTTCGTCCTGATCGCATCGTCGCTCGCGCCGGCACCGGCGTTCGCGTGGGGCTCGTCGGCGCACCGCTACATCATGCGGCGCGCGATCGATCTGCTGCCGCCGCAGCTGAAGCCCTTCTTCGACGCGCATCGCGACGAAGCGGTCATGCGCGTCATCGATCCCGACCTGTGGCGCGCGATCGGCTGGCCGGAGGATCCGAACCACTTCGTCGACTTCGGCGTGAAGGAGTACGGTCCCTATCCGTTCACGGCGCTGCCGCGCGACTACGACGCCGCGGTGGAGAAGTTCGGCGTCGAGACGCTGCGCCGCTACGGCACGCTGCCGTGGCGCCAGGAAGAGGAGTTCGGCAACCTCCGCCGCGCGTTCGAGGCGTTCCCGCGCGGAGGGTTCGCCGCCAACAACGTCGTCCTGTTCTCCGCGATCGCGGCGCACTACATCCAGGACGCGACGCAGCCGCTGCACGCCACCGACAACTACGACGGGCTGGCGACCGGCCAGGACGGCGTGCACGCGCGGTTCGAAAGCGCGCTGTTCGAGCGTTACGAATCGAAGCTGACGATCACGCCGCCGCCCCTGCGGCCGATCACGAACCCGCGCGACGCCGCCTTCGACACGCTGCTGGCCAGCAATCGGCTCGTCGACCGAGTGCTCGCGGCCGACAAATCGGCGGCCGCCGGCAAGGACGTCTACGACGACGAATACTTCGACAAATTTCTGGCCGGGGTGAAAGGGGTCCTCGAGGATCAGCTCGGACAGGCGATCTCTGCGACTGCCGGCCTCATCGTCGGTGCGTGGGAGAAGGCCGGTCGTCCCGCCCTCGTCTCGCCGCCTCGTCAGCCGCAGCGGGTGAAGAAGAGCGGCGTTCGAAATAATCCTCCGCAGGCCCCAGCACCGCCAGGACGACGAGAGTGATCACCGTGGCGAGCGTGGCGGTCGTGTACGCGCCGGCGCCGGCGGCCATCCCGACCGCGGCGTTCACCCAGATCGTCGCGGCGGTGGTCATCCCGTGGACCTCTCCGCGGCTCCGCAGAATCGCTCCGGCGCCCAGGAAGCCGATGCCGGTCACGATCTGAGCGGCGATCCGATCCGGCGTGCCGCCGCTCGTCGCGAGATCGATCGACATCGTGGTGAACAGGGCGGAGCCGAGCGCGATCAGGATGTTGGTGCGAAGCCCAGCCGGCTTCCGCCTCAGCTCGCGTTCGACGCCGATCGCGGCGCCGAGTGCGGCCGCGAGCAGCAAGCGCAGCATCAGGTCAATCGGTGGCATGTCACTTGCGGAGCGACGGTCCAGGAGGCGCGCACATGCTCTGGACTCTGATCGTCCTGCTCTTGATCCTCTGGGCCCTCGGTCTCGCGTTCAAGGTCGCGGCGGGCGCCATTCACATCCTGCTCGTGATCGCCATCGTCCTGTTCATCGTCAATCTGGTGAGCGGACGGCGAACCTCCGTCTAGCCCATCCGGGGATTTGAGGATGCTAGGATATCCTCAAATCCCTTGAAGCTTCAGGAGATCGCCGACCGGCTCGGGTGTGCGCTCGAGGGAGATCCGTCCGTCGAGATTTCACGTGTCGCGGGCCTGCAGCAGGCGGCGGCCGGCGATCTGTCGTTCCTCTCCAACACCAGGTATCTCGACCAGCTGAGGTCGACCGGCGCTTCCGCCGTCCTCGTCAGCCGCGAGTTGGCCCGAGGGCTGACGCCGTCTGGCTGCGCGCTGCTGCGGTGCTCGAATCCGTATGCGGCGTTCGCCCGTGCGCTCTCGTTGTTCGCCACCGCGCCGCTGCCGCCTTCCGGCATCGACCCGAGCTGCTCGATCGCGGCCGACGCGACATTGGGTCCGGACGTATCGATCGGCGCGTTCGTTTCGATCGGCGCGGGCGCTTCGATCGGCGCGCGCACCGTCGTGTTTCCGAACGTCGTCATCGGCGCCGGCGTGACCATCGGCGACAGCTGCATCGTGCACTCGCAGTGCTCGATTCGCGATCGCGTGACGATCGGTCACCGCGTCCTCCTGCACGACGGCGTCGTCGTCGGGAGCGATGGCTTCGGTTTCGCCACCGACGACGACGGCACGCACGTCAAGATCCCGCAGCAGGCGACGGTCGTGATCGAGGACGACGTGGAGATCGGCGCGAACGCGGCGATCGATCGCCCCGCGGTCGGCGCCACCCGGATCGGCGCCGGCACGAAGATCGACAACCTCGTGCACATCGCGCACGGTGTCGTCGTCGGCCGACGCGTGTTCATCGCGGCGCAGGCCGGCATCGCCGGCAGCTCCACGATCGAAGACGACGTGATGCTGGCCGGGCAGACCGGCGTCAGCGGGCACCTGACCGTCGGGCGCGGCGCCAAGGTCGGCGCCAAGAGCGCCGTCCTGCAGTCGGTGGATGCCGACCGATTCGTCACCGGTCATCCCGCGATCGATCACGACACGTGGCGGCGCGCGACGGTCGTCTACCGTCAGCTGCCCGCGCTCAAGCGCCGCGTCGAAGAGCTCGAGCAACGCATCGCCGAACTCGAGGAGAAGCTTGCGAAAACTTAGCGCCGCCGCCGTCCTCGCGTGGCTCGTCGCCGCGCCCGCATCCGCTCAACTGCTCCAGCCGGTCGTCACGCCCTCGAACGGGATCGAGTTCCTGCCGCGGTACGACTTTCAGCTCGCGGCCAGCGCGCTGGCGATCGACAACCAGCGATTCAGCTGGGACACGCACTTCGGCGGCCAGTTCGACGTCGTCGACTACGGGTACGGCCGACTCGGCGCGCGCATCGACTACGAAGCGGTGCTCGGCAACGAGCTGCGGATCTTCGATCCGAACCAGGGCAACTACACGCTGGAAGGGAACGCGTCGCTTCGGGTGGGCGATTCGACCGAAGCCGTGTTCGTCTTTCATCACCTGTCCCGTCACCTCAGCGATCGGCTGAAGCTGCCGGCGATCGCCTACAACGAGATCGCCGGCCGGCTGCTGCACCGCATCAAGCTCGGCGACACCACCGTCGACGCGGACGTGGAAGGCGGCTGGGTCAACCAGCACTCGTATGTCGACTATCGGTGGTTCGGCGAGCTGCACCTGCTCGCGCGGCATCCGATCACGCCCACCGTGGGCGTGTTCGTGCGCGGCGACGGCGAGATGTACGGCGTCGACGCGGCGGTGTACAACCGCAGCACGCAATACGGCGGGCTCGGGCAGGCGGGGATCCGCATCAACGGCCGAGGTGCCGCGCTGGAGATCTTCGGCGGCGTGGAGCGGCGGTTCGACGCCTATCCGACCAGCCTCGATGCCGAGCAGTGGGCGCTCGCGGGGATACGCGTAGTCAGTAGATAATCGCCGGATGCAGGTCAAGGTCCTCGCCGCGGCGCTGGTGGCGGCGTTTTCGGCGACGCTCGCGGCGGCGGTCCGCCCCGCGAAACTCGACTACCAGTTGATGACGCTGCCGAACGGGCTCACGGTCGTCCTCGAGGAAGACCACTCGACGCCGATCGTCCACCTGCAGCTCGTGTATCACGTGGGATCGAAGAACGAGAAGCCGGGGCGGACCGGGTTTGCGCACCTGTTCGAGCACCTGATGTTCAAAGGGTCGCGCAACGTCCAGCCCGAGGCGCACACGTCGATGATTGCGTCGGTCGGCGGACAGAGCAACGCCTACACGACGGACGACGAGACCGTGTTCTGGGAGACGGCGCCGGCGCAGTACCTGCCGATGATGCTGTGGCTCGAAGCCGACCGCATGGCCACGCTGCGCGTCGACAAGGAGACGTTCACGTCGGAGCGCGAAGTCGTCAAGGAAGAGCGGCGGATGCGCGTCGACAACCAGCCGTACGGGCGGCTGAACGAGATCATCTACGATCAGGCGTTCACGACGCACCCCTACAAGCATCCGACGATCGGCAGCATGGTGGATCTCGACGCCGCGTCGATCGAGGACGTGCAGGACTTCTACCACACGTACTACGTGCCCTCGAACGCGACGCTCGTGCTCGTGGGCGACTTCGAGACGCCGCAGGCGCTGCAGCTCGTCAACCAGTACATGGCGCGCGTGCCGAAGGCCGCGAAGCCGGTGCCGCGCGACATTCCGCAGGAGCCGCCGCAGACGAAGGAGAAGCGCGCGACGATCGCCGCGGCCGTGCCGCTGCCCGCCGTCGTCGTCGCGTACCACATCACGCGCGACGGCGATCCCGATTCCTATCCGCTGCACATCGTCGGCAAGGTGTTGTCGGACGGCCAGAGCTCGCGCATCTACAAGAAGCTGGTCTACGACACGCAGATGGCGGTGGCGGCGTTCGGGACCGCGAACCTGATCGAGGATCCCAACCTGTTCTACGCGGTGGCGATCGTCCAGCCGCCGCACACCACGGTGGAAGTCGCCGACGCGCTGATCGCGGAAATCGAGAAGCTGAAGACCGAGCCGATCACCGATCACGAGCTGCAGCGGACGAAGAACCAGTTCGCGCGCGACTACATTCTCGGCCGCGAGTCGAACCAGCAGAAGGCGCTGCAGCTCGCGCACGCGGTGGTCATCCACGGCGACATCAGGACCGCCGACGGCGAGTTCGACATCTTCCAGTCGACGACGGTTGCCGACGTGCAGCGCGTCGCGCAGAAGTACTTCCGGCCCGAGAACCGGATGGTGCTGACGCTGATGCCGTCGGGAAAGGCGGCGCAATGAGGGGGCTCGGAACCGCGACGATGGCGACCGCCGTCGCAACGGTCGCGCTCGCGTCGATCGGCCTCGGCGCCTCCGCGCAGCAGCTCGCGTGGCCGCGCGAAACGCCGCCGCGGCCGCTGCCGGCTCGCAGCATCAACTTCCCGCCGTACGAAGTGCAGACGCTCGCCAACGGCCTCCAGGTGGTCGCCGTGCTGCACCACGAACAACCGGCCGTGACGATGCGGCTGCTGGTGCGCGCGGGGACGGCGCAGGATCCGAAGGCGAAGCTCGGCGTGGCGCGGCTGCTCGCATCGCTGCTCGACCAGGGAACGGCCGGTCCGAGTCCCCGCACCGCGCAGCAGCTGAACGACACGATCGACTTCATCGGCGCGGAGATGAGCGCCGGCGCCGGCAGCGATCTGACGTTCGTCAACATGACCGTCATGAAGGACGGCGTCGAAATCGGCATGCGGCTGCTGTCCGACATGGCGCGGCATCCGACGCTCGATCAGGCCGAGCTCGATCGGCAGCGGAACCAGACGCTGTCGAGCCTCCAGGTGAGCCTCCAGGATCCGGAATGGGTCGCCAATTCGGTCTTCGACCGCCTCGTCTACGGATTCCATCCGTACGGCATGCCGGAAACGGGAACGCCGGAGACGCTGCGCGCGATCACGCGCGACGATCTGGCCGCCTTCCACGACAAGTACTTCGTGCCCAACAACGCGATCCTCGCGATCGTCGGCGACGTCAGCGCCGCGGACGCGTTTTCGACCGCGAAGAAAGTGTTCGGCGACTGGGAGAAGAAGGAGGTCGCCGCCGACAAGTTCATCGCACCGCCCGAACCGACGCGCCGCCTCCTCGTCGTCGACAAGCCCGACGCCGTGCAGACCGAGGTGCGCGTCGGGCATATCGGGGTGCCGCGCACGAGCCCCGACTACATGGCGCTGAATCTCGCCATCCGGATCCTCGGCGGCGAGGGGAGCAACCGCCTGCACCAGGTGCTGCGCACGCAGCGCGCGCTGACGTACGGCGCGCAGGCGAGCTTCGACACGCTGAAGGAGAGCGGCGACGTCGAAGCCGAGACGAACACGCGATCCGAAGCCACCGGCGAGGTGCTCCGGCTCATCGTCGACGAGTTCTGGCGGCTGCAGCGCGAGCGCGTCAGCGAGATCGAGCTGATCGACGCGAAGGCCTATCTGACCGGCAGCTTCCCGCTGACGATCGAAACGCCGAACTCGATCGCCATGCAGGTGATGAACGTGCTGTTCTACGGCCTGCCGGTCCAGGAGCTGCAGACGTTCCGCGACCGCGTCAACGCGGTGACCGTCGACGACATCCAGCGGGTCGCGCAGAAGTACTTGCGGCCCGATCGGCTGTCGATCGTGCTGGTCGGCAACGCGTCGGCGTTCGCGTCGCAGCTTCGGGGCATCGGCTTCGCGCAATACGAGACGGTGGCGCTGACCGATCTCGACCTGACCGCCGCCGATTTCAAACGCGAGGAACGCCGGGCGGGCGCGGCGGCCGGCAGCGCCGCACCCGATGAAGCGGGTGAAGTCGGCGGAGGAGGCGGGTACGCCCGCGGAGCGCAGCCCTTCAAGGCATTCGCGCCGGTCGGCTACGCGCCCGTGCAGGCGGCCAACGCCGAGGCGAGCCGCGCGCTGGCCCTCGTCGATTGGGCGATTGCCGCGAAGGGCGGCCTCGACAAGTTGCGCGCCGTCCGCACGATCGTCGTCAGGCAGACGCTGACCAGCACGAGCGGCGAGCGCACCAGCTCCGCCGAATCGACGAACTACATCCAGTATCCCGGCCGCTTCCGGATCGAAACGAAGACACCGCAGGGCCTGGTCGTCCAGGGCTTCGACGGAATCGACACGTGGATCAAGGATGCGCGCGGCGTGCAGCGCGGACCCGAGTCGCTGGCGCGCGACGCGCGCGACGGGCTTCGGCGCGACGTGCTGGCGCTGCTGCTGGCCGCGAAGGACGGCAACGTGACGCCGCGGGCGCTGCCGGACGTGCGCGATGCCGAAGGCCATGTCACCCACGCGCTCGAGCTGTCGGCGCGCGATCTCAACCCGGTCGTGCTGAACCTCGATCCGGCCAGCGGCCTCGTCGTCAAACAGGCGTTCGTCGGAGGGCCCGGCGGCGCGGTGATCGAGGAAACGTTCTCGGACTACCGCGCGGTCGACGGCATTCAGTTCGCGTTCCGCGCGGTGCGGAGCGCCGGCGAGCTGAAGCTGGAGCGGCGCGTCAGCGAGATCAAGGTGAATCCGCGCGTCGACCCAACGCTGTTCACGCGTCCGGCGTCTTGAGCGCGCGCCTGCTGCTGTCGTGCGGCGAAGCGTCGGGCGATCTGTATGCCGGGGCGCTGGTCCGCCAGCTGCGCGCGATCGATCCCGGCATCGACGTGTTCGGTCTCGGTGGCCCGCAACTGGCCGCCGCGGGTGGCCGTCTCGTCGTCGACTACCGCGGTCTGGCCGCGACGGGGCTGACCGAAGTCCTGCCGAAGCTCGGCGAGTATTTCGCGGCGATGCGCGCGCTCGTCGCCGCCGCGGAGCGCGAGCGTCCCGCCGCGCTCGTCGCCATCGACTTTCCCGACTTCAATTTCCGGCTGGCGCGCCGCGTCAAGCGGCTCGGCATTCCGGTGATCTACTACATCAGCCCGCAGATCTGGGCGTGGCGCCGGGGGCGGCTGAAGACGATCCGCGCGTTTGCCGATCGCGTCCTGGTCATCTTTCCGTTCGAAGAGGCGATCTACCGCGAGGGCGGCGTCCCCGCCGAGTTCGTCGGCCACCCGCTCGTCGAGTTGTCCGCCGTCAGCGCGCCGCGCGCCGAGTTCCTGCGCGCGCACGGCCTGTCGCCCGGCGCGCCGACGGTGGCGATCCTGCCGGGCAGCCGCGCGAACGAGGTGTCGAGGATCCTGCCCGACCTGCTCGCCGCGGCGGATCGGATTCGCGCCGCCGTTCCGGCCGTCCAGTTCGTCGTCGCGCGCGCGCCGCACCTCGACGACGCGGTGTTTGCGGAGGCGGCAGCCGACGCGGGCGCCGCGCACGCGGTGGTCGGCCCCGCGCGTCGCTGGACGACCATCGAGGGCGACACCGACACCGTGCTCGCGTCGGCCGACGTCGCGCTGACGGCGTCCGGCACCGCCACGATCCAGGCGGCGCTCCACGACACGCCGATGGTCGTCGTGTATCGCGTGTCGCCGATGACGTATCGCCTCGCGCGGCATCTCGTGCGCGTGGAGTCGATCGCGATGGTCAACCTCATCGCCGGCGAGCCGATCGTGCCCGAACTCGTGCAGGACGCGTTCACACCCGACGCGGTCGCGCGCGAGGCGATCGCGATGCTCACCGACCGCCGGCGTGCGGCGCGCATTCGAGAGGGCCTGGCGCGGGTGCGCGAGCGGCTCGGCGGCGCCGGCGCGAGCCGCCGCGCGGCCGAAGCGATCCTGCGTCTCGTCGGGGAACGAACATGATGCGCACACTGACCCTGCTCCTGTCCTGTCTGCTCGCCGCGTCGTCGGTCGGCGCCACGACGCTGGTGCCCGCGGACCTCGGCGAGCTCTCGCACGATGCCGTGGCGATCGCCCGCGGCCGCGTCGTCGGCGTCGACGCGCGGTGGACCGACGATCACCGGGCGATCGAAACGCTCGTGACGCTGGAGGTCGAACGGTACGTGAAGGGCAACCTCGGCGCGGCGGTGCAGTTCCGCGTGCCGGGGGGGCGCCTCGGGCGCTTCCGCAGCGTGTTCGTCGGCGCGCCGGAGTTTGCCGTCGACGACCACGTGGTGGTCTTTCTCGGCGCCAACGGTCCGGCGATTCCGCATCTGGTCGGCTTCAGCCAGGGCGTGTACCGGCTGCTGCTGACGCGCGACACGGGCTGGGTCGTGACGTCTCCGGCGATGTGGCCATCGGCGTCCGGACCGGTCCGGATCGTCCGCGGCGATCGGTCGCCCATCCCGATGGCGCTGGACGAATTCGAAACGCGCGTCCGCGCGCTCGCGGGCGCGCGATGAAGCGCCTGGTCGCCCTGCTGCTGGCGCTCGTGCAGCCGCAGCCGGCGTTTGCGTACCTGCATTTCGGCCAGACGGTGAACGGCAAGACGGTGACGGTGAAGTGGGCGCAGACGCCGCGCTACTACGTCAACGCCCAGAGCGCGTTGCCCGGCGTGACGCCGGCGGACTTCGAGTCGACGATCGCGAAAGCGTTCGCGACGTGGGAGGCCGTGCCGACCGCGACGATCGCGTACCAGTTCGCCGGCGTCACGTCGGCGCAGCCCGGAGACGACGACGGCCTCTCGGTCCTCGGCTTCCGCGCGCGGCCGGACCTCGATCGCGTCCTCGCGTCCACCGACTTCGTCCTGGACGACGCGACCGGCGAGGTGATCGAGTCCGATATCTTCTTCAACGCGTCGTTCGCCTGGTCGGTCGCGCCGAACGGCGAGAGCGGCAAGTACGATCTGCAGAGCATCGCCACGCACGAGATCGGCCATTTCGGCGGACTCGGGCACTCGGCGCTCGGCGAGACCGAACTGCGCGACGGCGGCGGCCGCGTCGTCATCTCGGCCGAAGCGGTGATGTTTCCGATCGCGTTCACGGCCGGCAGCATCGCCGCGCGCACGTTGAAAGCCGACGACATCGCCGGCATCACGGATCTCTACCCGACGGCCGACGCGGCAGGGCTCGGCAGCCTGTCGGGCCGCGTGGCCAAGGCAGGGCAGCCGCTGTTCGGCGCGCACGTCGTCGCAATCGACGTGGCGACGGGACAGATGGTCGGCGGGTTCGCGCTGACCGCCCAGGGCGAGTTTTCGATCGGCGGGCTCTCGCCCGGCCCGCACATCGTCCGCGTCGAACCGCTCGACGATGCCGATCTCGACAGCTTCTTCAGCAGCTCCGCGACGGTCGATCTGAATTTTCGGGTCGCGTTTCTCGATCGCCTGGTCGTGGTGCCGCGCGGAGGCGACACCGGCGCGGTGGCGATCGGCGTGGTGCCGAAATGAGGCTGCGGCCGTGCGTGGTAGTCGCGGCGATTGCAATCGCCTCGGCGTCGACCGCTGCCGCGCAGCCGCCCGACGGTCGCGTGGAGGTTGGCGTCGGCGCCGGCTGGATCGGGAGCGCGGCGATGTCGGCGGTCGAGGCGACCGAGACGCAGGGCAACAACACGGCGCGAACGGTGTTCGGCTTCTCGCGCGAGCTGGCGTCGACGCCGGTTGTCGAAGCGCGCGTGGCAGTCCGCCTTTCGACTCGTCTCGACGTCGAGGCGACGGGATCGTACGCGCGTCCGCAGCTGCGCGTGACGACGGCCGACGACGTCGAGGGAGCGGCAGCCGTCACGGCGGACGAACAGCTGCAGGAGTTTACCGTCGGCGGCGCCGCGTCGTGGTTTCTCGTCCGCCGCGCCGCGCAGACGCGCACGACGCCGTTCGTCACGGCGGGGGCGGCGTACGTCCGCCAGCTCCACCAGGCCGCGACGCTTGCCGATGCTGGCGCGCTGGTCGATCTCGGCGGCGGCCTCGAGAGGGTGCTGCGTGTCCGCGAAGGAAGAGTGAGGTCGATCGGCCTTCGGATCGACGCGCACGCGCGCGTGCGGCCGAAGGCCGTGGCGGTCGATGGCCGTACGCACGTTGCGCCGATGATCTCGGCGTCGCTCTTCGTGCGTTTCTAGCGTCCGGTGACGCCGGGTTTAGATGTTCGTCCGCAGCGTCGAGTCGCCCGTGGGCATCGCGGGATCGACGTCGGCGTCGTCGCGGCGCGCGTTGTCCTCCGCCTCACGGTTGATGATGTGCGACTGACGATCGTGGGTCACCGAGTCGCGCGGATCCTCGCGGGGTTCCGGGATCGGCGGCTCGTCGTGGCCGACGGGTCGGGCGTCGTTACGCATGTGACCCCTCCTTGTGTTCGCCGCGCGGCGGCACGCGCTCCTGGTTGGCGTCCTCTTCCGACCGCGGCCGGTTCGTGATGCCCCCGCCGTCGTCGTGGTTCAGGATGGTGTCGCGCGAGCCCTCCGCCGGCTCCTTGTTGGCCGCCTGGTTGGGCATCTCTTCCTTCTGATCGTCGGGTCTCGACTGTTTTGGCATGCCGCGCCTCCGGTGGTACCGTTTCAAGGCCGATGCCGCCCGCGATCGAATTCCGCGACGTGTCGTTCGCGCGCCCGGGCGGACGGCGCGTGCTGGACCATTTCTCGCTCGTCCTCGACGCGGGCGTCGTGCTCGCGCTGGTCGGGCGCAGCGGCGCCGGGAAGACGACGATCCTCAAGCTGATCAACCGCCTGCTGCTTCCTGACGCCGGCGTGGTGGTCGTGGACGGCCGCGACACGCGCGAATGGAACCCGATCGCCCTGCGGCGTCGTGTCGGGTTCGTGCTCCAGGACGTCGGGCTGTTTCCGCACATGACCGTGCGCGGCAACGTGGGCGTCGTTCCGGAGCTCGAGCGCTGGCCGCGCGAGCGGATCGATCGACGGGCCGACGAGCTGCTCGATCTCGTCGGCATGCCCGCGCCGCAGTTCGCCGCGCGCTGGCCGGACGAGCTCTCGGGCGGTCAGCGGCAGCGCGTCGGCGTGGCGCGCGCGCTCGCGTCCGATCCGCCGGTCCTGCTGATGGACGAGCCGTTCGGCGCGCTCGATCCGCTGACGCGGAGCGAGCTGCACGCGGAGTTCCGCCGCATCCAGGAGCGCCTGCGCAAGACGGTGATCATCGTCACACACGACATGGGCGAGGCGTTTGCGCTCGGCGACCGCATCGGCGTGCTCGAAGACGGGCAGCTGATCGCGTTCGGCGACCCGCTCGCGATCGCCGCGTCGGGCGACGCGCGCGTGCGACGGCTGCTGGATCCGTTCGAAAAGCTCAGGGCCGCGCTGGGGCCGGCCGATTCCGAGGCGCGCCGCGGCGTGCCACGCGCATGACGGCGCTGCTGCAGTTCTGGTCGACGCACCGGACCGAAGTGGCCACCCTGCTGGCGCAGCACGTGCTGCTCGTGGCCTCGTCGACGCTCGTCGCGATTGCGATCGGCGTGCCGCTCGGGATCGCCGCTGCGCGGCGGCCCCGGCTCGCGTCGCCGCTCGTCGGCATCGCCAACATCGTCCAAACCGTCCCGAGCCTGGCGATGTTCGGGTTCCTGCTGCCGGTGCCGCTGATCGGCGGCGTCGGCGCGCGTGCCGCGCTCGTCGTCCTGATTCTCTACGGCCTGCTGCCGATCGTCAGGACGACGATCGCAGGGCTGCGGGGAATCGATCCGGTGGTGCGCGAGGCGGGCGTCGCGATGGGCATGACCGATCGCGAACTGCTGCGGCGCGTGGAGCTGCCGCTCGCGCTGCCGTCGATCGTCGCCGGTGTGCGCGTCGCCGCCGTCGTCGGCGTCGGGTCGGCGACCATTGCGGCGGCGATCGGCGCCGGCGGCCTCGGGGAGTACATCTACCGCGGCCTGTCGATGGTCGACACGACGGTGATCTTCGCCGGCGCCATCCCGGCGGCGCTGCTCGCGCTCGTCGTCGACGCGCTTCTGCTGTGGGCCGAGCGCCAGCTGACCGCGCGGCGCCGCACGCAGGGGCCGGCGGTCGTCGCGGCGACGGCGCTGCTGCTGATTGCCGCCGCGGGCGTCAGCGGGATCGAAGCGCGCCATTCGCGGACGTCGATCGTCGTCGGGTCGAAGAACTTCACCGAGCAGCTGGTGCTGGGCGAGCTGATCGCGCAGGCGATCGAGCGCGAGGGGTTCGCCGTGGACCGGCGGCTGAACCTCGGCGGCACGCTGATTTGCGAGCGCGCGCTGCGCAGCGGCGACATCGACGTCTACGTCGAGTACACCGGAACGGCGCTCACGGCGATCTTCCACCAGCCGGTCGCCAACGACGCGACGCGCGTGTTCACGACGGTGCGCGATCTGTACGCGCGTTCCGGCCGGGCGCTGCTGCCGCCGCTCGGGTTCAACAACACGTTCGCGATCCTCGTGCGCGGCGCCGATGCGCGCACGCAGCATCTGCGGACGATCGAGGACGCCGCGCGCGCGTCGCCGCGCTGGCGCGCCGGATTCGGCTACGAGTTCGTCGAACGTCCGGACGGCTATCCGGGGCTGGCGAAGGCGTACGGGTTCCATTTTCCGGCGGCGCCGCTCGTGATGGATTTGACGCTGACCTACCGCGCCCTCGCGTCCGGGCAGGTCGACATGATCGCCGGCGATGCGACGGCCGGTCTGATCAAGGCGCTCGATCTCGTTCAGCTCGAGGACGACCGGCACTATTTCCCGCCGTACGACGCGGCGCCGGTCGCGCGCGCCGAGACGCTGCTGCAGTATCCGCGCGTGCGTGCCGCGCTCGAGCGGCTCGGCGGGCGCATCAGCGCCGACGACATGCGCGCCATGAACGACGCGGCGGACGTCGAGCACCGCGACATCGCGCGGATTGCGTCGGAGTTCCTCGCGCGAACGCCGTAAGCGGAGGGGGCGCCGGCGGGGCGGGGCGATCGGCGGTCAGTAGCCGCGCGCGTCGCGGATGGCTTGGGCCTCGCGCATCTTCCCGATGTTGTACGCCGCGAGGTACACCCGGAACGCGGCACCGCCGTAGAGCGCCGCTTTCGTCCAGCGCGGGTGTGTGCGTCCGAAGAAGCGGGTCGCGGTCCACCACGTCGCCGCGTCGATCGACGCCCCGGCCGCGACCAGCCAGGCCGGATGGCGGTCGAGGCCACGGATCAGCGGGTTGGATTCGTGGAGCAGATCGCCGTACGCGCTCGAGAACCGGTACGTCGTCATCCAGTCGGTCGCGGCGCCTGCGGCCCAGACGACGGTCGGCACTTTGAGGGCGGATGGCGGCGGATCGGTCTGCCCGCGGGCGGGTGCGGCGCACAGCGCGGACACGACGAGCGCACCCGTCGCGGTCAGGAGTCGGTGCATGTGGTCGCGGGTTCTATCGGCGCTACCGCTGCTGGATATTGCTGAGCATTGGGGTCTGGGGACGGAGTAGGGACGGAGTAGGGACGGAGTGGGGACGGAGTCAACTCCGTCCCCGCGATGGTTTGATCCGTTGTTGACCGCTTCTGTCCGTTCGTGGCCGGTCAGGCGAGCATCAGTGGGGACGGACCCGGGACGGACCCGGGACGGAGTCAACTCCGTCCCCGACCCTCCGCCCCGCCCCCGCCCTCACCGCCGCGCCAGCACGTGACCGCCAAACCTCCCCACGCCCACGCTGGCGACCAGCGCCAGCACCGCGCCGGCCCCAATCAGAATCGCCGGCGCCCACAGCGCCCCCGTCTCGCGGATCAGCGTCGTCGCCGCCAGCGGCGCCATGCCGCTGAAGATCGTGAACGCGATGTTGAACGACAGCGCGACCCCCGAGAACCGGATGCGCGTGGGGAACAGGTCGGTCAGCAGCACGGCGAACGACCCGTTGATCAGCCCGCCGCACGCGCCGCCGAGGACGAGGACGACCGTCAGGTCCATCGCGCGCGTTTCGAGCGCGTGATAGAACGGATACGCCAGCAGCAGGATCAACACCGCCCCCACCCGCAGCAGCTGCAGCGGCGACACGCGATCGCCGATCCACCCGACGACGAGAATCGCGAGCGCGTGCGCGATCACGCCGATCGTCTGCGCCAGCACCGCCTGCCGCGCGTCGTACCGGAGCACCGCGGCGAGATACGCCGGCAGGTGCGAGAAGTACAGGCCGGTGAAGCATGCCGTCGCCGCGAGCAGCGCGCAGCCGACGAGGACCGGCATCGTGTGCGTCCGCAGCAGCTCGCGAAACGGCTGCCGCAGCGCCAGCGCTTTCATGCGCGCAAACTCCGGCGACTCCTCGAGCGAGCGCCGCAGCACGAACGTCAGCACGCCGCCGAGGCCGCCGACGATGAACCCGATGCGCCACCCGTAGATCGGCACCATCGTCGGCGCCAGCGTCGCGCGCACCGCCAGGTTGACGCCCGTCGCCACCGCCACACCCATCGTCACGCACGCGAACACGACGCCGCACACGAGCGGCGCGACGCCCGACGCCGTCTCGACGACATAGGTGAGCGCGCCCGGCAGCTCGCCGCCGAGGCAGAATCCCTGCAGCAGGCGGAGGACGACCATCAGCGCGGCAGCCGCCGCGCCGGCGCGCGCGTAATCGGGCACGAGACCCATGCCGAGCGTCGCACCCGACATGACGAAGACCGACCAGAGGAAGACACGCCGCCGGCCGTACCGATCGCCGTAGTGGCTGAGCACGATCCCGCCGATCGGCCGCGCGAGATAGCCGGTGGCGAATGCCGCGTACGACGCCATCAGCGACACGAGCGGCGTCGCGGCAGGAAAGATCGCGTCGGAGATGTCCTTCGCGAAGATGCCGAAGATCACGAAATCGTAGAACTCGAGCGTGCCGCCGAGGCTCGCGAGCAGGACGATGCGCCAGCCGGCGCGCGAGAGGCGCGCGGGCGTGCCGCGATCGGTGGAACCGTCATTCGACGATCTCTCTCGGTCGAGCGCGGCGGATGGGGGCGCGGGCGTCATGGCGCACGATTGTAGCGGACGCGCCGACGCCGCCGTACCGGCCGCGCCCGGTGTCTGGGCCGCCCGGCTATTCGTGGCGCAGGGCGACGATCGGATCGACGCGCGTCGCCGTCCACGCCGGCACGATCGCCGCAACGAGCGTGATCGCGGCGAGCAGCGCGATCGCGGCGATCACGGTCAACGGATCGGTGGCGCTGAACCCCGTCGCGCGGTTGCCGGCCTCGCCGCCGCCGCTCGACACGAACCGCTCCCACGCGACGATGCAGCCGACGCCCGCGGCAATCCCCAGAACGAGATGGAACGCCGCGCGCGACGCGACCATCGCCACCAGCCGCGCCCGTCGAGCGCCCAGCGCGACGCGGATGCCGATCTCCCGCGTCCGCTGTTCGACCGCGTTCGCGATGACCGCGTACAACCCGAGCGTCGCCAGCACCACGGCGGCCGCGGCGATGATGTACAGCAGCAGCGTCGACACGCGACCGTTCCACTGCGACGCGTCGAGCGCTGCTTCCATCGCCATCGTGCGATAGAGCGGCAGCTCGGGGTCGAGCGCGCGCACGATTTCGCGCAGCGGAGCCGCCAGCGCGGACGGGTCGCCCGACGATCGCACCAGCACGACGGCCGACGTGGGCGGTGCGGCGGCAAGCGGCACGTACACGATCGGATCTGGTTCGGCAATCTGCGTCCGCTGCCGGATGATCGGCGAAACGCCGACGATCGTCAGCGGCGGCGACAGCGCGGCGGACAGCGTGGGATCGAACAGTCGGATGCGCCGGCCGATCGGATCGCCGTCGCCGAGATACATGTCGGCGAAGCGCTCGTTGACGATCGCGGCTCCGGGACCGCCCGTGCCGTCGCGATCGTCGAAGCCGCGTCCGCGCGAGAGCGCAACGCCGACGGCGTCGAAGTAGTGGGGCGACACGCCGACCGTCCACACGGTCGGACGCGGATCGGTCGGCGGCTGCGCGCGCGCGTCGACCTCGAGCAGGCGCGGCGTCGCGCCGCCGAGCGGCAGCGTCGTTGCCGCCGCGACGGTCGACGCGCCGGCCAGCGAGCCAATCCGATCGCGCAGCGTGCGGTAGAACGCCTGGCGCGCGTCGCTCGTTCTGTAGCGATCGGCCGGCAGCGTCACCCATGTCGTCAACACGTGCGTCGGCTCGACGGCGATGAAGCGGCGGCCCGCATCGCGGACGCTGCGCACGCCCAGCACGAGCGTCGCGAGCATCACCATCGTCAGCCCGCATTCGACCGTGAGCAGCACCGTCGTCCAGCGCCGGCCGCGCAGGGTGCCGACGCCGCCGCGCCCGCCGGCGTTGAGCGCGCCGTTCACGTCGGTGCGCGCGACGTGGACCGCCGGCGCGACGCCGAACACGAGCACCGTGACGATGCACATGCCGGCCATCGCGGCGAACGCGCGCGGGTTCAGCACGTATTCCGCCGCCCAGTAGGGCAGCGTGTTCTCGGGTACGAGGGCGTTGACGAAGTGCAGTCCCGTCGCGGCCGCGACCGCCCCCGCCGCGCCGCCGAGCGCCGCCAGCATCGCGCTCTCGACCAGCAGCTGACGCACGATGCGGCCCCGCGACGCGCCGAGCGACGCGCGCACGGCGATCTCGTGGCCGCGCCTCGCAGCGCGGATCAGCAGGAGATTCGCCGCGTTCGCGCAGGCGATCAGCAGCACGACGATGCCGACGCCGGCGAACGTGAGCCAGACGGAGTCGGTCACCCGGCCGCTGAACCGTTCGTTGATGGGCACCGCCGTCAGCGCGATGGACGTGTTCGTCGCGGGGAACGCGCGCGCCAGTTCCTTAGACGTCGATGCGAAATCGTCTCGGATGCCGGCGAGCGTCATTCCATCGTCGAGGCGCGCGGCGACGCTCAACGCGCGCGCCGTCCGTCGCTCGGTCGTGATCCCAGGCATCGCGGCGAGCGGCAGCCACAGATCGGCGACGCCGGGAAACCGGAATCGATCGCCGGTGACGCCCACGATCGTCGTCGGCGTCCCGTTCACGCGGATGCGGCGGCCCACGATCCGCGGATCGCTGCCATACCGCGCCTGCCAGATCCCAGTGCTGAGGATGGCCACGGCCGGCGCGCCAGGGCGATCGTCGGACGGATCGAATGCGCGGCCGAGGCGGGGACGCTCGCCGAGGACGTCGAACAGCGTCGCCGTCGCGTACGTGGTCAGCGCGCGATCCGGCGCCCGGTCGTCGTCGCCGAGCACCGCGGGCGCGGAGGCGTACGCGGCCGCGCGAAGGCCGGCGACGTCGCGAATGCGTTCGTACTCGCGGAACGACAACGCCACGTCGTGGCGCTGGGCGTCGTGCGCGCCGACGAACAGCACGCGATCGACGCGCGGCACCGGCAGCCCGCGCAGGCAGATCGCATCGAGGATGACGAACTGCATGCACGCGATGCCCAGGCCGAGACCGAGGACCGCGACGATCGCCGCCGCGAAGGCGCGCTCCCGCACGAGCATGCGCGCGGCGAACCGAACGTCGCGCGTGAGGTCGGCGATCCACGGGGCGATCCATACGTCCCGCGCGCGATCGAGCGAGAGCGCGGCGCTGCCGAACGCCGCGGGCGTGGTCATCGCGCGATGGAACGCCAGTTCCTCGGCGAGCTCCGCCTCGAACCGGCGGCGGCGCAGGAGAAACCAGACGCGGCGAAGCAGTGCGCGCATCGGACGCTCGCTACGTGGCGTTGAGGACGTGGCGGATCGCGACGATCAATCGATCGAATTCGGCGCGTTCGGCCGCGAGTTGGCGGCGGCCCGGTGCGGTCAGCGTGTAGAACCGCGCGCGGCGGTTGTGTTCGGACGCGCCCCATTCCGCCTTCACCCAGCCCTTGAGCAGCAGCCGCTGCAGGGCGGGATAGAGCGAGCTCTCGCCAACCTGCAGCACGTCCTCGGAGAGCAGCTTCAGCCGCTGCGCGATGCCGTAGCCGTGCTGCGCGCCGCCGGCGAGCGTCTGCAGGATCAGCAGGTCGAGCGTTCCGGGCAGCAGCTCAATCGATTCGCCTCGCCCCATCGTCTATCGATGGGAAGAAGCATAGCACATGGCGAGGGTCCGGGCCGCGGAGCTCGGAGGCGACAAGACCGCATCGCGTTGCCGAGCGAGGCGCGGCGGCGGGTGGTGGCGGCGGCGAGGACGCCGGCGCGGATCAGCGGCGGGAGATCGTCTTCGGCTGCGGCACCCACGCGGGCGTGCCGTCCTCCCACTGGTTGTCGGTGATCTGCTGGACGTCGGTGCCGTCGTACTTCATGACGAAGAGCTCGCCGTACGGCTGCGGCGCGTCGGTGTAGACGGCCTCGTCCTTGAACCCCATGCGCGTCGACGCGAACACGATGTGCTCTCCGTCCGGCGACCAGCCCATGTGCGCGTCGTTGCCCTTGGAGAACGTCACGCGCTTCACGTCCGTCCCGTCCGGCCTGACGGTGTAGATCTCGTAGTCGCCGTCGGCCTGACGCGAGAACATGATCAGGTCGCCGCGCGGCGACCACAGCGGGAAGTTGTCGTACCCCTCCGTCAGCTTCGTCACCGCCCTGGTCTCGAGATTCATGATGCGCAGGCCCTCGCCGTCCGGCCCGAACGTGCGATAGACGAAGCGCGTACCGTCGGGCGCCATCGACGGGAAGCCGTTGTTGCTCGCGCCGCTCGTCACCTGCGTGTAGCCGCTGCCGTCGGGACGCACCATCGCGATCTGCGCGCCGCCTTCGGCGCGATCGCCCGCCTTGAGGAACTGGCTGTGGAATCCGTCGTAGAACGCCGCGTAGGTGCCGATGCCGAACATGATCCGATCGCCGGAGGGCGACCACGCCGGCGCCATGATGTTGCGCGTCGGATCCTGATAGATCGTCGCCGACTCGTTCGTGCCCGTCTTCGCCACCTGGATGCTCGCGCCCAGCACCGATCCGGGCAGCGGCCGTCCTGCGAACGCGAACCGATCGCCGCGCGGCGAGTACGACGCCTGGATGCCGGTCAGCGTCAGGTCGAAGCCGGGATGACGGCTAAACGTCTGCTTCCACACGGGGCCGTCGAACGGCACGCGTTTGTGGAACACGACGCGCTCGCCGCCGGGCGACCAGGAGGCAAAGCGGATCTCGCCTTTCGGTCCGCGCCGCCCGTCCGCGTAGTAAATCCCCGGATCGCCGTCCTTGCGGATGTAGGCGAGCGATCCGTCCGCCAGCAGCGACGGGTTGAACTTCACGCCCGGGCCCGCCTTCATCTCGGAGCGTGCGCCGCTGGTCACGTCCACCGAGACGAGGTGTGTGTCTTCCGGGTGCTCCTGCACCGCGCGGCGATTGTCGAGCGTCTGTTCGGCGCTCATGCAGTACGCCACGACGTGCCGGCTGTCCGGCGTCCACTTCGGGCTGCCGCAGAAATCGCCGTGCGGGGTGAGCCGCTTCAAGCCGCTGCCGTCGGGATGGACGATGTAGAGATCGGCGAGCTGGAGGTGCTCCCAGCGGCCGTGGGCGAACGGCAGATCGCTCTCGCGATCCGACGAGAACGCGATCCACGCGCCGTCGGGCGACCACGCGGGGCGGAAATCGCCGCCCGGCCCGGACGTCACCGCACGCGCCGCTTTCGTCCGGAGATCGAGCGTCCACAGATCGGCGGTGCCGCCGGCGCGCGTCGTCACGAAGACGATCTGGCGCCCGTCGGGCGAAAACGCCGCCTGATCGTCGTACGCCGGGCTGTCGGTCAGACGCTCGAGGCCGGTGCCGTCCGCGGCGACGCGAAACAGGTCCGCCGAACCCTCGCGCTCGGAGGTGAACACGATCGAGCGCCCGTCGGGCGAGAAGACGGCGTCGTAGTCCATGTCGCGCGAGGGCAGCAGCGCGCGTTCGCCGCTGCCGTCGGCGTTGGCGACGAACAATCCGATCTGCCCGGGCTGGGGGAACACGCGTGCGAAGATGATCCGCTCGGGCGTGGCGGCGCCCAGCGTCAGCGCCGCCGCAAGAATGGCCGTGACAGGGGCGATCGCGAGAACGTGGGTGCGCATCGCGCGCGATTCTAGCGCGAATGCTGCAGCGCGGTCCGCGTATATTCGCACGGCGCATAGCCCTGTGCCGCGGCCAGATCGAGGATCTCGCGCGCCGCGCGCGCGACCTCGTCGTCGACCCCCTCCCCAACCGTCGCGAACAGCGTCATCGACGACACCACCTTCCTGGCGTCGATGTCGGATCCCATCAGCGACCGCAGGGAGGTGCCCGCGCGCAGTTCGCCGGCGACCGCGGTCGCGATCTCGAGCAGGCGGTCGCGGAGCACTCGGTGTCGCAGATACGCGAGCGCCTCCGCCCGTCCCGCGATGCCGTAGGTCTGCGCGGCAGGCGACTGGCCAAGGCCGGCGAGCTGCGGGAAGACGTACCAGATCCAGTGCGAACGTTTGCGGCCGTGCCTGATCTCGTCGAGCGCCGATGGGTAGCCGGCGTCGGCGGCGTTCTGCGCGTCGACGAAGCGATCGAGGCGGTCGCTCACACCGCCGATTGTCGCACTGCGCCCAGCATCCGGTCGACGTCGTCCCGCGTGCTGCGGTCGTTGACGATGCACGCGCGCAGCACGAACCGTCCGTTCAACTCGGTGCTGGTGAGGAACGCGTCGCCCCCGAGCTGCAGCCGTTCGAGAATCTCCCTGTTCAGCGCATCGTCGCCGCGGTAGCGGAAGCAGACGACCGAGAGGCCCGTGGCGACGAGCTCGAAATCGGCCGCGCGGTCGACGCAGTCCGCGAGATAGCGGGCGAGGGCGACGTTGTCGGCGACGGCCCGACGAACCCCGTCGACGCCGGCGTGCTTCAGCGTCATCCACACCTTCAACGCCCGGAAGCCGCGCGTCTGCTGAAATCCGTACTCGCTGAACCAGGGAAGGCCGTACACCCCGGTCGGACTGCCGGCGCCGCGGATGTAGGGCGGGACGAGACTGAACGTCGACCGCATCGCGTTCGCATCGCGGACGGCGACGAAGCCGGCTTCCACGGGGACGAACATCCACTTGTGCGGATCGAGCGCGGCGCTGTCGGCGCGCGCGAGCCCGGCGCGCGCGGAGGCGAATTCGTCCAGCAGCACCGCCGGCCCGCCGTACGCGGCGTCGACGTGGAACCAGACGTCGTGCCGCGCGCAGACGTCGGCAACGGCATCGAGATCGTCGATCGCGCCGGTGTTGGTCGTGCCGAGCGTCGCGACGACGGCGATCGGGCGAACGCCGTTCGCGGCGTCTCCGGCGATCGCGCGGTTCAGATCGTCGACATCCATCCGGTAGTCGTCGCCGACCGCGATCGTACGGATCGCCGCGCTGCCGAACCCGAGCAGTTCGATCGCCTTGCGCGCGCAGCTGTGGCCGTGCTCGGTGAGGTAGAAGGCGAACGGCGACGGCGCGTCCCGCAGGCCGTCGCGCCGCACGTCGACGCCGGCCTTGACGTGGCGCGCGACGGCGAGCGCGGTGAGCGTCGCCATCGAGCCGCCGCTGACGAGCAGGCCCATCGACGCGGCGTCGAACCCGAGCATGTCGCGCAGCCACGCACTCACCTCGCGCTCGACGTAGATCGCGGCGTGGTTGCCGCCGGCGCAGCTCGGGTTCATCGCGGCCGCCAGCGCGTCGGCGAACACGCCCATCACCGACGGCGGCGAATTGACCCAGCCCCAGAAGCGGCGGTGCCCGTTGCCGAACGGGTAGGGCTCGATCGTCTCGGCGAACGTGCGGAGGATGTCGTCAGCCGACGAACCGGTCGCGGGCGCGGCAGAGGCCAGCGCCCGCTCGGCCTGGTCGCGCGGAACGGGCGTGAAGGGCGGCTTGCGGTCGATGTCGGTGAGATGCTGCGCAATCAGGTCGACCACGAGGTAGCCGACCCGTCGGATCTCGTCGCGGGTCCATCGTTCCATGACGCAGTCGTCCAGCGCTCCGGCGGGCGCGCCGGCGCGCTACGCGATTTTGGCCAGCGCGGGCCTCTCGACGAACGGCGCCATGTCCTGCATCACCTCGCCGTGCTGGCTCAGGTCGAGGCCGAGCGCCTCCTGCTCCTCGGACACGCGCAGCGGGATGATCGCATCGGTGATGCGGTAGAGCAGCCACGAGCCGCCGAACGAAAACGCCGCGACGAAGACGAGCGCGCCGCAGTGGACCAGGAACGTGTACGCGTGGCCCGACGTGAGGCCGACGTCCCTGGCGAACAGGCCCGTCATGATCATCCCGACCATGCCGCCGACGCCGTGGCACGGGAAGACGTCGAGCGTGTCGTCGAGCGTCGCGCTCTTGTTCTTCAAGTGCACCATCAGATTCGAGACGACGCTCGCCACCGTGCCGATGAAGATGCTCTCGCCGATCGTCACGTACCCGGCGGCCGGCGTAATCGCCACCAGACCGACGACGGCGCCAACGCAGGCGCCGAGGGCGGAGGGCTTGTGGCCGCGCATCCCGTCGAAGAAGATCCACGCGAGCGCCGCCGCCGCCGACGCCGTGTTCGTCGTCGCGAACGCCATCGCCGCCTGGCCCGACGCCGACAGCGCCGATCCGGCGTTGAACCCGAACCAGCCGAACCAGAGCATCCCGGTCCCGAGGATCACGAACGGGATGTTGGCCGGCGTGTGCGACTCGCCGTTCTTGTGCGTCGTGCGCCGGCCCAGCACCAGCGCGCCAGCCAGCGCGGCCAGACCGGCCGACATGTGCACGACGGTGCCGCCCGCGAAATCGAGCACGCCGAGCCGGTGCAGGAACCCGTCGGGGTGCCAGGTCCAGTGGGCCAGCGGCGCGTAGATGAAGACGCTGAACAGGCACATGAACAGCAGGTAGCTGGTAAAGCGCACGCGTTCGGCGAACGAGCCCGTGATCAGCGCCGGCGTGATGATCGCGAACTTCAGCTGGAACAGCGCGAAGAGAATCAGCGGGATCGTCGGCGCGAGATCGGGGTGTGTGGCGGTGCCGACGTGCGTGAACATGAAAAACGTGCGCGGGTCGCCGACCAGTCCGTGCACGCTCGTCCCGAAGGCCAGGCTGAAGCCGACCACGATCCACAAAATGCTGATCACCGCCATCGCGACGAAGCTCTGCAGCATCGTCGAGACGACGTTCTTCGTGCGCACCATGCCGCCGTAGAAAAAGGAGAGGCCGGGGGTCATCAACAGCACGAGGCCCGTCGCGGTCAGCATCCAGGCGACATCGCCGGAGTTGACCGGTCCGCCGGTCACCGACTGGGGCTGGCCCTTGTAGAACGCTCCCAGCACGCTGACCGCGGCGATCAGCAGGAACGGCAATGCCGAGAACTCCCGAATCCGTTCCGTTTTGCTCCGGACTTGTTCCAACGTCATCGTGCCGGCCTCCCTGCCGCCGGAATGATACCAAAGATGTGCCACATGTGCACGAAATTAACGACGTTAAAGCATTTGGGCCGGGGCAATGTGGGATCGTGTGCGGCGATTCGTGCAGAAAATGCACGAAATTCGTGACGTCTGGCAGATCGCGCCGAGCCCCGCGAAGGCATCCGGCGCGGTATTGAGTGGTACGATGAGGTTTTGGATTTCTTCGAGGACTTTCACCGATGGCGGACGTGAACAGCTTCGGAACGCGCACCGCGCTCGCGGCCGGCGGTCGTACCCACCACATCTTCAGCCTCCCCACGCTGCAGCGCGCAGGCTTCCCCGAAATCGAGCGGCTCCCGTATTCGATGAAGATCCTGCTCGAGAACCTGCTCCGTCACGAGGACGGCCGCTTCGTCAAGCAGGCCGACGTCGAAGCGCTGGCCCGGTGGGATCTGAAGAGCGGCGCGCAGAAGGAAATCTCGTTCGCGCCCGCCCGTGTGCTGCTGCAGGACTTCACCGGCGTCCCCGCGGTCGTCGATCTCGCCGCGATGCGGGACGGCATCGCGCGCCTCGGCGGCGACCCGAACAAAGTGAACCCGCTGCAGCCGGTCGAACTGGTGATCGATCACTCGGTGCAGGTCGACTACTTCGGCCGCGCCGATGCGTTCCAGCTGAACGCGGAGCTCGAGTTCTCGCGCAACAAGGAACGCTATTCGTTCCTCCGGTGGGGACAGGACGCCTTCCGCAACTTCAAGGTCGTCCCGCCCGACACCGGCATCGTCCACCAGGTCAACCTCGAGTACCTCGCACGCGTCGTCATGACGAGCGACGACGGATCGCTGGCGTATCCCGACACGCTGGTCGGCACCGATTCGCACACCACCATGGTGAACGGCCTTGGCGTCGTCGGGTGGGGCGTCGGCGGCATCGAAGCCGAGGCGGCGATGCTCGGTCAGCCGATTTCGATGCTGATCCCCCGGGTGCTCGGCGTGCGGCTGAAGGGGCAGATGCTCGAGGGCGCGACCGCAACCGACCTCGTGCTGACGATCACGGAGCTGCTGCGCAAGCACGGCGTCGTCGGCAAGTTCGTCGAGTTCTTCGGCGAAGGGCTGGAGAACCTGACGATTGCGGATCGCGCGACGCTCGGCAACATGTGTCCGGAATACGGCGCGACGATCGCCATTTTTCCGATCGACGAGATGACGCTCGACTACCTGCGGCTGACCGGCCGCGATCCGGCGCGCGTCCAGCTCGTCGAGGCGTACGCAAAGGCGCAGGGGATGTTCCGCGTGTCCGGCGCGCCCGAGCCGGCGTATTCCGAGACGATCGAGCTCGACCTCGCGACGATCGAGCCGAGCCTCGCCGGCCCGAAGCGCCCGCAGGATCGCGTGTCGCTGAAGCAGGCGAAGGCCGGTTTCCAGGCATCGCTCGCGGCGATGATGGCGGCGACACCGCAGGCGGCCAAGACGGGCGCCGAGGCCGGCGGCTCCGCGCACGTGTCGGCGACGATGGGCGGGGGCGCCGCCGTGGCGGTCGCCGATGTCGCGGCGACGCAGCTCGAACACGGATCGGTCGTCATCGCGGCGATCACGAGCTGCACCAACACGTCCAATCCCAGCGTCCTCATCGGCGCCGGGCTGCTCGCGAAGCGGGCGGTCGAGCGCGGCTTGAAGACGCAGCCGTGGGTGAAGACGAGCCTCGCGCCCGGCTCGAAAGTCGTCACGGAGTACCTGCGGAAGTCCGGGCTGCAGACCTATCTCGATCGCCTCGGCTTCAACCTGGTGGGGTACGGCTGCACCACGTGCATCGGCAACAGCGGTCCGTTGCCCGACGAAGTGTCGGCGGAAGTCGACGCGCGCAACCTGGTGGTCGCGTCGGTGCTCAGCGGCAACCGCAACTTCGAGGGCCGCATCCAGCAGCAGGTGCGCGCGAACTATCTCGCGTCGCCGCCGCTCGTCGTCGCCTACGCGCTCGCGGGGCGCATGACGCTGGACCTGACGACCGAGCCGATCGGCATCGATCCCGCGGGCACGCCCGTCTACCTGCGGGACATCTGGCCGACCGACCGCGAGATCCAGGAGACGATGCTGAGCGCGGTCACGTCGGACATGTTCCGCACGGAGTACGCGGACGTGTTCACGGGCGACGAGCGCTGGCGCAAGCTGAACGTGCCGACCGGCGATCGGTTCGCGTGGGAGGCCGATTCGACCTACATCCGCAATCCGCCGTTCTTCGAGAGCATCACGATGGAGACGGCGCCGGTCGTCGACATCACCGGCGGCCGCGTGCTGGCGCTGCTGGGCGACAGCATCACGACGGACCACATTTCTCCCGCCGGGTCGATCAAGAAGGACAGCCCCGCCGGCAAGTATCTGATGGCGCACGGCGTCGAGCCGAAGGACTTCAACTCGTACGGCGCGCGCCGCGGGAACCACGAAGTGATGATGCGCGGCACGTTCGCGAACGTGCGGCTCCGCAACCAGCTCGCGCCCGGCACCGAAGGCGGCTGGACGACGCACGTGCCGTCGGGCGACGTCATGACGATTTACGACGCGGCGATGCAGTACAAGGCGGATCGCGTGCCGCTGCTCATCCTCGCCGGCAAGGAATACGGGTCGGGATCGTCGCGCGACTGGGCGGCGAAGGGGACGCTGCTCCTCGGCGTCCAGGCGGTGATCGCGGAGAGCTTCGAACGGATCCACCGCAGCAACCTCGTGAACATGGGCGTGCTGCCGCTGCAGTTCCAGGCCGGCATCAACGCGGCGTCGCTCGGCCTGACCGGGCGCGAGACGTACGACCTCGTCGGCATCGCGCAGGGGCTGAAGCCCGGCGGCTTGATCACCGTCCGGGCGCTCGGCGGCGCCGCGCCGATCGAGTTCCAGGCGGTCGCGCGCATCGACACGCCGGAAGAACTCGTCGCGTTCCGCCACGGCGGCATCCTGCCGTACGTGCTGCGGCAGCTGGTCACGCGCGGCTGAACGTCGGGCCTCGCAGGTCATCATCGTGGACGCGCGAGCGATCAAGCAGAAGGCGCGCGAACTCGGTTTCGATCGGTGCGGGATTGCGCCCGCGGCCGACCTGCCGGAGCTGTCGTTCTTCGACCAATGGCTCGCGCGCGGCTACGGCGGGACGATGGCGTACCTGCAGCGCTCGGCCGAGCGGCGCGCCGACGTGCGGCGCGTCGTGCCGACGGCGCGCAGCGTCATCGTCACCGCGACCAACTACAACACCGATCGCCCGTACTCGACCGAGTGCGCGGACCCGCGCCGCGCGCAGATCGCGCGCTACGCGTGGGGCGACGACTACCACGACGTCGTCGGCGCGCGGCTCGACGGCTTGCTCGCGTGGATGCGCGAGGCGTCGCCCGAGCCGTTCGACGCGCGCGCGTACGTGGACACCGGTCCGGTGCAGGAACGCGTGTACGCGCAGCACGCCGGCGTCGGCTGGATCGGCAAGAACACGTGCGTCATCAACCCCGAGCTCGGCTCGTGGATCTTCCTCGGCGTCATCATCTGCAGCCTGCCGCTGCCGCTCGACGCTCCGGCCACGGACCAGTGCGGCACCTGCACGCTGTGCCTGGAAGCGTGCCCGACCGGCGCGATCGTCGCGCCGGGCGTCCTCGACTCGAATCGGTGCATTTCGTACCTGACGATCGAGCTGCGGGGCGACGTGCCGCGCGAGCTCGAAGGCGGCATGGGCTCGCACGTCTACGGGTGCGACGTGTGTCAGGAAGTGTGTCCGTGGAACGCGGTGGCGCCCCGCAGCGGCGATGCGGCCTGGCAGCCGCGCCCCGCGTGGGACCAGGTGGATCTCCTGACGCTGGCCGACCGATCGGATGATGAGCTCGCCGCCGCGCTGCGGCGCAGCCCGATGCGCCGCACGAAGGCACAGGGCTTGCGACGCAACGTCGCGATCGCGCTGCGCAATGCCGAAGAAACCGACACGCGACGCCGCTGAATTGATTCCCGATCGGCCGACGCTGCCCACCGTGCGCGACGCGGCGAAGCAGTGCCAGGCGTGCGATCTGTACCTGCGCGGCACGCAGACCGTGTTCGGCGAAGGCGCGCGCAAAGCCGAGCTGATGCTCGTCGGCGAGCAGCCGGGCGACCAGGAGGATCTGGCCGGCCATCCGTTCGTCGGACCCGCCGGCAAGCTGCTCGATCGCGCGCTCGCCGATGCCGGCATCGATCGCGCCGCCGTCTACGTCACCAACGTCGTCAAGCACTTCAAGTGGGAGCCGCGCGGCAAGCGCCGCATCCACAAGAAACCGAACGCCGGCGAGATTGCCGCGTGCCGCCCCTGGCTCGACACCGAAATCCAGCTCGTGAAGCCGCGCGCGATCGTGTGTCTCGGCGCAACCGCGGCGCAGGCGCTGCTCGGACGGCAGTTCAAGGTGACGGCGCACCGCGGCGAGTTCGTCGCGTCGCCGCTCGCGCCGTTCGTGATCGCGACGGTGCACCCGTCGTCGATCCTGCGCGCGCCCGACGACGAGTCGCGCCACCGGGAAATGCGGCGGTTCACGGCCGATTTGACGAAAGTCCGGCAGGCGCTGTCGCGGCGCGGCGGCGCGGATTCGTTATGATCGGGGCCAGGAGCGGCTGACGTGTCTTCTTCGCTCGCGCCCGCGTTTCTCCTCTCGATGCCGCAGCTGGCGGACCCGAATTTCAAACGCACGGTCGTCCTGTTGTGCTCGCACAGCGATCGCGGCGCGTTCGGGCTGGTGGTCAACCGGCCGCTGGAGACGACCGGGCGCGTGACGGTGGCCCTCGATCCGCCGGTCGCGACCGATCGCGACCTGCAGGTGTGGATCGGCGGCCCGGTCGATCCGCAGCGCAGTTGGATTCTGGTCGGCCACTCGCCGGACGATCCCGGGCACGGCAGCGCGTACGCCGCGGCGCCGGTGACCAACGAGCTGTACCTGTCGACCTCCCCCGATCTGCTCCGGCGGCTGCTCGAGCCGGATCCGCCGCCGCACGCGCGGCTGATCGTGGGGTACGCCGGGTGGGGGCCCGGTCAGCTCGAGGCGGAGCTCGAAGCGTCGGCGTGGCTGATGAGCGACGTCGATCGCGCGTTGATCTTCGACACGCCGCCGGAGCGGATGTGGGAGGCGGCCATTCGCCGGCTCGGCGCCGATCCCGCGACGCTGTCGATGTCCCGCGGGGTGCATTGACGCCGTCCCCGTGGCGCCGAGCTCCGACCGCCGTTAGGATCGAGCCCATGACACGATTTCCCACCGCAGCCGTCGTCGCGCTGTTCGTGACCACCGTCGCGGCTGCCCAGCAGACCGGATCGCAGATGCCCGACACCGCGAAGCTGCAGCAAATGACGGCGCGGTTCGCGCCGACCGACATCGGCGCGGACCTGTCGAAACTCTCGGACGCCGACCGGCGCGTGCTCGGCAAGCTCGTGGACGCATCGAAGGTGATGGACGCGTTGTTCCTGCGCCAGGTGTGGGCCGGCAATCCGGCGATGCTGATGGAGCTGGCTCGGGACGCGTCCTCGGAGGGGCGCGCGCGCCTGCATTACTTCTTCATCAACAAGGGCCCCTGGTCGCGGCTCGATCACAACGCGCCGTTCGTGCCCGGCGCGCCGGCAGTCAAGCCGGAAGCGGCGAATTTCTATCCCGACGGTGCGTCGAAGGCGCAGATCGAGAGCTGGGTGAAGTCGCTCTCCGAGGCCGACCGGCAGCGCGCGACCGGCTTCTTCACCGTCATCCGCCGCAGCGGCAGCAGCTTCACCGCCGTGCCCTACAGCGTCGAGTACCAGAACGAGCTCGCGCGCGCGGCGGCCCTGCTGCGCGAGGCGGCCGCAATCGCGGCCGAGCCGACGCTGAAGACGTTTCTCACGGCGCGGGCGGACGCCTTCCTGTCGAACGACTACTACCAGAGCGACGTCGCGTGGATGAACGTGAAGGGGGCGATCGAGCCGACGATCGGCCCCTACGAGGTGTACGAGGACGAGCTCTTCAACTACAAGGCGGCGTTCGAGTCGTTCATCACCGTGCAGGACGAAGCGGAGAGCGCCAAGCTGCAGCGCTTCGCGGGCGAACTGCAGGACATCGAGAATCATCTGCCGATCGACCCCAGGTACCGCAACCCGCGGCTCGGTGCGCTGGCGCCGATCGCGGTCGTCAACGAGATCTACGCGGCCGGCGACGGCAACCGCGGCGTCCAGACGGCCGCCTTCAACCTGCCGAACGACGAGCGCGTGGTCGCCGAGCGCGGCACCAAGCGCGTGATGCTGAAGAACGTGCAGGACGCGAAGTTCGCGAAGACGCTCGTGCCGATCTCGCGGATCGTGCTGACGCCGAGCGATCAGGCCGACGTCAACTTCGACGCGTTCTTCACGCAGATCGTCGTCCACGAGCTGATGCACGGGCTCGGGCCGCACAACATCACCGTCGCCGGCCGTCAGACGACGGTGCGGCAGGAGCTGAAGGAGACCTACAGCTTCCTGGAAGAGGCCAAGGCCGACATCTCGAGCCTGTTCGCGATCCAGCACATGATCGACAAGGGAGTCCTGCCGAAGACGCTGCAGCGCCAGCTCTACACGACGTATCTCGCGTCGACTTTTCGATCGATCCGCTTCGGCGTCACCGAGGCGCACGGGAAGGGCATCGCCGTGCAGCTGAACTACCTGCTCGATCACGGCGGCTTCACGGCGACCGACGGCACCTTCGCCGTCGACCCCGCGAAGATCGCGTCGGCGGTCGAAGGGCTGACCCGCGAGATCATGACCATCCAGGCGGAAGGGAACTACGCGAAGGCGAAGGCGCTCGGCGACAGCGGCGTGGTGCGCCCCGTGATTCAGCGCGCGCTGGACCGCCTGACGAACATCCCGGTGGACATCGAACCGCGGTTCACGACGGCAGAGCGGCTCCCGCGCTAGGCGGACGCCGGGTCCGCGCCCGGTCTTCGTGGTTCGGCGCCGCCGCGATGGATCTCCCTCCACACTTGACCTTGCACTTAACTGCAAGGTTTACACTAGGGTCATGTGGATCGGGCGAACGGCGAAGGCCGCCGGCGTCAACGCGCAGACGCTGCGCTACTACGAGCGGCGCGGCCTCATCGGCCGCGCGCGCCGCGGCCGCTCCGGCTACCGCGAGTACTCCGACGATGCGGTCGCGATCGTGCGGTTCATCAAACGGGCGCAGGACCTCGGCTTTTCGCTCGACGAAATCGAGGAGCTGATCAGGCTTCGCGGCGTCCGCCGCCGCGAGCGGCACCGCGTGCGTGCAATCGCCGAGCGCAAGATCGACGACATCGATCGGAAGATCGCGCACCTCGCGTCGATGCGCGACGCGCTCGCCGTCCTGGTCGACTCGTGCCATCGCGGCGGCGACGCCGAGTGTCCGATCATCGAAGCGCTGGCGGCACCGGCGGAGGAGCGGCGCTGATGGCGATCGATCCGGTCTGCGGGATGACGGTCGACCCGGCGAAGGCGGCGGGCTCCTTCGACTACAAGGGCGCGACGTACTACTTCTGCGGGAAGGGGTGCCTCGCGAAGTTTTCCGCCGATCCCGAAAAGTTCCTGGCCGGGCACCGCGAGCCGATGCCGCACGCGGCGCCGCAGGCGATTACGCTCGGCGGCCTCGGAAAGCGGACGCCGTCGGCCGCGCCTCGACGATCGGCCACCGCGCCGCAGCCGTCCGCCGCGATCGATCCGGTGTGCGGCATGACCGTCGATCCCGCAAGCGCGGCGGGCGCATTCGAGTACGACGGCACGACGTACCACTTCTGCGGCAAGGGATGTCTCGCGAAATTCTCCGCCGACCCCGAGAAGTTCGTGCGCGGCGACCGGCGCGGTGGGCTCCAGACGCCGCAACCGCCACCCGGCGCTCGGCAGCCGGAGGCCGCAACCGAGTGGATCTGCCCGATGGATCCCGAGGTGGTCAGCGACAAGCCGGGCGCGTGTCCGAAGTGCGGGATGGCGCTCGAGCCGCGCGTGCCGGATCTGTCGGACGCGCCCAATCCCGAGCTCGTCGACATGACACGGCGATTCTGGATTGCGGTGGCGCTTGGCGCGCCGGTGTTCCTGCTGGCAATGGGCGACATGATCGCGGGCGGCTGGGTGTCGCGGCACGTGCCGGCCTCGGCGATCAACTGGCTCGGCCTCGTGTTCGCGACGCCGGTCGTGTTGTGGGCCGGCCGTCCGTTCTTCGAGCGGATGTGGGCCTCGCTCGCGAACGCCAGCCCGAACATGTTCACGCTGATCGGCATCGGCGTCGGCGCCGCGTACGTCTACAGCGCGGTCGCGACGGCGGCCCCCGGCCTGTTCCCGCCGGGGTTCGCGATGCACGGGCAGATCGACACCTACTTCGATACCGCGGTCGCCATCACCGTCCTCGTGCTGCTCGGACAGGTCCTCGAGCTGCGCGCGCGCCACCGCACCGGCGCGGCCATCCGTCGGCTGCTCGGCCTCGCGCCGAAGACGGCGCGCGTCGTCCGGCAAGGGCAGGAGCTGGACCTGCCGCTCGATGCGGTCCGGATCGGCGACGTCGTCCGCGTGCGGCCCGGAGAGAAGGTGCCGGTGGACGGCGTCGTCGTCGACGGGACCGCCGCAATCGACGAGGCGATGGTCACGGGCGAGTCGCTGCCGGTCGACAAGGGGCCGGGCGATCGCCTGATCGGCGCGACGATCGTGACCAACGGCAGCGTGACGATGCGCGCGGACCGCGTCGGCGCCGACACGCTGCTCGCGCACATCGTGCGCATGGTCAGCGACGCGCAGCGCACGCGCGCGCCGATTCAGCGGCTCGCGGATCGGGCGGCGGCGTACTTCGTGCCGGCGGTCGTGCTGACGGCGGTCGTCACCTTCGTGGTGTGGTCGATCCGGGGACCCGACCCGCGGCTCGCGCACGCGCTCGTCGCCGCCGTGTCGGTGCTGATCATCGCGTGCCCGTGCGCGCTGGGCCTGGCGACGCCGATGGCGATCATGGTCGGTGCCGGCGAGGGTGCGCGAGCGGGCGTGCTGATCAAGAACGCCGAGGCGCTCGAGCTGCTCGCGCGGGTCGACACGCTGGTCATCGACAAGACCGGAACGCTCACCGAAGGCCGCCCGCGGGTCACGCGCGTGTCGCCGGCGCCGGGTTGGCGCGAAGAGGAGGTGGTGCGCCTGGCGGCCGCGGTCGAGCGCGGCAGCGCGCACCCGCTCGCGGCGGCCATCGTCAGCGCGGCGGAGGAGCGGGGGCTCGCGATCCCGCCGGCGTCGGACTTCCACTCGTTCACCGGGCGCGGCGTCCGCGGCCGCGTCGAAGGGCGCGAGGTCGTGATCGAAGGGCCCGGCATTCGCGTTACCGTCGACGGGCAATTCGCGGGCGCAATCGAGGTCGCCGATCGGATCCGCGCCACGTCCCGCGAGGCCGTGGAACAGCTCCATCGGGACGGCGTGCGCATCGTGATGGTGACCGGCGATCGCACCGCGACGGCGCGGGCGATCGCTTCGCAGCTCGGCATCGACGAGGTGCACGCCGAGGTGCTGCCGGAGCGCAAACGCGACATCGTCATCGAGCTCGAGCGCAACGGCCGCGTGGTGGCGATGGCGGGCGACGGCGTCAACGACGCCCCGGCGCTCGCGCAGGCGACCGTCGGCATCGCCATGGGGAGCGGCACCGACGTGGCGATGGAAAGCGCCGGGATCACCCTCGTGAAGGCCGACCTGCGCGCGATCGTCCGCGCGCGCTGCCTCTCGCGCGCGACGGTGCGCAACATTCGCCAGAACTTGTTTCTTGCGTTCGTCTACAACACGGTCGGCGTGCCGATCGCGGCCGGCGTGTTGTACCCGGTGGCCGGCCTGCTCATCACGCCGATCTGGGCGAGCGCGGCGATGACGCTCAGCTCGGTGTCGGTCATCGGCAACGCGCTCCGGCTGCGCCGCTTAGCGCTGTAACCCCTTTTAGAGACAATCCTTTACAACGAAGCAGCCGCCGCGATCCGGCGTGTATACTCATATGTCTCGTTAACGCTTTTGTCACAGAGTGTTATGACTCATATTGGTGTGCGGCGCGCGGTGTGGCTCGCCCCGGCGGCAGCCGTCCTCGCGCTTTCGGCTTCTGCCTGCGGCAAATCGGAGACCGCGCAAGCGCGCGGCCGCGACGATGTGACGAAACACGTGGCGGTCGAGCGCGTGCAGGAACAGTCGGTGCAGCGCGCGGTCGAGGTGGTCGGGACGCTCGCCGCGGTGGACGAAGTGACGGTCTCGTCCGAGGCCGACGGTCTGGTCAGCAAGGTCCTCCACGACCTCGGCGATCGCGTGCACACCGGCGACGCCCTCGTGGAGCTCGATCGCGAAAAGGCGGAATACAACCTGGCGCAGCAGAAAGCGGCGCTCCAGCGCGCGCTCGCGCAGTACGGCGCACCGGATCCGCAGCATCTGCCGCAAATCGAGAAGACGCCCGACGTGCAGAAGGCGCAGGCGGATCTCGTCCAGGCGAAGCAGGCCTTCGATCGCGCGAACGAGCTGTACAAGCGCCAGCTCGTGCCGAAGCAGACGCTCGACGATGCGCAGGCGGTGCTGCAGTCGAAGCAGGCGAGCTACGATTCGTCGCTGCAGGGCGCGAAGAACCTCGAGGCGAACATCGCCGCCGCCGACGCCGCGGCGAAGCTCGCCGACCGGCAGCTGCGCGACACCTACATCCGCGCGCCCTTCGACGGGTACGTCTCGAAGCGCTACGTCAATCTCGGTCAGCTCGTGAAGGGGTCGGCCGGAACGCCCATTCCGGTGATGGGGATCGTGCGGCTCGATCCGCTGAAGGTGACGGGCGAGATTCCCGAGAAGTTCGTGCCGTGGGTCACCGTCAACCACCCGGTGGAGCTCCACGTGGACGCCTATCCCGAGAAGGCGATCGAGGGGAGGATGTCGCGCATCAGCCCGTCGGTGAACACCGCGACGCGCGCGTTCGGCTTCGAGGCGCTGGTGCCGAACTCCGACGCGCTGCTCAAGCCGGGCACCTTCGCCCGCGTCCGCATTCAGACGAACAAAACCGACAAGGTGCTGACGCTGCCGTACGCGGCGCTGCAGTACCGCTACGGCGTCAACCGCGTGTTCGTGATCGCCGGCGACCGCCTCGCCGCGAAAGAGCTGAAGGTCGGCGAGCGCATCGGCGACCGCATCGAGATCGTCGCGGGCGTCAACGCGGGCGATCCGGTGGCGGTGACCGACGTCGACAAGCTGGTCGACGGCATCAAGGTGGCGGTCGGCGGCGCGGCGAAGAAGACCGAGTAGACCGCCGTCACCCGACGGCCGAGAACCGAGAACCGAGATCTGCCTATGTTGTCTGAGTTGTGCGTTCGCCGGCCGGTGTTCGCCACGATGCTCGTCATGTCGCTCGTGGTGCTCGGGATCTTCTCGTTCCGCAACCTCGGCGTCGATCTGTTCCCGCGCGCCGATCCGGCCACGGTGAACGTCGCGCTGTCGCTGCCCGGCGCGAGCCCGGACGAGTTCTCGACCTCGGTGATCGAGCCGATGGAAGAGGCGATCAGCGGCGTGTCGGGCATCGACGAGCTGTCGGCGCGCATCAACGAGGGCGGCGGTCAGATCACCGTCCGGTTCGTCCTCGAGCGCGACCTGAACGATGCGGCGAACGACGTCCGCGAGAAGGTCGCGGCGGCGATCAAGAACGTGCCGCCGGAGCTGCTGCCGCCGGTCATCACGAAGGTCGACCCGGACGCCGATCCGGTCATGTCGATCATGGCCTCGTCCGACGCGATGAGCCTGCGCACGCTGACCGAGATCGCGGACAAGCAGATTTCCCGCGCCATCCAGACGGTCAACGGCGTCGGCCAGGTGACGATCGCCGGCACGCGCGCGCGCGAGATCCACGTCGTCGTCGACCTCGAGAAGCTGAACTCGTACGGGCTGTCGATCGCGCAGGTGAGGGACGCGGTCGTCGCCGAGAACGTGGAGATCCCGGGCGGCACCGTCGAGCAGGGCAAGGGGCAGCTGCTGCTGCGGACGCTCGGCCGCATCGACGCGAGCGACGACTTCAACAACATCGTCGTCGCGACCGTCAACGGAACGCCGGTGCGGGTCTCCGACGTCGGCTACGCGGAGGACAGCTTCGAGCGGCCGACCTCGTCGGTGTGGTTCGGCGACAAGCCGGCGGTGGAGCTCGACATCCGCCGCGCGATGGGAGAGAACACGGTCGCCGTCATCGAAGGCGTCCGCGCCAAGCTGCCGTCGATCGAGCGCGCGCTGCCCAAGTCGGTCAAGCTGACGATGGTGCGCGACGACTCGCGCTTCATCTACGCGTCGGTGGCGTCGCTCGAAGAGCACCTCCTCTACGGCAGCCTGTTCGCGGCGATCGTCGTCATGTTCTTCATCCGGAACCTGCGCGCGGTGATCATCTCCGCGCTCGCGATTCCGGCGTCGATCGTCTCGACGTTCACGCTGATGGCGATCATGGGGTTCACGCTGAACAACATGACGCTCCTCGGCATCACGCTCGCCGTCGGCATCGTCATCGACGACGCGATCGTCGTCCTCGAGAACATCTTCCGGTACATCGAGGAGAAGAACTGTACGCCGTTCGACGCGGCCATCCAGGGCACGCGCGAGGTCGCGCTCGCCGTGATGGCGACCACGCTGTCGCTCGTCGTCATCTTCCTGCCGATCGCGTTCATGAACGGCTACGCGAAGCGGTTCATCAACCCGTTCGGCTGGACGATGGCGTTCTCGATCATGGTGTCGATGCTCGTCAGCTTCACGCTGACGCCGATGCTGAGCTCGCGCTTCCTGAAGCTCGCCGACGCCGTCGCGGATCACAAGACGAAGGAGCGGGGCTTCTTCCACTGGCTCGACACGTGGTACGAGCGGCAGGTCAACTGGGCGCTCGACCATTCGGGCGCGATCATCGCCGTGTCCGTCGTCGTGCTGCTGCTGGCGATCCCGTTGAACCGCATGGTCGGACGCGAGTTCGCGCCCGACGAGGATCTGGGCGAGTGGACGGTGCACATGGACGCGCCCGAGGGCACCTCGCTCGAGGGCAGCCAGGAGATGGCGTTCAAGGTGCTGAAGACGCTGCAGGACATCCCGGGCGTCGCCAACATCGAGCCGCTCGTCAATCCCGGCGGCAGCGGCGTGTCGGGCGGCGGCGGCGGCAGCAACGTCACGCACGTCCACCTGAACGTGCAGGCGCTGCCGCTCGAGGATCGCAAGGCGACGCAGGCGCAGATGATGGCGGAGATGCGCCGCCGGCTCGCGCAGTTCCCGACCTATCGCCCGGCGATGACGGCGCGCAACGCGCTGGGCAGCGGCGAAGGGGTGGGCGGCTACGCGATTTCGCTGAACATCCTCAGCCCGGACCTCAACGACCTCACGGTGTACTCGCTCAAGACGCTGGCCGAAGCGCAGAAGACGCCGAGCCTCGCGGATCCGAAGTTGAGCCTGAGCGTCTCGAACCCCGAGCTGCACGTGCAGGTGGACCGCAAGCGCGCGGCCGACCTGGGCGTGCGCATGTCGACCATCGGGAACGTCCTGCGGCTCGCGGTCGCCGGCGACGACCAGATCTCCTTCTACAAGGAAGGGCAGGAGCAGTACCCCGTCAAGGTGCGCGTCCTCGAAAACCAGCGCCGCGACGCGCAGGAGATCGGACGGCTCACGGTGCCGTCGCCGACCGGCCCGGTGCGGATCGACAACATCGCGCGCATCGAATCGGGGCTCGGGCCGAGCGCGCTGCAGCGGTCGCAGCGGCAGTTCACCGTCATGCTCAACGCGTCGGTGGCGCCGGGCCACGCGCTCGACGAGGCCTCGAACGACATCCGCCGCATCATGAACAACGTCGGGATGCCGCCGACGATGACCTACCGGCTGCAGGGCCAGTCGAAGATTCTCGACGAGACGACGACGAACCTGATCCTCGCGATCTCGCTGGCGATGATCTTCGTCTACATGGTGCTCGCGGCGCAGTTCGAGAGCTTCATCCAGCCGATCGTCATCATGCTCGTGCTGCCGATCTCGGTCCCCTTCGCGCTCTTCACGCTGTGGATCACCGGCCGCACGCTGAACCTGTGGAGCGCGCTCGGCATGCTGCTCCTGCTCGGCATCGTGAAGAAGAACTCGATCCTGCAGGTCGACTACGCGAACACGCTGCGCGCGCGGGGCGTACCGCTGCGCCAGGCGATCGTCGAGGCCTGCCGCACGCGCCTGCGGCCGATTCTGATGACCACGTCGGCGATCATCGCGGGCCTGATCCCGACGTCGCTCGGTCTCGGCATCGGCGGCACCGGCCGCGCGGCGATCGCGATCACGGTCATCGGCGGCCAGGGCCTCTGCCTCTTCCTGACGCTGCTGCTCGTGCCGGTCGCCTACGTGAAGTTCGACGCGCTCGAATCGGCGTTCGTCAACCAGCGGTGGAAGGAGCTGGCCGGCCGGGTCCACGCCTCGACCTTCGGCCGGCTGCGCCCGGACGTCAGCTGACGGCGATGCCGCGCCTGCTCTGTTTCCTGCTCGCCGCCGCGACGCTCGCGGCGCAGTCGACCGACACCAGCATCCTGGCGAAGATTCAGGACGAAGGGCTCCACCGTTCGCAGGTGAAGCCCGTCTTCGAGATGCTGACCGTCACGATCGGCCCGCGCCTGACCGCGTCGCCCGCGCACAAGCGCGCCGCCGAATGGGCGCGGCAGCGGCTCGAGTCGTACGGACTGGCGAACGCGCATCTCGAGCCGTGGCCGTTCGGCCGGGGCTGGGAGCTGCAGCGGCTGACCGTCGATCTCGTCGAGCCACGCTACACGCCGCTGATCGCGTACGCCGACGGGTGGTCGGCGCCGACGGCCGGCGAGATCGTCGCCGCGCCGGTCCTCGCGGCCAACAAGACGCCGGAGGAGATCGCGGCGATGCGCGATCGGATCAAAGGCGCCATCGTCCTGACGCAGCCGCTGATGACGAACTTCGTCCGCAAGGATCGGCCGAACCCGAGCGACGAGCACTACCAGCCGAACTCCGCGGCGTATGCGACGAGCGTCGGCAACCGGCCGCCGCAGCCCGGCGCCGAGACGCCACAGCAGCGGGCGCAGCGCGTCGCGCAGGCCTACCGCGACGCGGGCGCGGGCGTGTTGATCAAGCCGAGCATCGGCGAGCACGGCACCGTCTTCGTGACCGGCCGCGACGGCGGCCCGGGCGCCGTGCCGTCGGTGACGATGAGCGCCGAGCACTACAACATGATCGTGCGCATGCTGGATCAGGGCATGCCGGTGAAGCTGCGCGTCAACGTCCAGACGAAGTTCTACGACGAGGATCAGGGCAACGCGTTCAACGTGATCGCCGAGCTGCCCGGCACCGATCCGGTCCTGAAGGACGAGGTCGTGATGATCGGCGGCCACCTCGACTCGTGGCATACCGGCGTCGGCGCGACCGACAACGCCGACGGCGCGACCACGGTGATGGAGGCGATGCGCATCCTGAAGGCGGTGGGCGCGCGGCCGCGCCGCACGATTCGCGTGGCGCTGTGGGGCGGCGAAGAGCAGGGGCTGCTCGGATCCCGCGCCTGGGTGAAGCAGCACCTCGACGGCGACGCCAACAAGGCGGCGCGCGACAGGTTCGACGTCTACTTCAACATCGACAACGGCACCGGCGGGATCTACGGCTGGTACCTGCAGAACAACGAGGAAGTGCGCGGGATCTTCGACAACTGGCTCGAGCCGCTCGAGCCGCTGGGCGCGAAACGGAACACGATCGAGCCGGTCGGCTCGACCGATCACCTGAGCTTCATCGACGCCGGCGTGGCGGGGTTCAATCCGATTCAGGATTACGCGAACTACGACGTGCGGACGCACCACACGAACATGGACATGGTGGATCGCGTCGACGAGCGGGACATCCAGCAGGCGGCGATCGTGTTCGCGACCTTCGCGTACAACGCCGCGAACCTCGATCGCAAGATACCGCACAAGTAGGCCGCGCCTCGGGCCCGGCCTCTCGCGTCAATGCACCGAGCAGGAGCCCGGCCCGCGGGGATCGCCGCACGTGCCGCACGGTCCCGACGGCGGGTGGACGAACGACTTGCCGGGACCGCTCGACTGCGCCGCGAACACCGACAGCAGCTTCTGCAAGTCCACGCCGTGGCACGACGGGCACGCCGGCGCCTGACCCTCGCGCGTCAGGAACTCGAAGTGGTTGCCGCAGCCGCGGCACTCGTATTCGAAGAGAGGCATGCCCTATTCTAACGCCCGCGATTGCGGATTGAGGACGGCGGATTCCATTTACAATCAATCCGCATTCCTCGAACCGCGATGTCGATTGTTGCCGCCGTCATGCCTGCGCCGCGGATGCCGGTGGAGCTCCGCGAGTTCGCCGAGCCCGCGCTCGAGCCCGGGTCCGTCCTGCTGCGCACGCAGTTCTCGGAGGTCTGCGGCACCGACGTCCACGTCTGGCACGGACGCCTGGCCGGTGTGCCGTATCCGATCATTCCGGGACACGTGTCGGTGGGCGCCGCGGCGAAGGTGCACGGCGACGTCCGCGCGGTGGACGGCACGCGCGTCGCCGAGGGGGACACGCTCGCCTTCTTCGACGTGCACCGCACGTGCGGCCGGTGCCGCGCCTGCACCGTCACGCGGACGCCGACGCGCTGCGACGCGCGCCGCGTGTACGGCATCACCGATTCGGCGTCCGAAGGGCTCTTCGGCGGCTGGTCGCAGGCGATCTACCTCGAGCCGGGCGTGACGATCGCCAGGCTGCCGCGCAGCGTGCCGCCGGAAACGTACATCAGCGGCGGCTGCGGGCTGATTACGGCGGTCCACGCGATCGAGCGCGCGGGCATCGACCTGGGCGACACCGTGCTCGTCCAGGGGACGGGCGCCGTCGGCCTGAGCGCGATCGCGCTGGCGAAGCTCGCGGGCGCCTCGCAGGTGATCGCGTTCGGCGCGCCCGCCGATCGCCTTGCGCTCGCGTCCGCCATGGGCGCCGACGTCGCGGTCGACATCCAGCGCACGACCGCCGCCGATCGAGCCGCGGCCGTCGCCGACGCAACGGCCGGACTCGGCGTCGACGTCGCGATCGAAGCCGCCGGGTCGGCGCGTGCCGTCGAGGAGGCGCTGCCGCTCGTGCGCGACGGCGGCCGCTACGTGATCGCCGGCCACTACACCGACGCCGGCGAGAGCACGATCAACGTGCACCAGCACATCAACCGCAAGCACCTGGACATCCGCGGCTGCTGGGGCAGCGAGGTCGCCCACTTCGTCCGCGCGATCCGCGTCCTCGAACGGCACCACGACGCGATCCCCTGGCGGCGCATCGGCGCGCGGACCTATCCGCTGGCGGCGGTCAACGAGGCGCTCGCCGACGCGGAGGCGATGCGGCTTCCGAAAGCGCTTGTCCAACCGAACTGAGCCAGCCCGCCGCGCGGCGCCGGGCGGCGCCGCGATCGTCGCGGCCGTGCTCGCGTGGCGCGTGGTGTCGGCGGCGATCGCCTGGCTGGCGATCCTGAAGGTGCCGCTCGCGTCCGCGCCGCAGACGACGATGTTCGGCCGGCCCGACCCGTTCTGGGATCAGTTCACGCGGTACGACGCCGGTTGGTACTACCAGATCGCGCGCTACGGGTACTGGTTCGTTCCGGGCGGACCGTCCGCCGGCATCGGCAAGCCGGGCAAAATCGCCTATTTTCCGCTGTATCCCTTTCTGGGCGGCTACGCCGGCCGCCTGTTCGGATCCGGCGCGCCCGCGGTCTACCTCGGCCTGATCGCCGTCGCCTGGGCATCGTTCGCCGCCGCGATGGTCGTCCTGTACCGCCTGGCGCGGCTCGATCTCGACGATGCGGGCGCGCGGCGCGCGGTGGTGCTCGCGGCGGTGTTTCCCTTCTCGTTCTTCTACGGGATGGTCTACACCGAGTCGCTGTTCCTGCTGCTGACCGTGACCGCGTTCTACCTGTTCCGCACGCAGCGCTGGATCGCCGGCGGCGCCGCCGGCGCGCTGACGACGGCGACCCGCGTGAACGGGATCCTGATGGCGCCGTCGCTCGCGTGGATGGCGCTGCGATCCGCCGCGCCGCGCGATCGCGTGCGGGCGGCGTTGGCGGTGCTGCTGGTCGGCGGCGGCGTCGCCGTGTACTCCGCGTACGTGTACCACCTGAGCGGCAACCCGTTCGAGTGGGCCGCGTCGATCAGCCGCTGGAACTATCATCCGGGGCGCGCCCCCTGGGCCGCGCCGCTGCAGCTGATCGGGAAGCTCGCGACGGACCCGGCCGGCTATTTCCGACGCGACGCGATGGCGCCGTACGACACCTTCCACGGCATCACGGCCATCGTGTTCATCGCCTCGATTCCGTTCGTGTGGGCGCGGCTCGGCGCCGCCTACGGCTGGTTCATGCTGGCCAACCTGTGGCTGCCGCTGTCGTCCGGCGCGTTCGAGGGGCTCGGCCGCTACTGTTCGGTGCTGTTTCCGTTCTTCATCTGGGTCGGGTCGACGCGGTCGCGGCTCGTGTTCGGCCTGTGCGTGACGGTGTCCCTCGTGCTCTATCCGGTCGCGCTGGCGATGTTCGTCACGCTTCGCCCGATCTTCTGATGGGCCGCCGATCGAAAACCGGTGTCTAAGCTGACCGTGCGCCTGCGGCGTGCGACTCCCATCCTCGTCGCGCTGGCGGCGTGCTCTCCGTCGCGACGGCCCGTCGCGCCGCAGCCCGCTGCGTCCACGCGGCTGGCCGTCGCCGAGACGGAGCTTCGTGCCGGCTGCCTCGACTGCCTCGAGTCGGCGTACCGGCAGTATGACGCGATGCGGCAGTCGGCGGACACGCGCGAGGTGGCGACCGCCGGCGCGGTCCGCGCGGCGACGCTCATCGCGATCCGGCACCGCGAGCTCGGCATGATGGACGAGGGGTATCTGGCGACCGCGCGCACGCTCGCCGCCGGCGCAGCCGCACTCCCGCCGTGGCTGCCGACGCTGATCGACATCGCCGACGCGCTGCCGGCGTCGCGCGGCGGGATCGCGCGGCCGCCGGCGAGCGACGTCGATCTCGAGCGAATGCGGATCGTCCGCCAGAACCGCGACGCGTGGGGGGACCTGCTGCGCGGCGCCGCACGGTCGGATGTCGGCGCGGCCTACACGTGGCTGGCGCTCGCCTGCGACTCGACGGACACGCGGTCGACGAGCACGACCGAGATCTTCGAGGCGGCGTCGACCTTTGCCGGCGCGCCGCTCGTCGTGTACCGCGAAGCCCTGTGCCGGACGGTGGAGGCGAAGACGCTCGAGTCGTTGCTGGCCGCCGACGGCCGGTTCGTGGAGGTGACGTTCGCGCTCGGTCTCCAGGCCCTGGCCGCGCGCCCGCCCCAGCTCGACGCCGCCGATCGCTGGCTGCGGCAGGCGTACGACTGGCGGCCGAAGTGGCCCGCGCTGACGCTCGCGATGGCCGGCGTCGCGATGACCGGCGAGGAGTTCGACCGCGCGCACCGCCTCTACGGCGAGACGCTCGCGCTCGAGCCGCATTCGGCCGACGCCCTGCTGGGCGACGTGCGCGCGCTGACCTATCTCGGCGCCCGCGACGAGGCGATCGCGACGGCCGATCGGCTGATCGCCGAGAGGTGGTCGGTCGGCGACGCGCGCTACTGGCGGGCGTACAACGAGCTGCAGCTCGCGCGGCTCGACGAGGCGTGGAGCGACGTCGAGCAGGCCGAGAAGACGCTGGTCAACGCCGAGGTGCCGAAGCTGGCCGGCATCATCGCGTATCGCCGCCAGCAGCTCGACACGTCGATCGCGCGCTTCGCGACGTCGCAGGCACGCAACCCCTTCGATTGCGAAACGCGGTTCTACCTGGGCGTCGTCCACGCCGAGCTCCGTCACTGGCCCGACACGGCGGCGACGCTGACCTCGGCGGCCGCGTGTCTCGAGGCCGCGGAGGAGGGACTGCAGCAGGAGATCGCGCGGATCGCCGCGTCGACGCTTCCGGCCGATCGCCAGGCGCGGCAGATCGCGCGGCGGCAGCAGCAGATCGCGGACGGCCGCCGCATGCGCGCGACGTCCTGGTTCGACAGCGCGGTCGCGTACTTCAGCCTCTCGAACCACGACGAAGCGCGCGCCTGCGCCGAGAAGGTCGTCGACGACGAGCAGTTCGGCGCGCGGGCGAAGGAGCTGCTCGCCCGCCTGCGTTAGGGGCGTCGCGACGCCTGCGCTACACTCGGGGGATGCCCTCCGTCGCAAATCCGCTCCGGCGCAACGTCGCCATCATTGCTCACGTCGATCACGGCAAGACGACGCTCGTCGATGCGCTGCTGAAGCAGAGCGGGACGTTTCGCGCGAACGAGCGCGTGATGGAGCGCGCGCTCGACAACACCGATCTCGAGCGCGAGCGCGGCATCACGATTCTGGCGAAGAACACGGCCGTCCACTACCACGATCTCCTCATCAACATCGTCGACACGCCGGGACACGCCGATTTCGGCGGCGAAGTGGAGCGGACGCTGTCGATGGTGGACGGCGTGATGCTGCTCGTCGACGCGTCGGAGGGGCCGCTGCCCCAGACGCGGTTCGTGCTGCGGAAGGCGCTGGAGCGGCGGCTGCCGCCGATCGTCGTGATCAACAAGATCGATCGACCGGACGCGCGGCCGCAGGAGGTGCTGAACGAGATCTACGACCTGTTCATCGACCTCGACGCCACCGAAGAGCAGGTCGAGTTCCCGGTCCTGTACACGAACGCGAAGATCGGCACCGCCAGCCGCGACGCGGACGTCGGCGGCGAGGATCTCCGCCCGCTGTTCGATGCGATCGTCGATCACGTCCCGCCGCCGAAAGGGAATCCGGACGCGCCGCTGCAGCTGCTCGTGGCGAACCTCGATTCCAGCGACTATTTGGGCCGGATCGCGATCGGCCGGATTTTCAACGGGCGGATCAAGATCGGCGATTCGGTCGCGGTCTGCAAGCTCGATCGGGCCGTCCAGGAGACGCGCGTCACCAAGCTGTACGCGTTCGACGGGCTGAAACGCATCGAGGTGAACGACGCCGCCGCCGGCGACATCGTCTGCGTCGCCGGCATCGAGGACATCACGATCGGCGAGACGATCGCCGACGCCGAGCAGCGGATTCCGATTCCGCCGATCGCCATCGACGAGCCGACGGTGTCCATGATCTTCGGCGTCAACACGTCGCCGATGGCGGGGAGGGACGGACAGTACGTCACCTCGCGCCAGCTGCGGGACCGCCTCGACCGCGAGCTGCTGGGCAACGTGTCGATCCGCCTCGAGCCGACCGATTCGCCGGAGCAGGTGAAGGTGATCGGCCGCGGGGAGCTGCAGTTGTCGATCCTCATCGAGATGATGCGGCGCGAGGGGTACGAGCTCCAGGTGTCGCGGCCGGACATCGTCACGAAGGAGATCGGCGGGCAGATCGTCGAGCCGGTGGAGGACCTCGTCATCGACGTCCCGGAGGACCACCAGGGCGTGGTCATCGCGCAGGTCGGCGAGCGCAAAGGGGTGATGACGAAGATGGTGAACAACGGGAGCGGCCGCGTCCGCCTCGAGTTCCGCATCCCGGCGCGCGGCCTGATCGGCTTCCGCTCGCAGTTCATGACCGACACGAAGGGCACCGGCATCATGAACCATCTCTTCGCGAGCTGGGAGGGGTGGCATGGCGCGATTCCGGCGCGGTCCAACGGGGCGCTGGTGGCCGATCGCGCCGGCGTGGCGACGTCGTACGCGATCTTCAACCTGCAGGAGCGCGGCGAGATCTTCCTCGAGCCGGGCACCGTGGTCTACGAAGGGATGATCATCGGCGAGAACTCGCGTCCGAACGACATGGACGTCAACGTCACGAAGGAAAAGAAGCAGACGAACATGCGCGCCTCCACCGCCGACGAGGCGATCCGCCTCATCCCGCCGCGCAAGCTGGGGCTCGAGCAGGCAATCGAGTTCATCAACGACGACGAGCTGGTCGAGATCACGCCGACGAGCATCCGCCTGCGGAAGAAGATCCTCGCGGGGAACATGCGGCCCAGGAAAGAGAAAGCCGACAGCTGATGGCCGCGGGCGCGCCGGCGATCGCGGTCGACCACCTGGTCAAGACGTTCGGGCCGCGGGCGCACCCGATTCGAGCCGTCGACGATCTGACCTTCTCGGTCGAGCGCGGATCGATCTTCGGGCTGCTCGGCCCGAACGGCGCCGGCAAGACGACCACCCTGCGCATCATGACGACGCTGGCACGTCCGACCAGCGGAACGGTGGAGGTGCTCGGACACGATGTCGTGAAGGCGCCCCTGGACGTCCGGCGCCACATCGGCGTGGTCATCCAGGAGCAGGCGGCCGACCTGCTGCTCGACGTGCGGGACAACCTCCTGACGTTCGCGCGGTTCCACGGCCGGTTCGGGCGCGCGGTCCGCGACCGGGCGGAGCGGGTGATGGCGCAGTTCGCGATCGACACGGTCGCGAATCGCAAGGTGCAGGATCTGAGCGGCGGCATCCGCCGGCGCGTGCAGGTCGCCAAGATGTTCATGATCGATGCGCCGATCGTCTTCCTCGACGAATTTTCGAGCGGGATGGATCCGATCCTGAAACGCTCGGTCATCCGCATGCTGCGCGCGGAAGCCGCCGCGGGGCGGACCATCGTGTTGACGACGCAGATCCTCACCGAGGCGGAGGAGCTGTGCGACGACATCCTGATCATCGACAAGGGACGGCTGGTCGCGCGCGGCACGGTGCAGATGCTGAAGCAGCTGATGGGCCGGCTGCAGGAGGTCACGCTCACCTTCGATCGGCTGCCGCCGGAACTGTCGGCCGTGGTCGAGCGCTTCGCACCCGAGCGCGTGTCCGTCCACGATACGACCGTGCAGCTGCAGCTCGGCGCCGACGAGCCCGAGACGCGGGTGCTGGAGCTCGTCTCCGAGCTCGCGCGCTACGGGCGCATCCAGCACCTGGAGATCACCGGCGCGAGCCTCGAAGACGTCTTCGTGCGGTTGACGCAGCAGCCGCCGACGGCGCCGTGACCATGTACGCGCTCGCGGCGGTGCTGGTGCGCGAGGCGAAGATCCGCGCGACGAACTCGCTGTTCATCTTCTGGGATCTCGTGTACCCGCTCGGCTATCTGCTCGTGTTCGGCATCGGCGTCAACGCGTCGCTCGGGTTCACCAGCGGCCTCGCCGGCGTCGAATACAACGCGTTCTTTCTCGCGGGCGTGCTGGGCATGGCCAGCTTCGGCATCGCGTCGAACACGTCGTGGTCGTTCTTCCTGGACCGCGACAACGGCATCTTCTACGAGATGCTGACGTACCCGATGCACCGGTGGGAGCACCTGCTGGGCAAGGTGCTCTTCAACATGTTCGTCGGCGTCGTGCAGGCGCTGCTGACGGTCGTGTTCGCCACGACGCTGCTGCACGTGCGCGTGCGGTTCGATCGGCTGCCGCTGCTCGCCGCGGCGACGCTCGTCGGCACGGCGGGCTGGTTCTTCTTCTATGCGATCTTCGCGCTGCGCATCCGCCGCAACGACGCGTACAACACCGTCACCTCCGTGTTCTACTTCGTGTTCCTCTTCGCCAGCTCGATGTTCTACCCGCTCGACCCGCTGCCGCGCGCGTTCCGCACCGCCGCCTACGCCAATCCGATCACGTGGCAGATCGACGTGCTGCGCTACGCGACGATCGGCGTCGGCGAACCGGCCACGCTCGCGATCGAAGCGGCGGCGTTCACCGTCTTCACCGCCGCGTCGTTTATCATGGCGGTGAGGTCGCTTCGCGACGCGGGGTGACCCGATCGAACATAGCAGAGCTTGTACGGAACCAGCGGTGTTGGTACCATCTCAACCACGATGACTCGACGCATTCTCAATCGTTGGCGATCCGCGGCGCTCGCCGTCCTGTTGACCTTCTTCGCGTCCGCGGCCCGCGCCCAGACCGTGGGCGCCGGCGTGAAGGCGGGCATCGACTTCGCGTCGCTGCCAAACGCCGGACAAGTCCTCGACCAGATCGTCGGCCAGCCCAGCGCCGAGACCTCGTCGAACGTCGGCATCCTCTTCGGCGGGTTCGTGACGTGGCCGATCGCCGACGGGTGGTCGCTGCAGCCCGAACTGCAGTTCGTGACGAAGGGCGTCAAGCTGACCGAGACCGGCGCCGGCGGCACCGTCACCGCGCATCTCAACTACCTGGAATTTCCATTGCTGGCGCGGTACCAGACGACGTTCGACAATCGCGGGGTCTACGTGGCGCTCGGGCCCACGTTCGGCGTCAAGGCGAGCACGTCGGCGCAGGGCAGCGGCGCCACGTTGAAGAGCGACATCGAGATCGATCCGGCGATCCGATCGTTCGACGGCGGCCTGGCGTTCGCGGGCGGCGTGGTGCTGCAGCGCGTGTTCGTCGAGTTCCGGTACACGCAGGGCCTCAACGACGTCGCGACCGATCTGTACGCCCACACCGACTCGCTCCGCAACCGTGTGCTCGCGGTGTCGGTCGGCGTGCAGCTGAAGTAACCCGCGTTCAGAACTCGCCGTCCGCGCGGAAGGTTTCGGCCGATCCGCGGGCGATGAACTGCAGCGGGCGATCGCCCGCTCGTCCGCTGACGTGATAGGTGCCGCCGAGCTGGAGGAAGGTCGCGGTCCGCTCGGATTCGTTAACGGTGAACGACAAGCCGAGCGACAGCCCTTCGCCCTCGGCCCGCACGTCCATCCCGGTCGGCACCGCGCCGCCGCCGCGCTCGGTGATGGTGACGCGGGTCGACACGGCGATCGGACCGTCGGGCCCGAGGACGCCGAGAAAGCCCGGAATGCGGCTCGCGTCCGCGACGTCGGCCGGCGGAAACACGCGTCCGTAGACGATGGAGCAACCGGCCGCGCACACTCCGCGCCCTGCGGATCCCGGCGGATCGCCGTCGTACGCCACCTGCCCCCACTGCCAGCGGACGTTCTTCCAGTAGCCCCAGTTGTGGTCGTGATAACCCGCGACGTTCTCAATCGGGATCCGCTCGCCGCCGACCGTGAGCGTGCCGTGGAACGTTCCGGCCAGCACGGGGACGACGTAGCCGGAGAGCCAGCCGCCGGCGCCGTGGATCTCGGCTGGCGGCAGCGAGCGGCCGGACGCCGCGTCCAGCGTCAGCTCGCCCGTCAGGCCGGGCGACAGATCGAGCGAGATGCGATACTGCGCGCCGACGAGCCGCACGCGGTTGCCGCCGACGTCCAGATCCGGCGCGCGCTCGGTCAACTCGCGGTCGCCGGCGCGGCCGGCCGCCGTGTAGCTCGCGATGCGTCCGCCGCGATCGAGTTGCAGCCGTACGAACACGGTTCGCGAGCCCGACTCGGCGTCGCCGGCGATGAACGAGAGATAGAATCGCAGGCGGCCGTCGCGCGAGCGGCCGTTGAAATACAGCCACTCGGCCCACCCCGAGACGTCGGCCGGCGCCGACGCCGGGCGGTCCGGCACGGGATGGAACCGGTCCATCGCGCGCAGGATGGCGCCGGGCGGCGCGGCGATCCACGCGCGATCGGCGTCCGTGTCGCGCCACGCCGCGGTCTGCACTTCCGGATCGCCGATCGCCTGCTCGCGGCTCGGAATGCCGCCGCGGACGGCGACGGGCACCGGCGCTCCGCGGCCGACCAAGTACAACGTGGCGCGCCGCGACGGCGAGGCCGTGCGCACGCGCAGCGCGAAGCGGGGCGAGTCCATCAGCGTCCGCAGCACGAACCGCGCGCTCTCGATGGGCCCGGCGGCGCCGCCGACCACGACGTCGCCGCCGCCGACGAGCGCGGGCGAGGCGGCCTGTTCGAGGATGACGTCGCCCACGCCGAGCAGTTGCACCATCACGGCGATGCCGAGGCCGAATCCGGCGGCGAGCACGGCGCTGCGGAGCGGCCGCGTGGTCAGCGATCGAAGCGCCAGCCGGAGCAGCATCAGACGATCGCGCCGCTCTTCATGGTCAGCCGCCGCGACGCGCGCGCGGCCAGCGTCGGGTTGTGGGTGACGAGCAGGATGGCCGTGCCGTCCGCGTGCACGCGGTCGAAGACGTCGGCGATGTGCTCGCCCGTCGCCTCGTCGAGCTCGCCGGTCGGCTCGTCGGCGACGAGCAGCGCGGGCCGGTTCGCGAGTGCGCGCGCGACGGCCACGCGCTGCATCTCGCCGCCTGAGAGCTGCGACGGCAGGTGGTCGGCCCGATCGGCGAGGCCGACGTAGTCGAGCAGCGTCCGCGTCCGCGCGCGCCGATCGGCTGCGGCGACGCCCGCTTCGGCCTGCGGCAGCTCGATGTTTTCGGCGGCCGTCAGCATCGGCAGCAGGAAGAAGCGCTGGAAGACGAACCCGATCCGCGTCAGGCGGATGCGGCTGCGCGCCGATTCGCCGAGCGCCGCCACGTCGCGTCCCTCGAACAGCACCGTGCCGCTGGTCGGCGTGTCGACGCAGCCGATCAGATGGAGGAGCGTCGACTTTCCACAGCCCGACGGGCCGGTGATCGCCACGTACTCTCCGGCGTCGACCGACAACGTCACGTCGCGGAGCGCGACGACGGGCGCCGCGGCCATCGGAAAGACGCGCGACGCGTTGCGCACGGCGACGATCACCCGACGACCTCCCGCCGCAGCGTCTCGGCGATCGGCAGCCGCGCCGCGAGCCACGCCGGATACGCCGCCGACGCCGCCGCCGTGACGCCGAACACGAGCAGGTGAACGACCAGCGCGCGCCGCTCGAAGACGAAGAAGTGGAGCCCGTCGGGCAGTCCGGGCATCTGGCGCAGCAGACGATCGAGGCCGACGGCGAGCGCCGCTCCGAGCGGGACGGCGGCCAGCGCGCCGCCGCCGACGAGCAGCGCCGACTCCCAGAAGAGCATCGCGGCGATGCGGTGACGCGCGATCCCGACCGCGCGCAGCGCCGCAATCTCGCCAAGCCGCTGGTTGACCGACACCGTGAGCAGCGTCGCCACGAGCAGAAACGCGAACACCGTCGTCAACGTCGAGAGCACGGTGGAGATCTGGCGGAAGTAGGCGAACCCGTTCCGGTTGAACTGCTCGACGACCTCGGCGTTCGAGTAGGCGCGGACATCGGGGCGCAGCCGGCCGACGGCGCGCACGATGGCGTTCGGATCGGCGCCGGCGGCGCTCGCAATCAAGATCACCTGCGCGTCCGCTCCGTGGGTGGTCCCGAGCGCCCGCTGCAGCGCGTCCATGGTCATCGCGACCGTGCGCTCGCCCGACGCGCTGAACCCGAAGTCCGCCACGCCCACGATGCGGCAGTCGATGGGCGGAAGGGCGCTCGCGCCGCCCGGCAGTCCGAGCACGCGGACGCTGCCGCCGACATCGGCGTGGAACTGCGACGGGAACCTGCCATCGACCACCGCCTCGCACCCGGCGCCCGGGGCCGAGTCGACGAGGTCGGCGCCGCGGACGATGCGCCAGGGACTCGCGCTCGCGCGCGAACGGCCGATGAGCGTGACATGGCCGTGCGCGGCGCCGACGCCGGCGTCACCCGCCTCCACCGCAATTGCCGCGGTGTCGGCGACGCCGGGCATCCGCCGCACGGCCTCCACGAGCGCGGCGGATTCGGGTATGCCAATCCGCGCGAACCCCTGCGTCGCGACGATCCGGATGTCGAACCCCTCGGCGCTGAGCAGCCGGCCGAACGAGACGAGCAGCCCGCGCGACAGCAGCAGCATGTCGAACAGCAGCGCGCCGATGACCGCCACGCCGACCACGGCGAGGACGGCGCGCGCGCGATACTGGCGCGTCGCGCGCCACGCGAGCGCGAGCGGCGTCATCGACGGAACAGCGACAGCACGTTGCGCCGCAGCAGCGTCCACGACGCCGCGATGCCGGCGCCGACGCCGAGCGGGGCGGCGACGACGACCGCGCGGACGGCGATCGCCGCCGTCACGCGGATGAACACGAGGGCGGTGTCGTAGCGCGTCTGGAAGTAGTGATTGATCGCGCGCTCGCTGGCGAGCGCGAGCGCGATGCCGAACGCCGCGCCGACGATGGCGATCGCGCACCCTTCGATGGCGACCGACGACAGCAGCGATCGCTGCGAGATGCCGATCAACCGCATCACGCCGACCGTCTCGCGCCGCTCCTCGGCGCGGATCAGCATCAACGCGAGCAGAAACGCCGTCGCGCCGACGACGGTCACGATCGAGATGGCGACGTGGAAGCGATCGATGACGGCGAAGACGTCGCTTTCCCGGAAGTCCGATGCCGGACGGACCACGACGGTGGGCACGCTCGACGCGAGGTCCGCGGCGAAGGCGTGGGTGTCGGCCGGGTCGGTCAGCGCGACGTTGATTCTGCCGATCGACTCGGCGTCACCCGGATCCGACCCGTCGGCGGCCAGCGCGACGAGGTCGGGAAGGTGCAGCCGCGCCTCGATCCGCTCGGCCGTGAAGCGCATCGGGTCGGGCGTCGGTTCATACACGCCCGTGACGCGAAAGGTCGCGGTGCGGCCGCCCTGCGGCTCGGTCGCGAGGGTCACTTCGTCGCCGACCTGGAGGTGTGCGCGGGCCGCGAGCTGCCGCGAGATGAGGATTCCCGGCGATGGGGCGAGCATCGCGACCGTCAGGCACGCGGCGAGGACCACCACGCCGGATTATGGCACGGGCACTGCATCGACCGGAGACGACTCATGCGTATCGATCGATACGCGCGCATCGAGGACTACGCGCTCGTCGGCGACGGACGGACGGCGGCGCTCGTGGCCAGGGACGGATCCGTCGACTGGCTCTGCCTCCCGAATTTCGATTCGCCGAGCGTCTTCGCGGCGATGCTCGACGCGGAGCGTGGCGGCGCGTTCGAGCTGCGGCCGATCGGACCCTTCGAGTCGCGCCAGCGGTACCTGCGGGCGACCAACGTCCTCGAAACCACGTTCACGACGCCGACGGGCACGATGCGCGTCGTCGACGCGCTGACGCTGCCGACGCCGGCGCTGCCGCCGATGCGCGAGCTGGTCCGGCGGATCGACGTGCCGTCCGGATTCGTCCGCGTCCGGTGGCGCGTCGCGCCGCGATTCGACTACGGCCGGGCGTCGGCGCGGTGGGAACGGCGGCAGCGGATGCTCGTCGCGTCGTGGGGCGGCGAAGCGGTGGCGCTGTCGGCCTGGAACGCCGGGGAGGCGGTCCTCTCGGGCGGCGACGCGGCCGGCGAGGTCGAACTGCATGCCGGCGAACGGGCGCTGCTGGCGATGAGCGCGGCGTACGCCGAGCCGCTCGTCGACTCGCCGCGGCGCGACGTCGAGCGGCGACTCGCGTATACCGTCCGCTTCTGGCGCCGCTGGACGGCGGAGCGCGGGTACGACGGTCCGTGGCGCGACGCGGTGCTGCGCAGCGCGCTGGTCCTGAAGCAGCTGATTTTCTCGCCGTCGGGCGCGTCGGTCGCGGCGCCGACCACGTCGCTGCCGGAGTGGATCGGCGGCGCGCGCAACTGGGACTACCGGTTCTGCTGGATCCGCGATTCCAACTTCCTCATCGACGCGCTGCTGCAGCTCGGATGCTACGACGAGGCGCACTCGCTGTTCTGGTGGTTCATGCACGCGACGGCGTTGACGGAGCCGACGCTCCACGTCCTCTACCGGCTCGACGGCGGGCCCGGCATCGCCGAGTGCGAGCTCCCGCTGGAGGGCTACCGCGGTTCGCGGCCGGTGCGCGTGGGGAACAGCGCCGTCGATCAGCTGCAGCTGGATATCTACGGCGGGCTCTTCGAAACGGCGTGGTTGTACAGCGAAGGGCACCACTCGCTGGATCGCGACACCGGCGCGGTGCTCGCGCGCGTGGCCGATCGCGTGTGCGGGATCTGGCGGTGTCCCGACTCCGGCATCTGGGAAGTCCGCAACGGGCCGTTCCACTTCACGCACTCCAAGGCGATGTGCTGGGCGGCGCTGGACCGCGCCGTGCGCCTGGCCGAACGCGGCGAGCTGCCCGACCGCCACATCGATCGCTGGCGCCGCGAGGCGGCCGCGATCGTCGACTTCATCGAGACGCGCTGCTGGTCCGATGCGCTGCGCAGCTACACGCGCGTGGCCGGCAGCCACGACGTGGACGCCAGCCTGCTGATGCTGCCGACGATCCGCTTCCCGAACCCGCAGCGGCTCGCCGACACCGTGGACGCCGTCAATCGACTGCTGCGCGCCGGCGACTTCGTGTACCGCTACCACGCCGACGACGGCGTGCCAGGCGGCGAGGGGTGCTTCGTGAACTGTTCGTTCTGGCTCGTGTCGGCTCTGGCGCGGACCGGCCGCGTGGCCGACGCGACGTCGTTGATGGATCGCCTCGTCGCGCGCGCGAACAGCGTCGGCCTGTACTCCGAAGAAATCGATCCGGCCGCCGGCGCCTTTCTCGGCAACTTTCCGCAGGCGCTCGTCCACCTGGCGCTCATCGAGGCGGCGGTCGCGGTGAAGGCCCGGTCGTGAGCGTCTTCTGGTCCTCGTTCGGCGGCGGCTTCGTCGGGACAATCGTGATGACGACGATGCTGCGCGGCGCGGCGGAGTTCGGGCTGACCCGCATGGATCTGCCCTTCCTGCTCGGCACCGCGGTGACCGACAACCGGCGGAAGGCGAAGGCGGTGGGCTACGTCTTCCATTTTCTGATCGGCATCGCGTTCGCGCTGGCCTACGGCGCGTTCTTCGCGTCGATCGGCCGCAGCTCGTGGTGGCTCGGCGCGCTCATCGCCGTCGCGCAGACGTTCTTCACGGCGACGGTGCTGGTCAACGTGCTGCTGCCGGTGGTGCATCCGCGGATGGGGACGCCCGAGACGGCCGCCAACGAGATCGCGCTGATCGAGCCGCCGGGATTCTTGATGCTGAACTACGGCCGCAATACTTTCCTGATAACGCTGCTCGCGCACGTCGCCTACGGCGCGATCGTCGGGTGGGCCGTGCGGGTGTGAGGAGTCGCGCGACGGCGTTCTTCGCATCCTCCCGCTCGAATTCATCTATCATCGTGTGATGCTCGGTCGCCGAACCTCCGGATCCGTCGTCTGCCCGTCGTGCGGCTCGCTGGTCGGCGTCCGCGACGACAAGTGCTACACCTGCGGGCGCGCGAATCCGGGGCTGTGGGGGTTCGGGCCGATGCTGCGCCAGCTCGGAGCCGACCTCGGGTTCGTCCCGCTGGTCGTCGGCGCCTCGTCGACGCTGTACGTCCTGACGCTCGCGGCGTCGGGCACCGACATCTTCCGGACGCAGGGGCTGATGGAGATCCTGGCGCCGAGCACGCGCGCGCTGCGGCTGTTCGGGATGAGCGGCGCCGTCCCGGTGTTCGGGTACGGAGCCTGGTGGACGCTCCTGAGCGCGTCGTGGCTGCACGCCAACCTGCTGCACATCCTGTTCAACATGCTGTGGGTGCGCGACCTCGGGCCGGCGACCGCGGACGTGATCGGGCCGTCGCGGACGGTGATCCTGTACACCATCTCGGGCGTGACCGGATTTCTGTTCAGCTCCTTGATGCCGATGCTGCCCCTCGGCATTCCGTTTCTGCACGGCGCGGGATTCACGCTCGGCGCGTCGGCGGCGATCTTCGGCCTCCTGGGGGCCCTGGTGCACTACGGCCGCATCAGCGGCAGCAGCCTCACCTACAGCACGGCGCTTCGCTATGCGGTGATCCTGTTCGTCTTCGGCCTGATCATGCCGGGCGTCGACAACACGGCCCACCTCGGCGGCTTCCTGGGCGGCTACGCGACCTCGGCGTTCTTCAACCCGATGTCGCGCGAGCGCGGCGATCACCTCATCTGGGCGATCGTCTGCGTCGTCGCGACGCTGTTCGCTGTGCTGTTCTCGGTCGTCCGCGGCCTCGGCATTTTGTAACTGGTACCCGCCTTGCGACCGACCTCCACGTTTGTTGAGGAGGCCATCGATGAAACAGTATGTGTTCACGGGAGCGGTTGTGCTGGCGATGTCTGCGGCGCCGGCGTTCGCCCAGACGACGGCCGGCACGGCCGGCAACACCACGCCGACCAGGTCGTCGACCAAGACGATGAAGTCGGGCAGCATGGGCGATCAGAAGTTCGTCCACGAGGCGGCAGCGGGCGGAATGGCGGAGGTCGAGCTCGGCAAGCTCGCGCAGGAGAAGGCGAGCAGCGAGGAAGTGAAGTCGTTCGGCAAGCGCATGGTCGACGACCACAGCAAGGCGAACGACGAGCTGAAGACCCTGGCGCAGAGCAAGAGCATCACGCTGCCGGCCGATCTCGACGCCAAGGACAAGGCGCTTCGGGATCGCCTGTCGAAGCTGTCGGGCGCGGCGTTCGACCGCGCGTACATGCAGGCGATGCTGAACGACCACAAGAAGGACGTGAACGAGTTCCGGCACGAATCGACGTCGGGCAGCGATCCGGATGTGAAGTCGTTTGCCGCGAAGACGCTGCCGACGCTCGAAGACCACCTCAAGCTGGCGCAGGACGCCAACAAAGCGGTGGGGACGTCGGGTTCGAAGACGTCGAAATCGAAGACGTCGGGCAAGTAACGCGGTAGCTCGGAGCGTCTGAAGGCTGAAGTTCGGAGTCGACGCCGACTGCCGAACTTCACTTCAGACGTCGCATTTCGTCGTCAGGCGCTCGATCCCTTTGCTCACAGCTTGAACCTCAGAATCGCGCCGACGCCGCCGAACGGCGACAGGAGCGACGCGTCCTCGATGAACCGTACCTTCGCCGACGTGTTGCGCGCCTGCGCGACGAGTTCGTCCGCGGCGTCGCCGAGCTCCGCTTCGTTGGCGGTGACGAGCAGCTCGTCGACCTGACCGAGCTCGAACGCCCTGCGCACCGCGTCGACGCCCACGCAGCCGAGGCCGCTGCCGCGATAGCCGGCAATCAGCGCGTCGACGCGCTCGCGGTCGGTCTCGGCGTCCTTCTCGCGCAGCGCCGCGATCGTCGCGTCGAGAATCGCCCGTTCCGGGGCATTCACGTCCAGCCGGACGACGTCCACGATCCGGTCGAGCACCTCTTTCGGCATCTGCTCGCGAAGCAGCGGCACGATCGTCTCGTCGCCCGAGAGCATCACCTTGTCGATCCGCTCGTCGCGGACGATCCTCGCCACGTGCTCCGCGACCTCTTTCGCGTGCTGCAGATGATAGTTTTCGATGTGCCGCTGGTAGCGCGCCTGCGACCAGCCGCCCATCTTGTGCCGACGCGTCTTCACGCCCTGCACTTCGTCGGCGCGCATCACGCTGTTCAGCGCGAGCACGACGATCCGCGCCTGGTGCGTGTCGGCGAGGACGACGGCGTACGGCGGATACTGATCCAGGAGCCGCGCGAGGGGGTAGAGGTGCGGAGCGTCGGAGACGATCAACTGATGGTCGTCCACCGGCGCAGCCATCGGGATCGCCTCGAACAGGTCGGCGCCCGAGCAGGCGAACACGGCCAGGCCGTTCAGCGAACCGGGGAGGTCGGCGACGTACGCGGCGATCTTCTCGGCGTCGCGGTTCAGGCTGTCGCGTTCGGGCCCTTCCGCGCCGTACCCGCGCGTCCGCTCCGGCAGCTCCTTCCGCAGGAACACGTCGAAACGGTCGCGTCCGCGGTCGTCGGCCTGGAGATTCAGGTAAAGGGAGACGACCGGGAACGGCCCTGCGTCGAACGCCGCGAGCCGGTCGAGCTGTGCGGTGAGCTGATCGAGTTGCTGCGCCATGCCCGACGGCGTAACAACTCGTGTGCCAGCGGGTCGCCGTCGGCGGGCCGCGCCGCGACGCGGAGGGTCGAAGAGCCGCGCTACTGCGCGTGCTTCAGCTGCAGCTCCTCGTCGATGACCTTCTTGAACACGTCGTAGGGCTGCGCGCCGCTGACCAGCCGTCCGTTGATGAAGAACGCCGGCGTGCCGTCGACGCCGGCTTCCTGCCCCGCGCGAACGTCGGCGTCGACCTTCGCCGCGAATTTGTGCGAGTCGACGCACGCGTTGAACTTCGACGCATCCATCCCCAGCTCGGCGGCGTCCTGCTTCAAGTCCGCATCGGACAATCTGGACTGCGTGGCGAACAGCTTGTCGTAGTACGGCCAGAACTTGCCCTGTTCGGCGGCGCACTCGGACGCCTCGGCGGCCGGCCGCGCGTTGGGGTGGCCGGGCAGCGGGTAGTGGCGGTACACGAACCGCACCTTGTCGCCGTAGGTCTTCAGCACCTGATCGACCGTCGGGTGCGCGCGCAGGCAGAACGGGCACTGGAAGTCCGAGAACTCGACGAGCTCGATCGGCGCGCTCGACGGACCGCGGCTCGGGCTGTTGGCGGTGGCGATCGTCAGGCGCGGCGGCTCGAGCGAGACCCGCACCGGCGTCTTTGCGCGCAGCGTCTCCAGGAACTGCTCGCGGACCGTCTGCATGCGCTGCTGCGCCAGGTAGTTCTTGATCGGCTGCCGCACCTGGTCGAGCGTGGCGCCCTGCACACGCGATTGATTCGCCTGATAGAACGCGGCGACCTCGCCGTCGGTGACGTCGGGCACCTTGCTCGTGATCTCGCGCTCCACGAGCGCGGCGCGATCGACCCCGCGCGCCTTCGCTTCCTGATCGATCAGGAGGTTGGCGACGATCTCGTCCAGCGCGGCGCGGCGCGCCTCGTAGACCGCCTGCGAGAGCTTCATGTTGCCGAAGTTCGACGTGGGCTGCTGCAGCGCCTTGTCGTCGACCTGCGCGACGGTCACCGAGGTCGACCCGACCGTCGCGACGACGTCGGTCGGCGCCATCTGACGAGGTGATTGTGCAGCGCTCGAGCAGGCCGCGAGGAGAAACGCGGCCACGACCGGCCAGGACCGTTGTGGCATACCGTCCATCATAGCCGCTCGGGCAGGTCGGCGATCACGTAGGCCATCACCGCCATCGCTGCCGCGCATTTGGCCATCTCGACCGGGTCGATCTTGTCCACGGTATCGGCAGCGGTGTGGTGGATGAGGAAGTACTTCGAGCCATCCACATCGAGTGACATCGCCGGAATGTGCGCCTCCTGCACGCTAGGGCCGATGTCGGCGCCGCCGCCGCCGCTGCTGATCTCGTCGGCGCCGATGCCGGCCAGGAGCGTCGCCACCGCCTTCACCTTCTGCCGCGCCGCGTCGCTGCCGCTGAACCCGAACCCCACCGGCCGAAACACGCCGCCGTCCGACTCGATCATGAGCACGTGCCGGGCGAGCTCGGCGCGGTGCGCGTCGCGGTACGCGAGGCCGCCGCGGCCGCCGTTCTCTTCGTTGGTCCACAAGACCACCCGCACCGTCCGACGCGGACGCAGATTCAGCTTCTTCATCAGCCGCAGCGCTTCCCACGCCACCACGCACCCGCCGCCATCGTCGCTCGCGCCGGCGCCGACGTCCCACGAATCGAGGTGGCCGCTCACGACGACGATTTCGTCCGGCCGTTCCCGGCCGCGAATCTCGCCGACGACATTCGCCGACTCGACGTCGGGCTCGAAATGCGCCTCCATCTTCAGGCGCACGACGGCGCGCTGGCCGCGGTCCACGATCCGCTGGAGGCGGTCGGCGTCCTCGGTGGAAATCGCCGCCGCTGGAATCTTCGGCGCGTCGCTCGTGTACGCGAGCGCGCCGGTGTGCGGCGTGCGGAGTCCGGCCGGACCGACCGCGCGAATCAGCATCGCGACGGCGCCGTGCCGCCCCGCGCGCGAGGCGCCGGCCGATCGAAACCGGACGGTCTCGCCGTAGTTCGTGAACGGCACGTTGAACAGGACGATGCGTCCGCGCACGCGCGCGGCGTGGGCCTCGAGCTCCTCGAAGCCGTGGACGACGAGGACTTCGGCCTCGACGCCCTGCGGCGGCGTCGCGACGCTGTCGCCCAGGCCGAGCATCGCGATCGGCAGCGCGGCGGGCGAGACCAGTTCGGCGCTCTCGGCGCCGCGGACCCAGCGCGGAACCATCGCCGGTTCGGTGTGAACGTTTTCGAGGCCGTCGCGCCGCATCTCGGCGACGGCCCACGCGATTGCGCGATCGAGCGCCGGCGTGCCGCTCAGGCGGGCGCCGATCGTGTCGGTCAGCGCCGCCAGCCGATCCCAGGCGGACGTACCGGCGACCGCTTCACCAATCAGCCGTGCTGCCGGCTCCTTGTACGCGTCGATCGCTACCTGGGCGCTAGCGATGGAACCGTGCAGCAACACAAACGGTAGAGCGACACACCAGACACGTCCGGCCATGCGGGCGATCCTCCATAAACGTCAGAGTAATTCACCTTTACCGCGCGCTCCGCGGTGGTCCACCGCTTGCACCGGCGAGCGGCGGAGAACACGGCGAGGACGCGATGAAGCAAGTTGTGTTGATTGGCCTCTTATCCCTCACCGCGGCCCTGCCGCTCGGTGCCCGAGAAAAAGATCCGCTCACGCTGCGCGTATCCCCGGCGGTCTCGTTCGCGCCCGCAAATCTCATCGTGCGGACGACGGTCGAAACCAATGCCGCGAATCGCGCGATGGAGATCGTTGCGGAGTCCGAGGACTTCTATCGCAGCAGCGAAATCCAACTGGACGGCGACAGCGCGCCGCGGACGACGCAGTTCGAGTTCCGCAGCCTGCCGCCGGGCACGTACGAAGTGCGCGCGGTGCTCTACGGCGCGGGCGGCGATGCGCGCGCCGAGGTGCGGCAGCAGGTCAACGTCATCGCGTCGGGCGCCGGGAACTAGAGCGCGTTGGTGACGCGCGCGGCGCCCGCGGCGACCGCGCGTTCGGGGACCGGCGTAAAATCTTCGCCGGGGTTGATGAAGCGATCCTTCTCGAACCGGTACTGCTTGTCGTACAGCTGGCGGTACCGCCCGTTCTTGGCGAGCAGCTCTTCGTGCGTGCCGCGCTCGACGATCTCGCCCTGCTCGAGCACGAGAATCTGATCGGCGCTCTGGATCGTCGACAGCCGGTGCGCGATCACGAAGGTCGTGCGCCCCTGCCGGAGCGACCGCAGGCCGTCCTGGATCATCGCCTCGCTCTCGCTGTCGAGGCTCGACGTCGCCTCGTCGAGGATGAGGATCCGCGGATCCGCGAGGATCGCGCGCGCGATGGAGACGCGCTGCCGCTGTCCGCCCGACAGCCGCACGCCGCGTTCGCCGACGACGGTGTCGTACCCCAGCTCGAACGACTCGATGAACTCGTCGCAGTGCGCGATGCGGCTGACCGCCTTGATCTCCTCGCGCGTCGCGTGCGGCCGCGCGTACGCGATGTTGGCCGCGATCGTGCCGTCGAACAGGAAATTGTCCTGGAGGACGACGCCCAGGTGGCCGCGGTAGTCGCGCAGCTTGACCTGGGTGAGATCGTGCCCGTCCACGAGCACGCGCCCGTCCCTCGGGCGGTTGAACGTCATCACGAGGCTGATCAGCGTGCTCTTGCCCGACCCGCTCGACCCGACGAGCGCGGTCGTCGTGCCCGCCGGCGCCGTGAACGAGACGTGCTTCAGCACCGGCACGCCCGCGTTGTACTCGAAGGTGACGTCCTCGAACGCGACGTCGCCGCGGACCTCGGGCATCGCCGCGCGCGACGCATCCTCCTCGTCCTCGGTCGCCATACGTCGGATCTCGCGGATGCGATCGAGGCCGGCGAACGCCTCGCTCAACTGCGTGCCGATGGACGCGAGCTGGATCACCGGCATCGTCATCAGCGCGGTGAAGGAGAGGTACATGACGAGATCGCCGACGGTCATCGTGCCGTTGTGGATCGAGTTGCCGCCGATCAGCATCATCGCGATGCCGGTCGCCCCGATGACCACCGACGAAAACGACGTCACGGCCGACACGCCGGTCAACGACTGCGCGACGTTGCGGAACAGCCGGTGCGCGCCTTTCGCGAAGACGAGCTCCTCGCGCTTCTCCGCGGTGTAGGACTTGACGATGCGCACGCCGCCGAGCGTCTCGGCCAGGCGGCCGGTGACTTCGGCGTTGATCTGGCCGCGCTCGCGGAAGAGCGGGCGCAGCCGGTTGAAGGCCGCGGCCATCCCGCCGCCGAACGCGCCGAGGATCACGATCGTGACGAGCGTGAGCTTCCAGTTCAGATAGAGCAGCACGCCGAGCGCGATCACGGCGGTCAGAATCGAGCCGGTCAGCTGCACCAGGCCGGTGCCCACGAGGTTCCGGATCCCTTCGGCGTCGGTCATGATGCGCGAGATCAGCACGCCGCTCTTCGTCGAGTCGAAGTAGCCGATCGGCAGCCGCATGACGTGCGCTTCGACTTCCTTGCGCATGTCCGTAATCGCACGCTGTGCGGCGACGCCGAGCACCTGTGAGTTGCTGAAGGCGGTGACCGCGTCGACGACCGTGGCGGCCCCGGCAGCGAATGCGAGGCGCGGCAGCAGCTCCCAGTGCCCCTTGCTGATGACGTCGTCCATCAGGTACTTGGTCGTCGTGGGCAGGACGAGGCCGGACAGCCGGTTGATCAGCATCAGGAACAGCCCGAGCGCGAGCCGCTTCCGATGCGTCCAGATCAGCGCGCGCGCCTCTTCCCATGCGCCGGGGGTGAACGCCTTTTTCGGGGCTTTCGGCGCGCCGGTCGCGGGCGCGCCAGTCCTGGGAGTCCGTTCGGGGTGGGCCACGGTCCGATCATACGTCGGGTCGAAAAACCGAGGACCCAATCAAATGGGTAGTCCGTCTAAGTCGTGGAGATGAGCACGCTCCTGCAGGATCTGAAATCCGGCGCCCGGCTGCTGCTCAAGAGCCCGGGGTTCACGCTCGTCGCGGCCCTGTCGCTCGCGCTGGGCATCGGCGCGAACACCACGATTTTCACGCTGGTCAACGCCGTGCTGCTGAATCCGCTGCCGGTCGAAGACCCCGCGCAGCTGGTCAGCGTGTGGACCACCGACGAGCGGAACAACAACAGCGCGCTCGGGTTCCTGCAGGTTTCGCCGATGAACTACAAGGACCTGCGCGATCAGAACCGGGTGTTCTCCGGCCTCACCGCGCACACCGGCCTGCCGTTGAACATCTCGGGCGGCACAGGCGAGCCGCAGCAGGTGTTCGGCGAAATCGTCACCGGCAACTACTTCGCCGTGCTCGGCGCGAAGCCGGCGATCGGGCGCGCGTTCCTGCCCGACGAGGACGAAACGCCCGGCGCGAAGCTGGTGTGCGTCCTCGGCTACGGCGAGTGGCAGAAGCGGTTCGGCGGCGATCCGACGATCGTCGGCCGGACGATCGCGCTCAACGGCCATCCGTTCACCGTCGTCGGCGTCATGCCGAAGGGGTTCAAGGGCACCAACGCCATCGGTGCGCCGGCCCTCTGGGTGCCGTACATGACGTACCCGGAAACGATGACCGGCTTCCAGCTGGAGCTCGGGAAGCCGGATCAGCGCCGCGGACTCGTGTTCAACGTCACGGGACGGCTGAAGCCGGGCGTCAGCGTCCAGCAGGCCGAAGCGAACCTGAAAACCGTGGCGCGGCAGCTCGAACAGGAATATCCGAACGACAACAAAGGGCGCAGCGTGACGATCGTGCCGCTCGCCCAGGCGACGATCAATCCCGGTTTCCGCAGCAACATCGTCGTCGCCGGCGGCCTCCTGATGACGATCGTCGGCCTCGTCCTGCTCATCGCGTGCGCCAACGTCGCGAACCTGCTCCTGGCGCGCGCCGCGGTGCGGCACAAGGAAATCGCCGTCCGGCTGTCGCTCGGCGCCACGCGCGGCCAGCTGGTGCGGCAGTTGCTGACCGAAGGGACGCTGCTCGCCGCGATCGGCGGCGGCACCGGCCTGTTGCTCGCGTACTGGGCGCAGGCCGTGCTGTGGTCCTACCGCCCGCCGTTCCTGCAGCCGGACGCGATCGACATCCATCCCGACGCGCGCGTGCTCGGCTTCACGATCGTTGTCTCGATCGTCACCGGCATCGTGTTCGGCCTCGTGCCGGCGCTGCAGGCCTCGCGCCCCGACCTCGTCGTCGAGTTGAAGGAGAAGACGAGCGCGCCGTCGGGATCGAACCACCCGTTCGCGGTGCGCAATCTGCTCGTCGCCGCGCAGATCGCGCTGTCGCTGATCGCCCTCGTCGGCGCCGGCCTGTTCCTGCGCAGCCTGCAGGCGGCGCAGCGCATCACGCCGGGCTTCGACGTGGAACACCTGGCGACGCTGTCGTTCGACCTCGGCGCGCAGGGCTACACCGAAGAACACGGCAAGCAGTTCCAGAAAGAGGTCCTCGAGCGCGTGAGGTCGGTTCCCGGCGTCCAGGCGGCGACGCTCGCGAACACCGTCCCGCTGTTCAACGGCGGCTTCGCGCGCACGGTGTTCCTCGAAGGGCAGGACGCGACCGATCGCCGCTCGGGCAAGCTCGTGCAGATCACCGTCGCAGCGCCTCATTACCTGGAGACGCTGGGCATCGCGCTCGTGCGCGGGCGCGACCTGTCGGAGCAGGATCAGCCGAACACGCCCTCCGCCGTCGTCATCAACGAAACGATGGCGAAGCGGTTCTGGCCGGATCAGGACCCGATCGGCAGGCGGTTCAAATTCTTCGGCCAGACGAATTTCCAGCAGGTCGTCGGCGTCGTCGCCGACAGCAAGTACAACTTCATCGGCGAAGACCCGACGCCGTACATCTACCAGGCGACGACGCAGGTGTACCAGCCGCAGGTGTCGCTGTTCGTCAAGGCGGCGCGTCCCGAAGCGGTGCTCGGCACGGTGCGCGGCGAAGTGCAGCAGCTCGATCGCGCGCTGCCGCTGCAGGCCGTCTTCACGTTGAACGACATCTTCGACCAGGCGCTGTGGGCGCCGCGCATGGCGGCGTCGCTCCTCGGGATCTTCGCGGGCCTGTCGCTCGTGCTCGCGGTGATCGGCATCTACGGCGTGATGGCCTACTCGGTGAGCCAGCGCACGCGGGAGCTGGGGATCCGGATGGCGCTCGGCGCGAGCCGCCGCGACGTCGTGCGCCTGGTCGTTGCGCAGGGGCTCCAGTTGACGATCGGCGGCGTCGTCGTCGGGCTGCTCGCGTCGCTCGCCCTGTCGCGGCTGGTCGCATCGCTCCTGTTGAACGTGAGCCCGACCGACGTCGTCACCTTTGCGGTGGTGCCGGCGGTGCTCGCGGCGGCGGCGCTGGGTGCGAGCTATCTGCCCGCGCTGCGCGCGACGCGCATCGATCCGCTGGTGGCGCTTCGGTACGAATGAACCGGCTGGGTGAAGTCGAGGCGCGTTTCCAGCGCAAATCGCGGCAGCACGTCGAACGGGTCGCGCGGCCCGAAGGGCCAGGGCTCTAGAAACCCTCGCAAGTCCAAAACGGCGCGTCGTTCGACCCGTGCCAGGCGGCTCGCCCGGGCGTGGCCCCGACGCGCCTCAACCTAGCAAGCGGTACGCCACTGCCCGCCTACCTCGGCCTCAGGCGCGCGACGAGTCCGCCGACCGCGCCGCTCAACGCACCGCCGACGGCGCCGATCGCGAGAATCAACGGCGTTTGCCGCACGTACTCGTAGACGGCATACGCCCGCAGCGTCGCGAAGCCGCTGCGATGGTAGCGCACGAGCAGATTCTGCCAGTCGTCGCGCGCGCGAATCGTGTCCACAAACATGACGACGCGGGCAATGGCTGCGACATGGAGGACCAGCAGCGTGGCGGCGCCGACGAGCAAGCCGGCGGCGACGCCATGGCCGAGCCTGCGCGTCGGCCACGCCACGGCTGCCGCCATCGCCGCCCACACCGCCAGCATCGCCGCGAACGCCACCACTATCCCCAGCGCGTCGTCGTCGGACAACGGCTGGCGGACGGTATCGACGAGAATCCAGGCACCGAGCGCGGCGCCGCACAGCGCGCCGAGGGCGAGCGGCGTCCTGGCGGAGCGCCAGGCGATGCCGAGCACCTGGCGCCGATACCAGCGGCGCGCCGCGCGTTCGCCGCGCGCCGGCAGCACGGCTTCGCGGTATTCCTCGAGCAGATCGCCGCTGACCGTCTCGCGATCGCGATCCGCGAGGAGGAGACGGAGCCACCATTCGGATGCGCGCGGAGGATTCATGACACACCTTTCAGCGGCAGGCGCACGCCGGCCCAGAGGCGGTCGGTGGCGCGCCGCGACGCGTGGAGTGCGCGGAGGCCCTTCGGTTCGACGGTGTAGTGGCGTTTGGGCCGGCCGCCGCGGACCGACGTGCCGGCCGCGAGATGGGACGAGACGAGCCCCTTGCGTTCGAGGCGATCGAGCGTCGCGTAGACGGCGCCGGCCGCGACCTCGCGATCGAGCCGCTGCTGCACTTCGTTCAGGATCGCGCGGCCGTAGCCCTGGCGTCCCAGCGCGGTCCGCGGGTGGACGAGCGCGAGCAGCACCGCCTGCTCGAAGACGCCCAGGTGTTCGGCCATGTTGTCTACATTGTAGATATGCTGCACCGCGTGTCAATCCCGCCGGTCCGGCAACGGGTCACCGTCCAGGCAGGCGTGGATCGCGGCGGCCAGCCCGCCCTCGTCGTGCGTGCCGGTGACGCGGTAGCCGCGCGCCTTCACGACCGCCGCGGCGTTGCCCATGACGAACGCGGTCCCCGCGAAATCGAGCATCTCGACGTCGTTGAGGTTGTCGCCGAACGCGGCGACCTGGTCGCGCGTCCAGCCGCGCGATGCCACCCAGCCGGCGAGGGTCGTCCCCTTCGAGCAGTTCGCGCCGTTGACGTCGATCAGCGAGAAGTCGCGCGGCTCGTATTCCGTGATCGCCACCGACATCTGCGCCGCCACCGGCAGCCGGCGCAGCTCGGCGGCGAGGCTCCGCATCGGGCCGACGCTGCCGTTGAACATCACCTGCACCGGATCCTCGCTCAGCACGTCGAGCAGCGGCGTGTCGGCGCGCGCGATGAACGCCTTGTTCTTCTCGTAGTAGCCGCGCCGGTGCGGATGCGACCAGTCCATGCGCTCGAAGACGATCTGCCGCTCGTCGGGCCGATCGAACACCAGCGCGACGCTGTCCTCGTACGCGCGGGTGGCGTCGAGCACCTGGCGCGCCACCTCGCGCGACAGCGTCCGGCGGACCAGCGTCTCGCCCTGCTTCGCCTTGACCAGCGCGCCGTTGTTCGTGATGAGCGTCAGCGGCACCGGCAGGAGGTCGGCAATCGGCTTCGTGAAGTGGAAGCTGCGGCCGGTCACCAGCGCGATCTCGACGCCGCGCGCGGCGGCGTCGACCAGCGCGTCGCGGTGCGCGTCCGGCAGGCGCGCGCGGCTGTCGAGCAGCGTGCCGTCGATGTCGATCGCCAGCAGCCGTATCACTGGCCCGGGATCGACGTGTAGGCGACCGCCGCGATCTTCCACGCGTCGTTCTCGCGGACCAGCGTGAACTGGTCGACGCCGTGCGAGACGACCTGTCCGTCTCGCACGACCTGGAAGTCGGCGCGCAGGTAGGCGAGGTGCTCGCTGTCGATCGTCACCCGGACGTTCGCGATCGGCTCGCGGAAGGTGACCGGATTCGGATTGCGCATCAGCGCGCCCAGCCATTCGTCGCGTGTCTGCAGGGTGTTCTGCCAGGCGGCTGGCGCGGACCCCGTCGCCGGACGCTGACGCGTCACGACGATCAGCGCGGTCGACGTCAGGCCGGCGGCCACCTGGTCGAACTGGTGATCGCCCAGGTGCTGCAGGAACGCCTCGACCGTCCGCCGCACTTCCGCTTCCTGATCGACGACCACGGCGCCCCCCTTCATCACCCATCGCACGTCGTGGATCAGCACGTCGACGTCGGCGAGCGGGTCGCCTGCGACGGCGACGATGTCGGCGTACGCGCCGGGCGCGATCACGCCGAGGTCCGCGGCGTGGCCGAGCAGCGCCGCGGGCACGGTCGTGGCGGACGCGAGCGCCTGCGCCGGCGTCATGCCGGCCTTGACCAGCCAGGCGAGCTCGCGCGTGTTCTGACCGAACATCGAGTAGACCGCGTCGGACCCCATCGCGATCTTCACTCCGGCCTTCACCGCGCGCGTCGCCGACTCGAGGTTCTTCTCGATGTACTCGCGCAGCGGCGGAATGGCGTCGTCGGCGAAGCCGTACTCGTCTTTCGCTTCGGCGTAATAGCGGTTGTGGTCGATCGTCGGCACCCACACGGTGCCGCGCCGCACCATCTCGGCAAAGGTCTCGTCGTCGATGTCGATGCCGTGTTCGACCGAGTCGGCGCCGGCCCGCACCGCGTCCTTCACGCCCGAGGCGCCGTACGAGTGGATCGCGACCTTGTGTCCCGTTGCGTGCGCCGCGTCGACGGCCGCCTTCATCTCCTCGAACGTCACCGTCTGGGTCGTCTCGACGCTCTGGAAGCTGCCGCGCGAGCCGAACACCTTCACCCAGTCGGAGCCGGCGGCGATGCGCGCTTCGGCCTGCTGCCGAAACCGATCGGGGTTCGGCGTCGTGCGATCGCGCGGCGCCGACAGGCCCTGGCCGGCGACGAACATGCGCGGCCCGACCATGCGGCCCATGTTGATCAGGTCGCGCATCGCGTAGTCGGTGTCGTTTGCCGCGTTCAGGTCGCGCACGGTCGTCACGCCGGTTTCGAGCGTCCGTCGCGCGTTGTCGGCGGCGAGCGCGACCGTCACGCCCGCGGGGCGCCGCGGCTGGCCGAGCGGCCTGGTCCCCGGCGTCCGGTCCCAGTAGTACGTCATGTGCGTGTGCGCGTCGATCAGCCCGGGCACGACGGTGTAGCGGCGCAGATCGATCACCTCGGCATTCGGAGGCGCCGACGTGCCGACCGAGACGATTCGCTCGCCGTCGACGACGATCACGGCGTTCGGCGTGACGTGGCCGGATCCGTCGACGAGCTTCCCGACGAGCAGCGCGATCAGCGCCAGGCTAGGAGGCATATCTCGCCCGTGCCTCGTCGAACTGTTCGGCGATCTCGCGCGCGAGGCGCTCGGGCGAGATCACCCGCGCGAACGGGCCGAAGCTGAGAATCCAGCTCTGGAGCGCGCGGTCGAGGCAGACGTCCAGCGTCATCACGAGGTCGCCCGACGGCGTCTCGCGGATCTGCTGCGACGCGTGCCAGTCGCGCGTGCGGACGTAGTCGGCCACGGCCGGCTGGAATTCGATTTCGACGCGCTCGGGCGGTCCCGAGTGGACGCCGAGCGAGTGCGGAAACGCGGCGTCGGGCAGGTCCTCGATCGGCGTGAAGCGCTCCTCGGACGGCGAGAGCTGCGCGATCCGCTCGAGGGCGAACGTCCGCACTTCCCCGTACTCCGGAACGTACGCGAGCAGGTACAGCCCGCCCTGCGCGTACGCCAGGCGATGCGGATGGACGACGTAGTCCTTCGTCCGCTCGCTCGAGCGCGAGTGATACGTGATCGTGACGACGCGGTGCGAGAGCGTCGCTTCGAGCGCGCGCGAGACGATCGCCTGCTGCCCCGGTTCGTCGGCGCCGACGCGCCGCCGCAGCGGATCGGGCTTCGTCGCGAGGACGCGGGGCAGCTGATCGAGGAAGGCGCGCATGTGCGGCGTCAGGACCGCCGAGAGCTTGTCGAACGCGCTCTCGACTTCGTCGCGAAACGGCGTGCCCGCCAGCGAGCCAACGAGCGACCGGCTGAAGTGCAGCGCGCACAGCTCCGAGACCGTCAGGCCGGCGGCGAGCCCCTTGAACGCCTGCCCGTTCACCTTCCACCGTGTCTTCCCGTCGTCGCTCGACTTGTCGTCGAAGAGCGGGAAGCCGGCTTCCTCGAGCGCCTGCAGGTCCCGGCGGATCGTGCGCGTGGTCACGTCGCACATCGCGGCCAGGTCGTCGATGGTGACGCCCGCGGCGCGCGCGCGCTCGATCTCGCGCAGGATCGTCCACTGCCGGATGACCTCGGCGTTTCGCGGCACGCACGGATTGTACGACGGGCGCGGAGAATCCGCCGCCGCGGGAGGCCCAGCTCCTCTCCGTGTCCGGCGGGTTCTCCGCGCGCCGCGCGCGCTAGTCGAGCGAGATTCGGCGGAGGAGGTCGAAGTCCGAGAGCATCTTGCCCGCGCCGAGGACGACCGACGAGAGCGGGTCCTCGGCCGTCTGCACCGGCAGGCCGGTTTCTTCGCGCAGCCGCTTGTCGAGGTTCTTCAGCAGCGAGCCGCCGCCGGTCAGGATGATCCCGCGGTCGTAGATGTCGGCCGACAGCTCCGGCGGAATCCGCTCGAGCGCGTCGTGCACGGCCTGGACGATGGCTTTGATCGGCTCGGCCATCGCGCTGCGGATCTCGCTGTCGGTCATCGTGACCGTCTTCGGCCGGCCCTCGGAGAGGTGGCGCCCCTTGACTTCGAGCGTCAGCGGCTTCTCCAGCGGGTACGCCGATCCGATCTCGATCTTGATCTGTTCCGCCGTGCGTTCGCCGATCAGCAGGTTGTGAGCCTTGCGCGCGTGCGCGACGATGGCGTCGTCCAGCTCGTTGCCGGCGACGCGCACCGACTTGCCGTAGACGACGCCGGCCAGCGAGATCACCGCGATGTCGGTGGTGCCGCCGCCGATGTCGACCACCATGTTCCCCGACGCCTCGGTGATCGGCATCCCCGCGCCGATCGCCGCCGCCATCGACTCTTCGATCAGGTGCACTTCGCTGACCTTGGCGCGCATCGCGCTGTCCTTGACGGCGCGGCGCTCGACCTGCGTGATCTCCGACGGCACGCCGATGACCACGCGCGGCCGCAGCCAGCCGCTGCGCTTGTGCGCCTTGCGGATGAAGTGCGTCAGCATCTTCTCGGCGGCCTCGAAGTCGGCGATGACGCCGTCCTTCATCGGGCGGATCGCGGTGATGTTGCCCGGCGTGCGGCCGAGCATTTCCTTCGCTTCGGCGCCGACGGCTTCGATGCGGCCGTTGACCTTGTTCAGCGCGACGATCGACGGCTCGCTGACCACGATCCCCTTGCCGCGCGCGAACACGCACGTGTTTGCCGTGCCGAGATCGATCGCGAGATCATGCGAGAAGCGGGAGAGCAGGGATGAAAGCACAATGCGCGACAGGCAACAGCGATGCCGCACGCGATTGTTCGCGGGATGACGAAAATCGGCCCGACGTGATGTAATGAAGGATCGGATCTCAGCGGTATGTCGTTACAATTTCGTCGTTCGCCGACTATTTTTGCAATCGCCGCCGTCGCCGTTGCGGCCGCCGCTGCCGCGTGCGGCCGCAGTCAGAGCCAGGCGCCTCCGTCGTTCCCGCCGACGCCGGTCACCCTCGTGACGGCGACCATGCACCCGATCGACGACACGACCGAATACGTCGCGACGTTGAAATCGCTCCACTCGACGACGATCCAGCCGCAGGTCGACGGGCAGATCACGCGCATTTTCGTCAAGTCGGGCGACCGCGTCAGCCAGGGCGCGCCGCTCGTGCAGATCGATCCCCAGCGGCAGCAGGCGGCGGTCTCGAGCCAGGAGGCCGAGCGCGCGGCGCGCGAAGCGGCGGTCGCCTACGCGCGGCAGCAGGCGCAGCGCGCCCGCGACCTGCTCGCCGCCGGCGCGATCAGCCGCCAGGAGGCCGAGCAGGCGGACACGGCGCTGCGGACCGCCGAAGCGGACCTGCAGGCGCTGTCGGCCCAGGTGCAGCAGCAGCAGGTGCAGCTGCGCTACTTCACCGTCGGCGCGCCGACCGCCGGCATCGTCGGCGACGTGCCGGTCCGCGTCGGCATGCAGGTGTCGCCGGCGACGCTGCTGACGACGATCGATCAGAACGAGACGCTCGAAGCGTACATCTCGGTCCCGGTGGAGCGCTCGGCGGAGCTCCGCGTCGGCCTGCCGGTGCAGATCGTCGCCGCCGAAGGCACCGACGTGCTGGCCGCGACGAAGATCTCGTTCGTCTCGCCGCACGTCGACGATCAAACCCAGTCGGTGCTCGTCAAGGCCACGGTGCCGAACCCGGCCGGCACGCTGCGCGCGTCCCAGTACGTCCGCGCGCGCATCGTCTGGCGGTCGACCTCCGGCATCCTCGTCCCGGTCACCGCGGTGCTGCGGATCAGCGGCCAGTTCTTCGCGTTCGTCGCCGAGGAGAGCGGCGGCAAGCTCGTCGCGAAGCAGCGGCCGATTCGCGTCGCGGCCATCGTCGGCGACAGCTATCCGGTGACCGACGGCCTCGAGCCCGGCGATCGCGTCATCACGTCGGGCACGCAGAAGCTGGCCGACGGCGCGCCGATCCAGCCAACCACGAGCCAGCAGCCGCCGGCCGCCAGCCGCCCGTAGCCACGCCCGTGTTTGTCGATACGTTCATCAAACGGCCGATCCTGGCGAGCGTCTGCTCGCTCGTGATCATCCTCGCCGGCGTGGTGGCGATCCCCACGCTGCCGATCGCGCAGTTCCCCGAGCTGGCGCCGCCGCAGGTGCAGGTCACCGCCTTCTACAACGGCGCCAACGCGCAGACGGTCGAGACCGCGGTCACCGTGCCGCTCGAACAGGCCATCAACGGCGTCGAGGGGATGCAGTACATGACCTCGACGAGCGGCAACGACGGCACCTGCGGCATCACCATCACCTTCGACGTCTCGCGCAACCTCGACGTCGCCGCCGTCGACGTCCAGAACCGCCTGTCGCAGGCCGAAGGGCGGCTGCCGAACGAGGTGAAGCAGGTCGGCATCTCGGTGCAGAAGGTGTCGACGAACTTCGTGCTCGCGGCCGCCGCGTATGCGGAGCACGGCGAGTACGATCCGCTCTTCGTCAGCAACTACCTCGATCGCTTCGTCGTCGACGAACTGAAGCGCGTGCCGGGCGTCGGCGACGTGCAGGTGTTCGGCGTCGGCCGCTACGCGATGCGCATCTGGCTGGATCCGGAGCGGCTGGCGTCCCGCAACCTCACGGCCAGCGAGGTCGTCGACGCGCTGCGCGAGCAGAACGTCCAGGTCGCCGCCGGCGCGGTCGGGCAGGAGCCGGCGCCGGCCAACCAACGCTATCAAATCAGCGTCCGCGCCGCCGGGCGGCTGAGCGATCCGGCGCAGTTCGACGACGTCATCCTGAAGCGGTCGTCCGACGGCGCGCTCGTCCGCGTGAAAGACGTGGGGCGCACCGAGCTCGGCTCCGAGAGTTACGGCACCGCGTCGCGCTACCAGGCGCGTGACGCCGTCGGCATGGGCGTCCTGCAGCTGCCGACGGCGAACTCGCTGCAGGTCTACCGCGACGTCACCGCCGCGATCGATCGCCTGTCCAAGCGTTTTCCGCCGGGCCTGAAGCTCGAGGTCGCGTTCGAGACCACCAGCGTCGTCTCCGAATCGATCCGCGAGGTGGTGCAGACGCTCGGCATCGCGATCCTGCTCGTCGTCTTCGTCATGTACCTGTTCCTGCAGAACTGGCGGACGACGCTGATTCCGACGATCACGATTCCGGTGTCGCTCGTCGGCACCTTCGCGTTCGTGAAGCTGTTCGGCTTCTCGATCAACACGCTGACGCTGTTCGGCATCACGCTCGCCACCGGCCTCGTCGTCGACGATGCGATCGTCGTCATCGAGAACATCGAGCGGCACATCCACGACGAGCGCCGCGAACCGGCCGACGCGGCGTCGACCGCGATGGCCGAGGTGACGAGCGCCGTCATCGCGACGGCCCTGGTGCTGGCGGCCGTCTTCGTGCCGGTCGCGTTCTTCCCCGGCACGACGGGGCGGCTGTACCAGCAGTTCGCGCTGACGATCGCCGTCTCGATGGGCATCTCGGCGTTCAACGCGCTGACGCTGACGCCGGCGCTGTCGGCGCTGCTCCTCGGCCGCGTCGAGAAGCCCAAGGGCATCTTCTTCCGATCGGTCAACCGCGTGATCGAAGGCGGCACGTCGCTGCTCGTGACGGCGCTGCGGCAGTTGATCCGCGCGCGCGTGCTGGTCGCGCTGGTCTTCGTCGTGCTGCTCGGCGTCACCTACTGGGTGGCGACGCGCGTGCCGACCGGCTTCGTGCCCGAAGAGGATCAGGGCTACCTGTTCATCCTGATCCAGGCGCCGCAGGGCGCCTCGCTCGAGTACACGATGAACGTCGTGAAGCAGGCCGAGCAGATCATGAAGCGGCAGCCCGAATCGAACCGGATGTTCGCCGCCGGCGGCTTCAGCTTTGCGGGCTCCGCGCCGAACCAGGGGATCATGTTCGCGCAGCTCAAGGACTTCTCCGAGAGACGCGGCGCCGAGCACTCGGCGCAGGCCGTGCTCGCGCGGCTCTACGGCGAGTTCAGCCAGATCACGGGCGCGATGGTGATTCCGTTTCTGCCGCCGTCGATCCAGGGGCTCGGTCAGTTCGGCGGCTTCACCTACGAGCTGCTGGACCAGAGCGGCGGACCGATCGAGAACCTCGCGTCGGTGGCCGAGCAGGTGATCGGGCAGGGCAACCGGACGCCGGGCCTGACGGCGCTCTTCACCCAGTTCACCGCCAACGATCCGCAGTTCGTCGTCGACATCGACCGCGAGCAGGCGAAGAGCCTCGGCCTGTCGCTCGGCGCCATCACCGACACGATGCAGGTGCTGCTCGGGTCGACCTACGTCAACGATTTCGACTTCAACAACCGCTCGTACCGCGTCTACGTCCAGGCGGATCAGCGGTTCCGCGCCAACGTGGCCAACATCGAGCGGTACTACGCGCGCGCCGCGAACGGCGCGATGATGCCGCTGAGCAACGTCGTCTCGGTGCACGAAGCGACGGCGCCGAAGAGCATCAACCACTTCAACCTGTTCCGATCCGCCGAGATCGACGGTGCGGCGGCGCCGGGCTTCAGCTCGGGCCAGGCGCTGACGGCGATGGCGCAGCTCTCGGACCGCGTGCTGCCGCAGGGCTTCTCGTACGCGTGGTCGGGGATCTCGCTCGAGGAAATCAAGGCCGGCAGCCAGTCGCTGCTGATCTTCGGCCTCGGGCTGCTGCTCGTATATCTGACGCTCGCGGCGCAGTACGAGAGCATCACGCTGCCGTTCATCATCCTGCTCTCGGTGCCGCTGGCAGTCCTCGGGGCGCTGCTCGCGCAGTGGGGCCGCGGGCTGATCGACGACGTGTACTGCCAGATCGGCCTCGTGATGCTGATCGGCCTGTCGGCGAAGAACGGCATTCTCGTTGTCGAGTTCGCCGAGCAGCTGCGCGCGCGCGGGTTGACGATTGCCGAAGCGGCCGTCGAGGCGGCGCGCATCCGGCTGCGGCCGATCCTGATGACGTCGCTCGCGTTCATCCTGGGGGTCATGCCGCTCGTGTTCGCGAGCGGCGCCGGACAGGAAGCGCGCCACTCGGTCGGCACGGCCGTCGCCGGCGGCATGATCGCGTCGACGTTTCTCAACCTCGCGTTCATCCCGGTTCTGTATGTCGTGGTCAAGAGCATTGGACGCAAGCAGCGGTAGCGGCCGCTGCGACGCCGCCGCCGAACGGACGCGGTACGTGCGGCTGCTCATCGTGGTGTGGCTCGTCGTGCAGCCGTTCAGGGCCGCCTCGGCGCAGCCGCCAACGCCGTCCAAGCGGCTGTCGTTTGCCGACGCGGTGCAGCAGGCGGTCGAGCGCAATCCCACGGTGCGCGCGGCCGCGTCGGCGATCCTGCGGGCGGAGGGGCAGATCCGGATCGCCCGCGCCGCCACGCTGCTGCAGGTGTCCGGCAGCGCCACCACCACGACGCTCAACACCGGGGTGGAATTCCAGGGGACGACGGTGACGCCGCAGAACTCGGTGCAGGCGCTGATCACGGCCGACATGCCCGTGGTGGCGGCGGCGGCCTGGGCCCGGCGCGCGCAGGCCGAGGACCAGCGCCAGGTCGCCGAGCTCACCGTGGCCGACACGAAGCGGCAGATCGCGGCCGCCACGGCCGACGCGTACCTGACGATCGTGGCGCTGCGGCGCGTCGTCGACGCGGACGTGCGCGCCCGCGACGTCGCGAAGGCGCACTTCGATCTCGCCACCGAGCTCGAGCAGCGGGGCAGCGGCAGCCGGCTGAACGCCCTCCGCGCGCAGCAGCAGTATTCGTCGATCCAGACGCAGCTCGAATCGTCGCGGATCGCCGTCTATCGCGCGCAGGAAGCGCTCGGCGTCCTCGTCGGCGACAACGAGCCGGTCGATGCGGGCGACGAACCGGCGTTCGACGTGCCGCCAGACGATGCGAGACTGGAACTGTTCCGCACCGACCTCAAGCTCTTTGCCGCGGAGCAATCGGCGGCCGAGCGCGTCGTGCGCGACAGCCGCAGGGACTGGTGGCCCACCGTCGATGCCGTGTTCGTGCCGCAGACCACCTACCCGAGCCCGTTCTTCGTGCCGGCGAACAGCTGGCAGTTCCAGCTGCGCGCGAACGTCCCGATGGTCGACAGCGGATCGCGCGCCGGGACGCGGATGCAGCGCGAGGCCGCGGCGGCGCAGGCGCGGGAGACGCTGGCCGGCGCGACGCTGCAGGCGGGGTCGCAGGTGCGCGCCGCGCGCGTGGCGATCGCGAGCGCCGAACGCGGGCTGGGCAGCGCTCGAGCGGCTGCCGAGCAGGCGGAGCAGGTCGTGACGATCACGAACATCAGTTTTCGGGCCGGCGCGGCGACGAACATCGAGGTGATCGACGCGCAGCGCGCGGCGCTCGACGCCGAGACGCAGGCGGCGGTCGCGCAGGACGTGCTGACGCGCGCGCGGTTCGAGCTGCTGAACGCGCTCGGGCGGTTTCCATGAGAGCGATGGTGCTGCAGTCGGCCGGCGCCGGGCGCGTGGAGGCGCTCGACCGCGAGGTTCCGGTCGCGCTTCCCGGCGAGGTCCTCGTCCGCATCGGCGCGTGCGGCGTCTGCCGCACCGACCTGCACATCGTCGACGGCGAGCTTCGTGGCGGCGACCTCCCGCTGGTGCCCGGGCACGAAGTCGTCGGCCGCGTCGAGGCGCTCGGCGACGGCGTGACGCACCTGCGCCTCGGCGATCGCGTCGGCATTCCGTGGCTCGGCTACACGTGCGGCGAGTGCGAATACTGCGCCACCGCGCGCGAGAACCTGTGCCCGCAGGCGCGCTTCACCGGCTACACGATCGACGGCGGCTACGCCGACTACGCCGTGGCCGACGCGCGCTACACGTTCCCGCTGCCCGAGGGGTACAGCGACGCGGACGCGGCGCCGCTGTTGTGCGCGGGGCTGATCGGCTATCGCGCGTATCGGATGACGGGCGAGGCGAAGCGGCTGGGGCTGTACGGGTTCGGCGCGGCGGCGCATCTGATCGCGCAGGTCGCGCTGCACCAGCGCCGCGACGTGTTCGCCTTCACCTCGCCGGGCGACGCGGCCGCGCAGTCGCTGGCGCGCGAGTTGGGCTGCGCGTGGGCCGGTGCGTCGACCGACCCGGCGCCGTCGCCGCTCGACGCGGCGATCATCTTCGCGCCGGTCGGTCCGCTGGTGCCGAAGGCGCTGGCGGCGATCGTGCCCGGCGGCGTGGTGGTGTGCGCCGGCATCCACATGAGCGACATCCCGTCGTTTCCGTACGAGCTGCTCTGGCGCGAGCGCGTCGTCCGATCGGTGGCCAACCTGACGCGTCAGGACGCCATCGACTTCCTCGCGCTCGCGCCGACGGTGCCGGTGCGCACGCACGTTCGGCCGTACCCGCTGGCGGACGCGAACCGCGCCCTCGACGATCTGCGGGCCGGACGTGTCACCGGCGCGGCGGTGCTGACGCCATGACCGATCAGGAACGCGCGGTCGTCTCGCGGCTCGAGGCGCTCGGGATCGCGTACGAGCGGCACGAGCACCCGGCCGTCGCGACCGTCGAGGCAGCCGAGGCCCACTGGGCCGGCATCGACGCGACGCACTGCAAGAACCTGTTTCTGCGGAACCAGAAAGGGAATCGGCACTACCTCGTCGTGCTGACGCACTCCAAGATGGCCGATCTGCGGAAGGTGGCCGAGCAGGTGGGCGACGGCAAATTGAGCTTCGCGTCGCCGGAACGCCTGCTGACGCACCTCGGCCTGACGCCGGGGTCGGTGTCGCCGTTCGGCCTGATTCACGATCGCGAGCACGCGGTGCGCGTGGTGCTCGATCGGGACCTGAAGTCGGCCGAGCGGCTGTCGTTTCATCCGAACATCAACACGGTCACTTACGTGGTGAGCCGCGCCGATTTCGAGCGGTTCCTGGCGGCCTGCGCCAACCCGGTCCAATACGTCGTCGTCTGACGCCGCCGCCGGGCACGTCGCCGTGACCTACCCTGTCACACCCCCGCACTACGATGCGGGGCATGGCGGACAACAACGTCCAAACGTCCTCGAATGAATGGGTTGGCTTCCCGGGCGGGGAGCTCGAAGGCAAGCGCCCCAAGGCGCTCTGTCCGTCCTGTCGCGAGGCGCTGAAGCGGGAGGCGGCCGCGCCCCTGGGCCCCGCCGCTCGCACCGCGCACCCCGCACGCCGCACCCTTTGTTTTGCGTGCTACCGCGCCGAGCTGGAGCGGCAGCGGGCGATGGCGGCCGCCGGGGCGCTCGATACCGGCAGCGACGCGCGGTTCCAGTACCAGCTGCCCTTCGAGCCGGTCGATCAACCGCGCCTCGAGATGTTGAAGGTGGATCGGGAATCGTCGCGCGCCGCGGCGCGCGCCACGGCGGCGGGGCCGTCGATCGACAGACGGCGCCGCGCGCAGATCGACGCGCGCCACGCGCTGCAGCAGATCGCCGCGGGGCTCCGCGCGCGTTCGGTCGCCAGGGCCGAGCGGGATCAGGCGATGGCCGCCGTGTTTCACGCCGCCGAGCTGCAGCTGCCCGATGCGTGGATTCCGTTCGTGATGTCGCGTTGACGTCGCACGCGCGCGTTGGTCTGGCGTAAATGGTTGGCCGAGCGTAAGATGATGCCCATCGAACCCATCCTTCTCCTCACGCTGGCGGCCGCCGCGCTTGGCGTCGGTGTGCTCGTCGGCTGGCTCCTCGCGCGTCCCGCCCTGGCGCGCGCCGCGTCCGAGCTCGAAAGGGAGCGCGCGATTCATGCCGAGCGGATCAAGGCGCAGGACGAAGCCGGCGCCCGCCTGCGCGACACGTTCCAGGCCCTCAGCGCCGAGGCGCTGAAGCAGAACAACGAGCAGTTCCTGTCGCTCGCCGAAACACGCCTGCAACAGACCCGTACCGAAGCCGCGGCCGACATCGAGGCGCGCAAGCAGGCGATCGAGCATCTCCTCACGCCGCTGCAGAAGACGCTCGAGCAGGTGGACCGCGAGATCAAGGAATCGGAAGGCCGCCGGCGCGAATCGACCGCGCAGCTCGCGCAGCGCATCGCGTCGCTCGACACGATGGGGCAGAACCTGCGCGACGAAACGCGCCGTCTCACCGACGCGCTCAAACGTCCGGGTGTCCGCGGCCGCTGGGGCGAGCTGCAGCTCAAGCGCGTGGTCGAGCTCGCGGGCATGCTCGAGCACTGCCACTTCACCGAGCAGGAAACGATTCAGTCCGAGAACGGCCGCATCCGCCCCGACGTCAAGATCAATCTCCCCGGCGGCAAGCACATCATCGTCGACGCGAAGGTGCCGCTCGACGCGTACCTGCGTGCCCTCGAAGCGCCGGACGAGGAGCAGCGGCAGAAGCTGCTGGCGGATCACGCGCGGCAGGTGCGCGCGCACATCGCGCAGCTCTCGGCCAAGAGCTACTTCGACAAAGTGCCCTCCACCCCCGACTTCGTCGTCATGTTCCTGCCGGGCGAGATGTTCTTCAGCGCCGCGCTCGAGCAGGACCCGGCGCTGATCGAGTACGGCGTCGACAAGCGCGTCATCCCGGCGAGCCCGACGACGCTGATCGCGCTGCTGCGCGCGGTCGCCTACGGCTGGCAGCAGGAAGCGATGGAGGAGAACGCGCGCAAGATCAGCGACCTCGGCAAGAACCTCTACGAAGCGGTCCGCACGCTCGGCGATCGCTTCGGGACGCTCGGCGGCCGGCTCAAGTCGACGCTCGAGGCCTACAACGAAGCCGTCGGGTCGCTCGAAGGCAACGTGCTGATCAAAGCGCGGAAGTTCAAGGAGCTGCAGGCGGCGAATGGCGGCGAAGACATCAAGCCGATCGATCCGATCGATCGCGTGCCGCGCATGCTGCAGGCGCCCGAACTGACCGACGGCCTGCCGTTCCACCAGGAAGAAGAAGTCGAGCACGTCTGACGTGCCGCGCGCCGTCAAAGCCGCACGGAACTCAGAAACGACCGCCGTCGATGCGGATACGGCGCGTTCCTCGTGCAGGAAGTGAAAACGGCGTGCTACCTGGCCGGCAGGGTTCCGGCCGCGCGCTGCAGCCTCGGCAACTCCGCGTCGTGGGCGACGCTGCTGAAGGCCGGGTTCAGGCTGAGCGGATTCCTGCTGACCGGCGTTATTCGCGCGACCCGGTGATCACCGGCAGCTCGCGAACGTTCCAGCCGCCGCCGAGCGCCTTCACCAGCTGCACCGTCGCCGACATGCGGCGCATCAGGATGTTGACCGCCGCCCGCTCGTTCGCCAGCGCGAAGCTCTGCGCCGTGATCACCTCGAGGTAGCTCGCCACGCCGCCCCGGTAGCGGTTGTTCGCCAGCGCCAACGACCGCTCCGATGCGGCGACGGCGTTCGCCTGCACGCCCGCTTCCTCGTCGAGGATGCGCAGCGCCGCGAGCTGATCCTCGACCTCGCGAAACGCCGACAGCACCGACTCCTGGTAGTTCGCCGCCGACTGCGAGTAGAACGCGACCGCCTGTGCCTTCGCGGCCCTCCGCCGGCCGTTGTCGAACACGTTGACCAGCAGCTGCGGTCCGATGGCCCAGAAGCTGGCCGGACCGGCCAACAGGCTGCCGAACGCGCTGCTCTCGAACCCGGCGGACGCCGAGAGCGTCAGGATCGGATAGAACGCCGACGTGGCGACGTCGACCTGCGCGCCCGCGGCGGCGACGCGCCGTTCGGCTGCAGCGATGTCCGGCCGGCGCTCGAGCAGCGCCGTCGGAACCTCGACCGGCACGCCCGGCGGCTCCATGTCGAGCGGCGCCGGTGGAACCGCAAACGTCGATGCCGGCTGGCCGACCAGGACCGCGATGGCGTGTTCGAGCGCCTGTCGGCCGACGCCGACGTCGATCGCCTGCGCGCGCGTGGTCTCGAGCTGCGTCTCGGCCTGCGCGACGTCCGCCTGCGACGAGAGGCCGCCGCGGAACCGGTTCTGCGTCAGATCGAGCGCCTGCTGGAACGCATCGACGGTGTTGTTGAGGAGCGCCTGCTCGCGGTCCAGCCCGCGCAGCGTGAAGTAGTCGATCGCCAGCTCGGCGTGGATCGACAGGCGCGCCGACTCGAGGTCCGCCGCCGACGCCTGCGCCAGCGCCGTCTGCGCCCGGAGGATTCCGTGCAGCCGTCCCCACACGTCCGCCTCGTACGAAACGCTCAGCGGCACGACAACATCGAGATAGGGATCGTGAAACGACGAGATGGCGCGGTCGCCCGACGGCCGCACGCCGCCGACCGACGGATTGAATCCGACCTGCGGACCCAGATTCGCGCGGGCGCCGCGCGCCAGCGCGCGCGCCTGCTCGAACTGCGCCGCGGCGGCGCGCAGCGTCTGGTTGGAGACGTCGATGCGCGACTCGAGATCGTTCAGCTGCGCGTCGCCGAACACTTCCCACCACGCGCCGCGAATCTCGGCATCGCGCGGCGCGGGCGCCTTCCAGTTCGCGTTCTCCTTGAACGCCGGCGGCGTCGGCGTTTCGGGCGCGGCGTAGTGCGTTGTCGGCGCGCACGCGATCGCGGCGAGCAGCAGGGCGGTCGTGCAGCCTCTCAGCGCTGCCGCCGGCAGACTGGACGCCCGCACGCCAGCGTCTCGCCTCATCGGGTTGTCGTCTGCGCGACGCGCACCGTCTGCCCGTCCTGCAGCGAGTCGGGCGGGTTGAGGACGATGCGCTCGGTCCCGCTGAGGCCGGAGACGATCTCGACGCTGTCGCCGAAGTCGCGTCCCGACGTGACGTTGACCATCTTCACGCGATTCGCGCCGTCGAGCGTCGCCACCTGCAGGCCGTCGCCTTTGAAGATCAGCGCGTCGACCGGCAGCTTCATCGTGGTCGCCGGCGTCGGCAGCTTCAGGTGGACTTCGGCGTACGAGCCCGCGAGCAGCTCGCCCCTGGAGTTGTCGATGTCGATCTCGGTCAGCAGCGTGCGCGACGATACGTCGATCGCGTTCGACGTGCGGACCAGCCGGCCGGTGAAGTGCCGGCCGGGAAACTCTTTCAGCGTCAGCTCCGCGGTGAGCCCCGGCGTCGCGGCGCGCGAGTACACCTCGGGGACGTTGATGAACACGCGCAGCCGGTTCATCTGGGCGACGTGGAACAGTTCCTTCGCGTTGCTGCCCGAATCGATCAGCGCGCCCACTTCGGTGTTCCGCGCGGTGATGACGCCGTCGAACGGCGCCTCGATGCGCCGGAACGCCATCAGCTGCTCGAGGCGTTTGACGTTGGCGCGCGCCGACTCTGCGGCGGCCTGCTTCGCCTCGAGGTTGCCGTTGGCGTTGTCGAGGTCCTGCCGCGACACCGAATCGGTCTTGATCAGATCGCGATAGCGTTCGGCGGTCGTCTGCGCCAGCCGCGTGTTGGCTTCGGCGGTGGCGAGGTCGGCGCGCGCCTGCATCAGCTGCTGATCGATCTCGGGCGTGTCGATTTCGGCCAGCGTCTGGCCCTTCGTCACGCGCGCGCCGATGTCGGCGGTCCACCGCTTCACGTACCCGTTCACGCGCGCGTACACGCCGGCGTCCGCGAACGCCTGCATCGTGCCGGGCAGCGAGATTTCCTGCTGCGGCGCCGCCTGCTCGGCCGCGGTGACCGCGACGGTGGGCATCGCCACCTCGCGCGTCTCGTTCGTGACGACGGTCAGCGCCTTGGTGCGCGCGCTGACGCCCCAGACGGCCGCGCCGACCGCGGCGAGCAGGAGGATCGTGCCTCCGACGAGTGGTCCTTTCATCAGTCGTTCGCCTTCCGATGGAATATCGCGAACACCGCCGGCACGAAGAACAGGGTGGCGACGGTCGCGAGCGTCAGGCCGCCGATCACCGCGCGGCCGAGCGGCGCGTTCTGTTCGCCGCCTTCGCCGAACCCGAGCGCCATCGGCACCATGCCGATGATCATCGCCAGCGCGGTCATCAGCACCGGGCGGAAGCGCGTGAAGCCCGCTTCGACCGCGGCCGCCGCCGCCGACGCGCCCTCGCCGAGCTGATCCTTCGCGAAGCTGACGACGAGGATGCTGTTGGCCGTCGCGACGCCCATGCACATGATCGCGCCGGTCAGCGACGGCACGCTGATCGTCGTGTGCGTCATGAACAGCATCCACACGATGCCGGCGAGCGCCGCCGGCAGCGCCGAGATGATGATGAACGGATCCAGCCACGACTGGAAGTTCACGACGATGAGCAGGTAGACGAGGACGATGGCGAGGCCGAGGCCCGCCAGCAGGCCGACGAACGACGACTGCATCGTCTCGACCTGGCCGCGCACGACGATCTGCGAGCCGCGCGGCAGCTCCGGCTTCGACGCGTCGAGGATCGGCGCCATGTCGCGCGCGACGCCGCCGAGGTCGCGGCCCTGGACCGCGCCGAAGATGTCGATGACCGGCTGCACGTTGTAGTGGGTCACGACCGCCATGTGCGCTTCGCGCTTCATCGACGCGAGCGCCTCGAGCACCTGCGGCTTCATGCCGGGCGTCGAGGGGTTCAGCGGAATCGTGTTGATGTCCTCGACCGACGACACCTTGAACTGCGGCGTCTGCGTCGCGATGAAGTAGCTCACGCCGGTCTGCGGGTTCAGCCAGAACGTCGGCGTCGTCTGCGCGCTGCCCGACAGCGAGATGAGCAGGTTGTTCGCGACGTCGCGTTGGGTGAAGCCGGTGTCGGCGGCGCGGGTGCGGTCGACGTCCAGGTGGAGCAGCGGCTGGTTGAACGCCTGGTGCACCCGCAGGTCCACCATGCCGGGCACCTGCGCGAGCTTCGTCACGAGCGCGCCGGCGAAGCGGCGGTTCGCCTCGAGGTTGCGCCCGACGACCTGCACGTCGATCGGCGCCGGCAGCCCGAAGTTCAGGATCTGCGTGACGATGTCGGCCGCGATGAACGAGAACTCGACGCCGGGGTACTCGTGGATGAGCCGCAGCCGCAGATCGTGGATGTAGGTGTCGGTCGGCTTGTGCTCGGGCCGCAGCGCCACGAGGATGTCGGCGTCGCCCGATCCGATCGGCGCCGAGTTGGTGTACGCGAGGTTGATGCCGCTGTAGGGCAGCCCGATGTTGTCGATGACGCTGACGATCTCGTCGTTCGGGATCACGCGGCGGATCGTCTGCTGCACGTGATCGCAGAGCGCCGCCGTCTCCTCGATGCGCGTGCCGGTGGGCGCCCGGAGGTGCAGCTTGAACTGGCCGCTGTCGACGGCCGGGAAGAAGTCTTCGCCGACCCAGCGGACGAGGACCAGCGAGGCGACGCACGCGCCGAGGAACAGCACGGCGAACACGGCGCGGCGATCCACGGTGAGCTCCAGCAGCCGGCGGTAGGCGTCCCGGAGCGCCAGGAAGCCGTTGTCGATCGAGCGCTGCACGCGCACGAAGACGTTGTGGCTCGTCGTCGCGCCGTGGTGGCTCGGTTCGTGCGCCTTCAACAGGTACTTCGCCATCGTCGGCACGAGCGTGCGCGAGAGCACGTACGAGGCGAGCATGGCGAAGACGACGGCCTCGGCCATCGGCACGAAGAGATACCGGGCGACGCCGGTCAGGAAGAACATCGGCACGAACACGATGCAGATGCAGATCGTCGAGACGAAGGCCGGGATCGCGATCTGCTGCGAGCCGTCGAGGATGGCCGGCTCGAGGTCCTTGCCCGACTCGAGCTGCGTGTTGATGTTCTCGATCGCCACCGTCGCGTCGTCCACCAGGATGCCGACGGCGAGCGCGAGGCCGCCGAGCGTCATGATGTTGATCGTCTCGCCCAGCGCGCTGAGGACGATGATCGAGCTGAGGATCGACAGCGGGATCGACACCGCGATGATGAGCGTGCTCCGCCAGCTGCCGAGGAACACCAGGATCATCAGCGCGGTGAGGCAGGCGGCGATGACCGCCTCGCGCAGCACCCCTTCGATCGAGGCGCGCACGAAGAGCGACTGGTCGGCCAGCGGCTTGACGGTGAAGTTCTGCGGCAGGCTCGGCAGGACGCGGTCGACGGCCGCCTTGATGTTCTTGATGACGTCGAGCGTCGACGCGTTGCCCGTCTTCATCACGACCATCAGCGCGGCGCGCTGGCCGTCGACGCGCGCGATGTTGGTCTGCGGCGGGTAGCCGTTGCGCACGTGCGCGACGTCGCGGATGTAGATCGGCGTGCCGCGGACGGTCTTGATCGGCAGGTCGTTCAGCTCGTCGACGGTGCGCGGGCTGGCGTTGAGGTCGACGTCGTACTCGAAGGAGCCGATCTTCGACGTGCCGGACGGCAGGATCAGGTTCTGGTTGCTGATCGCCTGGACCACGTCGGCCGGCGCGAGGTTCTTCGCCTGGAGCGCCTCGGGATCGAGATCGACCTGGATCTGCGGCTGCTTGCCGCCGTACGGCCAGGGCAGCGCGGCGCCGGACACGGTCGCGAGCTGCGGCCGCATGAAGTTGACGCCCAGGTCGAAGAGCTGCTGTTCGGAGAGGCCGCGGCCCGACAGCGCGAGCTGGATGATCGGCACGCTCGACGCGTTGTACTGCAGGATGAACGGCGGCGTCGTGCCGGGCGGCGCCTGCCGCAGCATCGCCTGCGACACGGCGGTCGTCTGCGCGACCGCGAGGTCCACCTTCGCGCCCGGCTGCAGGAAGATCTTCACGACCGACACGCCGCGCAGGTTCGTCGACTCGATGTGCTCGATGTCGTTCACCGCGGTGGTCAGCGATCGCTCGTAGTTCGAGATGATGCGGTCGACCATCTCCTGCGCGGAGAGGCCGCCGTACTGGAACATCGCCACCACGACGGGGATGTCGATGTTCGGGAAGATGTCGGTCGGCGTCCGGGCGATCGTCAGCGGGCCGATGCCGAGGATGAGCAGGGCCAGGACGACGAACGTGTACGGACGGTTCAGAGCGACGCGGACAATCCACATGGAGGCTTGACCGTCCATTGTCGCACCGCCGGGCCGGGCGCGTTGCAACGGGTTGTCACCGGGAATGGTTCCAAAGCGGAGCTATAATGGAACCGTCATGCCGGTCAGCCTCTCGATCAAGAACGTGCCCGACGGGATCGTCGAGCGGCTGCGCGATCGCGCGGCGCACCACAAGCGCTCGCTCCAGTGCGAGCTGCTCGACATCGTCGAGCGCGCGGCCGACGAGCCGGCGGCGTTGAGCGTCGACGAGGTGTACCGCCGCATCAAGCGCCTGAAGCTGCCGAAGGGCGGATCGCGGGCCGTCGACGTCATCCGGAAATCCCGGGATGCCCGATAGGGTCATCGACGCGTCCGCGATGGCCGCGCTCGCCTTCGACGACCGCGCGGCGCGTTCGGTCCGCGACGCCGTGGCGGGCCACCGCCTGCACGCGCCCGCGCTGCTCGAGTTCGAACTGGCGCACGCCGCATGGAAGCGCGCCCGCCAGTTCCCGGACCGTGCGGGCGATCTCGCCGACGCGCTCGACATCGTGTGGCAGCTCGAGGTGCGCTACCGCCCGATCGATCGCCGCGCCGTCATCGAAACCGCGCTGCAGACGGGGCTGACCGCCTACGACGCGAGCTACCTCTGGCTGTCGCGGCAGCTCGGCGTCCCGCTCATCACCCTGGACAGAAAACTTGCCGCGCACGCGGAAAGGTTCTGATCACCACCACGTCTACGTCGTGTACCTGCGCAACCCGAAGCGCGACGGCCGGGCCGCGTACTATGTCGGCATGACGGGGCTCACGCCGGAACAGCGATTCGCGAACCACAAGAGCGGCCTGAAGGCCGCGCGCGTCGTGAGGAAGTTCGGCGAGCGCCTCGTCCCGAAGCTGTACGCGCATCTGAATCCGATGCCCTACGCGAAGGCGAAGCAGATGGAAGTCTTTCTCGCCGAGAGCCTGCGCAAACGCGGATACGTGGTGTACGGCGGTCATTGATGCAGCCGCGGTTGCCGTTCGATTCCGCCCCCGGCGCGCCGCCGCCCGCTGCCGCGCCGGTCTTCGTGCGGCACCCGCGAGCGCGGCGCTACGTGATCCGCGTGACCGACGACGGCCGCGTCCGCGTCACGATCCCGCGCGGCGGATCGAAGCGCGAAGCGGTCGACTTCGTCGCGCGGCAGCAGGCGTGGATCGCCAGGCAGCTGGCGCGGCTCGACGCCGCGCCGCGCGAGGGCCGGGAGCGTTCGATCGATCGCGCCGCGTGGGAGCGCGCGAAGCGCGAGCTGCCGCCGCGGCTGCGCGAGCTGGCGGCGCGCCACGGGCTGACGGTGTCGCGCGTCAGCATCCGCAACCAGCAGTGGCGCTGGGGATCGTGCGCGCCGAGCGGACACATCTGCCTGAACTGGCGGCTCGTCACGATGCCCGACTGGGTGCGCGACTACGTGCTGATTCACGAGCTGATGCACCTGCGCCGCATGGACCATTCGCGCCGGTTCTGGAAGCTGGTCGCCGCGGCGTGCCCGGACTACGAGCGGGCCCGGGCGTGGCTCCGCGATGAAGGGCGTCAGCGCTTGAACACGCGGCCGTAGTCGAGACCGAACTTCGGATCGCCGCGCTTGCCGTCGATCTTGAACGGAATCGCGCTGCCGTCCTTGCCGTCCTTGCGCCGGAACAGCGGGTCGACGACCTTCAGCAGCAGCTTCTTCCATCCGTGCTGCGTTTCCGAGATCGTCGCGTCCATCAGCATGGTCCCCTTGAAGTCGAGCGCCTGCGGCTTCAGCGCGTAGTTGCCGGCCAGCTCGACCTCCGCCCCCGGCACCGTGAAGGTCAGCACCGGCAGTTTGAGCCGGCCGTTCGCGAGCGTGAACCGGCCTTCGAAGTTCGAGAGGACGCGGCCGTGCAGCTCCTCCACGTCCTTCCCCTGGCTCTTCGCGCTCAGCGCCCTGATCTTGGATTGCACGTCGACGTTCGTGAAGCGCGCGCCCGCGATCGCGAACTGGCCGTCGAGGTGCAGCCGGTCCGCCACGTCGGACTGCCCCGGCGGCAGCAGGAACTTCGTCTTCAGGCGCAGCGCGCCGGTCATCACCGGCTTCGGCGCCTTCACCGCCATCTTCATGACGTCCTCGATCCGCGCGCGCTCCATGTCGACGTCGAGCTGGACGTAGCGGCCCGGTTCGCCCGGCGCATCGTAGACGCTGCCGCTCGCCGTCAGCGACGAATCCAGGAAGCTGGCGTCGATGCGCTTCAGGATGGTGTTGCCGTTGGTGCCGTCGACGACCGAGTCGTACTTCGTGTGCAGCGCGAACGGCTGCCCGCCGATCGTGATCGCGAAGTTCGGCACGTCGGCTTCGCCGTGCGCGGAGATGAAGTCGAGCGTGCCGCCGAACTGTCCGCGCGAAGAGAGGAGTCCGGCGACGCCGTGGAACACGCCGAGGTCGGCGTGGTCGAAGCTGAAGCTGCCGTGGAGCGGCGTCGCCCCGGGATCGTCCACGTGCCACGGACCGAACTGACCAGACGTGACGATTTCGCCCGGCGGCACCGCGTTGGTCAGCGTCGCGTCGAACGGCATCGCGCTGCGCGCGCCCACCTCGCGCATCGTCAGCTTGTGGATCGCCCAGACGCGCGGCCGCTTGCCCTCGCGCGCATCGTTCGCGTCGGGCAGCGTCACGAGCTGCGCGTCGTCCGCCTCGAGGGCATTCACGATGACGCCTCGTGCGAACGACGGGTCGGTCCGCGCTTTCGTGTCGGCACCGCCCGACGTCGCGACCGGCACCGGCGTTTCGGGTTCGGGCCTGCTCGGCGGGATGACGATGCGCAGGCCGTGGAGCTGCACGTGAGCGACGCGCTTGCGCACCACGCCGAGCAAGTCGGCGTCGACCACGAAGCGCTGCACCGAGATGATCGGTTCGTCGCCGTTGCCGTGCTGGCGCACTTTCAGCGACTCGCCGGTGGCCTGCAGTCGCGGGAAAAGCCTGAGGTCCAGGTCGCCGAGCTCGATATCCGCGTTCATCCGGGCCGACAGTTCCTGGACGATACGATGCCGGAGGGCGTCGGACGAGAGCGGAACCGCCGCCGCAACCATCGCCAGCGCGACGACCATCGCGGCGCCAAGGCTCGACAGTATCCAGATCCATCGACGACGGTGAATTGCCACGCGTACCAGTTCAGCATTACGCGTGCCAGCGCTTACGGCATCTTTCCGTCTTTCACCCACGTCGTCGACCCGATCGTCACGGTGAGATCGGTGAAGAAGTTCCATCGGACGTAGCCGCCGTCCACCTTGCCGCCCAGTTCGGTGTTGTCTCCGAGCGACAGCCGGACGACGCCGGCGCCGTAGCCGTAGTAGGGAATCCACGGCGACCGAGCCGGCACCGCGAGCAGCGGATTGAGCCCGAGCGCGAACTCGCGGAACGCGCGCCCCGTATTTCCTGCTCGCTGCAATTCGGCTTCGACGGCCTCGCGGCCCGACGTCGCCGACACGTCGACGACGCGGCCGCTGCCGAACCGCAGCTTCAGGCCGACCACCGGTCGGCCGTCCCACTGCGACGGCGGGAATGCCACGACGCCTTCCACCGATTCCTCGATGGGCGCGACGCGAACGGCGCCGGCGGGCAGCTCGATCTCGTGATCGACGAGGACGGCGCCGCCCGCGGCGCGCGCCTGCGACGCATCGCCGTCCTGCACGTTGATCGGGCGATCGCCGGCGCGGAAGCGGAGATCCGTGCCGGACGGGGAGGTGATGTGCACGTCGCCGCTGCGGAGCGCCGCGGCGAAGCGGCGCTGGGCCGCCGCCAGCGCCGCGTAGTCCGTGTCGAGGAGCGCGTGCTGGTACAGGCGATCGATCTCGAACCGCGGCGGCAGCGGCTGCCCGGCGATCTCGTACGCGCTGCCGTTCTCCACCCAGTGGAAATGGATGGTCCGCCGACCGCGATGGGCGACGAGATCGTCCTTCAGCCAGTCCTGCATCGCGAGGTACGCCGGGTGCGCCGTCGTCGCGCCCGGCATCATGATCGCGGCGTCGACGTTCCGGAACATGTCCTTGTAGTGCGCGCGCGCCTCGCGTGCGCCTCGCGCCAGCACCTCGGGATCGAACGCCTGCGGCACGGGCTCGCGCAGCACCTCGACGACGCCCAGATCGATGCCGCCGGCGCGCATCACCTCGTATCGGATGTGCGGCACGAGGTCCTCGAAGAGGCCGGGATGCGCGATCGCCAGGACGCGCTCGCCCGGTTTCAGCGCGAGCTGCTGGACCAGGCGCTTCGCCATGGAGGAGTAGTCGAGCGTCAGCCGCGGTTGAGCCGCGATCGACGTGGCGGACAGCGTGATCGCGACTGCGGAGAGAGCGCGGCGCATCGCAGGATTATGATCGACGGCGATGGCCGAATCCAGACCGCTCGCGTGCCGGGACGGCGACGCCGCGCTCGCGCGCGGCGACTGGGCGTCGGCGCGCGCCGCCTTCCTCGCCTCGGGCGATACGGCGGAAGCGCTGGAAGGGCTCGGCCTCGCGTGCTGGTGGCTCGACGAGGAAGCGACCGTGTTCGACGCGCGGGAGCGGGCGTACAAGCAGTACGTCGACGCGGGCGACCGACGGAGCGCCGGCCGGGTGGCGGTGTGGATCGCCTGGGACTGCGCCGCGTTCCGGGGCGAGTCGGCGGTCGCGAACGGCTGGCTGCAGCGCGCGCGGCGTCTCCTCGAAGGGTTCCCCGATTCGGCGGAAACCGCGTGGCTCGAGGCGCGCGAGAGCCAGATCGCCATGGCCGCCGATCCCGAGCGGGCGCACCGCCACGCGTCCGAGGGCGTGCGCGCCGCGCGCGCGGCGGGCGCGTTCGACCTCGAGATGCTGAACCGCTCGCTGCAGGGCCTCGCGCTGGTCTCGACCGGCGCCGTCGCCGAGGGCATGCGCCTGCTCGACGAGGTGAACGCCGCCATCGTCGGCGGCGAGCTCTCGGATCGAATCGCGATCGGCCTCTCCGGCTGTTACATGCTCGTGGCGTGCGACCGTGTCCGCGACTACGACCGCGCGGTGGAGTGGTGCACGCGGCTGAAGGCGTACTGCGAGAAGTGGGGGCTGCACCCGCTGTTTGCCGTCTGCCGCACGCAGTACGCGTCGATCTGCCTGTGGCGCGGCACGTGGCTCGAGGCGGAGCAGGAGCTGACGGCGGCGACGCGCGAGCTCGCCGCGTCGCGCCCGGCGATGACCGTGGACGGGCTCGTGCGCCTGGCCGAATTGCGGCGCCGTCAGGGCCGGCTCGTCGAAGCGTCGTCGCTGTTCGAGCAGTCGGCGCAGCATCCGGCCGCCGCGCTCGGTCTGGCCGAGCTCGCTTTCGACCGCGGCGACGTCGCGACCGCGGCCGAGCTCGCCGAGCGCTACCTGCGGCGCGTGCCCGGCAACAATCCGACGCAGCGCGCCATCGCCCTCGATCTGCTGGTGCGCGCGCGCGCCGGCACCGGGGATCGCGAGGGCGCGCGTACGGCGCTCGCCGAACTCCAGGCCATTGCCGCCCGCGTGGACACGCCGCCGCTCCGCGCCGCGGCTTGTCTCGCCGCGGTCTATGTGGCGCTCGCCGCCGGCGACGCCGATACCGCTCGCCGCCACGCGGAAGACGCCCTCGACCTGTTCCTGCGGAGCGCGGCGCCCTTCGAGGTGGCTCGTGCCCGCATCGAGCTCGCGAAGGCGCTGGCCGCGCTCGGCCGCGACGACCAGGCGGTGGAGGAAGCGCAGCGGGCGATCGACCTGCTCGCCGAGCTCGGCGCGGAGCTCGACATTGCGCGCGCCCGGACGATCATCGCGTCGTGCAGCGCGCGCGACGGCCGCGCCGCCCCCGCGCCGCCGCCGCAACGCGCCGGTCTGACGTCGCGCGAGGTCGAAGTGCTGCGCCTGGTCGCCGACGGCCTCAACAACCAGGTGATCGCCGACCGGCTCTGCGTCAGCGAGCACACCATCCATCGCCACGTCGCGAACATCCTCAACAAGCTGAGCGTGTCGTCGCGCGCCGCCGCGGTCGCGCAGGCCGCGCGCCGCGGCATTCTCTAGCGCGTCACCCGTTCGGGCCATCGGCGCGAAATGGCCCGCGCGTGCGACGAACCGGGCGCGGCGCATCCGCTAGTCTCGCGGGCGGAGGGATACATGAAGAACGTTCGAACGCTCCTCACGACGATTGGCGTGGTGTGCATCGTGTGTGCGGGCGCCGTCGCGGCGCAGCACGCACACGTCATCCAGGCGCCGGCGGAAGCGCAGTGGGGCCCGGCGCCGCCGATGCTGCCGGCCGGCGCGTCGATCGCGGTGCTCGCGGGCGATCCGACCAAGGCGGCGCCGTACACGATCCGGCTGAAGTTCCCGGCGAACTACGCGATTCCGGCCCACTCGCACCCGACCGACGAGCACGTCGTCGTCACGACCGGATCGCTGACCTTCGGGATGGGCGACAAGCTGGTGAAAGGCACGGGCACGAAGACGCTCGGCGTCGGCGGCTTCGCCTTGATGCCCGCCAACATGAATCACTTCGCCTATACGACGAACGCCGAAACGACGATCGTGCTCTACGGGCAGGGTCCGGTGGAGTTCAAGTACGTGAACCCGTCGGACGATCCGCGGAACGCCAGGACGAAGACGACGCGCTGAGCGCCGAGGCGCGGCGTTACGGCTTCTTCAGGCGCGCGGGGATCGTGCCGAGCTCCTGCGCCGACGGGACGCCCTCGGAGCTGGCGGCCTGCGTCGCGGCGCGGACGATCGCGTCGGCCATCGCCTCGGCCGCCAGCGCGCCGACCTGGCCGTAGTTGGCGTCGCCGGTCCAGGTGCCGGTCGCGAGCGAGAAGATCGTGTCGCCGTCGCCGGGCGTGTGCACCGGCGAGATCGCGCGGGCATAGCCGTCGTGCGCCATCTGCGCCATCTTCAGCGCCTGCACTTTCGTCAGCTTCGCGTTCGTCGCGACGACGCCGATGGTGGTGTTCTCGCCGGAGCGGCCCCCGCGTCCCCCGCCGGCGCGCAGCAGCTTGCGCGCGTCGGCGAGTTTGTTGTCGGCGCTCCGCGTGCCGGCGATCACCTGCCCCGTCGCCGGATCGATGATGTCGCCCGCCGCGTTGACCGCGACGAGCGCGGCGACGACGAGCCCGTTCGGCAGGCGGATCGCCGACGATCCGATCCCCGCCTTCATCGGCCGGCCGGCCGTCTTGCCGACCGTCGCGCCGGCGCCCGCGCCGACGTTGCCTTCCTGCACCGGATCGGCGGTCGCGGCCGACGCCGCCTTGTAGCCGCAGTCGGCGGTCGGACGCACCGTCGGCTTCCCGCCGAACGGCAGGTCGAAGAGGATCGCGGCCGGCACGATCGGGACGATGCCCGCCGCGCCGACCGGATAGCCCATCTTGTGCTCCTCGAGCCATCGCATCACGCCGGTGGCGGTGTCGAGCCCGTACGCGCTTCCGCCCGAGAGCGAGATGCCGTTGACGATCTGGACGTTGTTCACCGGGTTCAGCACGTCGGTCTCGCGCGTGCCCGGCGCGCCGCCGCGCACGTCGACGCTGCCGGTCGTGCCGTCTTTCACGATGATCGCGGTGCAGCCGGTCGGCCGCTCGGTCAACGTGAAGTGGCCGACCCTCACCCCGTCGACGGCGGTGAGGGTGTTGTTGACCGCGGCGGGCTGCGCAGACGCGTCGAGGAGCGAAAGGGCGAGGATGGAGGCGGTCGCGGCCACGAGCTTCATATCGACACCTGTTCTACGGTTCCGATCATCGCGCGGTTCGTCAGAAGATGTACCGGACGCCGAGCTGCGCCACGCGCCCGTCCTGCGCGGTGGCGATTCTCCCGAACGTCGCGCTGCCGATCAGGTTGCCCGGCTGGTTGAACCGGATCTGGTTGAACAGATCGAAGATCTCGACGCGCAGCTGCAGCCGCTGCTTCGACGGCAGATCGACGTTCTTGAAGAACGACAGATCGGTCGATCCGAAGCCCGGGCCGCGCACCGAGTTGCGCGTCTCGTTGCCGAGGCTCGTGCCGGTCGTCGCGATCGGCCGCCGCACGAAGCACGACGTGTCGAACCACTGGTCGACCGTGTGCGGTGCGTTCGCGTTGGCGTCGCACGTCACGTTCGGCCGGTTCGTCATGTAGCGGATGTCGGTGAGCGTGTCGTACACCGTGAACGGGAACCCGGTCTGCGCCTGGACGATGCCGTTGACCTGCCAGCCGCCGAGCACCGCCTTCATCGCGCCGCTCTGGGGACCCGGCACCTCGACGCCGAAGCTGGCGACGAAGCGATGGCGCGCGTCGAAGAGCGACGGCCCCCACTCGTAGTCGAGCGACTGCTGGATGCTCGCCGAGTCGCCGATCGTGACCGGAATCGACGGCCGCATGTCGCCGCCGATGTTCAGGCCCGAGACGTTGTCCATCGACTTGCTGAGCGTGTAGGAGGCGAGAAAGTTGAAGCCGTGGCTCGGGCGCATGCGCAGGCTCGCCTGCATCGCATCGTAGCGCGACCTGGCGACCGAGAAGGTCGGCCGCACCAGCGAATACGCCGGCAGCAGGCGCGCGCCGGGCGCGGTCTGCCCCGGCGTGTAGAGGCCCGGGTTGACTTCCATGAAGATCGGCAGGTCGCGGCCGAGCGATCCGACGTAGCCGATTTCGGCCGCCATGTTGGCGCCGATCTGGCGCTGCACGGTGGCGTTGTAGTGATACGCGTACGCCGTGTCGAACGTCGGGCCCCAGCCGATGATCGTCAGGCCGGGCGGAAAGTCGGCGGCGCCGCCGGTCGCGGCGGTCAGCGGGTTCTGCAGCGTCATCGGCGCGGGGTAGTCGATCGCCAGGAGCGGTGTGAACGGCGGCGCGAGCACGCCGTTCTGGAAGAAATCGCCCTGGCCCGCGATCGAGTCGTAGAACACGCCCCACGCGGCGCGCACCGTCGTCCGCCCGTCGCCGTTGACGTCCCACACCGCGCCGAACCGCGGCGCGATGTTGTTCTTGTCGGTCGCGTACGTGCCGTCGGGAATGCCCGGGTCGCCCGGATATGCGAGCCCGACCGGCGCGTTGGGGAAGCGCGTCGACTTGAAGCCGGGGATGAACGCGTTCAGCGCGCCGTTGGCGTCGACGAAGGGCGGCGCGATTTCGTAGCGCACGCCGTAGTCGAGCGTCACGCGCGAGAAGCGGAACTCGTCCTGCGCGTAGAAGCCGTAGGCCGGCGCGGTTCCGTCCTGCGCCTGGTTCTTGGTCGTGCGGCGGAACTGGAACGGCAGGCCGAGCAGGAAGTCGGCCGCGGCGTTCCCCGTGATGCCGCCGCTGAAGACGTAGTCGCCGTTCGGCCGGTTGATGAACGCGATCACCATGTGCTGGTGCTGGATGTCGGTGCCGAACTTGAACTGGTGGCGCCCCTTGATCCAGGTGAAGTCGTCGCTGAAGTCGAAGACCTGGTTCACGCGGTTGACGAACGGCTGCTGGGGATCGCCGAGCGTGAAGAAGCCGGTCACCGCGATCGACGCGATGCCCTGCGCCGCCGCGTTGGTGTTCGGCACGTTGATCCCGTAGGACGCGTTGCTCAGGCCGGAGGTGACCGCCGGGCTGGCGTAGATGCGGTTGGAGGAGAAGCGCGCGACGTTGATCGCGTTGTTGCCGAACAGGTGCGTGTCCGACGTCATGAAGTCCTGCAGCGTCGCCTTCGCCTCCTGCGGAATGGGATTGAACGTCGTGCCGTTGGGCGGCGGCTGCACCTTGTCGGTGACCGCGCGCATGTAGCGGACGAAGAGCGAGTTGTTCTGCGACAGCTGGTAGTCGCCGCGCAGGCCGAACGAGTCGCGATCGTCGGTCGTCGTCGGCGAGGCGATGTAGCGGTTGCCGGCGCTGTTCGGCGAGGGGACGAAATCGTTCAGCAGTTTCACCGCGCCGGGGTCGAGCCGGCTCGACGGGATGACGTTGTTGGGGAACGGCAGCCCGGTGAGCGGGTCCTTGATCGCCGCGCCGCCCGAGAAGTCGCCGCGGCGCTGCGCGTCGGACAGCACCTGCACGTTGGCGGTCGCCCCCTGGTCGTTGCGGTAGCCGTCGTAGAAGCCGAAGAAGAACAGCTTGCTCTTCTCGATCGGGCCGCCCGCAGCGCCGCCGAACTGGTTCTGCTTGAGCGGCGGCTTGGGCTGCGTCGCCAGCACGAAGTAGTTGCGCGCGTTCAGCGCGTCGTTGCGGTTGAACTCCCAGCCCGAGCCGTGAAACTCGTTCGAGCCGCCCTTGGTGACGACGTTGACGACCGCGCCGGCGTTGCGGCCGAACTCCGCGGTGTACGAGTGCGTTTCGATCTTGAATTCCTGGATCGCGTCGGGCGGCGGCCGCATGACGAATCCCGTGTTGAACGTGTCGTTGTTGTTCGACCCGTCGATCAGGAAGTTGTTCGACTGGTTCCGCATGCCGTTGACGTTGTAGCTCG
>DASRGT010000034.1:0-43603 GCA_035650895.1 Vicinamibacterales bacterium
ACCGTTCCGCGATCTCGCGTGGGGCCTGGCCGAGCGCGGTATTGCGGTGCTCCGCTACGAAAAGCGGACGCGGCAACACGGCGCAAAGTTGGCCGCCGGGAACAGGAACTTCACGGTTCGCGAGGAAACGACGGAAGACGCAGTGCTCGCCGTGAGACTGCTTCGCTCGCGCAAGGAGTTTGACCCGAAGCGCATCTTCGTCCTCGGTCACAGCCTGGGCGGAACCTTGGCGCCGCGGATCGCTGTGGAGGACGGAGCGCTCGCGGGGATCGTCATCCTGGCCGGCGCTACCCGGCCCTTGCAGGATGTCGCTCGAGAGCAGCTGGTCTACCTGTCCTCGATAACGCCAGGAGCGCCGAATCCTGAGGAGGGCCTTCAAGCGTTGCTGAAGCGCGCCCCTGACTCGTACTGGAAGGACCTCGATGCGTACCGGCCCGCTCGGGTCGCAGCGACGCTACGAATACCCATGCTGATCCTGCAGGGTGAGCGCGACTACCAGGTGACGCAAGCGGACCTGGAGGGCTGGCGAAGCGCGCTGCGGGGCCGCAGCGATGTGACGATCAAGAGCTACCCGACCCTCAATCATCTCTTCATGGTGGGAGAAGGCAAAGCGACGCCTGCCGAATACCAGCAACCCGGCAAGGTCGCGGAGTTCGTGCTGGACGACATCGCTAACTGGATTGCTAAGTCGTAGAGCGTTGCTCGGTGGGGCGATGTCGTCGCTGAACAAGATCGACATCAGCCGGTCAGGTTTCGTTCCGAACTCGCGTTCAGAGAAGTAGGGACTCGGGTGTTTGGCGGAAGAGCTTATCTGGGGTGCTGGGATTCGAGCTACACGGGCAAGCCAGCCTAAACGAGTTTCACTCGCAGCACCGGTTTCAGTTCGAGAATCGTCCAGCGGGGTCGACGCTCCCCTAAAGCCATTCTGCTCAATGACTTAGACGGCTGCCGCTCAATCCCAACCCGCAACTCATTGATTCTATGGGTTTTATGTGGCGTGGCTCCTCAGGTTGGACTCGAACCAACAACCCTCCGGTTAACAGCCGGATGCTCTGCCATTGAGCTACTGAGGAACAGGCAGGACGTGCGCGGTCGAACGGAACCTCAATAGTAGCGCAGCCCCACCACCAGGACAAGGCTCGTCAGCAGCGTCGTCGCCACCAGCGTCCATCCCACCGTGCGCAGCGCGCGCGCCGACGGCGGCACCGCGACCAGCACCACGCCGCCCGCGCACATCGGCAGCGCGGCCCACGACGCGATGCCGCGGACGACGCCGAGCCGCGCCAGCATCGCCAGCGCGATCACCGACACCGTCGCGACCGTCGCGCCGACCGTGCGCGCCGACGCCGCCGGCGGGTGGCGCGTCTGCACGATCACGCCGTGCACGCACGCTGTCGCGCTGACGAACGAGGCGACGAACACCAGCGCCACCGTCCGCGCGGCGACGGCGGTCGCGCCCGCCCCGAGCGCCAGCGGCGACGCCAGCGCCGCGAGGGCCGCGGCCGTCACGATCTCGCCGCCCATCGTGTGCTCGCGCCGCGAGAAGATCACTGCCGCGACCAGGATCCCGATCGCCGCCGGCGCGCCGAGCGCCACTCGCGCCGCCGCGGGCAGCAGCACGATCGCCGCGATCGCGAACGCCAGCGCCGCCGCGGCGAACGCGCCGAACCACCGCCGCGCGCGCGCACCCTCCGCCCGCGCCGCGCGCGCACCGCGCTGACCGAGCAGCACGAGCAGCGGCTCGTGCGCGAGAAACGCGCACACCGCCGCCGCCGCCAGCGCCAGCGCGCCCGCGCCCGGACGCCCGATCGCGAGCGCCGTCGCGATCGGGAACAGCAGCTGTCCGTAGGCGCCGTGTTCTCTGGGAAACATCGCGAAGGGCCCGGCCGGCCGGCTGGCGGACGCCCAGCCTCCTTCACGAGCCGCGGATCGCTATGCGATCTTCGTCTCCACCGTGATCTGCATCGTCCCGCGATACGCGTTCGAGACGGGGCAGCGCCCCTCGGCCGTCTGCGCGATCTCCTTGAACTTCGCCGCGTCCGCGCCTTTCAGCCCGTGCGCGGTCACTTCGAGCTTCGACGACAGGATCTTGATGCCGGCGTCGCCCTTGTCGGCGGTGACCGTCGCCTTCACCGTGGTGCGGTCCACCGACACCCCTTCGGTGCGGCCGATCGTGCCGTTCAGCGCCATCGCGTAGCAGGCGGCGTGCGCCGCCGCCATCAGTTCCTCGGGGCTCGTCATCCCCTGCGCGTCGCCGACGCGCCGCGGGAACGACACCGGCAGCGAAAACGCGCCCGTGCCCGCCTTCACGCTGCCGCCGCCTTCCGTCACCGAGCCCTTCCAGTCGATCTCCACGTGCCGTTCGAACGTCGCCATCGCTCCTCCACGTCCGGCCCGGGCCGGACACTCCACTACGTACGTTTGCGTCCCGTCACGCCCAGCTGCACCGCCGTGCCGAGCAGCCCGAGCGCGATCCACGCCACCGGCAGCCACCGCTGATCCGGCGCCGGCGCCATCGGGTAGAACACCCACACGTCCGCGCTGCGCGCCGCCGCCGCCGCGCGCCGATCCATCATCGCGACGGCGCCGAGCAGCAGCGTCCACGCGCCGCCGAACGCCGTCGCCACGACGATCACGTACCGCTGCAGCACCATCGCGCCGATCGCGCCCAGAATCGCGAGCGCGACGACGAGCAGCGGCGGCGGATCGCCGGTGCCGAAATACGTCCAGCCGAGGTGCGCGATCAGCGCGCCGAGCCCGGCGCCGATCAGCGCGATGCCGACGAAGTACGCCAGCACCAGAATCAACGCGCCGGCGAAGCCGCCGATCACCCACGCCAGCAGCTGGCCCGTCGCGTTGGTGCCCGCGAGCGTCGAACTGGCGATCGACCCGCCGAGAATGAACCCGTAGATCGCGAGCACGATGCGGAACAGGCGATAGCCGGCGAAGCAGGACAGCGCGCCGCCGAGCACCAGCAGAACCGCGGCGGCGGGCTCGTATGTGTGAGGCAGCATCACGTCGACGGTCTCAGACTTCGCGCCGCCCCTCGAGCGCCTTGTGCACGGTGATCTCGTCGGCGTACTCGAGGTCGCTGCCGACGGGGACGCCGGTCGCGATACGCGTCACCTTGACGCCGAGCGGCTTGAGCAGCCGCGCGAGATAGATGGCCGTCGCTTCGCCTTCCACCGTCGGGTTCGTCGCCAGGATGATCTCGCCGACGCCGTCGTTCACGCGCGCGAGCAGGCTCTTGATCTTCAGGTCGTCCGGCCCGATGCCCTGCAGCGGCGAGATCGATCCCATCAGCACGTGGTACAGCCCCTTGAAATCGCGCGTCTTCTCGATCGCCGTCACGTTCTGCGGCTCCTCGACGACGCAGATCACGTGCGGATCACGTCCGGCGTCGCTGCAGAACGGGCACGGATCGCGATCGGTGATGTTGCTGCAGATCGAACAGTAGGTGACGCGCTCCTTCACCTCGCGCACCGCATCGGCGAGCCGGTCCGCCTGCTCGCGCGGCGTCTTCAGGATGAAAAACGCGAGGCGCTGCGCCCCTTTCGGGCCGATGCCGGGCAGCCGCTGCAGCTCTTCGATGAGGCGGACGAGGGGATCCGGGAGCGACAAGGACGGTTTACAGGTTGAAGCCGGGCGGGAGCATGCCGCCCAGATGGCGTTTCATCTCGTCGTCGACCTTGCGCTGCGCGTCGTTGAGCGCGGCGACGATCAGATCCTGCAGCATCTCGACGTCGTCCTTCGACACGACCTCGGGATCGATCTTGATCGACTGCACCTGCTTCGCGCCGTTGATCGTGACGATGACCATGCCGCCGCCGGCGTTGCCTTCGACGCGCAGCTCGGCCATCTGCTTCTGCAGGCGCTCCTGCATCTCCTGCGCCTGCTTCATCATCTGCTGGATCTGCTGTGGGTTCACATCTCCTCCACGTCGCGGATGTCCGCGGGGAAGACTTCGAGCATCGCCTGGACGCCCGGGTCGGCCAGCGCCTGCTCGCGAAGCGCGGTCTTCTTGTCCGCCTTGTCTGCCGTGTCCGACGGCGCCGCGCCGGACGGAGCGCCGCCGGCCGTGTCGGTCAAGTGGACGCTGCCCACCGCGAACCGCCGTCCCGTCGCCTGCTGCGCCACCGATTCGAGCCACGAGCGTTTCTCTTCGAGCGCATCGCGCAGCGAGCGCTGGTTCGCGGAGAAGGTAAACGTAATCCTGTCGCCGGTGACGTCGATCTTCTGCGCCTGCGCGACGATGGTGCTGTAGAACACCATCTTCTGCTTGCGAATCTCCGCGAGGAACGCGTCTTTCGCGTTGCCCGCGGGCGGCGCCGGCGCGGCGGACGCCGGGGCGGTAGCCGCGGCCGCCGCCGTTGCCGGCGTCGCGGCCTTCGCCGGCTCCCGAGGCGCGGGCCTGCCGACGATGCTGGGCGCCGCGGCCGCGGGCGTACGGACGGCGGGCCCCGCGGCCCGCGGGCCGGCCGTGGACGGAGCGCCGCCGCCGGCGATCAGATCCTCGATCGACACGAGCTTGCGCACGTAGATCCAGCGCAGCAGCGCCATCTCGAGGTGATACCGCGGCTGCGCGGCGCCGCGGATGTCCTGCTCCGCCTTCGTCAGCAGATCGAACGCCCGCAGCAGATCCTCGCGCGAGAAGCGGCCGGCGAGCGCCTTGACGCGGTCGCGCTCGCCCTCTCCCGCGATCTCCGGGTCGTCGACGCGCGACGGGTCCACGGACACCACGAGCAGATCGCGGACGACGCGCGACAGCTCGCGGCAGACGGCGCGGAGGTCGTAACCGAGCTCGACGGCGCGCGCCGACAGGCGGAACGCCGCCGGCGCGTCCTCGTTGGCCACCGCGTCCACCGCGTCGAGCAGCAGGTCGCGGCCCACGAGTCCGAGCACGGTGCCGACGTCGTCGACGGTGATGGTGTTGCCGGTGAACGCAATCACCTGATCGAGCTTCGTCTGCGCGTCGCGCATGCTGCCGTCGGCGTCGCGCGCGATCAGCTGCAGCGCCTCGTCGGGGACGGCGATCTTCTCCTCGTCGACGATCGTCCGCAGCTGATCGGCGATCACCTTGCTGCCGATCGCGCGGAACTCGTACGCCTGCGCGCGCGACAGCACCGTTTCCGGAATCTTGTCCAGCTCGGTCGTCGCCATCATGAAGACGACGTGCGGCGGCGGCTCTTCGATCGATTTCAGGAGCGCGTTGAACGAGGCGTTCGACAGCTGGTGCACTTCGTCGATGATGAACACCTTGAAGCGGTTGCGGACCGGCGCGATGGCCAGGCCGGCGATGATCACCTCGCGCACGTTGTCGACCTGCGTGTGCGTGGCGGCGTCGATCTCGAGGACGTCCATGTCGCGCCCCTCGGCGATCTCGACGCACGCGTCGCACGTGCCGCACGGATCAGGGGTCGGCCCGTGGACGCAGTTCAGCGCGCGCGCCAGGATGCGCGCCGTCGTCGTCTTGCCGACGCCGCGCGGCCCGGCGAAGACGAACGCCTGCGCGAGGCGCCCGCTCGCCAGCGCGTTGCGGAGCGTACGCGTCACCGCCTGCTGTCCGACCACATCGTCGAACTTCTGCGGCCGCCATTTGCGCGCGATGACTTGGTAGGCCATGGACCAGCAGGCCTAAAGGCCCGCGCTGCGTGTCTGACACCGCCGCCTGCCGGCGGCGCTTGCGGACTTCACCGCGATCCGGAAGGCCTGCGGCACATGGGAGAGGTTGCTTAGCGCTGCTGCCTTCCGGCCCTGACGCGGTTCGCAGTCTGCCATTGCACAGGTTCCGGACCGCGGTGCAATCCGCAAAAAATCAGTCTACTACACGGCCACGCGCGTCGCGAGGAGGATGTACTTCGCCAGCACCTCGCCCACGACGACGGTGAAGAAGTCGACGTAGAGGATGCCGGTGGCCGATTGCGTCGAGCGGATTTTGGCGGTTTCCCAGGTCAGGTACGACAGCAGCGCCGGGCCGCACAAGCCGAACAGCACGCGTTGCCAGAAGAAAATGCCGCCGACCGACGTGATGTAGTACCGGAAGCTCGGGCCGGTGCCCGGCTCCCACGTGGCGATCGCCACGAACACGGCCGCCGCGACCACCGCCACGCGCACGACCATCGACGCGATGTGGATCTTGACCACCGACTGCAGCAGGCTGACCTGCATCGACGGGATGACCAGATACCAGTGGCCGAGGATCATCGCCGTGCACGCGCCGCCGAGCAGGGCGGCCGAGCTGAGGAAGCTGGCCACCGTCAGCGCGCGCGCCGGCAGCGTCCACGCGGCCGACACGTGCAGCGCCTGCAGCAGGATCGCGGCCACGCCCGCGCCGATCGCGACGGCCACGATGATCGGCCGCACGCGCGCGAGCATCCGCCCGACCGTCGCCCAGTAGACGACGAGCGCCGCCTCGGAGACCGCGAGCGCGACGTCGAACTGGAACGCCAGCGCCACCGCGATCAGAATCGCGGCGAGGCCGGCGTTGAAGCGGAAAAACTTGACGCCCGCTTCGCGCCCGACGAACAGCAGCGTGCAGGTGATCCCGACGCCGAGGTGCGCGAGGAACAGGAAAAGGACGGTGGACAGGGACATGGCGCGTGGCGGCGGGTGGGTGTCGGGGACGGGCTGGTGGGGCGGGCACGTCGACCCGACCCCACGCGCCCGCGGATGCTACCGGCCCAGGCGCCTGTTCACTTCCGCCCAGTTCACGACGTTCCACCAGGCGTCGATGTAGTCCGGCCGTCGGTTCTGGTACTTCAGATAGTAGGCGTGCTCCCAGACGTCGATGCCGAACACGATCTTCTTGCCGTCCATCAGCAGGCTGTCCTGGTTCGCGCTGCTCTCGATCGACAGCCGGCCGCCGTTGTCGACCACCCACGCCCAGCCGCTGCCGAACCGGCCGACCGCGGCCTTCTTGAATTCTTCCTTGAATTTGTCGAAGCCGCCGAACGCCCCGTTGATCGCGTCGGCGATCTGGCCCGTCGGCGCGCCGCCGGCGTTCGGGCCCATGATCTGCCAGAACATCGTGTGGTTGGCGTGGCCGCCGCCGTTGTTGCGCACGGCGGTCCGGATGTCCTCGGGGACGCTGTTGATCCCCTTCAGCAGATCCTCGACGCTCTTCGACTGCAGCTCCGGATGCTTGTCGAGCGCGGCGTTGAGGTTCGTCACGTAGGCGTTGTGATGCTTCCCGTGATGGATCTCCATCGTCTGTTTGTCGATGTGCGGTTCGAGCGCATCCGATGGATACGGCAGCGGCGGCAGAGAGTGAGCCATGTCGGTCGACCTCCTACGAAATCGTGAGCATGCGATCCAGAGCGATCTTAGTCCAGTACTTGCGCGCGTCCGGCACCGTGATGCGGTTGTGGACGACGCCGTCGAGCAGCCCGTCGAGCGTCCAGAGCAGATGGTTGGGCGACACGCGGAACATCGTCGAGCAGAGGCAGCCGAACTGATCGAGCGACAGGACGGTCCGCTCGGGCGCCACCTGCCTCGCGAGGCGGCTGACGAGGTGGATCTCCGTCCCGACGGCCCAGACGGATCCGGCGGGGCTGTTCGTCACGGTCTTGATGATGTATTCGGTCGATCCCGAGTCGTCGGCCGCCTGCACCACGTCGAGCGGCACCTCGGGGTGCACGATCACGCGGATCCCCGGGTGCTGCGCGCGCAGGCTCTCGATCTGGCGCACGGTAAACCGCGTGTGGACCGAGCAGTGCCCTTTCCACAGCACGATCCGCGCGCGCGCGCGCGCGTCGGGATCGACGCCGCCGCCGATCTCGTCGGGATCCCACACCACCATCTCGTCGAGCGGCACGCCCATCCTGAACGCGGTGTTGCGGCCGAGATGCTGGTCCGGCAGGAAGAGGATCTGCTGCCCGCGCTGCCACGCCCACCGGAGCGTCGCCTCCGCGTTCGACGACGTGCAGACGACGCCGCCGTTCGCGCCGCAGAAGGCTTTGATCGCCGCGGAGGAGTTGATGTAGGTGACGGGAATCACCGCCGGCGACGCCGTGCCACGCGGGCCGCCGGGTCCCGCGCGGTGGAGATCGTCCCAGCAGATCTCGAGCTGCTCGATATCGGCCATGTCGGCCATCGAGCAGCCCGCGGCCAGGTCCGGCAGGATCACCTGCTGATGCGGCGCGCAGAGCACGTCGGCGCTCTCCGCCATGAAGTGGACGCCGCAGAAGACGATGAACTCGGCGCGCGGCCGCCGCGCGATCTGCTGCGCGAGGCGGTACGAGTCGCCGGTGAAGTCGGCGAACTTGATCACCTCGTCGCGCTGATAGTGATGTCCCAGGATCACGAGCCGCGAGCCGAGCGCCGCCTTCGCGGCGGCGATGCGGCGGTCCATGTCGGCGTCGCTCAGGCCGAGATACCGGTCTGGCAGCGGCTGACGCTCGGCGATGTGGGTCTTTTCGTAGTCAGTGAGCAGTGGAAGCAACACGATCCTGACGGACGACGTTGTAGAGCGTATCGCGCTCGACCGGTTCCCGTCCGGCCGCGCGAATCAGCCGTTCGATCTCGCGCGTCGTCATCGCTTCGGGGGTCCGCGAGCCGGCCATGTGATAGATCTTTTCTTCCTGCACGGTGCCGTCGAGATCGTCGGCCCCGAACCACAAACAGGTCTGCGCGACGTCGACGCCGGTCGCGATCCAGAACGCCTTCACGTGCGGGATGTTGTCGAGCATCAGGCGCGAGACGGCGTGCACGCGCAGCGTATCGGCGGCGCTCGGCGCCGGCAGCTTGCGCATCTGGTTGTTGTCGGGGTGGAAGGCGAGCGGGATGAACGCCTGGAATCCGCCGGTCTCGTCCTGCAGCGCCCGCGCGCGCAGCATGTGATCGACGCGCTCCTCCATCGTCTCGATGTGCCCGTACAGCATCGTCACGTTCGACCGCATCCCGAGGCGGTGCGCGAGCCGGTGGATCGACAGGTACCGATCGGCGTCGCACTTGTTCTCGTCGTTGGCGATCTTCCTGCGGACGCGCTCGGCGAAGATCTCCGCGCCGCCGCCGGGCAGCGAATCGAGCCCCGCGGCCATCAGCTTCTGCAGCACCTGCTCGTCGGTCATCCCGTAGCGATCGGCGAAGAACGCGATCTCGACGGCGGTGTAGCACTTCAGATGGATGTCGGGCCGGATGCGCTTGAAGCCGCGCAGCAGCTCCTCGTAGTAGTCGAACGGCAGATCCGGGTGCAGGCCGTTGACGACGTGGATTTCGGTCAGCGGCTGATGCGCGCGCGTCCGGAGCTTGTCCCAGGCCTCCTCGAGCGACAGCGTGTAGGCGCCGGGGTCGCCCGGCTTCAGCCGCGCGAACGAGCAGAAGAGACAGCTCGCCACGCAGACGTTCGTCGCCTCGAGGCGGATGTTGCAGTTGAAGAAGGTTTTCGCGCCGTGGCGCCGCTCGCGATCGCGGTTGGCCAGCCACCCGACGGCGAGCAGGTCGGGCGCGTCGAACAGCCGCACCCCGTCGGCGAGATCGAGGCGGACGCCCGCTTCGATCTTGTCGGCGATATCGACGAGCTGCGCGCCCGCCAGGCGCGATCGCATGACGGATGGCTCCATGCAGAATCGATCGATGTTACCTGATATACAATCCTCGAATCCACGTTTGCCCCGGCGGCCACGCGAAGTGGGTGCGAAGCCCACACGGTCCCGCCACTGTAAGCGGAAAAACGCTGCGCACACGCCACTGGAATCCCCGCCGACTGCCGCTCTGACGGGCGGCACGACGCGCGAGAGGAGAACGGGAAGGCGCGCAGGCACGTCCGCGAGTCAGGAAACCTGGCCACCCGGGGGACAAACCTTGTTCGGCGCGAGAGACGCCGGGAGGAATCGATGCGCGCACCCCGCTGGTGGCGGCAGAATGCCGCCTGCTCTGTCACACTCCCCTTGCTGATCGTCGCCGGGTCGCTCGGACCCGGCCTGCAGATCGACGGGACCGCCGTCGATCAATCCGGATCGCCGCTGCCGCGCGCGTTCGTCCGCGCCGTCGACGCGAGCGGCCGCGAGCTGACGAGCACGTTCACCGACGAATCGGGACGCTTCCGGATGCCGGCCGAGACGTCGACCGAGGCGTCCGACTGCCGCGTGATCGCGTCGCTCACCGGCTTCCAGCCTGCCGAAGCGCGCTGCGGCGAGCACGTCCGCCTGGTGCTGACGGTCGCGCCCATCGCCGAAACCGTCGTCGTCTCGGCGACGCGCACCGACACGCCGGTCGACAACGCCGGCCTCAGCGTCAGCGCGTTCACGGCGCAGGACCTCGCGTGGCGCGACGCGCCGCTCGTGGCCGATCTCCTGCGGACGACCCCCGGCGCGATGGTGGTGACGACGGGCGCGCCGGGCGGCGTGACGTCGCTCTTCGTCCGCGGCGGCGAGAGCAACTACAACAAGGTGCTGCTCGACGGGATCCCGTTGAACGAACCTGGCGGCGCGTTCAATTTCAGCAACGTCACGACCGACGACCTCGAGCGCGTCGAAGTGGTGCGCGGCGCGCAGTCGGCGCTCTTCGGCTCCGACGCGATGTCGAGCGTCGTCCAGCTCTTCACGAAACGCGGAACGGCGGCGCGGCCGCAGGTGGGCGGGTGGATCGAGGGCGGCACGTACGGGACCGTGCGCGGCGGCGCGTCGATCGCGGGCGCGGCGCCGCACGGCGACTACGCCGTGGCGGCGTCGCGGTTCGACACCGACAACCGCGAGCCGAACAACGCGTTCGGCAACACCACGCTCAGCGGCAACGTCGGCGCGCACCTGGGCGGCGGCGCCACGCTGCGGGGCATCGTCCGCGTCGAGCGCGAACGGGCCGGCACGCCCGGCCAGACGGCGTTCGAGCGGCCGGACCTCGACGCGTTCTTCGAGCGGCACGACGCGGTCGGCGGCATCGCCTTCGATCAGCAGATCTCCGACCGCGTTCGCCAGCGCGCGAGCTACTCGGCGGCGGTGTCGCATCAGGACTCGGCGGACCTCCTCGTCGATCCGCCGTACGTGCCGCGGTTCGGCGCCCTCGCCGCGCCGTTCGCGTTCAGCGACTTCACCTTCGACAGCTACAGCGCGCTGACGCGGCATCACGCCAGCTACCAGGCCGACGTGCGGCTGGCCAACGACACGTCGAGCGGCTATCAGCTGCTGACGGCGCTGGTCGACTGGGACGGCGAGCGCGCCACGCTGACCGATCGGCTCTCGAACAGCAGCACGCCGGCCTCGCGCGACAACGTCGGCGTCGCCGTGCAGCACCAGGCGCAGTGGCATCGCGTGTCGGCCACCGCCGGCGTGCGCGTCGAGCACAACGCGAGCTTCGGCGATGCGACGGTGCCGCGCGGGTCGATTGCCTTCGTCGCGCACGAGGCCGCCGGCGCGTTCGGCGTGACGCACCTCCACGCGGCGGCCGGCCTCGGCATCAAGGAGCCGACGGTGCTGCAGTCGTTCAGCCCCTCGCCGTTCTTCCGCGGCAACCCGGACCTGCTGCCGGAGCGCTCGCGCAGCGCCGAAGCGGGCGTCGATCAGCGCCTGTTCGCCGATCGCGTCCGCGTCGACGTCACCTGGTTCGACAATCGGTACAAGAACCTGATCTCGACGAGGACGACCGATCCGGTGACCTTCGCCGCCCAGTACTTCAACATCGGACTGACGCAGGCGCGCGGCGCCGAGCTCTCGGGCGACGTCGCACCGATCGGCGGCCTTCGCGTCCGCGCCAGCTACACCTTCCTGGCGTCCGAGATCATCGACAGCACCTCGCCCTTCAACGTGGTGTTTCAGCCCGGGCAGCCGCTGTTCCGCCGTCCTCGCCACTCGGGCTTCGTCGACGCCGGCTGGCATCGCGACGCGCTCGGCCTGAACCTCGTCGGCACGTTCGTCGGGGCGTTCTCCGACAGCGATTTCGTGTCGTTTGCGCCGCCGCTCACCCGCAATCCGGGCTTCACCACCTGGGACGCGCGCGCGTCGTACGCGATCACCCGGCAGCTCACCGCCACGCTGGCCGTCGACAACCTCGCGGATCGCCAGTACATGGAGCCGCTCGGGTATCCGGCGCTCGGCCGCGCCGCCCGCGTCGGCCTGCGCGTCGGGTTCTGATGACCGATCCGCTCCTCGCGGCGGCGCACGTGTCGTTTTCGTACGGTCCGGCGCGCGCCGGACGCGACGTGCTCGACGATGTGTCGGTGGCGGTGCCGCGGGGAGCGATCGTCGGGCTGCTCGGCCCGAACGGATCGGGCAAGACGACGCTGCTGCGGATCCTGGCGGGGACGCTCGCGCCGGCGCGCGGCGCGGTGACGCTCGACGGCCGCCCGATCGCGGCGATGTCGCGCGTCGAGCTGGCGCGGCGGATCGCGGTGGTGCCGCAGGAGACGCACGCCACGTTCGACTTCACCGCGCTCGAGATCGTGCTGATGGGGCGGTACCCGCACCTCGGCGCGTTTCAGCTCGAGGGCGCGGACGACATCCGCATCGCGCGCGATGCGCTGCGGGCGACCGGCACCGACGCGTTCGAGGCGCGGGCGTTCGCGACGCTGAGCGGCGGCGAGAAGCAGCGCGTCGTGATTGCCGGCGCGCTCGCCCAGGCCTCCGACGTCCTGCTGCTCGACGAGCCGACCGCCTCGCTCGACATCGGGTATCAGTTCGACATCGTCGACCTGCTGGTGCGCCTGAACGCCGACCGCGGCACCACGATGGTCGTGTCGACCCACGATCTGAACCTGGCGGCGGCGCTCTGCGGCGAGCTGGTGATGATCCGCGACGGAGCGGTGATCGCGCGCGGGGCGACAGCCGACGTGCTGACGCCGGCGAACGTCCGCGCGCTGTACGGCGTCGAAGCGGAGATCGGCGTGCATCCGCGCGCCCGGCATCTGACGGTGACCGCGATTGCGCGCGCACACTGAACGGGATCCGTTGAAGACGAGCCCGCCGCCGCGGCGCCGCGCCGACATCCGCTACCGGCTGACGGCGGTCGTCATCACGTTCGGCGGACTGCTCGTCGTCGTCTCGGTGCTCGCGCCGCTGGTCGGCACGACGCACGTGTCGCTCGCGCGGGCGCTGGATCGGTCGGTGCCGTTCGCCGACAACGTCGACGCGCAGATCTTCTTCATCGCGCGGCTGCCGCGCGTCGTCGCCGCGGCCCTCGTGGGCGCCGGCCTCGCGACGGCCGGCGTCGTGTTCCAGGCGCTCCTCCGCAACCCGCTGGCCGCGCCCGAGACGCTCGGCGTGTCGGTCGGCGCGTCGCTCGGGGCGATGATCGCGATCACGCTGCTGCCGCCGGCGGCGATTGCCGGCGTCTCGGCCGTGTCCGTCGCCAGCTTCCTCGGCTCGCTCGGCGCGCTGGCGGTCGTGTACGCGCTGTCGCTCGCCCGCAGCCGCGGCATGTCGTCCACCGTGCTGCTGCTCGGCGGCGTGGTGCTGACGACGTTTCTCGGCGCGATCGTCACCTTCATCCAGTACCTCGCCGACTTCACCAAGACGTTCCAGACGGTCCGGTGGCTGATGGGATCGCTCGACGTCGGCAGCTACAGCGCCATCGCCGCGTCCCTCGTGCCGATGGCATGCGCGGCGGTCGGCTACGCCACCTTGCCGCGCACGCTGGACCTGATCACGCTCGGTCCCGACGCCGCCGCCGCGCGCGGCGTCGACGTCGGGCGCGCGGAGCGGGTCGCGCTGGTCACCGCGTCGCTCTCGACCGGAGCGGCCGTCGCGCTCGGCGGGCCGATCGGCTTCATCGGAATCGTCGTGCCGCATCTGGTGCGGATGCTCGTCGGCGCGGACCATCGGCTCGTGCTGCCCGCCTCCGCGTTGTTCGGCGCGGCGTTCCTGATCGGATGCGATCTGATCGCGCGAACGATCGCGGCGCCGGTCGAACTGCCGGTCGGCATCGTCACGGCGATGATCGGCGGACCGTTCTTTCTCTGGCTGCTCCTGAGGCGCGCGCGATGAGACGCGGCGGGCTGACCGTTGCGATCGCCGCCGCCTTCGCGGCATGCCTGGCGGCGTCGTCCGGCGCTGCGCGGCCGCGACTGGTTGCGCCGTCCGGCCCGCGCGACGCGGCGGCGGCGCAGAACGTCGACACGCCTCATCGCGTGGTGTCGCTGATCCCGGCGGTCACCGAGATGATCTTCGCGATCGGCGACGGCGCGCGCCTCGCCGGCGTCAGCAGCTACGACCGTTACCCGCCGGACGTGCAGGCGATCGAGCGCGTCGGCGGCCTGCTCGATCCGAACATCGAGAAGATTCTGTCGCTCCGGCCCGACCTCGTCATCCTGTACGCCACGCAGCTCGAGCTGAAGGCGCGCCTCGCGCGCGCCGGCATCCCCTTCTATTCGTACGAGCATCGCGGCCTGGCCGACATCACGCAGACGCTGCGCGCGGTCGGGGCGCGCATCGGCTCCGCCGACGCGGCGAATCGGCTCGCGTCGACGATGGAATCCGAGCTCGCCGCCATCAGCCGCGCCGCCGCCGGCCGCCCGCGACCGAAGACCATGCTCGTGTTCGGCCGGGAACCGGGATCGCTGCGCGGCATCGTCGCGAGCGGCGGCATCGGTTTTCTCCACGACATGCTCGTCGTCGCCGGCGGCGACGACGTGTTCGGCGACCTGAAGCGGCAGTCGGTGGACGTGACGACGGAGATGGTGCTGGCGCGGCGACCCGAGGTGATCATCGAGCTGCGGTATGGCGACAGGCTGCCGGCCGCCGACGCGCAGCGCATCGCGCGCGAGTGGGACGCCCTCCCTGCGGTTCCGGCGGTCCGCGACCATCGCGTCCACGTGCTCGTCGGCGATCAGTTCGTCGTGCCGGGTCCGCGCGTCGTCGATGCCACGCGCGCGTTTGCGGCCGTGCTGCGGGCGCGGTAGCCGGTTGGAGGGAGTGGCCGATAACCAGATGACCAAGTGCCTCGTGTCCTGGTCCTCCGGCAAGGACAGCGCGTGGATGGTGCACGTGCTGCGTCAGCAGGGGGTGGAGATCGCCGGGCTGCTGACCACGATCAACGCCGACGCGGCGCGGGTGGCGATGCATGCCGTGCGCGTGACGCTGCTCGACGCGCAGGCGGCGGCGCTCGGCCTGCCGCTGTGGCAGGTGCCGATCCCGTCGCCCTGCCCGAACGAGGTGTACGAGCGCGCGATGGCGCACACGGTGGCGCGCGCGGTCGCGGACGGGTTCACCCACATCGCGTTCGCCGATCTGTTTCTCGCCGACATCCGGCGGTATCGGGAAGACCGCCTCGCCGGCTCGGGTCTGACGCCGCTCTTCCCCCTGTTCGACGATCCGGCGAAGACGCCGGCGCTCGCGCGCGAGATGATCGTCGGCGGCCTGCGCGCGCGGATCACCTGCGTCGATCCGCGCCAGCTCGATCGGAGTTTCGCGGGACGCGACTTCGATGCGCGGCTCCTGCGGGAGCTGCCCGCGTCGGTCGATCCCTGCGGCGAGCGCGGCGAGTTCCACACGTTCGCCTACGACGGCCCGATGTTCGCGCACGCGATTCCCATCGAAACGGGGATGACGATCGAGCGCGACGGGTTCGTGTTCACCGACCTGCAGTTGGCCGGCGCACAGGACCAGGCGGGCCGATGACGAGGTTTCCCTGCCGCATCGTCTGCCTCACCGAGGAGACGACCGAAACGCTCTACCTGCTCGGCGAGGGCGATCGGATCGTCGGCGTGTCCGGCTACACCGTGCGGCCGCCGGAGGCGCGAGCCAAGCCGAAGGTGTCGGCATTCATCAACGCGAAGTTCGACAAGATCGAAGCGCTGCGGCCCGATCTGGTGCTGGCGTTTTCGGACCTGCAGGCGGATCTCGCCGCCGAGCTCGTCAGGCGGGGCATCCCCGTCGTCACCTTCAACCAGCGCAGCGTCGCCGAGATCCTGCAGATGATCCGCATGCTCGGCGGACTCGTCGGACGCCAGGCCGCGGCCGAGCGGCTGGCCGACCGCTTCGAGGCGGGTCTCGATCGCATCCGGGAAGCCGCGGCACGCTTTCCTGTTCGGCTGCGGACATTTTTCGAGGAATGGGACGACCCGCTCATCTCCGGAATCCGGTGGGTCGAAGAGCTCGTCGAGATCGCAGGCGGGCAGCCCGTCTTCCCCGAGCTGGCCGACGCACGGCTCGCAAAGGACCGCATCGTCGATCCGGCGGTCGTCGCGGCGCGCGACCCGCAGGTGATCTTCGCCTCGTGGTGCGGCAAGAAGATGAAGAAGTCGACCATCGTGAACCGTCCGGGATGGGACCGCGTCAGCGCGGTCCGCGACGATCGGATCCACGAAATCAAGTCGACGTATATCCTGCAGCCCGGCCCCGCGTCGTTAACGGACGGTGTCCGGCAGCTGCACGACGTCTTCGCGGCGATCGCACGCTGATCCCGGCGCTATACTGCGGTCGTGCTGAGCGACTTTCGGTACGCGCTCCGGATGATGCGGCGCACGCCGCTCGTCACCGCCGCCATCGTCGTCACCGTCGCGCTCGCGATCGCGGCGAACACGGCGATCTTCAGCGTCGTCAACGCCGTCCTGCTGCGGCCGCTGCCCTTCGCGACGCCCGACCGTCTCGTGCAGGTGGCGGAGAAGAACGACAAGCTGAATCTGCCGACGTTCGGCGCGTCCGCGCTGAACTTCCTGTCGTGGCGCGAGCAGACGCGCGCGCTCGACACGCTCGCGGCGGTGGGCTTCGCGAACTACACGCTCGTCGGCAGCGGCGAGCCCGAACAGTTGAGCGGCAACCGCATCAGCGCGGCGCTGATGCGCGTCCTCGGCCTCGCGCCGGTCGCCGGCCGCGCCTTCGTCGACGACGATGAGACGCGCGGCGCCGCGCCCGTCGCGATGATCGGCGAAGGCTTGTGGAGGCGGCGGTTCGGATCGGATCCCTCGATCGTCGGACGGACGATCACGCTGAACGACACCCCGACGACCGTCGTCGGCATCGCGCCGGCCTCCCTGAACCTGCTGCTGAACAGCGACGTCTACACGCCGCTCACGATCGATCCGGCGAACGAGATCCGGCTCAACCACGTGCTGTTCGTCGTCGGGCGGCTGCGACCGGACGTCACGATGGCGCGCGCGCAATCGGAGATGGACGCGATCGCCGCGAACGTCGGCCGCGAGTACCCCGAGGTGCGCGACTGGGGCATCCACCTCGTGACGCTCTTCGACACGTTCGTCAGCCCGCAGCTGAAGGCCGGGCTGCTCATTCTGCTCGCGGCGGTGGTCTGCGTGCTGCTCATTGCATGCGCGAACATCGCGAACCTGCTGCTGGCGCGCGCCGCGGTGCGCCAGCAGGAGATGGCCGTGCGCACCGCGATGGGCGCGGATCGGCGACGGCTGCTGCGTCAACTGCTCGTGGAGAGCGTCGCGCTGTCGACGGCGGGCGGCGCCGCAGGGCTCGTCGGCGCGGTGTGGGCCGTGCGGGCGATCAATGCATGGCTGCCGCCGGCGGTGCTGCCCGTGCCGTCGATTCCGATCGACGGCGCCGTGCTGTGGTTCGGCGCGGGGCTCACGACGGTGGCCGGCGTGCTGTTCGGCATCGCGCCGGCGTGGCGGATGTCGCGCGTCGACCTCAACGACGTGTTGAAGCAGGCGGGACGCGGCGGTTCGTCGCGCCGGGCGGGCCGCGTGCGCAACGGCCTTGCCGCGGCCGAAGTGGCGCTCGCGACGATTCTGCTGATCGCCGCCGGCCTTCTCGTGCAATCGCTCGTGCATCTCGAACGGGTGCGTCTCGGATTCGAGCCGAGCGGGCTGCTGACGTTCCAGCTCGCGCCGCCGCCGGGCAAGTACCCGGTGACGACCAAAGCGCAGGCGCTCTATCGCGCGCTGATCCAGTCGCTGCAGTCGACGCCGGGCGTGTCCGCCGCCGCCGTCTCGAGCGGCATCCCGTTCGGCGCCGGCAACTACACGAAGCACCCGATGCTGACCACCGGCCGGTCGGTCCTGCCGCCCGGCACGAAGGTGCCGATCGATTGGCGCATCGTCAGCCCCGGGTATTTCAGGACGATCGGGATTCCACTCCTGCGCGGCCGCGACTTCACCGACGCCGACGGTGCCAACGCCTCGGCGGTGACGATCGTCAGCCAGGCCACCGCGCGCACGTTCTTCGGCGACGAGGATCCGATCGGTCGCACGCTGACGCGGTCGGCCGACCTGAAGACGCCGTTCACGATCGTCGGCGTCGTCGGCGACGTCCGCAGCACGGCGCTCAACCAGGAATCGCCGGCGCTGTACTACCCGCCGGCCCCGCGCGTCGCCGCGCTGATGGACGTCGTCGTCCGAACCGCCGTCCCGCCCGACGCCATTCTTCCGGCCGTCCGCCAGCGCGTGCACGCGCTCGACGGCGAACTCGCGCTCGCCAACGTGCGGACGATGGAGGAGTGGCTGTCCACGAGCGCCGCGCAACCACGGCTCAACGGCGTGCTGCTGACCGTCTTCGCCGGCGTCGCGCTCGTCATCGCGATCGTCGGCATCTACAGCGTCCTCGCGTACGCGGTGACGCAGCGGACGCGCGAGATCGGCCTGCGGCTGGCGCTCGGCGCCACCCCGCGCGCGGTGCTGCGGCTGATCCTCGGCCAGGGCATGCTCGTCGTCGCCGCGGGCGTCGCCGCGGGGCTCGCCGGCGGATTCGCGCTGGGCGAAACGATGTCGAGCCTCGTGTTCGGCGTCACCGTGCGAGACCCGGCCACGTTCGCCGGCGTCGCCGTGATCCTCGCGGCCGTTGCGCTGGCTGCGTGCGCGATACCCGCCCGGCGCGCCGCCCGCGTCGACCCGATGGTCGCGCTGCGCTGCGAGTGACGCGGTCCGGCCGCGTCATCGTCGCGACCGCGGCGCTCGCGGCCCTCGCGTTCGTCTCCCGGCTGCCGCAGCTTCTCAGCCCGAACCTGCTCGTCGACGGCGACGAAAGCGTCCTCGGGCTGATGGCGAAGCACTTCGCCGAAGGCCGGGCGTTCCCCCTCTTCTTCTGGGGACAGCGGTACGGCCTGTCGACGATCGAAGCGGGCGCCGCAGCGGCCGCGTTCAGGATCGCGGGCGTCGGCCCCGCCGCGTTGAAGGTGTCGATGCTGCTGCTGTGGATCGCCGGCGTGCTCTTTTTCTTCCGGGCGATCGCGGCGATCGCCGGAGAAACACTGGCCTTCTGGATTGCGTGCGCGCTGGTGCTGAATCCGGCATGGGCGGTGTGGTCGATGAAGGCGCGCGGCGGATATCTGACCGCGTTCACGGCGGCCTCCATGCTGCTCTGGATCGTCGTGCAGCCGCGCGAGCGCGACACGCCGCGCCGGTGGGTGGCAGGCGGAATCCTGAGCGCGGTCGTCTGGCTGGCGCAGCCGGTCTGGCTGCCTGGCGTCGTCCCGATCGTCGTCTGGGCGCTGGCGTCGCGGCGGCGGCTGACGCCAGCGATCTGCTTCGGCGGCGCGATGGCCGCCATGCTCGTGGCGATCAAGTTGATCCCGGTGGTCAGCTCCGACACGTGGGCCGGGCCGGCGCTCGGCAATCCCGACGTGTGGGGCACGCGCGTCCGCGCGGCGCAGCAGATTTACGTCAACCTGACCGGCTCGTACTACCTGACGTCCACCGTCGATCCGCCGGGACCGGTCACGCCCATTGTCGCGGCGGCATGGTGCGTCGCGATCGGGCTCGCGGCAGTCGCGCAGGCGTACCGCCTGGCCGCGCGGCGCTTCAACCGGTGGTCGCACCTGCTGTTCGCGTCGCTCGCCGCGACGCTCGTCGGCAACTGGGTGCTGCTGTTCGCGCGCGACGGGCGCTATCTGCTGCCGATGAGCGCGCTGCTGGTGGCGCTGGCGGGCCTCGAGCTCGCGGACCTCGCGCCGAAACGGATCGCGCGCGCCGTCGCGGCCGCGGCACTGATCGGCGGCGCCGTGTCGGTGTACGAGTTCAGGAACTTCAGCTATCTCTGGCCGAATCCGCCGGGGAGCCAGCCCGAGGCGAAGCGGCTGCAGTTCGTGATCAAGTCGCTCGGCGCGAGCGGTGTCAGACACGTGTTCTCGATGAACGGCCTGCTCGACACGCAGATCATCTTCTACAGCGACGAACGGGTGATCTCGCGGTGGTCCAACGCCAACGATCGCCACCCCGCGTACGTCGCCGAGGTGAACCGGGCGCTCGCCGCCGGCGAGCCGGTCGCCGTGGTCGGCTACACGAATTCGAGCGGGGCGCCGGGCTGCTGGGACGCGCCGATCTGCACCGGCGACATCGAGCATCTCGTCCCGGATCCCGAGCGCATCTACACCGTGGACGGCAAGTACTTCGTGTACACCGGCGCCGGTCGCGCGCTGCTCGAGAAGCTGCGGTTCGATCTGCCCGAATAACGCCTTGATTCGCGGCGACGCGTCTGATATCTGTACCGCGCCACAGGAGGGACGTGTCGATGGCGGTTCATCTCGATCACTTCTCGATCTCGTCGCCGAACCTGTTCTACGGCGCGCACCGTCTGCGGCTCGAGAGCACGCTCAGCTTCTACGACGGCGGGCATTTCCTCGGCGGCGATCACGCCAACCGCATCTTCCCCCTCGGCAGCAACACGTACCTGGAACTGAACGGCATCGTGAACGCGGAGGCAGTTCGCGATCCGAAGAACCGGCCGTGGTGGTACGACAAGGTGCAGGCGGTCGGCGAGTGTTTCACCGGCTTCGGGCTGCGCGTCGATGCCCGGGACGAGCTCGAACAAGTCGCGAAGAAGAAGGGCTACACGATCGCGCAGGCGCCGACGTCGCGCGTCTGGCCGAACGGCTACGTGCTGCGGGCGTTTGCCGCGCCGAGCGCGCAGCTCGCCTGGACGAAGGGGCTGCCGACGTGGCACTGGTTCGAGGACTTCCCGATGCATCCGAGCGGCCAGCCGCCGTCGACCGCGCCGAAGATTACGCGGCCGGACGGCATCGCGTGGATCGAGGTCGGCGGAACCGAACGCGCGATGTACGACTGGCTCGACCTGCCGGCCGGCACCCTCCCGCTTCGCTTCAACGGCAAGCTTCCCGGCCTCTACGCGATCGGCGTCAAGACGATGAAGGGCGGCGAAATCGTGATCCGCCGCCCGTCGGCGACCGAATTCTGAACGGGGGACGCTCATGACACCGACGATCACCCGCCGCACGCTGTTGCGCCGAACCGCCGCGCTCACCACCGGGGCCGTTGCCGCGGGCAGCGTCGCCGCGTCTGCAGGCGGCACGTCGCACGCGCCGTCCGAAGAACCGGCCGGCGGCGACGCGACCCCACGCGATCACGATCCGGAAACGGGCGAGATCTTCGATCGCGATCGACACCACCGCTGGGACACGGTGTAGCGATGCTGGATCACCTTCACCTCGGCTGCACGAACGTCTACACGACGGCGTTCGACCTGATGTCGGCGACCAGGCTCGGTCACTACGACGGCGGCTTCACCCGCGACATCACGGTCGGCCAGAAGACGATGCCGCTCGGCGGCGGCGTGTACCTCGACATCGAGAGCATCGTCGATCCGTTCGCGACCGCGGATCCCTCGCGGCGCCCGTGGTGGTATGCGCGCGCGGTCGCGCTGAAATCCGCCGTGTTCGGCGGCGTGTGCCTCCGCGTCGACACCGTCGACGAACTGAACGAGCTCGCCAGGCGGCATGGCGGGACGACGCGCCTGAACGTGCGGACGCCGCCGGACGGCCCGCAGGTGACGTTCTGGGAAGGGCCGGTGGGCGTCGCCGATGCCTGGCAGGCCGGCAAGCCGACGTGGTGCTGCTGGGGCAACCGGCTCTACGCGCACCCGAGCGGGCAGCCGGTCGTGAACGCGCCCGGCCTCGCCCAGGCGGCCGGCGTCGCGTGGGTCGAGATGGGCGGCACGAAGGCGCAGATGCAGGCGTGGCTCGGCCAGAATCCCGACGACCTGAAGATGCGCTTCAACGGGAAATCGCCCGGGCTGTACGCCGTCGGCGTCAAGACCGACGCCGGCGACGTCGAGATCCGCCGTCCGCCCGCGACGGCGGCGGCTCGTTCGTAGGAGCGCGACCCCCATGCCGCTGCACATCGATCACATCAGCCTCGCGTCGCCGCACATCTTCCGTTCGGCGGACACGCTGGCGAAGGAAACCGGGCTCGGCTACTGGACCGGCGAGTGGCTGCGCGATTCGTCGGTCAACATCGTGCCGCTCGGGCCGCCCGGAAACTTCATCGAGATCTCGGGGATCATCGACATCTTCTCGCTGCGGCACATGGACGAGCGGAAGCAGTGGATTCTCGACATCACCGAAACCGGCGATCACTTCAACGGTCTGTGCCTCGGCGTCGACTCGATGGAGGAGCTCGAAGCGTTCGCGAAGCACTGGGACAGCACGGTGAACCGCGCGGACAATCCCGATCCGGCGGCGCATTTCCAGCGCGCGAACGGCTACATCCTGCCGATGGCGTCGACGCCGGTCGGCCGGCGCACGCCGTGGATGCACGGCCTGCCGAACGTCTACTACTACCCGGATCGCACGTATCACTCGAGCGGCCAGCCGACGCATCCGATTCCGCAGCAGGTGCAGCCGACCGGATTGAAGTGGGTGGAGGTCGGCGGCACGCCCGAGCAGATGGCCGCGTGGCTCGGCGGCATGCAGTACGTCGAGATGCTGCCGCTGAAGTTCAACGGCAAGTCGCCGGGTGTGTGGGCCGTGTGCGTCGGCGCCGAAGAGCGCGACGACATCGTCATCCGTCGGCCGGCGGCGTCCGACGCGGTTCCCGTCTCGAAGTACGGCGAGTGGCGGAGCTAGACGTGAACATCCACATCAATCACTTCTCGCTGGGGGCGCGCAACGCGTTCGAATCGGCCGCCCGCCTGCGCAACGAAACCGGCCTCGGGTTCTGGACCGGCGAGTGGGTGCGCGACATCTCGTGCCACATGGTGCCGCTCGGCAGCGGCGCGAACGGCAAGGATGCGTTCATCGAGATCCAGTGCTCCGTCGACGCCCATGCGCACCTGAAAGACACACGCCCGAACTACCGCTACGACGTGCTGTCGGTGGACAACGAGTACAACGGCGACTACTGGACGGGCCTGATGCTCGGCGTCGATTCGCTGGCGGACCTCGAGGCAATCGCGAAGCGGCTCGGCGGCGAGGTCACGCCGGAGGATTCGCGCACCAATCCGTACAGCCACTTTCAGCGGCCGGACGGCTACGTGCTCGGCTACCAGTCGGCGCCGCGGTACACCATGGGACGGCCGGCGAAGTGGCCGATGGACATGCCCGGCTTCTACTTCTACCCCGACGTGCCCGGCCGCACCTCCAATCAGCCGGTCGTGGCGGCGCCGCACCTGCGGCGGCCGGCCGGCGTCAAGTGGGTCGTCTTCGGCGGCACGAACGAGCTGCTGTCCGACTGGATGGGTGTCGACGCGGAGAACACGATCCCCGTGAGGTTCAACGGCAAGGCGGTCGGCGTGTGGGAGTTGTGCGTCGCGATGGCCGACGGACAGGATGTGATCATCCGCCGGCCCGCGGCGGCGTCGGTCATCAAGGACGACTCGAAATACCGGCGGCCGGCGTAAGCGCGGTGGAACACCACGTCCATCCGCGGCCTCGAGCCGCGCGCGACGCGCGTCAGTCGCGCACGACGGCGACGCAGATGTTCTGGACCGTGTGCGTATCGGAGAGGACGTCGAGGCCCTCGCGTCGCACGTACGGACCCGCGCCGTCGTCGGGAAACCCGAACAACCAGGGTTCGCCCCAGCGTGCGTACAGGCTGTCGGGATTGTTGACGTTGCGATCGCGGGCGTACGTGTAGTTGAAGGCCAGACGGCTGCCGCGGGCGGCGTGGTCGCGCACGAAGTGCAGCGTGTCTTTGACGGCGTCTTCCGGCAGGTAGAACACGACGCCTTCCCAGAGGAAAAACGTCCGCTGACGCTCCGAGTAGCCCGCCTTCGCGAGCTGCGTCAGCAAATCGTCCCTGGTGAGGTCCATCGGCACGTACGAGACGGCCGGCGGCAACGCGCCGAGGATCTCTTCGACGCGGCGCTTCTTGTACTCCTGCGTCGGCGGATAGTCGACCTCCATGAATCTGACGCCGCGCAGCTGGTGCGCGAAGCGGTAGCCGCGACTGTCGAAGCCGGCGCCGAGAATCACCACCTGCGTGGCGCCGGCGTGCACCGCGTCGAGCAGCGCGCGATCGAACGCGATCGTGCGGTACGCGTGCGAACGGACCGGCAGGTGGACCCCGACGCGCTTCATCGCTTCGTCGAACGACGGCGCATCGAGCGCGGCCATGTCGTAGTCGGGCAGCAGCGCCCGCTCGCGAGGGCCGAGAAACCGTATCGCGAGATAGTCCGGGTTCCGCTGCGCTCGATCGGGGTTCTTCGCGCCGACGGCGCGCGCAGCCGCGGCCCACACGGCGGTCCTGGACGGGAGCCCCGGCTCGACGGCGTGCGCCGCCGAGCCCAGCACGACGACGGCGGCGAAGACCGGGAACAGCGAACGGCGCGCGGTCATGCTCCGCCGCGGCCGCGCTCTTTCTTCTTGTCCTCGTCGCGCTTGCGATCCTGCTCGCGCTTGTGATCTTCCTCGCGCTTGCGGCCGTCGTGCTCGGCGGCGCGCTCGCGCTCGCTCCGCTCGATGGCGCGATGCACCTCCTCGCGACGTTCCACCGCCACCGGCGCCGGCCGGCGGATCGCGTACGGGTGCACGTAGGTCGCGCGGTTCACCCAGGTGCGCCGCCACGGCTCGCGGTTGACGATCACCACGTGCGTGCCCCAGTCGAAGCGCGTGTAGCCCCACCCCCACGGCTCGAACGCCACCCCCAGGCTGACGCCGTAGCCGAAGCGGACCGCCGTCACGACGCGGAAACCGGGACGCGGCGCGACGAAGACGACGCGCGGGTCGTAGTACGGCACGACCACGTAGGCCGGGTTGACGGGCCGCACTTCGATGTAGGGTCCACGCGTGACGACGACCTGCGCGTTGGACTGCAGGTACCCGAACTCCGCCGCGCGCTGGCGCTGCGCCTGGACGGCGTTCATGACGTCCTGCTCCTGCGCGAGGAACGCCGCCCCGAGCTCCTGCGTCCACGGCATCGCGCGCGCCATCATGTCGAGCACCGACGGAAACGGCAGCAGCGCCTGCACGCTCGGATCCCACGGCAGCTGATCGCGCTGAATCGCGTCGGCGAGCGCCGGGCCGGTGAGGTAGTGATGCTGATCGGCCCACGTGGCGGCGGCCGGGATGTCCTGCGGGTACGTCGACCCCGCAAGCACCTGCGCCAGCAGCGGGTCGGGATACAGCGCGATCGGCGAGACGATGCGTTCGAGCTCCGCCTGCGGGTACATCGGCGGCGGGGCGTTCGGGCCCGGCGGCAGCGGCGCCCCGACGCCGGGCGGCGGCGCCTGGAAATCGGGCAGCGGCGCGCCGGCCGACGCCGGCTGCTGCGCGCGCGCGGACGCGCCGAACGCGACCACCATCAGAATCAGTGCACTCGCCAGAGGACGCATGATTGAGCTCCTACCCCGAGTGTAAGCAAGCTCTACGCCTGCCGCACTCCCGTCACACATTTTTCGAAATGCCGGATCAGGACACGAACAAGGCGCCGCCCGGGCGCGGCACCAGGCCCGTGCCGACCGCACGTTCGAACAGGGTTTCGACGGCGCGCCGGCCGTCGGCTCCCAGATCGACGGTGTACTGATTCACGTACAGGTCGATGTGCTTGTACATCACTTCTTCGCTCATCTCCTGCGCGTGGGCGCGGACGAAGGGCAGGCTCGCGTCGCGGTGCGCGAACGCGTACTCGACGCTCCGGCGGAGCACCCGGTTGACGCGGTGCTGCACGTCCGCCGGAAGGCGCCGATCGACGACGATGCCGCCGAGCGGAATGGGCAGGCCGGTCTCGTACTCCCAGAACTCGCCGAGGTCGACGATCTTCTTCAGCCCCTTCGCCTCGTACGTGAAGCGGTTCTCGTGGATGATCAGGCCGGCGTCGACCGCTTCGTCGAGGAGCGCCTGCTCGATGTCCGAGAACAGCATCTCGATCTTCCGGCGGGCCGCCGGGAACGCGAGGCCGCACAGGAAATTGGCGGTCGTGTACTTACCGGGAATGGCGATGCGCACGCCGCCCGCCGCCACCTCGTCGCGCGAGACCGGGCGCTTCGAGATGAGGAGCGGCCCGCAACGCCGGCCGAGCGCGCCGCCCGCGTCGAGCATCACGTAATCGTCGATGCAGAACGCGTAGGCGTGATAACTGAGCTTGGTGACGTCGATATCGCGCGCGAACGCCGCCTTGTTGAGCGCCTCGACGTCGGCGATGCGCGGCACGAAGTCGAGCCCCTCGAGATCGACGCGCTTGTTGACGATGGCGTCGAAGACGAAGCAGTCGTTGGGGCAGGGCGAGAATCCGAGCGAGAGCGTCATGCGAGTTGGAGGATACCGCGGGCCGCGGCGGCCAGCGCGTCGACCGCCTCGGGCACTTTCCACGCAGCGCGATTCCGGCGTTCGACCACGTTGGAGATGGCGCGCACCTGCGCGTACTTCACGCCGGCGAGCCGGCACGAGTACATGAACGCGGCGCCTTCCATGCTCTCGACCTGCGGCCGGCAGCGCGCGACGACGGCCGCGATCGCGGCCGGATGGCCGTGGACCGTATTGACCGTGATGCCGGAGACCTTCGGCAGCCACGCGAGCGCGGCGTTGTGCGGCGGGTCGAGGTTCTCGACCACGTGGTCCGACGGGAGCCGCAGCGATTCGATCGCGACGAACGCATCGCCGTCTTCCGCGCCGAGCTCCGACAGCCGATCGGAGACGACGTGCACGACGACGCCGGGCGTCAGCAGCGGATCGAAGCTGCCGCACAGGCCGAGGTTCAGCGCGAAGTCGCAGCGGTTCTGCGCCAGGCGGCGCGAGCACCGGGCCGCCGTCGCGACCATGCCGACGCCGGTGACGAGCACCTCGGTGTCGGCGCGCGCGCGGAGCATCGGCTCGATCGGCGCGATCTCCTCGGGCGTGGCCACCACGATCAGCGTCCGCATCGATCGCGCGTGCCGCGCCCGCTACTCGACATCGTCGTCCACCGCGTCGGCGACGTACGGCGTGGCGACGCGCTTGATCACGATCGTCAGCCCGAAGCCGGCAATCGCGAGCGCCGCGGCGAGGCCGACGTAGATGCCGCTGCCGGCGGACGCCGTCGGCGCCTCGCTCATCGGCGTCCGTTCGACGATCGAGGAGGCCTGCGAGATGATCAGCGCCCGCTCGCCTGCCGAGCGCGGGAGGATGCGCCACGACAGGAACATGATGCCCACCGCGACGAGGCCGATGAGGAACAGCGGATGCCGCGAGTTCCTGCGCGTGATCAGGCTGAGGAGCGCCAGCACCGAGGCGAGCGCGCCGAGCCCGATGATCCACAACGCGGCCATGTCGGGGACGCCGCGAAGCGACTGCCCCGACACGATCACCCAGGGCAGAAACGCGCTGACGGCGAGCACGACGCCCGCGACGAGCGGCACGAAGTAGCCTCGCATTCCCGGCCGGAAGATGTTTATCGGGCGTCCTTCCACTCTTCGTACCAGGCCATCTGAATGGCTTCGAGCTTCGATTCGTTCGACGTTTTCGGGTCGTCGTCGAAGCCGTCGAGCGCCAGGACCTTCTCGCGCATGTCGGTGAAGCGGACGGTGAGCGGATCCAGGTCGGGAAACTTCTCCGCCAGCGCGATGCCGATGTCCTCCGAGTCGGTCCACTTCATCGGGCGACCTCTTCTTTCTTGCGATCGGACTTCCCGAGCTGGATGCCGCCCCCTTCCTGCACGTAGTTGCGCGTGTACATCGGCAGCTCGCAGACGACGTCGCCGGTGATGACGGCCTGGCAGCCGAGCCGCGACTGCGGCGTGAGGTCCCACGCCGTGTCGAGGCGGTCCGCCTCGTCGTCTTCCATCTCGGAGAGGTTCTGCGCGCCCTCGCGGATGATGACGTGGCACGTGGTGCAGGCGCAGCTGCCGCCGCACGCGTGCTCGAGAGGGACGCCGAGGTTCTTCGCGACGTCGAGGAACGATTCGGGCTTCCCGTGATGCGAGTACGGCAGCTGGCCGGACTCGAACTCGACGGTCGTCGGCTCCCCGTCGATGATGAATGTCACCTTAGGCATCGTTGACGTTCTTTCCCGTGAGCGCCGCCCGGACCGATCGGTTCATCATCACCTCCGCGAGGTGAAGCGTCGCGTCGTTCAGGGCTTTCGTCCACTTCTGGATCGTCTCGCGGTCCTTCGAATTCAGGACCATCTTCAGACCGGCGACGATCGATTCGATCTTCTGCCGCTCGCCCGGCGCGAGCTCCTGCTGCTCGATGGCGGCGAAGTCGGGATCGCGCAGCGACTTCTCGGTCGCCTGGATCACCGATTCCGCCTCGTTGCGCGCCTCGATCAGCAGGCGCGCGTCGAAGTCGGCTTCCGCGTGCTCGAACGAGTCGAGGAGCATCTGCTCCACCTGCTCGTCGGTGAGCCCGTACGACGGCTTCACCTCGATCGTCTGCTCCACCTCGGTGCGCAGCTCGCGCGCGGTGACGCTCAGGATCCCGTTCGCGTCGATCTGGAACTGCACCTGGACGCGCGGGAGGCCGGCGGGCATCGGCGGGATGCCGCGCAGCTTGAACCGCGCCAGCGACCGGTTGTCGGCCACGAGCTCGCGCTCGCCCTGCACGACGTGGATGTCCACCGCGGTCTGGTTGTCGACGCCGGTGGTGAACATCTCGCTGCCGGTCGCCGGGATCGTCGAGTTGCGCAGGATGATCTTCGACACGACGCCGCCCATCGTCTCGATGCCGAGCGACAGCGGCGTCACGTCGAGCAGCAGCATCTCGCGGTTGCCGGTGACGAGGATGTCGGCCTGGACGGCGGCGCCGAGCGCGACGACTTCGTCGGGGTTCAACTGGCTGTGCGGCGTCTTGCCGAACAGCTCCTCGACCCTGCGGCGGACGAGCGGGATGCGCGTCGAGCCGCCGACGAGGACGACTTCGTCGATCCCGGCCGGCTGCAGTCCGGCGTCGGCCAGCGCCTGGCGGCAGGGCGCGAGCGTGCGCTCCACGATCGGCGCGATCAGCGACTCGAACTCCGCGCGCGTGACGCGGCGGCTGTACGCGGAGCCGGCGACCTGGATTGTCGTCTCGTCGCGCTCCGACAGATCCCACTTCGCCTGGATCACCGCCTTCCGGACGTCCTGGCCGAAGCCCCGGCCGATGTGCTCCATCAGCAGGTGGTCGATGTCGTCGCCGCCGAGATGCGTGTCGCCGTTGGTCGAGAGCACCTGGAAGACGCCGTCCTCGACGCGGAGGATCGAGATGTCGAACGTGCCGCCGCCGAGATCGTAGACGGCAATCACGCCGGTGTGCCGCTTGTCGAGGCCGTAGGCGAGAGACGCCGCGGTCGGCTCGTTGATGATCCGGAGCACCTCGAGCCCGGCGATGCGCCCGGCGTCGCGCGTCGCCGTGCGCTGCGCGTCGTTGAAGTACGCCGGCACGGTGATGACCGCGCGGTCGACCTCGTGGTCGACCTCGCCCTGCGCCGCGAAGAACGCCTCGGCCCGGTGCTTCAGCTCGCGCAGCACGAACGCCGAGATCTCGGGCGGCGTGAAGGTCCTGTCGCCGAGGCCGATCCGCACCACCGCGTCGCCCGAGATCGCGAACGGAAACCGGTTCGCCTCGCCGCGCACATCGTCGAAGCCCTTGCCCATGAAGCGCTTCACCGAGTACGCGGTCCGGCCCGCGTCGGTGAGCAGCCGACGCTGCGCCTCGCGGCCGACGAACACGGTGCCGCCCGCGTCGATCGAGACGACCGAGGGGACGAGGCCGTCGCCGGCGGCGTCGCGGATCACTTCGGGCCTGCCGTCCCTGACGTACGCGACGAGCGAGTTCGTCGTTCCGAGATCGATGCCGACGACTTTGCTCATACGTCAGGCGTTCGCTTCCTGCTCGATCGTGGCCAGCAGGTTGTTGATGTAGTTCCGCTCGAGGATGCGATCGTGCAGCGCGGCCAGCGTGTCGCGATCGCCGCTCGCATCCCACTTCGCGGCGAGCGCCTCGAGGTCGCGCGCGTGCTCGTCGCGCTTCCGTTCGATCGGCAGCCGCGCGCGCGCGAGGCGCGCGGCGATCTCGTCGCGCGGCGCGCCCGCGGATCGCGCGCCGCGGATGTCGTCCAGTTCCTCGTTCAGCGCGAACACCTCTTCGAGCAGCGCCGGCGGCACCGACGCGCGGCCGGAGCCGCCGTGCTCCGCGCCGGCCGTCGCGAGCCCTTCGAGCTTCAGCAGGTACTCAATCCTCGTCACCGGGTTCTTCAGCGTCCGGTACGCGTCGTTCAGATACGACGAGCGCTCGAGGCTGGCGCGCCGTTCGGCCGGCGTGGCGTTGTAGAAGTAATCGGGGTGGAACTGGCGGCTCAACTCGCGGAAGCGGCGCTCGAGGTCCGCGGCGTCGAGATTGAGCTTCCGCGGCACGCCGAGGAACGCGAAGAAGTCGCCGTGGCGTCCGAGCGACAGGATCTTCGAGCACTGCGGGCAGAAGTGCACGTCGACCGGTGCACCGCCACCGCATTCGCGACAGACCTGGAGAGTTGGTGAAGACGTCGAGGACATCGGGATCGTGTCAGTCTGAAGTCGGAAGCGCGGACTTCGAACTTCAGGCTTCTAAGCGCCGAAAGAACTGCCGCAGCCGCAGGTCGACTTCGCGTTCGGGTTGTTGAACACGAAGCCCTTGCTGATCAGGTTCGTGTCGTAGTCGAGGACGGTGCCGTTGAGGAAGAGCAGGCTCTTCTTGTCGACGAAGAGCTTCGCGCCGTCGGGCCCCTCGAACACCTCGTCGCCCAGCCGCGGCGCGCGCTCCCACGCGAACGTGTAGCTCAGGCCCGAGCAGCCGCCGCCCTTGACCCCGACACGCAGGCCGCCGTCGCTGATGCCCTGCTTGGCCATCAGCGCGCGGATCTTGTGCGCGGCGGTGTGCGTGATCTCGATCATCGCCCCTTACGCCGTCGGCTGCGCGGCCTTGTCCGCCGTCCTGCCCTCGGCGCCCTGCTTCTTCTTGTAGTCGGCGATCGCCGCCTTGATCGCGTCCTCGGCGAGCACCGAGCAGTGGATCTTCACCGGCGGCAGGCTGAGCTCGTTGACGATGTCGGTGTTCTTGATGGCGAGCGCCTGGTCGACGGTCTTGCCCTTCAGCCACTCGGTCGCGAGGCTCGAGCTCGCGATCGCCGAGCCGCAGCCGAACGTCTTGAACTTCGCATCGTCGATGACGCCGGTCTCGGGGTTGACCTTGACCTGCAGTTTCATCACGTCGCCGCATTCGGGCGCGCCCACCAGGCCGGTTCCGACGGTGGGATCCTCTTTCGGCAGCGACCCGACGTTGCGCGGGTTCTCGTAGTGATCGATGACCTTGTTCGAATACGCCATAGTTTGTGATCTCCGCAGCCTGTCAGTGACCTTCCGTCTGCCACTGCATCGTGGACAGATCGATTCCTTCCTTAGCCATCTCGTAGAGCGGCGACATGTCGCGCAGCTTCGTGACGACGCTCGTCAGCTTGTCGGCGACGTAGTCGACTTCTTCCTTCGTCGTCCAGCGGCCGAGGCCGAACCGGATCGACGAGTGCGCCAGATCGTCGCCCGCGCCGAGCGCCTTCAGCACGTACGACGGCTCGAGGCTCGCCGACGTGCACGCGGAGCCCGACGACACCGCGACGTCGTTGATCCCCATCAGCAGCGATTCGCCTTCGACGTACGCGAAGCTGATGTTCAGGTTGTGCGGCAGCCGATGCTCCATCGAGCCGTTGATGTAGATCTCGTCGAGGCTCTTGTGCAGCTTCGCGTTGAGGTAGTCGCGCAGCTCGCGCAGCCGCTTGCTCTCGTCCGCCATCTCGTTCTTCGCGATCTCCGCCGCCTTGCCGAAGCCGACGATGCTGGCGACGTTGAGGGTGCCGGACCGCATGCCGCGCTCGTGGCCGCCGCCGTCGATGATCGCCGCGAGCAGCACGCGCGGGTTGCGGCGGCGGACGTAGAGCGCGCCGACGCCTTTCGGCCCGTACATCTTGTGCGCGCTGATCGACGCCATGTCGACCTTCAGCTCGTTCACGTTGAACGGCACCTTGCCGATCGCCTGCACCGCGTCGGTGTGGAAGAGGATCCCCTTCTCCTTGGCGATCGCGCCGATCTCGGCGATCGGCTGGATCACGCCGATCTCGTTGTTGGCGGTCATGATCGAGATGAGGATCGTCTTGTCGGTGAGGGCGGCCTTCAGCTCGTCGAGGCTGATGCGGCCGTCTTTCTGCACCGGCAGGTACGTCACCCGGTAGCCCTGCTTCTCGAGACGCTTGCAGGTGTCGATGATCGCCTTGTGCTCGGTCACGCAGGTGATGATGTGGTTCCCCTTCTCGCGGTACATCTCGGCGACGCCCTTGATCGCCAGGTTGTCCGACTCGGTGGCGCCGCTGGTGAAGACGATCTCCTTCGCGTTGGCGCCGATCAGATCGGCGATCTGCTTGCGCGCGATTTCGACCGCTTCTTCCGCTTCCCAGCCGAAGGGATGGTTCCGGCTGGCGGCGTTGCCGAACTTCTCGGTGAAGTAGGGGAGCATCGCGTCGACCACGCGCGGGTCCACGGGCGTCGTCGCGTGGTAGTCCATGTAGATCGGGAGCTTGATGGCCATATCAGAGATGCGTATGTAACACCGCGGTCTTCGCGACCGGAGGCGGCGGCGCGTCGGCCGCAAGTTCCGCGATCGTGCACTCGCCGAGCGCGGTCAGGATCCGCTCGCGCACCCGCCAGAGCGGGTCGCGCACGTTGCATTTCGAAAACTGCTCGCACTGCCCTTCTTCGGTCGAACACGCGGTGACGGTGACGGGGCCGTCGATCGCCTGGATGACGTCGGCCACCGAAATCTGCAGCGGCGATCGCGCCAGCTGGTAGCCGCCGCGGGTGCCCTGCTGCGAGGCCAGGAGCCCGCGGCGAACGAGCCGCTGCAGCACCTTCGCCATCAACTCGATCGGAATCGCGTACATCTCCGCGATCTCGCGGGCGCTCGACGAGGCGCGGTCGCCGCGGACCGCGAGGTGTTTCATCGCGATCAGGGCGTAGTCGGCCTTCTTCGACAGTCGAAGCATTACCCCACCAGTATATCCGACCCGAGTAGTCGGAGATCAATATTTCGGCTGAGTCGGGTCGACCTGGTCGATCCAGGCGAGGATGCCCCCCTTGAGGTTCAACACGTGCTTGAACCCCTGCGACCGCAGGAAATCGGCCGCCTTTCCGCTGCGGACGCCCGATTTGCACTGCATCACCAGCTCGGCGTCGGGGTCCAGCTCGTTTGCCCGCTTGGGAATATCGCCCAGGGGAATCAGCGTCGAACCGGGGATTCGGTTGATCTGGTACTCGTGCGGCTCCCGGACGTCGATGATCTGCAGCTTGTCGCCGCGATCCAGCCGCTGCTTGAGCTCGGTCGGAGTGATTTCCATGTTGGTGGCCGGTGGCTGGTGGCTCGTCGCCGATGCCTGGTCCGCAGCGGGCTTCACGCCGCAGAACTGCTCGTAGTCAATCAGTGTGGTGACCGTCGGATGCGTTCCGCACACCGGGCAGTCGGGATCCTTCCGGAGCTTCAGCTCGCGGAACTTCATCCGGAGCGCGTCGACGATGAGGAAGCGGCCGATGAGCGGTTCGCCGACGCCCAGAATCAGTTTGATCGCTTCGGTCGCCTGGATGACGCCGAGCAGACCGGGCAGCACGCCCAGGACGCCGCCTTCGGCGCAGCTCGGGACGAGTCCGGGAGGCGGCGGCTCGGGATAGAGGCACCGGTAGCACGGCCCTTCCTTCGTCGCAAAGACCGACGCCTGCCCCTCGAAGCGGAAGATGCTGCCGTATGCGTTCGGCTTGCCGAGCAGCACGCACGCGTCGTTCACGAGATAGCGCGTCGGGAAGTTATCGGTGCCGTCGACGATCACGTCATAGGGCTCGAACAGCTTCAGCGCGTTCTCCGACGTCAGCGCCGTCTCGTAGGTCTCGACGTGGACGTTCGGGTTGAGCGCGTTCAAGCGGTCCTTCGCCGACGCGAGCTTCGGGCGACCGACGTCGGGCGTGCCGTGCAGGATCTGCCGCTGCAGGTTGCTGAAGTCCACCGTATCGAAGTCGACGATGCCGAGCGTGCCGACGCCGGCGGCGGCCAGATACATCGCGACGGGCGATCCGAGGCCGCCGGCGCCGATGCAGAGCACCTTGGACGCCTTCAGCTTCTTCTGACCGTCGAGGCCGACCTCCGGCATGATCAGATGCCGCGAGTACCGCTTGTACTCGTCGCCGGTCAGCTCGGGCTCGGCGCGGACGCGGCTGACGTCCTCGGCCGTGGGCGCGCCGCCCGCGACGGACGGGATGATGCTGACGGTGTCGCCCGCGTGCACCGGCGTGTTTTCCTTCTGCAGATACCGGATGTCTTCGTCGTTGATGTAGACGTTGACGAAGCTGCGCAGCTTGCCCTGCTCGTTGTAGAGATGCGCCTTCAGGCCCGAGTGCTGGCGCGTGAGGTCGGCGAGCAATTCGCCGATCGTCGCGCCGGACGCTTCGACCGCGTCCTGCTTATCGGTGTACGGCCGAAGCGGAGTGGGAATCAGTATTTTCGCCATGATGCAGTGTGCCCTCGTCGAAGCTCGAACGGTCTTCCTGCAGAAACCAGACGGTCATCTCCTTCGCGGCGCCTTCCGCCACCGCGACGATGATGTAGGCGAAGGTCGGCCACGCGTGATCCAGGTCGTACTGCGACGGCCGCGCCGGATGATCGGGATGCGAGTGATAGAAGCCGACGAGTTCGCCGCCGAGCCGCGTCGCCTGCTGTTCGGCCTCGCGGTAGTCGGAGGGCCGCACGAGAAAGCGGCGGCGCGGTCCTTCTTCGGTCGTGTTGGGCAGCGGGACGGTCGCGGCGACGCGTCCGTCGCGGCCGACGAGCGCGCCGCAGCATTCGTGCGGATAGGTCTGCTGGCCGTGGGCGCGAATGGCCGCGTCGACCTCGCGCGAGATCGTCAGTCGCCGATCAGTCATTGACCGTCCAGAACGATTCGGTCAGGTATTTCTCGGCGCCGTCGGGAAAGATCGTCACGATGACGCCGCGCTCGATCGTTTTCGCGACCTTCAGCACCGCGCACATCGCGGCGCCCGACGAGATGCCCGCGAGCATCCCTTCCTCGCGCGCGAGGCGCCGCACCATGCGGTACGCGGATTCCGTGTCGACGCGCAGATCGTCGTCGGCGAGCGCCGGGTCGTAGATCGCCGGCACGAGCGCCGACTCCATGTGCTTCAACCCTTCGAGGCCGTGGAACGGCGAATCGGGCTGAAACGAGATCAGCCGGATCGTCGGATTGAACTTGCGCAGCCGCCGGCCGGTACCCATGAAGGTCCCGCTCGTGCCGAGGCCGGCGACGAAGTGCGTCAGGCGCCCGCTCGTCTGCTCGATGATCTCGGGCGCCGTCGTGTCGTAGTGCGCGCGCCAGTTCGCGTCGTTGCTGTATTGGTCCGGATAGAAGTAGCGCCCGGGATCGGCCGCGTAGAGGCGGCGCGCCTCGCGGATGGCGCCGTCGCTGCCTTCGAGCGGGCTGGTCAGCACGAGCTCGGCGCCGAGCGCGCGCAGCATCAGCTTGCGTTCGGGGCTGGCGTTTTCGGGCAGGCACAGCGTCACCTTGTAGCCGCGCGCCGCGCCGACCATCGCGTAGGCGATGCCGGTGTTGCCGGAGGTCGCGTCGAGGATCGTCTTCGTCTTGTCGAGCCGCCCGCTCTTTTCGCCTTCGATGATCATCCGCGCGGCGGCGCGGTCCTTGACCGAGCCGCCCGGGTTCTGCCATTCGGCTTTCGCGTAGAGCTCGACGTTCGGCGTGTCGCGTTCGAACTGATGGAGACGCACGAGCGGCGTCCGGCCGATCATGTCGAAGACCGACGAGCCGGGCGCGCGATCAACAATGACTTCGTTGGATGACGCCATCAATATCCGACCAGAGCAGTCCTAATTCTACTCAACTCGGCGGGTGGTTGTTCAAGCACCGCACGTCGCTGCCGCTTCCCATCGCGGCGGCCATCCTCGTGGCTCCTCCGACTGAGACGCCGCGGCAGGCGGCGACGGTCCTTGCGGGTGTGACACTTACGGCGGTCGGCGAGGCGATCCGGATCTGGGGCGTGCACCATATCGGCGTCATCTCGCGGACGCGGAGCGATCGGCTCGGGCCGCTCGTGGAGAGCGGGCCGTTTGCCTGCGTCCGCAATCCGCTTTATATCGGCAACATGCTGCTGTGGGTGGGGTTCGCGGTCGCGGCGGGGGTGCTGTGGCTGGCGCCGGTCGCGTTCGCGCTCCTCGCGGTCGAGTATCACTGGATCGTGCGGTGGGAAGAGGCGTTGCTGGTCGAGCGTCGCGGGGACGAGTATCGCGAGTACGCGAGGCGGGTGCCGCGCTGGATACCTCGTATCCGCTTTTGGGGACGGAGTCGACTCCGTCCCCACTCCGTCCCTACTCCGTCCCCGATTCGGGCGACGATTTTCAGCGAACGCGGGACGCTGATCGCGATCGCGGCCGGCTACTGGCTGCTCTGGCTAAAGGCTCGTTTCTGAGCGTCTGCCACAGATACCACGACGCGACCGACCGGTACGGCCGCCACGCCTCCCCCAGCTTGCGGATCCGATCCGGCTTGGGACGCGTGCGCATGCGATACAGCCGCTGCACGGCGTTGACGATCCCCAGGTCGTCGACCGGCAGCACGTCGGGCCGATGCAGACGGAACATCAGGAACATCTCCGCCGTCCATCGGCCGAACCCCTTCACCGCCGTCAGCCGCTCGATGACCGCCTCGTCGTCGAGCGCATCGAGCTCGTCGAGATTCAACCGGCCGTCCGCGATGCGCGCGCACAGATCGCGCAAGTACCCGATCTTCTGACCGCTGAACCCGACGATCCGCAACTGCTGATCGGTGATGGCGGCGATCGCCGCCGCGTTCGGAATGTGATGCTCGGGAAACAGCGCGGTGAAGCGGCCGAAGATCGTCGCCGCCGCTTTCGTCGAGAGCTGCTGGCTGACGATCGCGCCGACGAGCGCCGTCAGATGATCCTTGCGCTGGCGATCCGCCATCAAGCAGGGACCGATCGCCTTGATGGCTTCGCGCAGCACCGGGTCGCGCCGCATCAGCAGCCGCCGCGCGCGTTCGTACTCACTCGGCGTCATGGCACACAGACTACCCTGAAGCCGATGCTGTACGCGTAGGTGTCGGGCGGCACCTTGTGCCGGTACGCCGAGCGCAGCATCGACGCATCGTCGTTCACCCACGAGCCGCCGCGGACGATGCGCATGCTGCCGGCGTCGGGGCCGCGGGGATCGCGCTCCTCGGCCAGCCCGTACGAGTCGGCGGCGTACCAGTCCGAGACCCACTCCCACACGTTGCCGCACACGTCGTACAGGCCGTACGCGTTCGGTGGATACGTGCCGGTCGGCCGCGTGCCGCGGTGACGCTTGGCCGAGCCGTCCGACAGATAGTTGCAGCGCGACGCGTCGATGTCGTTGCCCCACGGGTAGCGCAGCCCTTCGGCGCCGCCGCGCGCCGCTTTTTCCCACTCCGCTTCGGTCGGGAGGCGCACGAGCCGCTCGAGCACGTCGCCGAGCCACGTGCAGTACGCCTGCGCGTCCTCGTATCTGACGAGGACCACCGGATGGCTGCCATGCGCGGGCGGCGGCTCGTTGTCGTTCCAGACGTACGGCGCCGCGAGCTCGCGGAACATCGCCTCGCGTCCGCCCTGCGTGACGAGCGGCAGGCTGCGGACGGCCGGCGCCGGATAACCGGTCGTGCGCACGAAGCGCGCGTATTCGTCGTGGGTGACCGGAAACCGGCCGATGAAGAATTCGCTCACCGTGACGCGGTGGACGGGACGCTCGTCGTCCTCGGCGTCCGCCGCGCCCATCAGGAAATCGCCGGCAGGAATGCGTGCGAGATCGGGGAGCGTCGGCTGCGACAACGCCGCCTATATTACAGTGTGAGCGTCATGAGACTCGACCCGTTCGCGATGGAGCGGATGCAATCCACCTACGAGCATCAGGTGGAATTCAATTTGTCGGAAAGCGGCGTCGCGCCGATGCGCGTGGACGAACTGCTCGACGACACCGCGTCGCGCGCCACGCTTCTCGCCGAGCGCCTGCGCTACACGCAGACGAACGGCACGGTGGCGCTGCGATCGACGATCGCCGCGCTGTATCCCGGCGCGACCGCCGATCACGTGCAGGTGACCAACGGCGGCGCCGAAGCGAACTATCTCACCACGTGGCATCTCGTCGAGTCGGGCGACGAGGTCGTGATGATGGTCCCGAACTACATGCAGGTGCACGGCCTCGTACCGGCGTTCGGGGGCCTCGTCACCGAATGGCCGCTCGTGCCCGGCGACCGATGGGCGGCCGACGTCGACGCGCTCGAGCGCCTCGTGACGCCGCGCACGAAGGTGATCGCCATCTGCAACCCGAACAACCCGACCGGCGCGCGATTCGGCGACGAGGAACTGACGCGCATCGCCGCCGTCGCGCAGCGGCACGGCGCCTGGGTCCTGTCCGACGAAATCTATCGCGGCGCCGAGCTCGACGGCCGCGAGACGCCGACGATGTGGGGCCGCGCGGAACGGGTGGTGGTGACCAGCGGATTGTCGAAAGCCTACGGCCTGCCGGGGCTGCGCATCGGCTGGATTGTCGGGCCGCCGGCGTTCGTCGAGGCGGCGTGGACGCGCCACGATTACGTGACGATCGCGCCGGGCGCGCTGAGCGACATGCTCGCGCGCCGGGCGCTCGCGCCGTCGCGGCGCCAGGCGATTCTGGCGCGCACGCGCGGCATCCTCCACGCCAACTTCCCGATCATCGCCGAGTGGCTGGCGGCGCAGGGCTCGCGCGTCAGCTACACGAGGCCCGATGCGGGCGCCATCGTGTACGTGCGCTACCACACGCCGATCAACTCCACGGAGCTCGTGACCCGCCTGCGCGTCGAGAAGAGCGTGCTCGTCGTCCCCGGCGATCACTTCGGCATGGACGGCTACCTGCGGATCGGATTCGGCGAAGACGAGGCATACCTCCGCGGCGGCCTCGCGCGGATCGCCGACTTCGCATTCGGGATCGCGGAATCTCGATGACGTTCGACCTCGTCCTCGTCGGCTTCGGACGCGTGGCGCGACGCTTCGTCGCGCTGCTGGACGAGCAACGCGATGCGCTGGCGCGCGATCACGACATCACGACGCGCGTCGTCGAGACCGTTACTCGGCGTCCCGACAGCGTGGCCGCCCTCCGCATGGCCGTGCGCGCCCACGCCGACGCCGCACGCCGGCGCCGGCTCGTCGTCGTCGAAGCGACGACGCTCGACATCGAGCGCGGCGAGCCGGCGACGTCGCACGTGCGCGCCGCGCTGAAGGGCGGCGCGCACGTCATCACGGTCAACAAGGGGCCGGCGGCGTTCGCCTTCCACGAGCTTTCGCAGGCGGCGGCGCGCGCGGACCGGCAGTTCCGCTTCGAAGGCTCGGTGATGGACGGCGTGCCGGTGTTCAACTGCGCGCGGGAGCTGCTCCCGGCGATCACCATCACCGGCTTCCGCGGCGTCGTCAACAGCACGACGAACTACATCATCACGGCGATGGAGCACGGCGACTCGTTCGAGTCGGCGCTCGCCGCCATGCAGCGCGCCGGCATCGCGGAGGCGGACGCGTCGCTCGACATCGACGGCTGGGACGCGGCGGCCAAGGCGGCCGCGCTCGCGAACGCGCTGCTCGGCGCGCGCATCACGCCGCACGACGTCGAGCGCGAAGGGCTGAGCGCCGCGTCCGCCGAGGCGATCCGGCTCGCGCGCGCGACCGGCCGCCGCGTGAAGCTGGTGGCGACGGCGCGCGGCCGCGGCAGCCGCGCGCACGCGCGCGTCGCGCTGCTCGAGCTGCCGGAACTGGACCTGCTGGCGGGGCTCGACGGACCACAGAATGCGATCGTCCTCGAGACCGATCTGCTGGGGGACGTCGCGATCGTCGAGCTCGGCTCCGGCCTCACGCAGACGGCGTATGCGCTGCTCGGCGACCTCGTGTCGATCGCCAGGGCGGTCAGGAGCGGCCGCCGCGCCACGCCTCGATCGCGTCCGCGAGCTCCACGGGGTGGAACCCGGTCAGGACGCGGTCGCCGATGACCGTGACCGGCACGCTGCGCATCCCGCGCGCGATCAGCTCGTCGTACGCCTGCTCGTCTTCGTCGACGTTCTTCGCCGTGAACGGCACGCCTGCGCGTGAAAGCAACTCTTTCACCAGCTCGCAGCTGCGTCAGGCGCTGCCGGCGTAGACGATAATCTCGGACGGCATATGGGTCCTCTCGAAGGTATCACTGTTCTCGACCTCACGCGCGTGCTGTCCGGCCCGTACTGCACGATGCTCCTCGCCGACATGGGCGCGCGGGTGATCAAAATCGAGCAGCCGGGCAGAGGCGACGACACGCGCGCGTGGGGGCCGCCGTTCGTCAACGGCGAGAGCGCCTACTTCATGAGCATCAACCGGAACAAGGAGAGCGTGACGCTCGACTTCAAGCGCGCCGAGGGGCGCGCGATTCTCGATCGGCTCGTCGCGAACGCCGACGTCCTCGTCGAAAACTTTCGGCCCGGCACGCTGGCGAAGCTCGGCTTGGACTACGCGGCGCTCTCGACGACGCACGCGCGGCTGGTGTACTGCTCGGTCTCCGGCTTCGGGCAGACGGGCCCCCGATCGAAGGAACCCGGCTACGACGCGGTGATCCAGGCGGAGGGCGGCCTGATGAGCATCACCGGTCCCGCCGACGGGTCGCCGTATCGCCTCGGCGTGGCGATCGCCGACATCGTGTCCGGCATGTTCGCCGCGTACGGCGTGGCGATGGCACTGTTCGCGCGCGAGCGGACCGGCCGGGGACAGCAGGTCGATCTCGCCATGCTCGATGCCGTCACGGCGCTGCTCACCTATCAAGCCGGGAATTTTTTCGCGAGCGGCAAGGCGCCGGGGCGGCTCGGCAATCGGCACCCGAGCATCGTGCCGTACGAGGTGTTCGCCGCGTCGGACGGCGATTTCGTCCTCGCCGTCGGCAACGACGAGCTGTGGAAGACGTTCTGCGGTGTCGCCGGCATCGACCCCGGCGATCGATTCGCCACGAATCGACAGCGCGTGACCGGGTACGACGAGCTGCGCCCGATCGTCGCGCGCGCGCTCGCCGCCCGGCCGCGCGCCTACTGGATCGAGCGGCTGACGGCGGCCGGCGTGCCGTGCGGTTCGGTCCGCGATCTCGGCGACGTGTTCGACGATCCCCAGCTCGCGGCGCGTGACATGATGGTCGAAATGGAGCACGCGGCCGCGGGCGTCGTGAAACTCCTCGGCGTGCCGGTCAAGCTGTCCGACACGCCCGCCGCGGTGCGCACACCGCCGCCCGCGCTCGGGCAGCACACCGAGGCGCTGCTGCGCCGCGAGCTGAACCTGCCGGCGGACGCGATTGCCGCGCTGCGCCGCGACGGCGTGATCTGACGGACTCCCATGGAAACATCTGTCGTCCGCAACCGGCTGCGCGACACGATCGAGCGCGCGAAACGCCGCGCCGCCGATCGGCGCAGCCACAACGACGAGGCCTCGCGCGCCTACGACGCGTTCCTCGAGCAGGTCGCAACGCCGCTGCTGCGCCAGATCGCCGGCGCGCTGAAGGCCGACGGCTACGCCTTCACCGTGTTCACGCCTTCGGGGAGCGTCCGTCTGATGTCGGACCGGCGCGCCGAAGATTTCATCGAGATCTCGCTCGACAGCGGCGGCGACGCGCCGCGCGTGATCGGCCACACGAGCCGCCTGCGCGGCCGCAACATCGTGGAGACGGAGCGGCCGGTCGGCAGCGGCCATCCCGGCGCCATCAGCGAAGAAGAGGTGCTGGAGTTCCTGCTGAAGGAGCTCGAGCCGTTCGTCGAGCGATAGCGCGGCCGGTCGTCAGCCGGTGTGCGCGTTGAGCGTCGAGAGCTCCGACACGTCGATGCCGTGGCGCTTGAGCGCGGCGAGCAGGCCGACGCGATCGCTCGCGTGCCGGTACGCTTCGCGCGTCGTCACCACACCGCCCTGGACGAGCGAGACGAGCGTGTCGCTGAGCGGCATCATGCCGTGGCGGCGCCCGCCCTCGATCGCCATCGGCAGCTGCGATGTCTTCCCTTCCGCGATCACGCTCGACACCGCGGCGGTGTTCAGCAGCACTTCGCGCGCGGCCACGCGGCCGCCGCCGACCTTCCGGAGCAGCACCTGCGCGACCACCGCGCGCAGCGTGTCGGCGATGGCGAACTGCACCTGCTGCCGCTGATCGGGCGCATAGAGTTCGATGATGCGATCGATCGCGGCGGTCGCCGTCTGCGCGGAGAAGCCGCCGATGACGAGCCGCCCCGACGCCGCGGCCTCGAGCGCGACGTTCATCAACGCGCCCGTGCGCAGATCCTCGATCACCAGCACGTCCGGATCCTCGCGCAGCGCGGCGCGCGACGCGGCGAGCAGGTCGTCGTCGCTGCCGCGGATCTCGCGCTGGCTGATGAACGAGCTGCCGCGCGGGTGGACGATGTTGATCTCGCGCTCGATGGTGATCACGTGATCGCGGCGCGTGCGGTTGATCAGATCGACGAACGCCGACATCAGCGTCCGCTTGCCGCTCGAGCGCGGGCCCGCGATCAGGATCAGCCCTTCCGGCTCGCTCGCCAGCGCCTGCACCGATTTCGGCAGCCCGACCTGCTCGGCCGACACGGTCCGCGTCGGCATGAGGCGGAAGACGCCGCCCGGGCCGACGTGATCGCGGAAGGTCGTGCAGCGCACGCGGCCGACGTCCTCGATGTCGCACATCCATTCGGAGGGCGCGCCGGTCCGCAGCGCTTCGTGGCTGCGCTCGGGCATCAGCGTCAGCAGCAGCGATTCGATGTCGCGCGCCGTGAGCACCGGTTCCGAGTCGAGGCTCTGAAGCTCGCCGTCGACGCGAATCGACGGCCGCGCGTCCGAGGAGAGATACAGCGTCGACGCGCCGCGCGCCGCTGAAATTCGCAGCAACCGCTGGAGGCCGTCCATCGTCGGGTCGCCGACGAACGACGCCGATTGTTCCGCGCGAATCGGATTGCGGGACATCGGCAACACGGTCGCCGGTTCCGGCGGCGGCACGGGCCGCGGCGACGCCGATTCGAGCTCGGGCGATGCGGTCGACTGACGCAGCGACGCGGCGGCGGCGGACGGCTCGGGCGTCACGACCGGAGGCGCCGCGAATTCGGGCGCAGCGGCGGAACCGACGACAGCGTGGGGTGCCGGTTCGGGCGCCTGCGGGGCAGCCGCGAACTCGTACGAATGTTCTTCGTGCGGCGCCGGCGTCGACATGACCGGCTGTGGCATGGCCAGCGGCTTCGTCACGATCGGGCGCGGCGCGATGACCGGCTTCGCGGGCGGAGGAACGCTGATGCGGCGCGGCGCGGCAAGCGCCGGCTGCGGCTCCGCGGCCGGCGCGGGTTCGGGTTCGGACGCGCGCGCAGCAGCGACGAGCGGCTCGGGTTCCGGCGTCGGCGCGGCAGCGACGACGGGTTCGGGCTCGGGCTCCGGCTCCGGCGCGGCAGCGACGACGGGTTCGAGCTCGGGTTCCGGCGCGGGTGCAGCAGCGACGACCGGTTCAGGCTCGGGTTCTTGCGCGGGTGCAGCAGCGACGACCGGCTCGGGCTC
>DASRGT010000035.1:0-14622 GCA_035650895.1 Vicinamibacterales bacterium
CGGACGACGTTCTCCTCGATCATCACGCTGCCCATGTCGTTGGCGCCGAACGCCAGGCTCAACTGCCCCACCTTCCCGCCTTGCGTCACCCACGACGCCTGGAGGTTGTCGAAGTTGTCGAGGACGATGCGCGACAGCGCGAGCGTGCGCAGGTAGTCGATGCCGGTCGCCTCCGTCGTCACGGTGTCGCCGAGCTCGGTGTTGGACGGCTGGAAGCTCCAGGTGATGAACGCGGTGAAGCCGCCGGTCTCGTCCTGCAGCTGCCGCAGCCGCAGCAGGTGCTCCAGCCGCTCCTCGTCGGTCTCCACCGTCCCGTACATCATCGTCGCCGTGGTGCGCAGGCCGGCGCGGTGCGCGTGGCGCATGACGTCGAGCCATTCATCGGCCGTGGCCTTGCCGTAGCAGTGCAGCTCTCTGCGCACGCGATCGACGAGAATTTCCGCGCCGCCGCCCGGGATGCTGTCGAGGCCGGCCGCGATCAGCCGCTCGATGACGGCCGGCACCGGCAGCTGCGACAGGCGCGAAAGGTGAATGACTTCCGGCGGCGACAGCGCGTGCAGCTTGAACGCGGGATAGCGGGCCTTGACCGCGCGGAACAGATCCTCGTACCACGTCAGCGGCAGATCCGGATTGTGTCCGCCCTGCAGCAGCAGCTGCACGCCGCCGACCGCGATCGTCTCGTCGATCTTCCGGAACAGCTCGTCGAACCCGAGCACGTACCCGTCCGACGACCCGACCGGCCGGTAGAACGCGCAGAAGTTGCACTTCGCCACGCACACGTTCGTGTAGTTGACGTTGCGATCGATGATGTAGGTGACGACGCGCTCGGGGTGCTTGCGCTCGCGGACGGCGTCGGCGAGCCGGCCGAGGAGCGGCGTCGGCGCGCGCCGGTAGAGCTCGAGCGCTTCGCCGGCGTCCAGCCGTTCCCCCGCGCGCACCTTGTCGGCGATTCGATCCAGCATCAGAAAAACGTCGGCAGCGCCGCTTCGGCGACGACGCCCGCTTCGGCGGCGTACCGGTAGAACGTCTCGAGCGCCGCCCGCTCGTCCTCTCCGAGATGGTACTTGATATTGTGCCGGAGGTAGCGCCCGCCGGCTTCCTGTCGCTCGGCCGGCTGATCGCTCAGGAACTCGCGCGCCAGCTGCTCGGGCATCGCCACGCCTTCGTCGCGCGCCCGCTGCAGCGCGGCCACGTCGTCGGCGGTCAGCGCGCCGGGGCGGCCGGCCCAGAACGCGTAGACGAAGGGCAGGCCGGTGAGCCGCGTCCATTCTTCGCCGAGGTCGATCTTCTCGATCGCGGCAGCCGGCCGGCCGCCGGCGGGCGACGACTGGAACAGCGCGTTGTCGCCGATGATCAGCGCGGCGTCGCAGCGCGACAGCATGTCGGCGAGATCGGGGCCGCGCGATTCGAAGCGCGGCGCGATGTCGAAGTGCCGCGCGCAGAGCACCCGCGTCAGCGCCACCGACGTCCGCGAGCTCGTATCCATCGCGATCGACCGCACGTCGCGCATCGGCTTCGTCGTGAAGATCGCGACCGACGCCACCGGACCGCGCGACGCAATCGCGAGATCCGGAACGATGCGGTAGGGGCCGCCGCGGAGGTACTCGATCGAGGGAATCAGCCCGATGTCGACCGCGTGCGCGTGCAGCAGGCGCGCGCATTCGGCCGGGATGTCGTAGCGGACCGCGAAGCGCGGAAGGCGCTCGATGCCGTGCACGAGCGGACGCGTATTGAGGTACGACACCGCGCTGACGCGAACCGGCGTCATCGCGGCAGGCGATCGAAGCGGCCGTTCCGCTCGACCGGGTCGTAGCCCGCCGCACGGATGTTCCGCCGAACCTCCTCGAGCGGCGAGCGCCGGTGCCCCTGCGACACGTCGTCGGCGGCGGCCACGGCGTCCAGATCGTCGGCGCCGACCGTCAGCGCCACCTGCGCCAGCTTCGGACCGTACAGCGACCAGTCCACCTGAATCGACGGGATGTTGTCCGCGACGATCCGCGCGAGCGCGATCCGCGTGACGTCCTCGAATCCGGTCGAGGGCGCCGCAGGATTGAAGCGCCGCGGCAGCGGCGCGAACGCGCGGATGACGGCGACCGCGCGCTGGAGCTCGGCGACCGACCGCAGCAGCGGCAGCGGATCGGGCGACGGCGTGCGATCCACCGTCAGCCGCGCGAGGACGAGCCCGGCGATGTTCACCTCTTCAATCGATCGCCGCGCATCCGCCAGCACGTCGACCGGCGCCTCGGCGACCAGCTCGAGACCGGCCGCGCGGAGCTCTTCGAGCAGCGAGCGCAGAGACGAGCCGTCGGACGAGGCGACCGCATCGAGGTCCACGAGCGAGTAGCCGGACACCGGCACGCCGTTCGCGGCGGCGACCGTCTCGCGCACCCGGGCGACGGCGGCGGCGCGCGACGCCGGCGTGCCGACGATGCGGATCTCGCCGGCGGCGGCGAACGGCGGCAGCGGCGACGCGGCGTCGGCCGCGACCGTCGCCACGCGGACGAACGTCGTCGCGGTGCCGTGAAGGCGACGGCGCACTTCGTCGGCCATCATGCCGAGGCTGATGATGTCGTGCGACGCGGCTAACGGTTCGAGCGCGGACTCAGGGATGGGCAACCGTAACAGTATACGTAACTGATTGCGTCAGGTTGCCGATGTCGAACACGGCGACGCAGTAGGTGGCGGGCGACAGCACGCCCGACAACTGCGCCACGGCGCCGGCGGCCGAGGCGACGGAGCCGTTCGCGACGGCCACACATCCCGAGGCCGACGTGGTGCCCACCGACAGGCCGAGCGTGGCGCCGGCCGGGGTCGTCGCCGTCAGCGTGATGTCGACCTGGCCCGACGAGCCGACGGTGAAGTTGTGCGTGTCGGGTGCGCCCTTCACCGCCACCGTGCCGTTGAACGTGTCGGTGGTCTTCGGCGTGCTGGGCGTCGTCGCGCTCGACGTCGAGTTCGAGCACGCCGCGAGGGTGAGCGCCGCGGCCAGGGCCGCGAGCCATTTCATCATGAGTGGGTGACCGAGATGGTGTAGCTGACGCTTTCGACCAGATTGCCGACGTCGGCCACCGACACGCAGAAGTTGCCCGTCACCGTGGCGGTGCCCGAGATCTGCGCCGACGGGCTCGCGACCGTCGTCAGGCCGCTGAGCGCGGCGCACGCGCCGGTCGCGGCGCTCGGCGTGCCCACCGACAGCAGCACGGCCGCGCTCGGCGTCACGTCGTTGAGCGTCACCTTCAGCCCGCCGATTTGATTCACCTGGAACTGATGCAGGTTCGATCCCCCGATGGTCAGGGTGCCGGTGAACGTTTCGGTGATGGTCGGCGACACCGGCGTGGGAGGCGCCGGCGCCACGGGGTCGGAGCAGGCGGCGCCGACGCCGGCGAGCGACAACGCAAACCCAAGGGCCAGAAGGTGTTTCATCGATCCGATCATTGCACAGCCAGCGTGACGTTGACAGCGTGGGTCAGCGTGCCGACGGTGCCGAGCACGGCGATCGAATAGGTGCCGGTCGGCGTCGGGCTGCCGGCCGCGGGTGCCGCAGAGCCGTTGCCGGTCAGGCTGATCGTGTGCGGGCTGCCCGTCGCGTTGTCGCTGATCGTCAGCGTGCCGGTGCGGCTGCCGGTCGACGTCGGCGTGAAGAGCACGGAGATCTGGCAGTTCGCGCCGGCCGCCAGGCTGGTGCCGCAGTTGTTCGTCTGCGCGAAGTCGCCGCTCGTGCCGATCGACGTGATGGCGAGCGCGTCGGCGCCCGTGTTGGTCATCGCGATGACGTGCGGCGGCGAGGTGGTGCTGACGATCTGCGACCCGAAGTCGATGCCCGACGGGAACAGCGCGATGCCCGACGCCTTCGTCCGGATCGTCCCGGCGGCGACCGACGACGAGGCACCGGCCGACGTCGTGACGGTCAGCGTCGCCTGCACCGGCGACGAGCCGGGCGTGACGGTGGACGGGTTGAACGAGCAGGTCGTCTGCGGCGGCAGCGCGCCGGTGTTGCACGACAGCGCGACGGGACTGTTGTAGGCGCCGCCCTGCGGCGCGATCGTCAGCGTATAGGTCGCCGACTTTCCGGCTGACACGGCCGCGGACGCCGCGCCCGCATCGATCGAGAAGTCGGTGACCGCGATCGTGAAGTCGACGCTCGGCGAAAACGTGACGCTGTTGTTCGACGCGGCGACGGTCACCGCGTTCGAACCGAACCCGCAGGTCATCGTCGTTCCCGGGCTGGTGCCGCAGCCGCCGCTCCAGCTGAGGGCGGTGAGGCCGCAGCCGTTCGGATCGGCGAAGCCCAGCTGGTCGGCGGTGAGGCTCGCGCCGAACGTCGTGTTGCCGTCGAAGGTGAGCGTCCGCGCCTTGCCGTTCCAGGCCGGCAGGTTCTTCGCGATGGCCGCGTGCGCGTCGACCAGCCCCGCGCCGAACGTGTCGTCGGGAACGGTCGCGGAGAGGCGCGCCGCCGTGCCGAGAATCGTGCTCCGCAGCGTCGCCCGCGCGGCGGCGGGATCGATCGTCGAGGTCGTGCGGTTCAACAGGCACGGCGCGCTCTGCAACACCAGCGCGGCGATCGCGCCGACGTGGGGACTCGCGGCCGACGTGCCGAAGAACGGCGACGGGAAGCTGCCCGACCCCGAGATGCTGACGCCGTCGACGGCGGCGATGTCGGGCTTCGGGCGGCCGTCGACCGTCGGACCGCGGCTCGAAAAGAACTCCGCGGTCGAATGCGACGTGTCGGTGCACGACTCGTCGGGCGTGCCCGCCGGGAAGTTGCCGGCCGCCGCCGCCGATCCCGAGCAGATCGCGCCGACCGACATCACGCCGACCGGCGATCCGCCGGCGTCGGACTGCGCCGACACGCTGTGCGCCGGCGTGTTGTAGTTGAGCCGCTCGTGCCGCGGCGGCGCGAGGAGCTGCGGCCCGCCCGTCGCACACTCGGGCTCGAACGAGAACAGGTTCAGCGTCCGCGGCTGCGCCGCGTTGTTGACGTTCTGCACGACGATCCGGAAGCGATCGGCGGCGCCGGTGTTGACGAAGTCGATCGATTCGACCGGGTCCTGGCGTCCGGACTGCAGGTTGCGGCTGCTGGCGACCACGGCCCCGGTGCTCTGGCGGACGAGATAGAGATCGTAGTTGTTGGCGGATCCGCCGAACGGATCGTTCCAGGTGAGGAAGATCGCGACCTCGCCGTTCGCCGGGAGCGAGATCACGTTGTACGGCTGGGAGCCCAGACCGAGGACGTCCGTGGTGTCGCCGGTGCGCTGGAACAGGTGCAGGTGTCCGCTGGCGGCGATGCCGCTGATGCTGGTGCCGTCGACGTTCGAGTCGACGTACGTCTCGTAATAGTGTTCGTCGGCGTCGTTGCCGACCGACGTCACGTAGGCGCGGATCGGAAAGGCGTTGTTGTTCAGCGCGGCCGCCGTGTTGCGCGACACGGCGCTGGTGCCGTCGTACGGCTCGCCGTAGAAGCCGATGTCGTCGAGCACGACGTCGTTCGACGCGGCGAGGAAGTTCACCGCCTGGCTGAACGCGAGATCGGTGTCGGCGTTCGCGAACGCCAGCTTCGCGCCGGGCGCGAGGTCGTGGACGATCTCGAGCAGCGCGGTCCCCTCGCCGCCGGCGCCGGCGAAGCCGCACGCCGATCCCGCCGGCGGCAGCCCCTCGAGGTCGCCGTTCGCCTGGAACGAGCGGCCGATGATGGCGCCGCTCGTGGTGGTCAGCACGCCGCCGGCGTTCCGCGTCCCGGTCGCGCCCGGCAGATCGCCGGTCGAAATCGGGCCGCCGTCCACGCCGGCGCACGTCGTGCAGCCGGTCGCGAACACGCCCTTCAGGCCGTCGGAGACGACGCCGACGCGCACGTTGGTGCCGTCGACCAGGTAGTCGGCGCGCGCGGCGTCGGCATGCAGGATGGCGTCGCCCTCGGTGGTGAAGTTGCCGCTGCGATGGCGCGCGTAGGTCGGCGTCCGGACGGCGTCGACGCCGGCGAGCTGCGCGACGTCGAGGAGCTTCGACACCGGCACCCGCGCCTGCACGCGCCGCGCGGCGACGTCGGCGATCTCGATCGTCGCGCCGGCCGATTCCAGCTGCGCGACGAGGGCGTCGGTGACGGCCGGGACGAGGATGTAGACCTGGACCTCGTTGTCGGCGTTGATGCGGAGCAGGCCGCCGTGGACCGCGTCGCGGACCGAGGACGGCATCTGCTCGGTGGTGAGGCGCGCCGTCCTCGCCGATTGCGCCGCCACGAGATCCGCGAGCACCGTCGAGAGCTTGGATGACGCCGAGGGCTGGAGGCCCAGGGTTTGAGCGGCAAGGCTGCCGCCGAGCGCCGCGACGATCGCGGCCACACGCAGTTTGTGCATACCGTCTTCCGAGTTTAGACGGCTGGCGTGTGAAAAAGCTATGAACTCTCGGTCAGGACACCGTGGGCCCGAACAGGAGGCCCATCACGACGAAGATCGCCAGCGCCAGCCCCCATCCCAGGACGCAGACGGCGACCGCGCGCGCCGTGCTCGTGTAATCGAGCGACTGGCGCACGGCGACGACCATCGCGATCAGCATCCACACCGACGTCGCGACGAACACCGGCAGCGTCGCCCCCGGCATCACGCCGAAGAGGCGGAACAGGCCGGGCGTCGTGGCGAACCCGGTCGTGCGCAGCAGCTCGCCGACGTCGGCGCGCGTCTGCGGCTGCGGCATCACGCGGTAGCCGACCTCGAAGGCGACCAGCGCCCAGGCCATCCAGCCCAGGATGGCGACCATCGTGAAGAACAGGACGGCGCCGAGCGTGACCTCGCCGAACCCGCGCGCGCCGATGCCGGTCGCGAGGCTCGACAGCAGCACGACCGCCAGCGCCTGTCCGTTGGCCGACCGGTCGGCTTCGACTTCCTCGTAGATGGGCGGGTCGAGCGAGATGGCGCCGATGAGCCGCATGACGAAGCCGTTCGTTGCGGTGGTGGTAGCCATGCCACCTGAGCGATGCAAACGGCCGGCCGATCGGGTTATTGCGCGCGCTTTTCAATCACTTCGTAGACCCGGGCCATGTATGCCGGATTTACGCCAGGGCCGGCGATCCCCGGGTAGTGGACTTTGTGGCTCGTGAGGTCCACTTGCTTCGCCGCGTCGGCCGCCGACACCCCGCGGTCGTGCAGCGCCGTCGCCTGCGTCCACAGGTCGCGCAGATACGCCTGGAACCAGTCGATGCGCTCCTTGCCCGTGAACGGATCGCCGTGTCCGGGGATGACGTTGGCGAAATCGAGCGCCTTCAGCTTCTCGAGCGCATCGGGCCAGACGTCGACGAAGCCATCGATCAGGTTGGCGATGTCGTGGACGAGGAGATCGCCCGTGCACACCACCCGCTCCTTCGGCAGATAGACGACGACGTCGCCCCCGGTGTGGCCGCGCCCGAGATACAGCAGGCGGATTTCGCGATCGCCGCGCCAGAGCGTCATGTGGTCGCTCAAGGTGACGTTCGGCGCCGTGGGCACGAGCGCCTTGAGGCTGGCGGCGAGCGGGTTCGCGCTCGCCAGCAGGCTGCCCAGCATCCCGGTCGTCGTGTAGTTCGGGGCCGTCAACCGGCTGCGCGTGTATTCGTGGCCGATGATGTCGATCGCCGGCGCGAACGCCTGGTTGCCGTCGGTGTGGTCGTAGTGGAAGTGCGTGTTGACCAGAAAGCGCACCGGCCTGTCGGTCAGCGTTTTGATTTCCTGCAGCAGCACCCGGCCGGCTTCGGGCGTCATGTGCGAATCCACCACCATCACCTCGTCTCGATTGACGATGACGGCCGAATTCGATCCGCCGTTCAAGGACGGCGGCGCGACCGCGCTGTAGACGCCCGGCGCGATTTGCGTGAACGTGTGCTGCGTCCGCGGCGGCGCCTGCGAGTGCAGCAGCGGCACGGCGACGGCGGCCAGGGCAACGGCGGCGAATGTCGGTCTGGTCATGATGCGGTGGCATCCATTGTGCACAAAACGCCCGGGAGGTCCAGACATGGCATCTGTCGCGTCACTCCGTGAACACCTCGTCGAAGAACTGAATGATTTGTTGAACGCCGAGCAGCAGCTCATCGAAGCGCTGCCGATGATGGCGGAGCGCGCGTCGCGCAAAGAGCTGCAGTCGGCGTTTCGGCGGCACCTCGCGGAGACCAAGACGCACGAACGCCGCGTCGGCCAGGCGCTGAAGGCGCTCGGAGAAGATGCCAGCGGCAAGACCTGCGACGCGATGAAGGGGCTGCTCGACGAAGGCCAGGAGCTGATGTCGAGCGGCGATCCGGGCGCGCTGCTCGACGCGATGTTGATCACGGCGGCGCAGAAGGTGGAGCACTACGAGATCGCGAGCTACGGCACCGTCCGGACCTACGCGAACGTCCTCGGCGAAAAGAAAGTGGCGCAGCTGCTCGATCAGAACCTCCGCGACGAGAAGAACGCCGACAAGAAGCTGACGTCGATCGCCGAAGGCGGCGTCAACAAGCAGGCGGCCCGCGAGTGGCACGAGCGCGCGTCGGCGATGGGGATGCTGGAGAAGGGCGCCGAGTGGCTCGGGGCGACGGTCGGACGCGTGAGCCGTCGCGTGATGCCCGGCAGCGGCGGCGGACGGACGGCCGAGTCGCAGGCGGCCGACCGCGGCGACCGATCCGCGGCGCGCAGCCGGCGGTCCTCGGGCCGCGCGCCGCAGCGATCCCGGAAGCGCTAACGCCGCAGCCGCGCGAGGATGTCGGCGGCGCGGCGGCCGGCCGCTTCGGTCGTCGCGACGCGCGCCGGCCACGACCGCGTGTACCCCTCGCTCGCCCACTTCTTCGTCGCGTCGATCCCCATCTTGCCGCCGTACGCCGGCAGATCCGCCGCATCGTCCAGGTCGTCGACGGGGCCCTTCGTCATCTGGACGTCGCGCAGCGGATCGTAGTGCGTGCCGACGATCCACGCGACCTGACTCACGTTGTGCACGTCGACGTCCTTGTCGACGACGACGATGGTCTTGCTGAACATCAGCTGGCCGAGGCCCCAGAAGGCGTTCATGATCTTGCGCGCGTGGCCGGGGTACCGCTTGTCGATCGACACGATCACCAGGTTGTGGAAGATGCCCTCGGCCGGGAAGTGCATGTCCACGATCTCCGGGAGCGTCTTCCTGATCATCGGGAGGAAGATCCGCTCGCTGGCGAGGCCGAGATAGAAGTCCTCCATCGGCGGCACGCCGACCACGGTCGTCAGGTACGTCGGCTTCCGGCGTCGCGTGATGCAGGTGAGGTGGAAGACCGGGAAGTCGTCCGGCTGCGAGTACAGCCCCGTGTGATCGCCGAAGGGGCCCTCGCGGCGCCGTTCGCCCGGTTCCACGTATCCCTCGAGCACGATGTGCGCGCTCGCGGGGACTTCGAGATCGACGCTGACGCACTTCACGAGCTCGATGCGTTTGCGTGAGAGAAAGCCGCCGAGCAGCAGCTCGTCGAGCCCTTCGGGCATCGGCGCCGTCGCGCAGTACGGCAGTACCGGCTCGGCGCTGAGGGCGACCGCCACGTCGAGGCGGCGCCCGAGGCGCTCGGCGACGCGGTAGTGCTGCGCTCCGCCCTTGTGGCGCTGCCAGTGCATGCCGGTGGTGCGCCCGTCGAACACCTGCATGCGGTAGGTGCCGATGTTCCGCATGCCGGTCTCGGGGTCGCGGGTGAAGACCAGCGGGAAGGTGATGTACCTGCCGCCGTCGTCGGGCCAGCATTTCAGGATCGGCAGCGTGTCGAGCGTCGCGTTCCTGTCCACGATTTCCTGGCAGGGCGCGTCCTTCACCGTCTTCGGCATCAGGTCGCGGAGCCGGCCGACCATCGGGAGCATCTTCAGCGCGTCCATGATGCCTTCCGGCATCTGCGGCGTCACCAGCGCGTCGATCTCCGACGCGAGATCGTCCAGCGTCCTCACGCCGAGCGCGAGGCACATGCGTTCCATCGAGCCGTACACGTTGGAGGCGACCGGGATGTCGTGGCCGACCGGCTGCTCGAAGAGCAGCGCGGGTCCGCCGCCCGGCTCTTTGCAGGCGCGATCGGTGACGGCGGCGATCTCGAGGTCGGGACCGACGGGCTCCTTGACGCGCGCGAGGAGCGCGCGGCGATCGAGGTCCGAGAGAAAGCCGTCGAGATCGGAATACATGTGTTCGTCAGCGTCGGGTCTACGACGTCGCCGACATTCTATCGGTTATCGCCTGCGCCAACGCGAGCGCACGCCGGCCCTGCGCGCCGTCGACGCGCGGCGGGCGCCGATCGCGGATCGCGGCGACGAAGTCGGCGAGCTCGCGCTGCAGCGGCTCCTCACCCGCGACCGGCACGTCGCCGCCCTCGATCGACGGCATCGGCCGGCCCCGAGCGGGATCGGCGGGCCCGCTCGCGTTGACCAGCCGGTACTGCTCCACCTTCTGCGCGGCGTAGTCGATCGACACGTAGGCCGACGGCTGGAAGAAGCGGATCTTGCGCACGCGGTCGCGGCTGATGCGGCTCGCCGTCAGGTTGGCGATGCAGCCGTTCGCGAATCGCAGGCGCGCGTTGGCGATGTCGACGCGCCCGGTCAGCACCGGCACGCCGACGGCGTCGATCGAGGCGACCTCCGCGTCGATCAACGACAGCACGACGTCGAGGTCGTGGATCATCACATCGAAGACGACGTCGATGTCGAGGCTGCGCTCGGGAAAGGTCCCGAGACGATGCACTTCGATGAACCGCGGATCGGTCAGCAGCGCGCGCGCCGCGTCGAGCGCGGGGTTGAACCGCTCGGTGTGGCCGACGGCCAGGAGCGCGCCCGCTCGCTGCGCCGCGGCGATCATCGCGTCGGCTTCGGCGAGGTTGCGCGCGAGCGGCTTCTCCACGAGCGCGGGGACGCGCGACTCGAGAAACGGGCACGCGACGGCGGCATGCCGTTCGGTCGGCACCGCAACGGTCACCGCGTCGACGGCACCCGCCAGTTCGCGGGCATCGTAGACGGCGCGTGTGCCGTGCGCGGCGGCGATGTCGTCGGCGCGCGCGCGGTTGGTGTCGCAGACGGCGACGAGCTCCACGCCCGGCAGGCCCGACAAAATCCGCGCGTGGTGACGGCCGAGATGGCCGACGCCGATCGCGGCGACGCGCAGCGTCGACGTCATTCGCGCGGCCGCGCCCGTCCGACGACGCTGATGCCCGCCGCGTCGGCGGCGCGGACGATCGCGTCGCCGTCGATCATCAGCGTCTTGCCGGCGTCCACCGACAGCAGCGTCGCCCCCGCCGCCCGCATCGCCTCCACCGTCGACACGCCGACCACCGGCACGTCGAAGCGCATGTCCTGGTTCGGCTTCGCCACCTTGACGATCCGCACGCCGGCGCCGGCGAGCTGCCCGGCGCGGGCGATCATCGCGTCGGTCCCTTCCATCGCCTCCACGGCGACCACGGCGCCGCTCTTGACGGCGATCGCCTGCCCGACGTCGAGCCCGGCGATCGCGTCGGCGACGCGGTAGGCGACCTCGAGATCGCGCCGCTCGTCCACGTCGGGCTCGCGCCGCGTCAGCGTGCCGGCGCGCGCCATCAGCGGCTGCAGGAACGCCGTCGAGTCGAGCAGCTCGATGCCTTCGTCGCGCAGCACGTCGGCGACGCCCGAGACGATCGAATCGGTGTTCTTCGCCGCGAGGCGCAGCAGCACTTTTCCGAGGAGCAGGTCGGGCCGGACGTCGAACAGCTTCGTGTGCTTCACCTGCCCCGCCATGACGGCGTGCGAGCAGCCGGCGTCGCGCAGATGGCGCACGCAGGCGCCGAGCTGGCCGATCGAGATCCAGTGCAGCGGCGCCGCCGGCGCATGGGCGGCCGCGTCGGCCAGTTCGGGGAACGTTTCTTCCTTCAGCGCGATGACGGTGACGTCGTGACCGGCGCCGCGCGCCGCGTCGAGCACGAGAAACGGAAAGCGGCCGTTGCCCGCGATGAGGCCTAGGCGCATGCCACTGCGCTATTCATCCGCCATCACCTCTTCGGCGCGGCGGCTGGGCCGCCGGAGGATGACGCCGCGCTGCGACGTGCGGATGAAGTCGATCATGTGCTGCACTTCGGCGCACGCCAGCGAGCGGTCCTTCTCGATCTTCTCGAGCGCCCGCGTCGTGTTCAGCTTCGACTGGAGCAGGTACCGGAAGGTGCGCTTCAGCTTGTCGATCGTTTCGGGCGGCATGCCGCGGCGCGAGAGGCCGATCGAGTTGGCGCCGAACACGCGCGCGGGCCGGCTGCCGACCGTCTTCGCGTACGGCAGCGCATCCTTCGTGATGACCGAGTAGCCGCCGACGAAGGCGTGCCGGCCGACCCGGCAGAACTGATGGACCGCGGACGCCGCGCTGATGTTCGCGTAGTCCTCGATCGTGACGTGCCCGCCGAGCATCGCCTGCGGACCGAAGATGATGTCGCTCCCGACATGGCAGTCGTGCGCGACGTGCACGTACGCCATGAACAGGTTCCGGTCGCCGATCGTCGTCACGCCGCCGCCGCCCCGGGTGCCGCGGTTGATCGTGACGAACTCGCGGAAGATGTTCCGCTTGCCGATGACGAGCCGCGTCGGCTCCCCCTTGTACTTCAGGTCCTGCGGCTCGAGGCCGATCGATCCGAACGGATAGATCTGCGTGTCGTCGCCGATCTCGGTCCAGCCGTCGATCACCGCCGACGCGCCGATCCGGCAGTTCGCACCGAGGACCACGTTCGGCCCGATCGTGGCGAAGGCCCCGACCGTGGTGCCCGGGCCGATCGTCGCGGAGGGATGGACGATCGCCGTCGGGTCGATCGCCGCGCCGTCGGTCTGCAGCCGCAGCAGCAGCTCCGCCTCGGCCACCACCTGATCGCCGACGTAGGCGGCGGCCTGCGCGCGCGCGAGCGACGTGCGGCGACGCCCGATCGAGATCTCGAGGCGGAGCCGATCCCCGGGGACCACCTGCCGCCGGAACTTCGCGTCGTTGACGCCGCGCAGCGACACGCGGGTGCTCGGCGACGCGCCGTCGCGATAGAGCAGCAGCAGCGACGCGACCTGCGTCAGCGATTCGAGCATCAGCACCGCCGGCAGCAGCGGCGCGCCGGGGAAATGTCCCTGGAAGAACTCTTCGTTGACCGTGACGTTCTTGATCGCGACGAGCCGCTTCCCGGCGTCGTGCTCGGTGATCGCATCCACCAGCACGGACGGGTAGCGGTAGTTCAGGCGGTCGAGAACAAGAGGGATGTCGATGGGAGAAACGGGCATCAGGGCTGAAGGCCAGGGGCCGAGGGCAAATTGTAACGCACCCTTGCCGATCGGCCCTCGGCCCTCACCCGTTCGGATCTACTGCTTGCCCGGAGCCGCGGGAGCGGTCTTGGGGCCGTCGATCGCCTTGATCACTTCGGGCGTCAAATCGAGGCCCGGGGCGGCCCACGCGAGACCCGCTTCCGCCGAGTTGAACAGGAGGTGCAGCCCCTTCTCCGCCGCGATCTTGTCGACGATCGGCTGGAGCTTCTTCACGAACTCGTTCTGCACTTCCTGCTGGATCTCGTTGATCTCGGCCTGCGCATCCTGCTGGAAGCGCTGCATGTCGACCTGCTGCTTCTCGATGTCCTTCTCGAGCTGCGCCTTCGCCGCATCGCTCAGCATGCTGCCGCTGGTCTGCAGCTTCTGCTGGTCGGCCTGCAGCTTCTTCTGCCGGTCGTTGTTCTCCGTCTGCTTCTTGTCGGTCAGCGCCTTCACGCGTGCCAGCCCGGCCTGCCCTTCCTTGGAGCTCTGGAAGACGATGCGCGGATCGAAGAACGCGATCTTCGCTCCGGCGGGAAACGGCGCCGGCGGCTGCGCCGCGGGAGCCGGGGCGGGCGCGGGCGCCTGTGCGGCCGGCGGCGGAGCGGGCTGGGCCGGCTTCGGCTGCGCAGTGGCTTGCGCGAACACTGGGGCGGCGCCCAACGCGAGAGAGAGCGACGCGACAGAAACAAGCACTTTCATTACGAACAGTCCTTTCGTGAGCGATGGAAGTTCTTGATTCTACACCACATCCGGCTAGAACGTCGAGCCGACCGCGAACCGGAACTGGAACGCGCTCTGCGGCTGCAGGGTGTTGTCCAGCACGCCGTTCCGCTGCGGGTTGTACGCGAAGATCAGCCGGAACGGCACGTTCAGCACCGGCATGAAAAACCGGATCTCGGCGCCGGTCGAGGTCTTGAAATCCTGCCAGTCGAAGTTCTTCCCCGGAACCACCGTCGCCGCGAGAGAGCCGCCGTCGGGCACGAACGCCGGCGCGCCGTGGATCTCCGGCCCGGGCTGCACCTGGCCGGCGTCGTAGAAGAAGATCAGCCGCACGGGCCCGGCAATCGTGATCTGCTCCTCCGCGTTGAAGAGCAGCGATTTGTTGCCGCCCAGCACGAGCCCCGTGGCCGGGTCGGACGGACCGATGCTGCGGATGTCGAAGCCGCGGACGCTGTACTCGCCGCCGAGGAACAGCTTCTCGAAAATCGGAATCTCGGAATTGCCGCTGAAGTTGTGGATGAACATCGCCTGGCCGCGCAGGCCGAGCGTCAACCGGTTCGCCTGCTTCCAGTACTTCACCGCCTCGAACGTCGGGTGATAGAAGTTCGTGTTTCCCCCGAGCCCCGCGAGATCCAGCGACGCCGTCAACCGGGCGCCCGTCGTCGGAAAGATCGGCTGGTCC
>DASRGT010000036.1:0-18423 GCA_035650895.1 Vicinamibacterales bacterium
CGCAGCAGGTTGATGCCGACCAGGACGTCGAATTCGCCGCGGCGGAGATCGCGCAGGATCTGGACGCGCTCGAGCGTCTCGATGTCCGAGTGCAGGTAGCGCACCTTGACGCCGAGCTCCTGGTAGTAGGACGTCAGGTCCTCGGCCATCCGCTTGGTCAGCGTCGTCACCAGGACGCGCTCGCGGCGCTCCACGCGGTCGCGGATTTCCTTCAGCAGGTCGTCGACCTGGCCCTTCACCGGCCGGACGTCGATCGGCGGGTCGATGAGGCCGGTCGGCCGGATGATCTGCTCCACGACCACCCCATGCGATTTCTGCAGCTCGTACGGTCCAGGCGTGGCCGAGACGAAGATCACCTGCTTGACGCGATGTTCCCACTCGTCGAAGCTGAGCGGCCGGTTGTCGAGGGCGGACGGCAGCCGGAACCCGTACGCGACGAGAACCTCCTTGCGCGAGCGATCGCCGTGATACATGCCGCGGATCTGGGGGACCGTCTGGTGGCTCTCGTCGATGATGACGAGCGCGTCCTCCGGCAGGTAGTCGAGCAGGGTCGGCGGCGGCTCGCCCGGCGCCCGGCCGGTGAGATGCCGCGCGTAGTTCTCGATGCCGTGGCAGTAGCCGATCTCGCGGATCATCTCGAGGTCGAACATCGTCCGCTGGTGCAGGCGCTGCGCCTCGAGCAGCCGGCCCTCCGATTCGAGCTGCGCGCGGCGCCAGCCGAGCTCCTCCTTGATCGTCTCGACGGCGCGGCGCGTCCGCTCGCGCGGCGCGACGAAGTGCGACTTCGGGTAGACGGCGATCTTGTCGTGCTTGCGAATCGTCTTGCCGGTCAGCGGATCGAACGAGGTCAGCTCGTCCACCTCGTCGCCGAACAACTCGATGCGGAGCCCCTGCTCCTCGTAGGACGGGATCACCTCGATGACGTCGCCGCGCACGCGGAACGTCCCGCGCGCGAAATCGTGATCGTTGCGCTCGTACTGGATCTCGACGAGCTTCCGCAGCACCTGCTCGCGGCCGATCCGCTGCCCGCGCTCGAGCGGCAGCAGCATGCCGTAGTACGCCTCGGGCGATCCGAGGCCGTAGATGCACGACACGCTCGCGACGATGATGACGTCGCGGCGCTCGAAGAGCGAGCGCGTGGCGGAGAGCCGCATGCGGTCGATCTCGTCGTTGATCGTCGCTTCCTTCTCGATGTAGGAGTCGGTGGCGGGGACGTACGCCTCCGGCTGATAGTAGTCGTAGTAGCTGACGAAGTACTCGACCGCGTTGTCGGGAAAGAACCGGCGGAACTCCTGGAACAGCTGCGCGGCGAGCGTCTTGTTGTGCACCATTACGAGCGTCGGGCGGTTCACGCGCGCGATCGTCTGCGCCATCGTGAAGGTCTTCCCCGATCCGGTGACGCCGAGCAGCGTCTGGTGCGTGTCGCCCCGGTTCAGCCCTTCGGTCAGCTCGCCGATCGCGCGCTCCTGGTCTCCGGCGAGCCCGAAATCGGACACGAGCGAGAAGCGGTCGTAAACCGAGGGCATGGAACCTCCCATAGTACCCGGGGGCGGGGGCTCGCGGCTAGAGCCTGGCGCTGAGGTGGAGCGTATAATCGTCAGTTGGTACCCACGTGCGGTGTCTGGCCGTCTGTCAGGACGAACTGGTCATCAGGATGCTCGACGAAATCCTGCTGCCCGGTTTCGAAGTCGAGTTCATCGTCGAGAACCGACCGCTTGCTCGACGTTTGCACGAGGCCGACGTCACCGTCGTCGCCGGCGACCCGCGGCGCACCGACACCTGGGTGAAGGCCGACCTCGGTCCGAGCACCTGCGTCATCGTCGAAGACAACGGGCGGCGCAGCCCCAAGCGCATTCTCGAAGCGGTGCGCGACGCCGGCGGCGCGCTCGTCTACGTGCTCGGCATCGGCGCGTCGCCGACCGGCAAGCGCGCCGAGGAATTCCGCGACGAGTTCCCCGACGTCGTCTACCTCTCGATGTCGGAGCTGTTCGGCGGCCCGCTGCTGACCGAGTTCAGCCGATCGCTGACGCGGGCGCGCGTGCAGCAGTACCAGCGCTACCTGGCCGACGCGGATCGCGTGCTGATCATGCTGCACAACGATCCCGACCCCGACGCGATCGCGAGCGGCCTCGCGCTGCGCAACGTGCTGCGGCGCACGAAGACGACCGCCATCATCGGGGCGATCCACGGCGTCACGCGGCCCGAGAACCTCCGGATGCTGAACCTCCTCGACATCCACATCGAGGCGGTCACGCCCGACGCGCTGAAGGAGTTCGAGCGGATTGCGATGGTCGACGTGCAGCCGCACTACTTCGGCGGCCTCATCGATCGCGTCGATCTGGTGATCGACCATCACCCGGAGCAGACCGGCTACACCGCCGTCTTCAAGGACATCCGCCCCGACTACGGATCGACCTCGACGATCCTCACCGAGCACCTCCGGGCCGTGGACGTGAACATCTCGGAGCGGACCGCCACGGCGATGCTCTACGCGATCAAGTCCGACACGCTGTTCTTCAACCGCCAGACCAACCGCGTCGACCTCGAAGCCTTCTCGTACCTGTATCCGCTGGCCGACGCCGCGATGATCCGGAAGATGGAAGGCGCCGAGATCACGCTCGAGCGGCTCGAATACGTCATGAACGCGTATCGCGGCGGCCGGCTCGCCGATCAGGTCTTCTGCGCGTTCCTCGGCCAGACGCCGCGCGAGGACTTCATCCCGTACGTCGCCGACTTCTTCCTGCAGGTCGAAGACGTCAAGTGGACGATCATCTCCGGGATCGTCGGCGAGTCGCTGATCATCTCGGTGCGCAACCTCGGCTACATGAAGAACGCGGGCGAGTTCGTGCGCCGCTACTTCTCCGACGTCGGCAGCGCGGGCGGCCACCGCGCGATGGCCAAGGCGGTGGTGCCGATGAACGCCTTCCGCGCCAAGTTCGGCGACCTCGACGGCGCCGCGATCGGCGACCGCCTGCAGGCGCTCGCGCACGAGTTCCTGCAGCACGAACAGCCGGTCCAGCGCGAAACGGTCAAGGCCCGCTGACCGCCTGCGGCGCGTCGCGTCAATCCAGCGTCTCGTGCAGCGCGCGCTGCGCCGCCCAGTAGCCGCACATCCCGTGCACGCCGACGCCCGGCGGCGTCGACGCCGAGCAGAGATACACGCCGCGCAGCGGCGTCGAGTACCGGCGCCACGTCGGGCGCGCGAACAACTGGGCGAGATCGGTCACGCCCATCGCGATGTCGCCGCCCACCAGGTTCGCGTTGCGGCGCTCGAGATCGGCCGGCGTCGTCACCGCGCGCGCGAGGACGCGGCCGCGGAAGCCGGGCGCGAACCGCTCGATCTGCGCTTCGATCCGATCGAGCATGTCGACGGTCGAGCCGTGCGGCACGTGACAGTACGCCCAGGCGGTGTGCTTGCCGGCCGGCGCGCGCGTCGCATCGAACAGCGACGGCTGCGTCAGGAGGACGAACGGTCGATCGCTGATGCGGCCGCTCCACGCGTCGCGCTCCGACGCGGCGATCTCGTCGAACGTCCCGCCGACGTGCACCGTCGCGGCGCGCGCGCACGCGGGAGCACGCCACGGGATGGGCGCGTCGAGCGCCCAGTCCACCTTGAACGCGCCCATGCCGTAGCGGAAGCGCTCGAGCCGCCGGCGGTAGCCGGCCGGAAGGCGGTGACCCGCGAGGCGAAGGAACGGCCGCGGCGAGAGGTCGCACAGCACCGCGCGCGCCGGCGGCAGATCGTCGATGGAGTCGATTCGCGCGCCCGTGACCACCGCCCCGCCGAGCGATCGGAGATACGCGGCCATCGCGTCCGCAATCGCCTGAGCGCCGCCGCGCGGGATCGGCCAGCCGGCGACGTGCGCCATCGCGGCGAGCACGAGGGCGATGCCGCCGGACGGACGCCGATCGAGCGGCAGCATGCCGTGCGCGGCGATGCCGGCGACGAGCGCACGCGCGTCGCGTCCCGAGAACGTCCGCCGCGCGAGCGACGCGGCCGACCGGAGCGCATCGATCCCGAACCGTGCGAGCGCGAATGGATGCCGCGGCATCCGCAGCGGGCCGAGGATCGCCGATTCGAGCCGCGGCCAGTCCTTGGCGATCGGCGTGAAGAGCGCGCGGTACGCCCCGGCGTCAGGACCGAGCGCCGACGCGGTGACGTCAATCGATCGCGCCACGACGGCCGCGGTGCCATCGTCGAATGGATGCGCCAGCGGCAACGGCGGCTGAATCCATTCCAGCCCGTATTCGCCGAGCGGCAGCGTGCGAAAGAACGGCGACGCCACCGCGAACGGATGCACCGCCGAGCAGAGATCGTGCGTGAACCCGGGCCGCGTCAGCTCGCCCGACCGGACGCCGCCGCCGATTGCGGGCTGCGCCTCGTAGACCGTCACCGACCGGCCGGCGCGCGCCAGCACGATCGCCGCCGCGAGCCCGTTGGGACCGGATCCGACGACGACCGCGTCCGTCCGCGCCATGCCGGCTATTGTCACAAAACCGGGGCCGGGATGCGGCGCAGCCTCGCTCGGCTGCGATTGTCCTCAGGAGATCGTCGGCGCTTTGCTCAGGAGGGTTGCGGCCGACGGGCCCGCGGCGACCCCGACCGGTTCGACGTCCGCCCAGGGCTGACGGAACTCGCCGCGGTCGGCGAGCTCTTTCGCCTTCGGCCCGAGCGGCTGGTTGGACGCGATGACGCCCTCGGCCGCGTGCGGCGCGAGCGGGCGCGAAAACAGATAGCCCTGCGCGTGCGTGCAGCCGAGACGCTCGAGCTCGCGCGCCTGGATCTCGCTCTCGATCCCTTCGGCGACGACGCTCGTCTTCAACGTGTGCGCGAGCGCCAGGATGCTCTCGACGATCGCCGGCCGATCCGGCAGCAGCAGGCTCATCACGAACGAGCGATCGATCTTCAGCGCGTCGACCGGCAGCTTGTGCAGATGGCTCAGCGAGGAGCACCCGGTGCCGAAGTCGTCGAGGTAGATTTTCACGCCGTAGTCGCGCAGCTCGCTCAGCACCTGCGCGGCGGCCTGCGGATTGTCCATCAGGGCGGTTTCGGTCACCTCGATGCGGAGATCGGACACGCGCAGCCCGGACTTCCGCACCGCTTCGTGGACGAGGAACGGGAAGTTCTGATCGGTCAGCTGCCGGCTCGACGCGTTGACGGTGATGCAGTTGAGGCCGGCCTGCGGATATCGGCGCTGCCAGTCGGCGAACGTGTGGCACGCCGTGTCGAGGACCCACGTGCCGAGCTCGTCGATGACGCCGAGCTCCTCGAGGACCGGCACGAAGAGCGCCGGCGAGACCGGCTTGCCGTTGCGCGTCCAGCGCACCAGCGACTCGAATCCGACGCACATGCCGGTCGTCAACTGCACGATCGGCTGGTAGTGGACCTCGAAGTCGCCGCTCTTGAGCGCGTGCCGCAGATCGTTCTCGAGATCGTGGCGATCGCGCGCGCGGGCGTGCATCTCGGCGTCGAACAGCTCGTGCCGCGCCTTCCCGTTCGACTTCGCGTGGTACATCGCCGTGTCGGCGTCTCGCATGATCTCGTCGGGGCTGCCGTAGTCGCGGTGGCCGAAGGCGATCCCGATGCTCGCCGAGGTGAAAACTTCGCGTCCGCCGACCGGGATCGGCGCGCGCAGCGCGTCCTGGATGCGGAACGCGATGACGTTCGCCTGCGATTGATCGCCGACCGTCGACAGCAGCACCGCGAACTCGTCCCCGCCGAGCCGCCCGAGCGCATCGTCCTGCCGCAGACACGACTCGAGCCGCCGCGACACGGCGATGAGCAGCTCGTCGCCCGCCAGGTGACCGAGGCTGTCGTTGATCACCTTGAAGCGGTCGAGATCCAGGTACAACACCGCGAACCCGTCGCCCGACGTGCGCCGCTTGTACTCGGCGAGACGGCGGCCGAGGACGTCGAGAAAGTCCGTGCGGTTGCGGAGTCCCGTGAGCGGATCGCGGAAGCCGACCGTCCGCAGCCGTTCCTGATCGTTGATCCGATCGGTGATGTCGGTGAGCGAGCCGGCGATCCGCGACCGGCGGCGGCCGCTGCCTCCGCCGACGGCGCGGCAGAGGAACACGCGGTACGAGCCGTCCTCGTGCGAGAGCCGCACTTCCGATTCGATCTCCTCCGTCTCGGCCGCCTCGAGCGCCTTCAGCGCCTCCTGCAGCGGCGTCACGTCCTCGGGATGCAGCCGGGTGAACCAGTCGTTGACGCGCATGGTGTTGCCGGCCGGATCGAGGCCGAGCATGCGCCGCCAGCGCCTCGACACGTAGAGCTCGTCGGTCCTGAGGTCCCATTCCCACAGGCCGTCGTTCGCGCCGTCGGCGGCCAGCGACAACCGCTCGGTATCGCGCTTCAGCGCCTGCTCCGACCGCAGGCGCTCCGTCAGGTCGTGCCACAGCAGCGTCGCGCCGTCGGCGATCGGGACGATCTTGACGTCCAGCGTCCGCGACGCGCCGTTCCGATTCATGATCACCCGGACGGTCCGCGCCTTTGCGTCCGCGAGCGACGCGTCGATCTCCTTCGCGAGCACCGTGCCGCGCAGCGCCGGCACGGCGCTCACCAGCGGCTGGCCGACGACGCGCGCGGGGCTGCCGCCGACGAGGCGCTCGACCGAGTCGCCCCAGAGCGTCACGCGGCCTTTTCGATCGATCACCGCGATACCGTGATCGAGCGCGTCGATCACCTCGCGGCGGCGATGCGAATCTTCGACATGGGTCAGGTAGTCGATGTATGCGCGGAAGGCGAAGAACACCGGTCCCGCGGCGACCGCCAGCACCGGCCAGAGCTGCGCCTCGATCAATTCGACAATCGTGACCGCCAGCGCGGCGCCGACGAAGTACGTGGGGCTGTCGCGCAACAGCGTCATCTGCCACGCGCGCGGAATCGGCCGGCGCGTGACGATCGGCGTCAGGACCTGCGCGATCACCACGCGCACCAGGCAATACGCGGCCACGGCGCCGGCAATCGGCAGCGCCTGGATCGGCCACTCGAACGCGGCGACCGTGCCGCCGAGCGCCTGGTACACCAGCACGGCGGCGGCGGTGGCCGCGACGGCCGCGATTCCGCTCGCGACGCGCCGCTTGGCCGCCGCCGCGACGAGGCTGACGGCCGCCGCCGCCAGCGGTCCGAGCGCCAGCAGCGCGGCGAGTTCGACGACGAACGACGGCGGCATCGCGCCGCGGTCTTCCGCGGGACGGTACATATGGCCGAGCACCAATAGGCAAACCGCCGACCAATGACGGAGGCGGCTATCGGCTTACGGAAGTGCGGTTTACGGGGCGGACGCTCTTTCCGTCATCACAGTTGTGTCGCACGACGGGACACGGATGACGAAATCCGTGGGGCGTCGACGAAGGTTCAGATCAGCTTGAGACCCGACGTCAGCAGGACGCTGGCGAGGCCGAAGCGGAGCACGGGAATGGGCAAACGCGGCGAGAGCCAGCTGCCGATCACGACGCCCGGCAGCGATCCGACGAGCAGTGCGGACACGAGCGTCCAGTCGACCGAACCGCTGGCGGCGTGCACCGCGGCGGTCGCGGTCACGAGGATCGCGGCGTGGAACAAGTCGGTGCCGACCGCGCGCGAGGGCGCGAGCGGATACGCGAACATCAGGACCGGCGCGATCAGCGACCCGCTGCCGATCGAGCTGAGACCGACCGCGACGCCGGCCAGCGCGCCGAACGCGGTGATCCTGCCCCCCTGCAGCCAGCGCGCGCGGTGGCGTCGGTTGCGCACGCGGTCCGACATCGCCAGTTGACCGAACACCACGGTGGCGACGAGCAGAAGCACGATGCCGATCGCCTGGCGCAGGATCGTGTCGATCGGATAGCCGCGGAGCGGCAGGAACCGGACGGCGAGCGCCGCGAGGACGCCGCCAGGCACGCTGCCGACGGCGAGACGCTTCACGACGTCGAAGTCGATCGTGTCTTCGTGCCAGTGAACGGCGGCGCCAATCAGCTTGGTGATCGCGCCGTAGGCGAGATCGGTCCCGACGGCCGTGACCGGCCGCACGCCGAGGACGAGGATGAGAAACGGCGCCATCAAGGCGGCGCCGCCCATGCTCGTCAGCCCCACGCAGAGGCCCAGCACGAACCCGGCGATCGGGACGGTGTGAGCCATGCTCAGACGCGGCGTCGGCGGCTACGGGTTGACACTGATCTCGACGAAGGCGACGTAGGCGACCGGCGCGCCCCCCTTCACCGCCGGCCGGTACTGCCACGCCTGGATCGCCTCGACGAGCCGATCGTCGTACGCCGGGTACAGCGAGCGCCGGACGACGACGCGCTGCACGGCGCCGGTTTCGCCGATGTGGATTTCGATGAGCGCGCTCTTGCGCTGCAGGAACGAGTAGAGCGACGCGGGCACCGGCGGCACCGAGTGGCGGACCGGGATCGGCGGCGTCACGTCCTTCTCTTCGACACCGTACTCGCGCGGCGCGCGCGGCGCCGCGGTGTTCGCGGCGGCAGGCCTGGCGTCGCCCGACGGCATCGGCTGCGCGGGCGCGGCCGCCTTCGCCGTCTTCGCATCGTTCAAGTCGAGGAAGCCGTCGACGAGCATCTGCAGGTCGGACAGCGTGTCGTTCCACGCTCCGGCCGATCGTGCCTCGGCCAGCATCTGCTTGGCCTGCAGCAGCCGCGCCTCGGCGAGATCGGTGGACTTGCTCGCCAGCGCCTCGCGCGCGGCGCGATACTGATCGCGGATCAGATCCGGCAGCACGCGCTTGCGCACGGCCGCGAACGCCGCCTCGACGCGCGGCGACGCATCCTCTTCCTCGATGTGGAACGCCGGATCGCGCTTCATCAGCGACGCGAAGATCGCGTCCGCTTCGTTGGTGCGGCCGAGCGCGTACAGACAGAACGCGCGGTACTCGTCGATGCCGGCCATCTCGGGCGGCGTCGACTTGGCGAGCCCGTCGAGGACGCTCAGCGCGTCGTCGTACGCCGCCGCGGCGTAGAGATCCTTGGCTTTTCCCAGCCCCTCGTCGGCCGCCCGGGCGGCGGCTGCGGCGACGAGCACACACGCGAAGAACACTGCCGCTTTCATGTCCGCCTCGAAATCAATGTTTGGTGAAGTCCGCCGCGACGCGGTTCGGTCCCTTCAGCGTCACGACGATCGTTTCGCGCCGCTCGCCGAACTGCGGATGGCGGAACACGACCTGGTGCGCGCCGATGCCGATGGAGACGTTCGACAGCGGCGTCTGGCCGACGGCCTCGCCGTCGATCGTCACGTCGGCCCAGGGCCGCGCGTTGAGGCTGAGCGTCGTCGCCGGCGGGGCGACGGTAAGCGAGAGGGTCTTGCCCGGCGTGATGACGATCTTTCGTGCGTCCTCGTAGCCGAGCTGCTGGTTGCGGAGCGTGAGTTGGTGCGGACCCGAGGTCATCATCACCTTGGCACCGCTCGTCCCGATCACGTCTCCGTGTTCGAGCAGCTGCACGTCGAAGGGCGCCTGGATTACCGCCCAGCCGTCGGCCGGCTGCGCGTGCGACAGCGTGAACACGACCGAGACGGCGCTCTCGGCGCTCGTGACGACGGTGCGTTCGGCGGAGCCGGCGTCGCCGACGACGGAGACGCGGTGCGGCCCGGCCATGAGATCGGCAACGGCGAGCGGCGACCGGCCTCGAGCGGCCCCGTCGATCTCGACGCGAGCGCCGGGCGGATCGGTCGTGATCGACATGCGGGTCTGCCGCGCGGCGGCCGCTTCGTCCGGCGGCTGATCGATCTGCAGGAACTGCACGACCTGCGCGCCGGGCGCGAACGTGAAGGGAACGACGCGCTCCGCCTTGCCCAGGCGCGCCGAAATGCTGTGCGCGCCGGTGGCGACCGGCAGCGTGAGCGGCGACACGCCGATCGACTTGCCGTCGATGAGCACCTCGGCGCCCGAGGGCTGCGTCTGCACGGTCAGCGTGGCGGTCGGCGGCGTGCGCCGGAACCAGTTGACGAGCGGCCCGCGCGACACGGCGACGCGGCCCACCGGCACGGCGGCGACACCGAGCAGCAACACGACGCCGGCGGCGACGGCGCCGCCGCGATAGCTGAACCGTTGCGCCTTTGGGGACGGCGCGGCCGGCCGCGACGCGGCCGGCGTCCCGGCCGATGGCGCGGGCGGCGTGGCCGCGGGCGCCGACTCGGACGCGAACTGCAGGAGCGGATTCGCATCGCGGGCGGCAGGCGGCGGCTCGGGCCGCGCGGGCGCGGCGACGGCGCCGCGAAACCGGGCCAGCCACGACGGCTGGTCGGCCGGCGATGGGTCGGGCGCCGCGTCGGCCGTCGTCACGCCGGCCGGAGGCGTATCGCCGCCCTGATCGAGGTGCTCCGGCTCTTTACGAAGCAGATGCGGATGCCGTCCCATTGATCCCCTCGGAATCTCGGAAGTGGACTACACGTGATCGGACGATGTGCATCCGAGCGAATGTCGTACCAGAATTGATATTCGGAAGTCTGCCTTAGTCAGTCGATCTCGCCGGATGGTCGGCACCGAAGCCGACGTTCTTCTGCCTCGGAGCTGATTCTTCGCGTTCCGCCGCGTGTCCGAACGGGCGCGAAACGCGGGCCTCGCGGCGTGTGGACCGCCCGCGGGAGTCGAGTGTCCGGGCGACGAAAGGTCCGCTACGCGGAGACTTTCCTCGCCAGGCCTCGCGATCGCAGGTCTGAATGGCGGCTGGCGCTCAGGTACCGGAGTTGCTGCCTCCGCTCCCGGAGTCGCTCTTGAAAGAGGATCGAAATGGCAGACGAGCATCACGTCATGTTCTGTCCGGGCTGCGGCGCGCCGTTGTTCCTCCACGTCGACGCCGGCGATCGAGCCGATGACGGCGTGCTGATCTGCGAGCACGGGCACATCTTCGAACTCGATGACCCCGATGACGACCGAGCGCTGCGAGCCGCGATGGGCGCAGACTACCGACGGCAGCTCGCCGAGTCCGCCGCGCACCCCTGAGCGGGCCGCGGCGGTCGTCGTCCTCGCCGACGACCGCGCCGCACCCACCGCGCGGCGCGGCGACGCGGCGCCGGCGGTGCGGTTCGCGCCGCTCGACATCGCCCTGCTCGCCGCCTTTCCGCTGCTCAAGCTGGCGCTCCATCTGTTTGCGGGCGGCGGCTACGGCTACCATCGCGACGAACTCTACTACCTCGCCAGCGTCAACCACCTCTCCGCCGGGTACGTCGATCACCCGGCGCTCAGCGTCCTGATCCTCGCCGCCGTCCAGGCGCTCGCCGGCAGCGCCGTCACGACGATCCGGATCGTGCCGGCGGTTGCGGGCGCGCTGACGGTGCTCCTCGTCGGATTGATGGCGCGGCGCCTCGGCGGCGGGCGGTTCGCGAGCGCACTCGCGATGCTGGCGGCGATCGCCGCGCCGTTCTACCTGGCGCTCGACGCCTACTATTCGATGAACGCGCTCGACGTGCTCGCGTGGGCCGGCGCCGCGTGGATGGTGATACCGATCCTGCGCGGCGAGGGGACCACGCGGTCGTGGGTGTGGCTCGGTCTGCTCGTCGGCCTCGCGTTCGAGAACAAGATCAGCGCGCTCTGGCTCGCCGGGGGCATCTTCGTCGGCCTGCTGCTGACGCCCGCGCGCGTACAGCTGCGGACGCGCGGGCCGTGGCTCGCGGCCGCGATCGCATCCGTCCTCGCGCTGCCCTACGCCGCGTGGCAGCTCACCCACGGTCTGGCGACGCTCCACTTCATGAAGGACGCCGCCGAGGACAAGCTCCTGTACAAGTCGATCCCGACGTTCTTCCAGGAGCAGTTCGGCGGGATGCTGGCCGTCGCCGCGCCGGTGTGGATCGCGGGCCTCTGGTTCTATCTCGGTTCGCCGCTCGGGCGCCGCGTGCGTGCGCTCGGCTGGACATGGGTCGCGGTCTGCGCGCTGCTCGCCGCAAGCCACACGAGCCGGGCGGCGTATCTCGCGCCGGCGTACACGTGGCTGCTGGCCGGCGGCGGCGTGGCGATCGAGCGCTGGACGCGCGCCGGTCCGCGCGGCGTGCGCGCCGGGCTCTGCGCGGCGATCGTGGCGAAGGCGGCGTTCGTCCTGCCGCTCGTGACGCCGATCCTCTCGGAACCGCGGCTCGCGGCGTATACGCTCGCCTCGGGCGGTCCGGCGATGATCGACGAGCGGCGCGGCGGGAGTCCCCTCCCCGAGTTCCTCGCGCACATGAGCGGATGGTCCGAGATCGCGCGCGACGTCGCGCAGGTGTATCACACGATACCGTCCGCCGAGCGGCGCGGCCGCGTCGCGATCCTCGCCTGGAATTACGGCGAAGCCGGCGCCGTCGATGTCCTCGGGCGCGAGCTCGGGCTGCCGCCCGCTTCGAGCGGCCACAACTCCTACTGGATCTGGGGGCCGCCGCCGACCTCGCGCGTCGCGGTCGTCGTCGGATACCGGGCGTCCGACCTGCAGCAGTGGTTCGCGTCGGTGACGCCGGCAGGAACGACGCGCTGCCAGTACTGCATGTCGTACGAGAACGGCCAGACGATCTGGATCGTGCGGAATCCCCGGACGTCGTTCGACGCGATCTGGCGCCGCCTGCAAAACTACGAATAGAATCTGCCGGCCGCGATGTCACATATCGGTCCGACCGGTGGCATCGCCGTTGCCCCTGTTGCCGAGCTCGCCGGATCCAGCGCGGGAGCGCGAGCAGGGAGAACGCGGCGCCAAGTGACAGATAGGCTTACAAAAATGAACCGGACGCCCGGGGATCGCGCAGGCGGGCCTGCCGTCGGCGCGGGTGTCGGAAATCGGATTGGGGTATCCAGAATGCAAACCGGCAGCCTTTTGTCTGCCAATCTGAGCATTCTTCGCATGGCGCATTTCCCGCGGTTTCACATGAAATGCACAAGGATGGATGCGATTCCGCGATCCGTTGGTAAAGTGCTGCCGTTGTCGGAACGTCTCGAGGGGAACCACAACAGCAGCAGCCGTCGCCCGCACCGGCCGCGCGTCGCGGGGACTCGCCCATGAGTCCCGCCGCCCTCGTCGTCGATTCGGATCCGGTTCAACTCGCGCTGACCGCGCGGACGTTGACCGATCTCTCGTACGACGTGATGACCGCTTCGACGTTCGAGGACGCCACCCGCCAGATCCTCACCACGCCGGCGCTGTCGCTGCTGATCTCGGACGTGCGGCTCGGCGAATTCAACGGCATCCATCTCGCGCTTCGCGCGCGCAGCCGTCATCCCAAGGTCCTCATCATCGTCACGCACGAGAGCGTCGACCCGACGCTCGAATTCGAGACCAAGCAGCTGAGCGCCGCCTACGTCGTCAAGCCGGTCACGACGACGCAGCTGACGAATGCGATCTCGTATCTCTCGCACGTGACGGGCGCCGCGACGGGCAACCGCGTGCGCCGCTGGCCGCGCAAGCAGGTCGAGCGCGCGGTGCGCGCGAGCGTCAACGATCGCGACGCGCTGCTGCGCGACATCAGCTACGGCGGCTTCTGCGTCGAGCTCCCGCAGGGCGACCCCGGCTCGCTGCCCTCGACCATCGAAGTCTTCGTGCCGACGTTCGGCTTGTCGTTGAAGGCCCATCCCGTCTGGACGCGCTCGGCGGAGCCGTCCGCCACGCTGCTGTGCGGATCCGAAGTGGTCGAGAACGACGAGCAGACGCTCGCGCTGTGGCACCAGTTCGTGGACGGTTGTCCCGCCTGACGCGGAGGAACCTGTGCAGATGAAAATGCGCGTATTCGTGGCGGCGCTCGCCCTGTCGGTGCTGCCGGCGCTCGCCGAAGCGGCCATCGTTCCCGGCCCGTGCCAGGACGGCGTGCTTCCGAGCGGCGCGCTCTCGCGGATCTGCATCCCGAGCTCGGGGTGGAACGGCAGCCTGGTCGTGTTCGCCCACGGCTACGTCGCGTTCAACGAGCCGATCGGCTTCTACCATCTCGATCTGCCCGACGGCACGAACCTGCCGAACCTGGTTCAGTCGCTCGGCTTCGCGTTCGCGACGACCAGCTACCGCGAGAACGGCCTCGCCGCGCTCCATGCGATCGACGACATCCACGAGCTCGTCGACAGCTTCCCCGCCGTCGCCGGCCAGGCGCCGAACAAGACCTATCTGACGGGCGTCTCCGAAGGCGGGCTCGTCGCCGCGCTGGCCGCCGAGCGGACGCCGCAGCTGTTCACCGGGGCGCTGTCGACGTGCGGGCCGATCGGCAGCTTCCGCGCCCAGGTCAACTACGTGGGCGACCTGCGCGCGCTCTTCGACGTGTACTTTCCCGGCGTGATTCCCGGACCCGCGACGAGCGTTCCCGCCAACGTCATCGCCAACTGGGACACGCAGTACCTGCCGGCGGTGACCGCCGCGGTCAACGCGAATCCGGCGAACGCCATGGCGGTGCTGCGCATCGCGCACGTGGCGTTCGATCCGAACGACCCGACGACCGTGGCGCGCGCGATGACCGACGTGCTGTGGTACGCGGTCTTCGCCACGAACGATGCGGCCGCGAAGCTCGGAGGCAATCCGTACGACAACACGACGCGCTGGTACACCGGTTCGACCAACGACCTGCTGCTCAATCTGCTCGTGCAGCGGTACACGGCGGACGCCGCCGCGCTGACCGCGCTCGGCGCCTACGAAACGTCGGGCCAGCTGACGATCCCGATGGTCACGCTCCACACCTTCGGCGACGACGTGATTCCGTACGCGCACGAACTGCTCTACGGCGCCAAGGTGCACCCGACGGGCCGCGGCCGGCTCGTGGGTCTGCCGGTCAACGCCTTCGGCCACTGCAACTTCACGTCGTCGCAGGTGCTGTCGTCGTTTGTGCTGCTGGTGCTGCTGCCGTAGCGGGTGGGATCGGGCAGCCCTGTCCGGCTGCCCGCAACGCCATTCGACGAAACGCGCTAGATGATCGCGCGCGATCGATCGGTCGCCGCGTCGGCCGGCTCGTCGGACGTGGCCTTGGCCGGCTTGGCGACGACGCGGAACGGCTGGAACTGCAGCCGGCATTGATACTTCGCCAGGCAGCTCAGGAACCGCTTGTAGTCCTCGGGCCGCATGTTGAACAGCCCGAGCAGCACGCGGTAGCTGCCCTGCGTGCGCTCGAGGCCCATGCGGATAATCTGACGCACGTCGTCGCGCGTCAGATCGCGGGTCATGAACGGTTCGTAGACGACCGACCAGAAGGACTCGTGGTGGTTGACCATCTGGTCGAACGCGATTTCGGCCACCGAGCGGCGCGCGGGCTGCGACGCGGCGGCCGCGGCGGCGGGCCGGCGCGAACGCACTTCTTCCGGGAGCGCGGTTTCGCTGATCGAGCGGCCGCGCGCCCGGACGACGCAGCGCTCGATGACGTTCTTCAGCTCGCGCACGTTGCCCGGCCAGTGGTACTCCATCAGGTTCGTCATCGCTTCGTCGGTGATTTGCGGGCACTCGATGCCGTACTGCTGCACCGCGCTGCGCAGGAACTGGTTGACGAGCGCCGGGATGTCCTCGCGGCGGTCGCGAAGCGGCGGCACGATGACGTGGATCACGTTGAGCCGGTAGTAGAGATCCTCGCGGAACGCCTTCGCGGCGATCTGATCGAGGAGGTGGCGATTGGTCATCGCGATCACGCGCACGTCGACGCGCGTCCGCGGCCGATCGCTGCCGACGGGCTGGATTTCGCCGGTCTCGAGAAACCGCAGCAAGAGGCTCTGCATGCGCAGGCTCATCTCGCCGACTTCGTCCAGCAGGACGGTGCCGCCGCGCGCGAGCTCGAAGATGCCCAGCTTGTCGCGATAGGCGCCGGTGAAGCTGCCGCGCATGTGTCCGAACAGTTCGGATTCGAGGAGCGTATCGGGGACACCGGCGGAATTCAGCGCGACGAGGGGCGCGGTGCTGCGGCGGCTGCACGCGTGCACCGTGCGGGCGGCGAGTTCCTTGCCGACGCCGCTCTCGCCCGTGATCAACACCTTCGCGTCGGACCGCGCGGCGTCTTCCAGGTCTTCCTGCAGCGCCTGGATCGCGGCACTCGTCCCGCAAAGGAAACCGCTCTTGAATGACATGGGGGGAACAACGTTAACTTGTTGTGCCGCGGAGATCAACGCCAAAACGCGCGATCGGCTGCACGGAAATCCACGGACAGGCGCAAGTCCAACCGAATCTGGCAGTTTGGTCGCCCGCCAGAACCGTCCCGCCCCAAATCGTGATCCGCGATCCGGCGACTTATGTCTCCCCCAGACGTGACGCCCGCCGACGCGCCCCGAGGGCCTGTCGAGCTAACTCAATCCATATCAACAGCTTAAGACGCAGGCCCTCCGCGCGACCGCCAGGAAAATGCGGGGTTCGGCATTTGCTATTTGGACCGTGACCGTGTCCGACTCAAACGCGCTGCTCGAATATCCGACCCCCGACGCGACCCGCGCATCCGGATCCGATGTCGTCGGCGTCGTCCTCGCGGGGGCTTATCCGACGATGGGGCGGATTCCCTCCGGGTCGATGCCGCGCCCGCTGCTGCCCGTGGCGCAGCTGCCCGTCATCACCCACGTGCTGCACTGGCTGCGCGAGGGCGGCATGACGCGCGCGACCGTGTGCGCCAACGCCGCCTCGCGCGAGGTCGGACGGCTGGTGGGAGATGGATCGAGCGTCGGCCTGCATCTGACGCACGCCGAGGATGTGATGCCGCGCGGCCCCGCGGGCTGCGCCCGCGACGCGGCGCTCGCCTACAGCGCGGACACGTTCGTCGTCGCCGACGCGACGGTCATCCCGAATTTCGCGCTCCAGGACGTGATCGACGCGCATCGCGCGTCGGGCGCCGCGCTGACGGCCGTCGTCCACTACACGCCACGCGGCGCGCGGCCCGGGCCCTGCGCCGCCACGCCGACGGGCATCTACGTGTTCGCCCGGCGGGCGTTCGAAGCGGTGCTGTCGACCGGCTTCCAGGACATCAAGGAGCACCTCCTGCCGGCCCTGCGCCGCCGCCACGAACGCGTGATGGCGTACGTCTCGCGGGAGTTCTGCCCCCGCGTGCTGAACGCGGAAACCTATCTCGCGGTGAACCACTGGATGCTCGATCGCCTGGCGGCCGATCCGGCGGCGATCGAACGCTGGAGCCCGATCGCTCGCCGCGGCCAGCTGATGGCCCATCCGAGCGCCGACGTGCACCCGACGGCGACGACGATCGGACCCGTGCTGCTCGGACCGCGCGTCAGCATCGGCGCGCATGCGGTGATCGTCGGGCCGACCAGCATCGGCGCCGACACCCACGTGGCGGAAGGCGCCGCCGTGTGCCGCTCGGTCATCTGGCGTGACGCGAAGATTGGCGAACGCGCGTACGTCGACGCGTGCGTCGTCGGCGACAGCGTCACCGTGGCGGCCGGCACCGCGCTGCACAGCAACGTCAGCGTCAACGAGAAGGCGGTCGACGGACGACGCAGACGCGAATGGGGCGTTCCGATGCCGCTGCGACCCGCCGCCGTCGCCACCGCGACGTCGATGGTCGATCTGGCCACCCCCTGAAGCGGCCCCGCCCGTGACGATCTTTCCTGTCCTGCTCGACGCCTCGCCGGGCTACCTGAGGACGGCCTCACGGCCGGGATCGCTGCTGCTCGCGCCGATCGGGCCGGGCAGCCTGATGTGCCGCCTCCACGCCCGCCTCGGCAGCCTGCCGTCCACGAAGATCGTCGTCATGCCGACGTTCCGTCCCGACGCGGCGTATCGCTCGGCGCTGCACTGCGCATGCGACCAGATCGGCTCGGTCGTCTGCGTCGACGAGCTGCGCGACGTGGTCGCGCGCATGGAGGCGTCGGACTGGGTGCTGTTCGTCGACCCGCAGTGCGCCGCGCTCGACGCGATCGATACCGCGGCGCTGCAGCATGCCGCGATGAGTCCGCCCACCTCGGCGTCGCACCTCGTCGCGCTCGAGAGCAACGCGGGCGGCACCTGCGAGTGGGTCGACATCGACGACGACGGCGACGTCGCGCGCATCCAGCGCTTCTACGATCAGGTCACCTGGCCGTTCACGTCGGGCGTGATCGCCTCGCTCGTTCCCGTGCCGTGCCTCCTGACCGAGCGCGAGCTGGCGTTCGATTCGCTCCGTCAACTGCGCGCGGAGCTGGCGGCCCGCGGCGTGCCGGCCCGCGACGTGGCCGCGTCGGGTCCGACCTTCGACCTCACGCGCGAACGCGAGCTGCTGTCGCTGGCCGACTGCGTCGCGCGCGCCTCGGCGGAAAATCACCCGACGACGACCCGCTGGATCGGCTCCGAGGCGGCGGTGCACGACTCGGCGCGCCTGATCGGACCGGTGCTCGTCCAGAACGGGTCCCGGATCGGCGAACGCGCGATCGTCGTCGGGCCGGCGACGATCGGCGCCGGCGCGATGGTCGGCGCGGGCGCGACGGTCGTGCAGTCGGTGGTGCTGCCGGGCGTCGACGTGACGCCGGGATCGGTCGTGCGGCGGCAGCTCGTCACCGATTCGGACGACGAGGGCACGCTCGATCTCGCCGGCGTCGC
>DASRGT010000037.1:0-10210 GCA_035650895.1 Vicinamibacterales bacterium
CCGGCGTCGATTGCGTTTGCGCAGCTCGCCGAAGAGCTGCGGCGCGCCGGCTCGTTCGAGGAATCGATCGAGGCGTGCCGCGCCGGCCTCGCCATTCACCCCGGCTATCTCTCCGCCCGCGTCACGCTCGGCCGCGCGCTCGTCGAAACCAACGCCCTCGACGAGGCGCAGACCGAGCTCGAGACGGTCCTCCGGAGCGCGCCCGAAAACCTCGCCGCGATCCGCGGCCTCGCGGAGATCTTCCATCGCCGCGGACAGCTGCCCGAGGCGCTCGCCCAATATCGCGCCGCCCTCGCCCTGGCGAAGAACGATCCCGATCTGCAGCAGACGGTCGCGGAGCTCGCGAAGGTGGTCGAGCCGCAGAAACCGGCGCACGTGTCCGAAGGCCTGTCGTTCGATCAGATCCGCAACGAGCTGTTCTCGATGGCTCCGCCGCCGCCGCCCGCGCCCGTCGTACAATCGGCGGAGGACCACGAGCGAGAGCGCGCGCAGCGCACGGTCGCCGCGCTCGAGCAGTGGCTCGACGGCATCCATGTCGCACGCACCCAGCCCCGCGCTTGAACGGCGCCACCGCACGATCAGAACCGCGCTGTCGGATCTCGGGCTCGACGCGATCGTCGTCACGTCGATGCCCAACGTGCTGTACCTCACGAATTTCACCGGCAGTTCGGCGATCCTCGTCCTCACCCCCGACGCCGTCCACTTCCTGACCGACTTCCGCTACGTGACGACGGTGCGCGAGACGCAGGAGAGCGCGTCGGCGTGCCCCGGCCTCGATCTGATCCGCATCGAAGGGTCGTACGACGCGGCGCTGGCGGGCGTCCTCGCGTCGCTGCCGATCGCGAAGGTCGGGTTCGAGGCGGCGCATCTCACCGTCAGCCGCCACCAGTGGCTGGCGAGGACGCTGCCGCGCGGCGCGTCGTCGGGGCCCGAGCTCGTGCCGACCGAAGGCGTCGTCGAGCGCGCCCGCGCGATCAAAGACGCGTACGAGATCGACACGCTGCGGGAAGCGGGACGCCGGCTGTCGGCGGTCGCGCGCGAGGCGGTGCGCGAGGTGAGGCGTGGACGATCCGAAGAAGAGGTGGCGCACGCCATCGACGCGCGCATTCTGGCCGCCGGCTTCAGCAGGACCGCCTTCGAGACGATCGTCGCCGGGGGCCCGAACGCGGCGCTGCCGCACGCCCACCCGGGAAAGCGAACATTCGACGAAGGCGACCTGGTCGTGCTGGACTTTGGTGGCGTCTACGACTCATACTGCGTCGACCTGACCCGAACCGTATCGGTCGGCCCGGCCGGCCGGCGGCAGCGGGAAGTCTATGCGGCAGTGCTCGATGCACACGATCGGGCGATTGCCGCCGTCGAACCCGGCACGTCGCGGTTCGACATCGATGCCGCCGCACGCAGCACCCTGGCGGGCTACGGGCTGGCCGAAGCGTTCGGACATGGAACCGGACACGGCCTCGGCGTGGAAGTCCACGAGGACCCCCGGATCACCCGGCGGCATCCCGACGTGGACGGACGCGACGAGGCGGTGGCGGCCGGGATGGTGTTCACGATCGAGCCCGGCGCGTACCTGCCGACCTGGGGCGGGGTTCGCATCGAAGACGATGTGCTGGTGACGCCCGCCGGCGTCGAACTGTTAACGGACGCTCCGACCGACCTGATCGAGATTTGATGGACCTACACCAACTCAAACAGATCCTCGAGCTCGTGCGCGAGCACGAGCTGGCCGAATTCGAGCTCGAACACGAGGGGTTGCGCGTCAAGATCCGCAAAGACCTCAACGGCGCGCACGTCGTGACGATCCCCGCCGCGCCGACCGTGCCCATGGTGCTGCCGGCGGCGCTCCCCGCGGTCGGGCCCACGCCGGCCGCCGCGCCGGCGGCCGCGGCGCCGGCAGGGGGCGACGCCGACGCCGAGATGGAGCTGGCCGTCGTCAAGTCGCCGATCGTCGGCACCTTCTACCGGTCGCCGGAGCCGGGCGCCGCCTCGTTCGTGGAGATCGGCTCGTCGGTGAAGAAGGGCCAGGTGCTCTGCATCATCGAGGCGATGAAGCTGATGAACGAGATCGACTCCGAGTACGACGGAGAGATCGTCAACGTGTACGTCGAGAACGGCCAGCCCGTGCAGTACGGCGAGCGGCTGTTCGCGATTCGAACCAAGTAGATGTTCAAGAAAATCCTGATCGCGAACCGCGGCGAGGTCGCCCTTCGCATCATCTATGCGTGCCGCGAGCTCGGCATCAAGACCGTCGCGGTCTATTCCGAGGCGGACGAGAACTCGCTGCACGTCCGCTTCGCCGACGAGGATGTCTGCATCGGCCCGTCGCGCAGCGCCGACAGCTACCTGAACGTTCCGGCCGTGATCAGCGCCGCCGAGATCACCGGCGCGGACGCGATTCACCCCGGTTACGGCTTCCTGTCGGAGAGCGCCTATCTCGCCGAGGTGTGCGAGGCGTGCCACATCCGCTTCATCGGCCCCGACCCGCAGGTGATCCGCCTGATGGGCGACAAGGCGCGCGCGCGCCGCGTCATGAAGAAGGCGGGCGTGCCGATCCTGCCGGGTAGCGACGGCCCGCTCGAGAACGAAGAGAAGGCGCTGAAGCTGGCGAAGGACATCGGCTACCCGGTGATCGTCAAGGCGACCGCCGGCGGCGGCGGCCGCGGCATGCGCGTGGTCCGCGCGCCGGGCGAGTTGTCGCACGCCGTGAAGACCGCGCAGCGCGAGGCGGAAGCCGCGTTCGGCGTCCCCGACGTGTACATCGAGAAGTACGTCGAGTCGCCGCGCCACATCGAATTCCAGATCCTCGGCGACCACTACGGGTCGGTGGTGCACCTCGGCGAGCGCGAGTGCTCGATCCAGCGGCGCCATCAGAAGCTGATCGAGGAGTCGCCGTCGCCCGCGCTGAGCGAGAAGATGCGCCGCAAGATGGGCAGCATCGTCATCGACGCGGCGAAGGCGGTGAAGTACACCAACGCCGGCACGTTCGAGTTCCTGATGGACGCCGACGGCCGCTTCTATTTCATGGAGGCGAATACCCGTCTGCAGGTCGAGCATCCGGTGACGGAGATGGTCACCGGGGTCGACATCGTCAAGGAGCAGATCCGGATCGCCGCCGGCGAGCGCTTGTCGTTCAAGCAGAGCGAGGTGACGTTCACCGGCCACTCGATCGAGTGCCGCGTCAACGCCGAGGATCCCGACACGTTCGTGCCCTCGCCCGGCGTCATCCACGTGTTCAGCGTGCCGGGCGGCCCCGGCGTGCGCGTGGAGACCTTCGCGCACTCCGACTGCACGATCTCGCCCTTCTACGATTCGATGATCGCGAAGATCATCGTCCACGGCCGCGATCGGCAGGAAGCCATCGCCCGCATGCGCCGCACGCTGGAGATGACCGTCGTCGAAGGCATCAAGACGACGATTCCGCTGCACCTGAAGATCCTCCAGGAGGCCGACTTCGTCGCGGGCAAGCTGAGCACCTCGTTCATGGAGCGGTTCCTCGCCAAGCGACCTGCCTCGGGCGGACGATTGGCGGAGGCCGTTTGACCGACCGCGGATCGAACAGCCCGACCCCGACCCAGTTCCCCGCGCCGCGCCTGACCGCGATCCTCGACGTCGAGGCGTGCGCGGCGCGCGGTTTCGATCCCATCGACACGCTGCGCGCGTTCGTCGCCGGCGGCGCCACCTTCGTCCAGCTGCGCGCCAAGCCGCTCCCGGGCGGCGCGTTTCTCGATCTCGCGGGCCGCGCCGTCGAGCTCGCCCATGCCGCCGGCGCCCGGCTGATCGTGAACGACCGCGCCGACGTCGCCGCGCTCTCCGGCGCCGACGGCGTGCACGTCGGGCAGGACGACCTCGGCCCGGCTGATGCGCGCCGCCTGCTCGGCAGCGCCGCGATCGTCGGCCTGTCCACCCACACGACCGATCAGCTCGAGCGCGCGCTCGACGCGCCGGTCAGCTACGTCGCGATCGGACCGGTCTTCGCCACCGCCACGAAGGCGACCGGCTACGATGCGGTCGGGCTGACGATGGTGCGGCGGGCGGCGGCCCGGACCGCGGCCCGGGGTCTGCCGCTCGTCGCGATCGGGGGCATGACGCTCGATCATGCGCCGGCCGTGATCGATGCCGGCGCGGCATCGGTCGCGGTGATCGGAGACCTGCTCACCGGCGGCGACCCCGAGCGGCGGGTGCGGGAGTACGTGCGAACGCTCGGCGTATAATCCCCCCGGGCCTCAAAACAGGAGACCGTCCATTTGGCAGATTCACTCTTTCGAACCAAGTCGATCGATCGGCTGCTCGCCGAAGCGGCGGCGAGCGGCGAAGGGACGCTGAAGCGCACGCTCGGACCCTTCGCGCTCGTCGCGCTCGGCATCGGCGCGATCATCGGCGCCGGCCTCTTCGTCCGCACGGCGGCGGCGATTGCCGACCGCGCGGGCCCGTCGGTGGTCATCGCGTTCATCGTCGCCGGCATCGGCTGCGCCTTCGCCGGCCTGTGCTACGCCGAGTTCGCGTCGATGATCCCGATCGCGGGCAGCGCCTACACGTACTCCTACGCGACGATGGGCGAGCTCGTGGCGTGGATCATCGGGTGGGACCTCGTGCTCGAGTACGCGGTCGGCGCCGCGACCGTCGCCATCGCGTGGAGCGAGTACGCGAACCGCGTGCTCGACTGGTTCGGCCTGAAGATCCCGTTCCAGTGGACGCACGGGCCGTTCGAGACGATGGCCGCCACCGGAGTCACCGGCATCATCAACCTCCCGGCGGTGTTCATCCTCGTCCTGCTGACGCTGCTGCTCATCCGCGGCACGCAGGAGTCGGCGACGGTCAACTCCGTCATCGTCGTGCTGAAGGTCAGCATCGTGCTCGTGGTGATCGCGATCGGCTGGGGCTTCATCAACCCGGCGAACCACACGCCGTTCATCCCGGAGGCGACGACGTACACGACGCCCGAAGGGATTACGCACCCGTTCGGCGGCGTCATGGGCATTCTCGGCGCCGCGGGGGTGGTCTTCTTCGCGTTCATCGGCTTCGATGCCGTCTCGACCGCCGCGCAGGAGGCGAAGAACCCGAGCCGCGACATGCCGATCGGCATCCTGGGCTCGCTCGTCCTCTGCACGCTGCTGTACGTGCTCTTCTCCTACGTCCTCAGCGGCGTGGCCACGGTCCAGGACTTCCGCTCGACCGGCCGCGAGGCGTCGGTCGCGTTCGCGATCACGAAGTACATGCACGGATACGAGTGGCTGTCGAAGTCGGTGACCATCGCCATTCTCGCCGGCTTCTCGTCGGTCATCCTCGTGATGCTCCTCGGGCAGTCGCGCGTCTTCTACACGATGAGCCACGACGGCCTCGTGCCGAAGATCTTCTCCGACGTGCACCCGCGCTATCGGACGCCGTACAAGTCGAACATGCTCTTCTTCGTCTTCACCGGACTGTTCGCGGCCTTCATTCCGGAGGACGTCGTCGGCGAGATGACGAGCATCGGCACGCTGTTCGCGTTCATCCTCGTCTGCATCGGCGTCTGGATCATGCGCCGGCGGCGGCCCGACGTGAAGCGCGGCTTCGTGGTGCCGGCGCTGCCGTTCGTGTCGATCGCCGGCGTCGCGGTCTGCGGGTCGATGATCTACGGCCTCGGCTGGACGAACTGGCTGCGGCTGATCGTGTGGCTGATCATCGGCCTCGTCTTCTACTTCTCGTACGGCCGGACGCACAGCACGCTGGCGACCCGGAGCGAGGCGGCCCTTCGGTAGCGCATGGTCGACGACCGCAGTGCTGATGGCTGATGGAGGCGATCCATGAGCCGTCAGCCTTCGGTCATCGGCTCCCTTTCGGCGACGCAGGGGCCGGCGTTCGCGGTCGTCCTGCTGTTCTCGGTCATCGTCGGCGGCGCCCTCGGGTACCACTTCATCCAGGGCTACAGCATCTGGCACGCGTTCTACGTCACCGTCCTCGCGGTGACGACGGTCAACCTGCCGGACGGCCTCACGCGATCGGCGCAGGCGTTCACCGTCGTGCTGCTGTTCGCGGGCGTCGGCTCGGCGCTCTACACCTTCACGCTGCTCGCGACGGTGGTCGTCGAGGGCGGGCTCCCCAAGCGGCTGCAGAAGCGCCGGCAGGAACGTATGCTCGAAACCATCCGCGATCATTTCATCGTCTGCGGCTACGGCCGCATCGGGAGCATCGTCGCGCACGAGTTCAGGCGCCAGGGGATTCCGCACGTGATCGTCGAGCGCGACGCGGAGCGCGTGCGCGCGGCGCTCGAGGAAGGCGAGCTCGCCATCGAAGCCGACGCCAGCCGCGAGGAGGTGCTGAAGCGCGTCGGGATCGACCGGGCGCGCGGGCTGATTGCGGCGGTGGGCACCGACGCCGAGAACGTGTACGCGGTGCTCAGCGCGCGCGTGATGCGGCCCGATCTGTTCATCGTCGGCCGCGCCGAAACCGAGGATGCGACGCTGAAGCTGAAGCGCGCCGGCGCCGATCGCGTGATCGCGCCGTACATGATCGGCGCCGTGCAGATCGCGCAGACGGCGGTCCGGCCGGCCGTCGTCGATTTCGTCGCGCTGGCGACGAGCTCGGACAATCTCGAGCTGGCGATGGAGCAGATCGCCATCGCGTCGCAGTCGGCGCTCGTCGACCGCACGATCGTCGACGCCAACCTGCGCCAGCGATTCGGCGTCATCGTCGTCGGCATCCAGCGCCACGACGGCACGATGGAGTTCAACCCCGATCCGGATACGGTGATCCGCGCGAGCGACAAGCTGGTCGTGCTCGGACGTCCGGAGTCGCTCAAGCAGCTGGAGAACGAGGCGGCGGCGAATGTCAGCTAGGGTGCTCGACGGCACGGCCGTCGCGAATCAGATCCGCGGCGAGCTGCTGCCGCAGGTGGCCGCGTTCGCGGCGCGCGCGGGACGGCCGCCCGGGCTCGGCATCGTTCTCGTGGGCGACGATCCGGCGTCGGAGATCTACGTGCGGTCGAAGCTGAAGTCGGCGGGCGAGGCGGGGCTGCGCGCCGACCTCGAACGGCTGCCCGCGACGGCGTCGCTCGACCAGCTGCTGACCGCCGTCGATCGCTTGAACCGCAGCGACGCCCACGACGGCATCCTCGTGCAGTCGCCCCTCCCGGCGGCGCTGGGGGAAGATGCGGAGCGGCGGGTGTTCGACGCGGTCGACCCGCGGAAGGACGTCGACGGATTTCATCCGATCAACGTCGGGCGGCTCGTGCAGAACCGGCCCGCGCTCGTCGCGTGCACCCCGAGCGGCGTGATCGAGCTGCTCGAGCGGTCGGGGATTGCGATCGCCGGCGCGCGCGCCGTCGTGATCGGCCGCAGCGACATCGTCGGCAAGCCGATGTCGTTGCTGCTGCTGCACCGGCATGCGACGGTGACGATCTGTCATTCGCGGACCAGGGACCTGCCTTCGGTCGCGTCCGAGGCCGACATCCTCGTCAGCGCGATCGGCCGCCCCGGATTCGTGACGACGGCCTTCGTCAAGCCGGGTGCGACGGTCGTGGACGTGGGCATCATGTCGATCACCGATCGCGAGACGGTGGCGCGGATGTTTCCCCCGGGATCGAAGCGCTGGGACACGTACCAGAAGCGGGGAGCCCTGACGGTCGGCGACGTCCACCCCGAGATCGCCGAGGTGGCGGGCGCGCTGTCGCCCGTGCCCGGCGGCGTCGGGCCGCTCACGATCGTCATGCTCCTGAAGAATACGCTGGCCGCGGCCGAGAGCAGGGCTCGGGCCGTGTGAAGATGCTGCGCGTCGCGCTGACCGGCGGGATCGCGACCGGCAAGAGCTACGTCCTCGCGCGGTTTCAGCGCCTCGGGATCCCGTGTCTCGATTCCGATGCGCTCGCGCACGGCGTGACGTCGGCCGGCACCGAAGCGACCGCCGAAATCGCGGCGCGGTTCGGCGCCGATGTGCTGGCGGCGGACGGATCGGTCAACCGCGCGAAGCTCGGGCCGATTGTGTTTGCGGATCCCGCGGCCCGGCGCGAGCTGGAAGCGATCGTTCACCCGGCGGTGTATCGGGCCATCGCCGCCGGCATCCGCGGCTTCGAGCTGATCGGCGGCGCGCCATACGTGGTCGTCGACGTGCCGCTGCTGTTCGAGACCGGACACGCCCAGGAATTCGATCGCGTCGTCGTCACCGCCTGCGCGCCCGAGACACAGATCGCACGGCTGATCGAGCGCGGCCTGACGCCCGACGCCGCGCGCCAGCGGCTTGCGGCGCAGTGGCCCACCGCGGAGAAAACCCCGCGCGCCCACTTCGTCGTCACGACCGACGGGACGTTCGAGGACACCGATGCGCAGGTGGATCGGATCGACCTCGAACTGCGAGCTCAGAACTGAACGGTCGGAACCCGGAGCCGCGAACCGCGTTCAGACTTCCACCTCGGTGGTGTCCTGGGCCGGCGCGATCCGTTCCTCGACGAACGTGTTCCAGTCGTGGCAATGCGGGCACTGCCAGAGCAGCTCGGTGCTGCGGTAGCGGCAGCGCATGCACACGTGGGGATCGAGATAGAACACGGCGTGCTGTGTGAGCTCGGTGTAGCGATCGACCAGCGCCGCGGGGTGGTGCAACTGGCCGAGGGCGCGCCAGATCGCCTGGTGGATGCTGAGGGCGTGCGGGTTCTGCACGAGCGCGGCGAAGAGCAGATCGAGCGCCTCGTGCGGATGGCCCGCCGCCGCCAGATGGCGCGACAACGCGAGCCGCGCGCGCCAGTCCTGGGGGTTCTCGTCGATCAGGCGCCGGCACAGCCGCGCGAACCGCTCCGGGTTGCCCGTCCGCAGCGCGAGCGCCTCGAGGCGCTCGAACCCCAGGTACGCGCGGTCGGGCGCGACCTCGATCATCCGTTCCCACACGGCGGCGGCGGCGCGCTCGTCGCCCTGCGCGACCCGCACGTCGCCGAGGTTCAGGTACGCCGGCACCGCGCGCGCGTCGAGGTCGATCGCGTCCTCGAACCGGCGAATCGCCTCCGCGTAGTCCTGCCGGCGCATCGCCTCGAGGCCGATCTCGTTCTCGAGGAACGCGAGAATCGCCTGGTTCTTGTGCGTCGCGTTGCCGTCGGTGAGGTTCGCGAGCCGCTGCCGCGTGTCGAACGCCTCGGACCACTGGTGCTGTTCTTCCTGCAGCTTCTGCACGTTGACGAGCGCGTACTCGTTCTGCGCATCGAGCCGCAGCACCTCGGTGAACGCGTCCAGCGCCCGGTCGACGAATCCGCCGCGCTTGTAGTCGAGGCCGAGGCAGAGGAGGACGTAGGCGTGTTCGAGCCGGCTGAGGCGCGGACGCTGCAGCAGCCCCTGGTGCACCGTGATCGCCTTGCCGACCTGTCCCTTCTCGCGATACAGGTTGCCGAGGATCATGTGCACTTCGAGCGCGCGCGGATCGACGCTGGCCGCGCGGCTCAACTCCTCGATCGCCTGGTCGATCTGGCCGGCCACCAGGAAGTTCAGGCCGAGGATGTAGTGCGGCGACTCGCGCAGCCTCCGCCGGTCCACCCATTGGCCGTCGCGCAGCTTGTACCGCTCCCACGCCTTGCCGATCGTCAGGCCGGCGAGGAGCGCGACGAGCGCCGCGAGAAGCGGTGCGTAGCTGCTCACACCTTCTGTCCCAGGTACTCGAGGAGCAGCGACTCCCACTGGCCCTGCGCGCGGAGAATCAGCTCCACCAGCTGGCGCGCCGCGCCGTGCCCGCCCGGCCGATCGCTGATCCAGTGGGCGCGCGCGCGGACTTCTGCCACCGCGTCGGCGGGCGCGGCCGCCAGCCCGACGCGCGTCAGCACCGCGAGGTCGACGATGTCGTCGCCCATGTAGGCGATGTCCTCGTCCTCGATCAGCAGTTCGTCGGCGATCTGTTCGTAGGTTTCGAGCTTGCTGGCGATGCCCTGGTGCACCAGCGTGACGCCGAGCTGCGCCGCGCGCTGGTGCGTGGCGGCCGACATCCGCGCCGACAGGAAGCCCACGCGGATGCCCGCGCGCTGCGCGAGCACGATCCCGGTGCCGTCCTTGATGTCGTACCGCTTGCTCTCGGTGCCGTCCGCGTGCAGGAGCAGCGCGCCGTCGGTCAGGACGCCGTCGACGTCGAACAGGATCAGTTTGATGCGCGCGGCGCGCTCCGCGATCTCAGCGCTCAGCACCTACGCACCCAAGCACCCACGCACCTACGCACCTACGCACCCAAGCACCCAAGCACCCAAGCACCTACGCACCTACGCACC
>DASRGT010000038.1:0-15824 GCA_035650895.1 Vicinamibacterales bacterium
CGCGTGCATCCTCGCGCGGAGCTGATCGCGGCGTACCGCCACGAACGGGAAGAACCGCTCGCGGTGGACTCCGACTTCAGCTTCTGGAACGGGGACGAGGCGTTTGCGCCCAACCGCGAGGCGCGCGACGGACGGCTGGCCTCGCTGATCGTCGGCGCGACGGTCGACGGCGCCGGGTTCGAGGGCGAATCGCTCGAGGCGACGTACCGCCGGCATCAGCTCGCCAGTCTGTTCGGCGAGCGGCTCGCCGCCCCCGAGCACGATTCCGACGTGGCGCCGCGGTGGCGCCTCGACTGGACGTCGGAGGTGTCGAGTTCCGGCGCGCTGGGCGGCGACTTCGATTTCACGCGCCACATTCTGGTCGCGCGCACCGAGCTGCCGCTCTCCCGGCATCAGGCGGTCGCAGCGCGGGCGATCGCCGGGTGGTCCACCGGCGCGCTGCCGCCGCAGCGCCTGTTCTCGGCGGGCGGCATCGGCAGCGTTCACGGCTACGACTTCAAGGAGCAGACCGGCGATTCGCTGGCGCTCGGCAACCTGGAGTACGCGCTCGGCGATCTCACCGGCCTGCGGGTGATCGGGTTCGTCGACGCCGGTCGCGCCACCGATCGATCGTCGGCGACGAACCCCGCATGGCTGAAGGGCACGGGGTTCGGGATCGGCATGGGATCGGTCCGGCTCGATTTCGGCTACCAGCTCGATCGGATCCCGAGCTCGCTTCAGTTCCTGCTGCGGTTCACGCGGAACTTCTGATGGGCCGCCGCACGCTGGTCGCGACGGCCATCGTCTGCGCGGCGGCGAGCCGTGCGTCGGCGCTCAGCGTCGACGTCACGGACGTCCGCGCGGCGGCATCGACCGTCCACGCCACGATTCAGCTGCGCGACGTGATCCCGGATCGCTTCAGGAACATCATCGACCGCGGCGGGCAGCTGCACCTGCGGCTGCAAGCGGAGCTCTGGGAGAGCCGGCCCGTGTGGGATCGGCTCGTGTTCCCGACCATCGTCCGCGTGTTCCGCATGGCTCACCGCGCGTCCGGGCGCGACCTGACCATCGACGACGCTTCCGGCGGCTCGACCGTCGTCAACGCGCTGCCGAACCCGTGGGAAGTGCTCGTCGATCTCGGCGGCCGCGATCGGATCGCCGCGCCCCAGCGCTATTACGTGCACGTCGTCGCGACGATTGGCACGCTCGCGGATCGCGACGCCGACGATGTGAACGACGCCGTGTTCGGAAAGTCGGGCGACGACAACGCGCTGGGGACGTTCGGGCGGATGCTGTTCCGGACCGCTCTGCGCATCGGCGACTACCTGCAGAGCGTGTCGGCCGAGGCGAAGAGCCGCAAAGTGGACGGCGCCGACATCATCCGGCCCTGAGCGCGTCGACCGGCGCGATGCGCGCCGCTCGCCGTGCGGGCGCGATCGTCGCCGCGAGCGCGACGAGGGCCAGGACGGCGGCCCCGGCGACGAACGTCAGCGGGTCGGTCGGGTGCGTGTGATAGAGCAGGCCGGAGACGACGCGCGCCAGCGCCGCGGCCAGGGCGATCCCGATCGCCAATCCCAGCGCGGCCAGCCGGGCGGCGTTTCCCAGCACCAGCGCGAGGATGTCGCGCGTCTCGGCCCCGAGCGCCAGCCGCACGCCGATCTCCGGCGTCCGCTGGCTGACGGCGTACGACATCACGCCGTAGATCCCGATGCCGGCGAGCCACAGCGCCACGCCGGCGAAGATCGTCAGCAGGAACGACGCGAAGCGATCGCGGTTCAGCGAGCGCGCGATCCACTGGTCCATCGCGCGGACCTCGGACACCGGTTGATCCTTGTCGAGCGATCGGATCTCGCGCTCCACGAGCGGCGCGAACGCCAGCGGATCGCCGGCGGTGCGCACCGTCAGCGTCATCGCCGAGTACGGCAGCTGCGGGTGCGGCCAGTAACTCTGCGGACGCGTCTCGCTGCGGAGATCCGCGAACTTCGCGTCGCCGACCACGCCGACGATCGTCGTCGGCACGTTCGGATCGGTCATGTTGATCACGAGCTGCCGGCCGATCGGGTCCTGGCCGGGGAAGTACCGGCGGACCAGCTCCTCGTTGACGATCACGACGTTCGATCGCTCGTGCTGTTCCCGATCGGTGAACCGGCGGCCGCGTGTCAGCGGCAGCCGCATCGCGTCGAAGTAGCCGTTGTCGCAGACGCTGACGTCGACGGTGTACCCCTGACCCGGCGGGGGCGGCGGCTGCCCGACAATCGTGAACCCGGTGCCGGCGCCGAGTCCCGCGAACGGAAGGTAGCTGATGAGGCCCGCCGCCTGCACGCCGGGCAGCGGGCGGATGCGGTCGATCGCCGTCGAGAAGAAGCGCAACGTTTTCGGGTCGTCGTATTTCTGCGACGGCAGCGACACCCGCATCGTCAGCACGTTGCGCGCGTCGAACCCGGGGGCGACCGACTGCAGCGCCGCGAAGCTCCGGATCAGCAGGCCGGCGCCGACGAGCAGGACCGCGGCGAGCGCGATCTCGGCGACCACGAAGATCTGGCGCAGGCGCGCCGAGCGGCCGCCGCCGACCTGGCGGCCGCCGTCTTTGAGCGACTCCTGCACGTCGGCGCGCGCGCTCTCGAACGCCGGCGCGAGGCCGGCGACGATGGCCGTGGCGAACGACACGGCGGCGGTGAACGCGAGGACCGCGCGGCTGACGCGGATGGGCCCGACGCGCGACAGGTCGACGGGGCTCAGCGCGACCATCGCGTCGATGCCCCACTGCGCGATCAGGAGACCGAGCGCGCCGCCGATGATCGCGAGCACCATCGACTCGGTGAGCAGCTGCCGCATCACGCGCGAGCGCTTGGCGCCGAGCGCCGCGCGAATCGCGATCTCGCGCTGCCGGACCGCGGCGCGCGACAGAAGCAGGTTGGCGACGTTCGCGCACGCGATCAGCAGCACGAACCCGACGGCGCCGGCGAGCAGCAGCAGCGCCGGCTTGACGTCGCCGGCCAGTTCGTCGCGGACCGGCACGACCTTCGTCGTCCACCCCGTGTCGAACTCCGGCCATTCCGACGCGAGCGACGCCGCGATCGCGTTCAACTCGGTCTGCGCGCGGGAGGCCGTCGCGCCCGGCTGGAGGCGCGCGACGACCGAGAGAAAGCGGCCGCGCGGCTCGCGCCAGGACGCCGGCATCACCCATGGGCGCCAGAGATCCGGCGGACGGCCGGCAAGGGAGTTCGAGAACGTGAGCTGCGCGTCCGGCGGCATCACGCCGACGATCGTCGTCGGCGTCCCGTTCAGTTGAATCGATCGGCCGACGATCGCCGGGTCGCCGCCGAAGCGGCGCTGCCACAGCGCGTGGCTCAGAATGACGGCCGTCGGCGTCTCCTGCGCGTTCTCTTCGGCCGTGAAGGTCCGTCCGGCGAGGGGTGCAATCCCGAGGATCGGAAAGTAGTCGGCCGTCGCGTTGCGGACGACGAGCTCTTCCGGATCGCCGCTGCCGGTGAGGTTCGTCCGCGTGTCGGCAAACGCCGCGAACGCCTCGACGCTGCGGGCGCGATCGCGCCAGCGGAAGTAGTTTGCGGGCGCGACGACGTTGGCGCGGTCCGGCCGGCGCGCCGACACCTCCCACACCGCGACGAGCCGTTCGGGATCCTTGAACGGCAGCGGCTCGATCAGCGCGGCGTCGACGAGGGTGAAGATCGCGCTGTTGGCGCCGATGCCGATTGCGAGCGCGAGCACCGCGATCAGGGTGAATGCCGGCGCGCGCACGCACATCCGAAGCGCGTAGCGGACGTCCTGGAGCATGGAATCGAGCATCTAGATCTTCGAGCCGTCGGGAAGCGCCGACCAGCGCTTGTGAAAATGCGCGACGCCGAGCTTGACGTCCACGTCGACGGCGAGGGTCGACAGCACCGGTCGGATGCTGATGGTGAACGGACTGTCCGCGGGCGCCGTGACGCCCACCGACACGAGCGCGGTCCCGGCGATCAGCACGGTCGCGACGGCTCTCCACAGCGCCTGGCGCAGCACGCGCCGGCGAAAGGCCAAGTTCGTGCCAGCATCGAACGGTCGGCGCAGCGTGATTTGTTAGGAAAATCTGGCCGGACCGCCGCATCCGGCCCCGGAGGTGTTCGCTTGTGGGACGTCAGTGCCCGCCATCGCGCAGGCCCGGACGGACCTGGATGTTGACCGCCGCGCTCGCCGTCGTGCGGTCGTGGTGCTTCAACCGCAGCATCACGCGGTACGCACCCGCTCGAAACACGTGTTCCACGGTGTACCGCCGCTTGATCTCGGACTTGCCGGCCTCGTACGGCGGGCAGTCGGCGCTCGATTCCGACTGCGTCCCGTCGCCCCAGTCCCATTCGACGCTCGGGCAGTAGTAATCCTCGGCGTCGTTCGGGCCGCCGACGACTTCGGCGGTGAGGACGACGCGTGACGGCGCCATGCTGATGACGGGTCGCGCGCTGAGCGAGAGCTTCGGCTTCGACGCGTCCTGATCTTTTTTCGGGTCGTTGTCGGGTTTCTGCGCCGCCACGAGCGACGCACCGAGCGTCAGCGACGCGGCACCGGCCCACGCGAATCGCCGCAGGTCTGTCATTCCCATGGCACCCTCGATTGTTCGGAGCAGCCAAATTGTACAATAAGCGGATGTCTCCAGTCCTTTCCGTGCCGGTGGTTTGCACGGCCGGACCGCTCGCCGCGGTCGATGCCGACCTCATCCTGATTCCGTGGTTCGAAGACGACGCGCCCGCCGCCGTTGCCGGTTTGGACGGCGCGACCGGCGGGGAAGTCGCCCGCGCGCTCGACGGACGCGAATTCCAGGCGAAGCGCTACGACCTCTTTCTCGCGCCCGTCGCCGATCGCAGCTGGCGTGCGCGGCGCGTCGCGCTGGTCGGCGCCGGCCCGCGCGAGGCGGCCGACACCGAAGTGATGCGCAAAGTCGCCGCCGCCGCCGGACTCGCGGCGCGTCAACGCCGCGCCGCGCGCGTCGCGCTGGTCGTGCGCGGTCAGGGATCGCCTGCGGCGCTCGCGCAGGCGGCCGTCGAAGGGCTGACGCTGGCCGAGTTCCACGGCGGCAGCTACAAGACCGCCGATCCGCCGCCGCCCGTGCCGACGTGGACGCTCGTTTCGCTCGATGCGCCGATCGACGCCGCGTTCGACGATGCGGTGACCCGCGGCCGGATCCTCGGCGAATCGAGCAACCTGGCGCGCGCGCTCGCGAACGAGCCGGGGAACACGCTGACGCCGCGCGAATTCGCCGCGCGCGCCTCCGCCGTCGCGTCGAGCGGCGGCGTGGCGGTCGAGGTCCTCGACGAGACGCAGATCGCGGCGCTCGGCATGGGCCTGCTGCTCGGCGTCGCGCGCGGCAGCAGCGAGCCGCCGCGGCTGATGGTGTTCCGCCACGATCCGCCCGGCGCGCCCGCGGCTCCGGTGCTCGGGCTCGTCGGCAAGGGCATCACCTTCGACACCGGCGGCATTTCGATCAAGCCGGCCGAAGGCATGGAGCGGATGAAGGACGACATGGCGGGCGGCGCCGCCGTCGCGTGCGCGATGCGCGCCATCGGCCTGCTGAACGCGCCGATTCGCGTCGTCGGCATCGTGCCCGCAACGGAGAACATGCCCGGCGGCCGCGCGATCAAGCCGGGCGACATCCTGACGAGCGCCGAGGGCAAGACGGTGGAAGTGATCAACACCGACGCCGAGGGGCGGCTGATTCTCGGCGATGGCCTGTGGTACGCGCGGAAGCTCGGCGCGACGCACCTCGTCGACGTGGCGACGCTGACGGGCGCCGTCGTGGTGGCGCTCGGGAAGGTGACGAGCGGCCTGTTCGGCACCCCCGACCGCTGGGTCGAGCAGGTCCGGCGCGTCGCCAACGCGGCCGGCGATCGCGTCTGGCCGATGCCGCTGCACGAGGACTACCGCGAGCAGTTGAAGAGCGAGATCGCCGACTTCACCAACACCGGAGGACGCCCCGGCGGATCGATCACCGCCGCCATGTTCCTGAAAGAGTTCACCGGCGGGCTGCCCTGGGCGCACCTCGACATCGCCGGCACCGCGTGGGCGGAGGAGGCGCGGCCCTTCCTGCCGAAGGGCGCGAGCGGCGTCGCCGTGCGCACGCTCGCGGCGCTCGCGTTCGAGACGTTCGACGTCTGAAGAAGGCGACGTGAAGCCGATCATCGTCAGGATCGTCGAGACGCCGCACGATCCCACCGGGATCTCCGGCGTCCTGATCGGCGCGCTGGGGCTGACCGGCGCCATCGCGCTGGCGGCGGTCGTCCTCGGCCTCGCGCTGGCGGGGCTGATGTTCGCATATCGACGATGGTCCGGCTGAGGCCGGACGCCCTCCGCCGCCGTTACTGGTGGGCGACGGTCTGGACGCTCTTGAGCGACGTCTGGTACTTGCGAATCGCGTTGAAGAGCGCTTCGGCGATCTTCTGGCGGTAGGCGTTTCCCTTCAGCAGCTTCGCCTCCTGCGGGTTCGTCAGGAACGAAATCTCCGCGAGCACGCTCGGCATCGTCGCGCCGATGAGGACGATGAACGGCGCCTGCTTGACGCCCAGGTCCTTCAGCGTCTTGTTGCTCGGACGGAGGCGGTCGACCATCGAGCGCTGCACGTGGCCGGCGAGATCGCGCGACTCGTCCAGCTTGTTGTTCAGCGCGATCGCCTTGACCATGTCGGGCAGCGTGCCCATGGAGAGCGCCGACGCGGCGTTCTCCCGCGCCGCAACCTGCGCGGCGTTCGGGTTGTTGGCGAAGTTGAGGAAGTAGGTCTCGACGCCGCGCGCCGCGGCGTTCGGGTTGGCGTTGGCGTGAATCGACAGGAACAGGTCGGCGTTCTCGCGATTCGCCATCATCGGCCGCTCCTGCAGCGGCACGAAATCGTCGGTGCTCCGCGTCAGGATCACCTCGATTCCCGCCTTCTCGAGCAGCTTCTGCAGCCGCAGCGAGACGTCGAGCACGAGTTCGGCCTCGGTGACGCCGCGGCCCTTCGCGCCAGGGTCGTGGCCGCCGTGGCCCGGATCGATGACGATGCGCGACACGCCGAGCCCGAGCTGGCGGGCCATCGAGAAGCCGCCCGTCGCGTTGCGCTGCGGCGGCGTCGTGGGCGTCGCGATCGGTGTCGTCGGCGCGGTGGGCGCCGTGGTCATCGCGGTGGGCATCGGCTCGGGCAACCTGGGCGCGGCCGGCGCCGGCGGCATCGATGCGCGGGCGAACGCGATCCGCGCGGACGCCCGCGGATGGCCGTTCGGATAGGCCTTCACCCAGTCGCGCGTGATCACGCGTGACGGCAGCAGCACCGGCTCCCTGGCGCGCGCGGGCGCCGCGTCGCGGACCGCCGGCGCCGCGCCGGAATCCGCGGAGCGGACGCAGTCGATCACCAGCCGGTACGGCGCGTACATCGGGTACACGCTGTAGCTGTCGATGCCGGCGGTGTCGAGGACGACGCGCGTCGTGTTGTTCGGGTGGCGTCCGATGCGGACCTGGCGGACCGCTTCGTTGTCCCCCTCGAAGCGCAGCGTGCGGTCCGTCAGATTCGGCGCGGGCCGCGTCCCCGACAGGTCGACGAACACGCGATCCGGATCGCCGATCCGTTCGTCGTGGAACGGCGGTTCGCCGTCGAGCTCGATGGTGATGCGCACCGCCTGCGGCGTCACCGAACGGCGGATGTCGCGGATGGTGACGAGGCCGGACGCGGACGCAACGGCGCTCGGCGCGGGCGCCGGCTGCGCGGCCACGGCCTGACGCTCGGCGGTGCCGGCATCGACGCGCGCGAGCTGGTCGGGAACCTGCGGCGCGAACTTGCTCGACGGGTAGCTCGCCGCGAGCCTCCGGAGGAGCCGCACGCCTGCGTCCCTGTCCTGCGACTGCCCGAACTTGGCGAACGCGTCGAGCGACAGACGGCCGCCGTACCACAGCGCGTCATCGCTGTACCCGCTGGCGGGGTAGCGCTTGGCGACGGCTTCGTACGCCGCCACGACCGATCGGACGTCGATCAGAATCGTCGCGAGCGCGCCCGGTGCGGCGAGCGCCGGCCGCACGGCCTGTTCGCCGGCGAGCGCGTCGTTGTACATCGTGCGCACGTGTTTGACCGGCTGCGGCGCCGCGAACGTCCGCGGCACGGCCGCCGTCGTCATCGACACGAGCGCGATTGCCAGGATTCGTTTGACCATAAGTCACCGCAACTGAGCGTCGACTTCTTCGAAGTAACTCTTGTCGACCAGGACCTCGCGCGCCTTGCCGCCGGCGGCGGGCGAGACGAGCCCCTCCATCTCCATCATGTCGACCAGGCGCGCCGCACGGCTGAAGCCGATGCGGAGCCGGCGCTGCAGGTACGAAATCGATGCCTGACCGCTGCCCACGACGATTCGGGCCGCTTCGTCGTAGAGATCGTCCTTCTCGAACTCCACGCCGTCGGGGCCGGAGCCGGTCTTCTCTTCCTGCGTGATCGTTTCGTCGTAGGTCGGCTTCCCCTGCTTGCGCAGGTAACTCGCCAGCCGCGCGCTCTCCTGTTCCGAGATGTACGGACCGTGGAGGCGCGTGAACCGCGACGACGCGGGCGGCAGGAAGAGCATGTCGCCTTTGCCGAGCAGCTGCTCGGCGCCGTTGCCGTCGAGGATCGTGCGCGAGTCGATCTTCGACGCGACGCGGAAGGCGATGCGCGCCGGCAGGTTCGCCTTGATCAGGCCGGTGATCACGTCGACCGACGGCCGCTGCGTCGCGAGAATCAGGTGGATGCCGACGGCGCGGGCCATCTGCGCCAGCCGCGCGATCGATTCCTCGACTTCGTTGCCGGCGACCATCATCAGGTCCGCCAGCTCGTCGATCACCACGACGATGAAGGGGAGCGTCTTCCACTCCTGGCCTTCGACGCGCGGCTCGCGCTTGTCGGCGATCGCCTGCACCATGTTGCGGTTGAACTGCTCGATGTTGCGGACGCCCTCGGCGGCGAGCAGCTTGTAGCGCTCTTCCATCTCGCGGACCGCCCAGCGCAGCGCGTTGGAGGCCTGCTTCGGATCGACCACCACAGGCGTCAACAGGTGCGGGATGTCCTCGTACATGCCGAGCTCGAGGCGCTTGGGATCCACCATGATCATCCGCACGTCGTCCGGCGTCGCGCGGTAGAGGATGCTGGTCAACATGCCGTTGATGCCGACCGACTTGCCGGCGCCGGTGGAGCCGGCGATCAGCAGGTGCGGCATCGTCGCGAGATCGGCGACGAAGGGTTCGCCGTGGATCGTCTTCCCGAGCGCGAGGGTGATCTTCGACGTCGAGCGGCGGTAGGTCTCCGACTCGAGCAGCTCGCGCAGCGAGATCGGTTCGCGGTCCGCGTTGGGAATCTGGATGCCGACGGTGGACTTGCCGGGGATGCGGTCGATCAAGACCGACTCGGCCTGCATCGCGAGGCAGAGGTCGTCTTCGAGGTTGGTGATCTTGGCGTATTTCACGCCGGCGTTCGGCTTGAACTCGAACGTCGTCACCACCGGGCCGGGGTGAATCTGCACGACCGATCCGTCGACGTTGAACTCGCGGCACTTCTCCTCGAGCAGCCGCGCGCGCTCCATCAACTCGCGCTCGTCGAACTTCCGCTGCGTCTTCGGCGCGTCGAGCAGCGCCATCGGCGGCAGCACGTACTCGCCCTTTCGGCGCTCGGCCGGCGCTTTGGCGGCGGGTTCCGGGTCGGAGAGCGGCAGGGGCGGCGGCGGCAGCGTGACCTTCGGCGGTTTCGCCGGCGCCAGCGCCTTCGCGCTGCTCCAGAGGCTTGGCTTCGCCGGCGCGGGCTCCTCGTCGTCGTCCGACCGGCCGAAGATGCGGCCGCCGTCGGCGCGCGCCGGCTCCTTGGCGCTGGATCGCGAGGCCTTCGCGGGGCGCGCGCCGTCGTCTTCCTTCGCGGCTGCGGCCTTCGCGATGGCGGGCGCCGCCTCGCCCTTCCTGGTGTGCTTCGCGATGACGTCGCGCCGCTGTTTCTCGCGGCGCCGCTCCTCGCGCCACTCCTGGAACGACTCCCAGCCGTGCGCCACGCTGCTCCGGATCGCCGCGAAGATCGCGCCGAAGAAGCGCCCGAACGAGAACTGCGTCGACATGATGACCGAGAGGAAGATCAGCGTGAGGAGCACGATGAGCGATCCGGTGCGGTTCAGGTATTCGGACAGCTCCTTCGCGAGGAACTCGCCCGCGTAGCCGCCCGCGCGGAACGCCTTGCCCGACACCTCCAGCGTCCCGAACACGAGGCTGAGAAACGCGCTGAGGCAGGAGAAGAGCAGTCCCGCGCCGGTCGCCTTGGTCGCGGCGGCGTCGAGCGACCGGCACCAGAAGTAGTTCCATCCGACGACGACCAGGAGCGCCGGAATCAGGTACGACGCGTAGCCGAACAGCTGGAACGACAGCTCCGCGAGGAAGGCGCCGACGCGTCCGGCGAAGTTGACCGGGGTCGCGTGCGCCCCCGTGCTGAAGAACCACGCCGGATCGCTCGGCTCGTAGCTCGCGAGCGAGATGATCCAGATGAGCGCGGTCGCAAACAGCGCGACGCCGACGAATTCGCTGACACGCCGCGAAACGGTCGATCCTGCCACCGGTCTCGTCTCCTAGATTTCCATGATGACGGGCAGCACGAACGGCCGGCGGCCCGAGCGTTTGCGGAAGAAGCGGCGCAGCTCGACGCGCAGCTTCTCCTTGATCAACCCCTGATCGGTGCGCTCCTCGAAGCTGGCCTGCTCGACGACCTCGGCCAGCGCCCTGGCGCCGTCGGCGAGCAGCGCCTCGGCGTCTTCCATGACGAACCCGCGCGCCACGATGTCGGGAACGCCTTCGAGCATCCCCGTCTGCTTGTTGATCGCGACGACCGGGACGACCAGGCCCTCCTCGGCGAGATGCCGGCGATCGCGCAGCACCTCGTCGCCGACTTCGCCGGTGCGCGTGTCGTCGATCAGCACGCGACCGACGGGCGCCTTGCCGGCGATGCGCGCGCCGGCGGCGTCGAACTGCAGCAGGTCGCCGTTCTCGGCGAGGAGGATCTCGGTCTGCGGCTCGCGGCCGGCGAACACGCGCCGCGCGATGCGCGCGTGCTGCGACAGCTGACGGTATTCGCCGTGCACCGGCACGAAATAGCGCGGGCGCACGAGCGAGAGCATCAGCTTCAGCTCCTCTTCGCTGCCGTGCCCCGAAACGTGGACGTGCTTGATCCCTTCGTGGATCACTTCGGCGCCGCGGCGGGCGAGGTGATTCACGACGCGCCCGATCGCCTTCTCGTTGCCGGGAATCGCGCGGGCGGAGATCACGACCGTGTCGTCGCTGCCGACCTTCACGTAGCGGTGGTCGTCGATGGCGATGCGCGAGAGCGCCGCCTGCGGCTCGCCCTGCGATCCCGTGGTGATGCAGAGGACGTCCTGCGACGGATACCCGGCGACGTCGGAGTCGCGGATCTGCACGCCGGCCGGAATCCGCAGGTATCCGAGCTTCTGCGCGATCGCGGAGTTCTCCATCATCCCGCGGCCGACGAAAGCGACCTTGCGGTCGAATTCGGCCGCCAGATCGACGAGGATCTGCATCCGGTAGATGCTCGACGCGAACGCCGCCACGATCAGCTTGCCGGCGGCGCTCGTGAAGATCTCCTCGAACGCGTCGACCACCTCGCGCTCGGACCCGGTGAACCCGCGGCGATCGATGTTCGTGCTGTCGGCGAACAGCGCCAGGACGCCCTCGCTGCCGAGCTGCGCGAAGCGGTGGACGTCGAAGTGCTCGCCGTCGATCGGCGTCTGATCGATCTTGAAGTCGCCGGTGTGGACGATGAGGCCGGCGGGCGTGCGGATCGCGAGCGCGACGCAGTCGGGCATGCTGTGCGTCACGCGGATGAACTCGATTTCGAACGGCCCGATCGACACGCGGTCGCGCGGCTTCACCGGGATCAGCGCCACGCCGTCCAGATCGTGCTCCTGCAGCTTCGGCTCGACGAGCGCCAGCGTCAGCGGCGTCGCGTAGATCGGCCCGTTGACGAACGGCACGACGTGGGGCACCGCGCCGATGTGGTCCTCGTGGCCGTGCGTCAGCACGAGGGCGGCGGCGCCCCCTTTCTGCTGCAGGTAGGTGAGGTCGGGGATGATCCGATCGACGCCGAGCAGCTCGGGATCGGGGAACATCACGCCGGCGTCGACGACGATGGTGGTGTCGCCCCACGAGAGCGCGAGCATGTTCATGCCGAACTCGCCGAGTCCGCCAAGCGGTACGACTTCGAGCATTCGGGAAACGCGCAGACGCCCGCGTCGGGACGCACTCCTGGCGGAGACGTTCAGCGACGAAGGGAGCCGCCACAGCGGCTCGGTCAGGCTGCCGGGAGCGCCTGAGAAGATCGAGGCGGGTTACCGAGCCGTAAGTCTAACACAGCTCAGGCGTTAATAGCACAGCATCAACCGAAACGATTTGCGAGGTCCGCGTAGTCGGCGATCGAGAGCGTTTCGGCCCGCCGCCGGCCTATATCGAAACGGCGGGACGGAGTCGACTCCGTCCCCACTCCGTCCCCGAATAGGGCGTTCGCCAGCATCTTGCGGCGCTGGCTGAACGCTTTCTTGACCAGGCGCTCGAACGCCGCCTCGTCGCGGACCGCGGGATCCGGCGCGTGGAAGCGAAGGCGCACCACCGCGGACTGGACCTTCGGCGGCGGCCGGAACGCGCCCGGCGGCAGCGAAAGCAGCCGCTCGACGCTCGCGCGATGACGCACCAGCACCGTGAGCACCCCGTAGTCGCGCGAGCCGGGCTCGGCGAGCAGCCGGTCGGCGACCTCGCGCTGCAGCATCACGGTGGCGTCGACGAGCGGAACGCCCCGCCGCGACCAGTCGAGCAGCTTGAACAGAATCGGCGACGCGACGTTGTACGGAAGGTTCGCCGCGACGCGCAGCGGCCGATCGCCGGCCGCGGGCGGCTGGTCGAGAAAATCGCCCTCGACGAGCGTGAGATTCGGGACGGCGCAGGCGCGAAGGTCCGCCGCGAGATCGCGATCGATTTCGTACGCGGTCACGTGCCGCGCGCGCTCGGCGAGCGGACGCGTCAGCGCGCCTCGTCCCGGACCGATCTCGATGAAGGCCTCGTCCGGCTTCGGATCGATGGCGGCGATCAGCTTGCGGACCCATGCCGCTTCGAGGAAGTGCTGGCCGAACCGCTTCCTGGCCGGTGCGTGGCGCGCAGACGGGGCCGCGTCCTGGCGGCGCGGGCGTTCACGCATGCCGCACTCCGCGCGGCGCGCTATCCGCCGCCATCGTCGTCTTCTCCCCGCCAGTACCGCTCTTCGATCTCTTCGATCTGCTCCTCGCTCATGCCGAAGTAGTGCCCGATCTCGTGGATCAGCGTTTCGCCGATCGCGACGACGAGATCGTCTTCGTCCTCGGCCGCGCGCTCGTGCGGCCCCTGGAAGAGCAGCACGCGGTCGGGCAGCGTGTTGCCGTGGCCCCACGATCGCTCGGTGAGCGGCGTTCCCTGATAGAGCCCGAGCAACGTATCGGGCGGCTCGATGTCCATCTCCGCGAGCAGTTGCGGCGCGGGCTCGTCTTCCACCACGATGACGACGTTGTGCATCGCCTTGCGGAAGCGCCGCGGAACCGACGCGAGGGCGTCAGCGACGTACTGTTCGAACGTTTTTCGGTCGACGCGCACCACGGGCAATCACCAGGCGATAGTAGTCGCAGTCGTCGCGGACGACGCACTCGTCGCACAGCGGCTTGGGACGGCAGATCCGACGGCCGTGCAGGATGAGCGCATCGGATGCACGCGTCCAGCGTTCTTTCGGCAGCGCCGCACAGAGCTGCTGCTCGACGAGGACGGGGTCGTCGCCTTCCGCGATCCCGATGCGGTTCGCCACGCGCAGCACGTGGCGGTCGACCGGGAGCCCCGGCACCCCGAGCGCATGACCGAGCACCACGTTCGCCGTCTTGCGTCCGACGCCGGGGAGCTCGACGAGCGCGTCCATGCTCGCCGGCACGCGCCCCCCGTGCTCCGCCACCAGCTTCTGCGCCATGCCGATGAGCGACTTCGCCTTGGCCCGGAAGAAGCCGGTGGAGTGGATCAGCGGTTCGAGCTTCGCGGGCGTCGCCCTGGCCAGCGCCTTCGCGTCCGGATATTTCTTGAACAGGGCCGGCGTGACGAGATTGACGCGGGCGTCGGTCGACTGCGCCGACAGGATCGTCGCGACGAGCAATTCGAACGCGTTGCGATGGTGGAGCTCGGTGTCGGCGTCGGGGTGCTGCGTGTCGAGCTTGTCGAAGACGGCACGCGTGTCGCGGGCGGTCTTCAATGGATCGGTCCTGCGCCTTTGTTCCATCCCACGTTGGTGTACGAGTCGCTGAAGACGCGCCAGTGCTCCTGCAGCGCCGCGATCAGGTTGGGCACGAACTGCACGGGGACGACGACCTTCATCCGGACGGGCGCGCGCACGATGTGCTCGGCTTCCGCCTCCTTGATCTCCTTCTCGGAGAGCGGCATCACCTCGCAGAAGGTGAGCGTGAAGTCGAACGGCGTGTGCGCAATCGAGCAGAAGTTCGCGTACGTGCGCGGGCTCGCGCTCGAGTCGTCTGGAACGATCGTGAAGTTGATCTGTTTGGGCTGCTGCGGCTGGTCGCTCATGGCCACAGTCTAGACCCATTCGCGCGCGGGCGGCGCCGGTCGTCGGCGCGCGCCGGCGTCCGGCGCACGCGCATCGCCTAGTACTTCCGCATCACGCCGACGACGACGCCCTGGATTTGCACCTGGTCGGGATCGGCGAAGATCGGCTGCATCGCCGCGTTCGCCGGCTGCAGCCGGATCTTGCCGCCGGGATCGCGGTAGAACTTCTTCAGCGTGACATCGGACCCGCGCAGCAGCGCGATGACCATCTCGCCGTTGTCGGCGGTTTTGCGATCCTCGACGACGACGAAATCGCCGTCCCGGATCTGCTCGTCGATCATCGAGTCGCCGCGCACGCGCAGCACGTACGTGTCCTTCTTGCCGACGAAGTCTTCCGGTACCGCGATCGTTTCGTTGGACGCGATCGCTTCGATCGGGATGCCCGCGGCCACATAGCCGAGCAGCGGCAACTCGACGGCGCGCCCGCCGGCGCGCGTCGGCACCATCTCCACCGAGCGGCTTCGGTTCCACGCGCGCTTGATGAAGCCCTTCTCCTGCAGATTCGTCAGGTGCTTGTGCACCGTGGCGAGCGAAGAAAGGCCGAAGCGTCGGCCGATCTCTTCGAGGCTCGGGGCGTAGCCGTGCTGAGCGATGAAGTCGTTCAGGTAGTCGAGGATCTCGCGCTGCCGTTTCGTGAGAGGAAGCATCAGTACCTCGGCGGTATTTAAGCAAACATAAAGCGAAAGGTCAATAGCTAGGGGATTGAGCCTTTGACAAACCCAGCTGCGTTACCCTCTGCCGTATGGATTGGGATCGCTGGAATGAGTGGGCGGGTGGTGTTGGTGCATTTGGTGTCGCCGTTGTCGGGGTCATCCTCGGAGTTTGGTTCCACTTCCACCCCTATCAAGCCGCGAGCACCACGGCAGCTATTTCGGAGCAGCACGGTCTGGCGTCGGAGTCTGTGATGTCGGCTGTGGTTCAGTGGCTCCCGATCGGCCTTATCGTCCTAGGCGTCGTCATGGGCGGGGCGCTTCATTTTCTGGCCGCGCGCACCGACCAAAGGCGAAAATTGCGCGTAGCTGAGCAGTCGCCGTATCCGACGGTGCAGGTGTTTCGGCATAGGGAGACGAAGCAAGCAACATATGACGCGGTGTTTAGTCATTTCGCCAGTGCCGGATGGCGCGTCGAAGGAATGACCACCGACTTGCCGCAAGACGCAACAGGAATCAGGGTCCGTGGCGGAAGCAGTTTCAATAGAGAGATGGCGA
>DASRGT010000039.1:0-10651 GCA_035650895.1 Vicinamibacterales bacterium
TCATCTCGCGATCACCGGCTGGAGCTATGGCGGCATCCTCGGCGGCTGGACGCTGACGCAGACGACGCGTTTCAAGGCGGCGTCGCTCGGCGCGATGGTCACCGACTGGTCCTCGGAATACGCAATGGGCTTCAACCACGACGTGCGGCTCTGGTACATCGGCGGCACGCCCTGGGACCACGCGGACGCCTATCGTCGCCAGTCGTCGTACACGCACATCGCGAACGTCACCACGCCGACGCTGCTGCTCCACGGCGAACGCGACACGACCGACACGATCGGCCAGAGCATGATCTTCTATCAGGGGCTCAAGGATCGCGGCGTCCCGACGCGCTTCATCCGCTTTCCCCGCGAGCCGCACGGGTTCCGCGAGCCGCACCACGAGCGCATCCGCGACATGGAGCAGATCGCGTGGCTGATGAAATACGCCCGCGGGATCGATTGGCCGATTCCGGAACGCAAGGACGCTGATCCGGCAGCCCCCAGGAAAACGACCGAACAATGAAGCACCTGCTCCTCTTCGCCGCGCTTGTCGCCGCCGCCGCTGTTCCTGCGGCGCAGACGGTCAACCTTCAGGACGAGATCCCGTTCGACCAGGCGGTGCGGGCCGGCACGCTGCCCAACGGCCTCACCTACTTCGTGCGCCACAACGGCCGGCCCGAGAAGCGCGTGTCGCTGCGCCTCGCGGTAAAGGCGGGATCGCTGAACGAGGCTGACGACCAGCAGGGGCTCGCGCACCTCATCGAGCACATGGCCTTCAACGGCAGCACGCACTTCAAGGCCGGCGAGATGTTCGCCTACTTCGAGCGGGTCGGCGCGCGCCTCGGACCGCACGTCAACGCCTACACCAGCTTCGACGAGACGGTGTACATGCTCGATCTCCCGAGCGACAACGCCGAGGTCGTCTCGAAGGGTCTGCTCGCGCTCTCCGACGATGCGGGCGGTCTGCTGCTGGAGAAGAGCGAAGTCGATAAGGAGCGCCCCGTCGTGATCGAGGAGTGGCGTCTGGGGCTCGGCGCCGCCTCGCGCGTCCGCGACAAGCAGTTCCCGATCATCTTCTGGCACTCTCGCTACGCCGAGCGCCTGCCCATCGGCAAACCCGACATCGTCCGCAACGCGCCGGTCGAACGGCTGCGCGCGTTCTACGACACGTGGTACCGGCCGGACCACATGGCGGTGATCGCGGTCGGCGACGTCGACCCGCAAAAGATGGAACAGGAGATCCGCACGACGTTCTCGCCGCTCACCGCACGCGCGCCGGCGGCGCCGGAGCCGGATCGCACCGTGCCCATCAACGATCAGATGCTCGTCAGCGTCGTCACCGACCCGGAACTGACGCGGTCGAGCGTGCAGCTGCTGCGCAAGCGTCCGCGCGATCCGGACGACAAGGTGCGCGACTATCGGCGCGATCTGGTCCAGCGGACCGTCGATCACGTCATCGACGAGCGGTTCGACGAGCTCGGGCGCCGGCCCGACGCGCGCTTCCTCGGCGCCGGCGCCGGCAACGACACGCTGAGCCGCACCGTCGAGGCGTACACGATGGGCGCGAGCGTGCAGGACGGCAAGATCGCCGACGGCCTGAATGCGCTGGCCGTCGAGGCGAAGCGGCTGCGCGAGTTCGGCTTCAGCGCCAGCGAACTCGATCGCGCGAAGCGCTGGATGCTCGCCTTCTACGAGCGCGCGTATCAGGAGCGCGATAAAACCGAGAGCCCCTCGTTCGCGCAGGAGTACCTCGACTACTTTCTGAACAAGGAGCCGAGCCCGGGGATCGAGTACGAATACCGCCTCGTGCAGCAGCTGCTGCCGACCATCACCGTCGACGAAGCGTCGGCGATGATCAGGAACGAGCTGGCCGACACGGGACGCGTGATCCTCGCCACGGCGCCGCAGAAGGCCGACGTCAAGGCGCCGACCGAGTCGGATCTGCAGGCGGCGCTGACCTCCGCGAACAGTGTGGCCGTCACCGCGTGGAACGACACGACGTCCACGCGCGGGCTGCTCGAGCATCCCCCCGCGCCCGGCACCGTCGTCTCGCGCCGCACGATCGACGACATCGGCGTCACCGTGGTGACGTTCTCGAACGGCGTCGAAGCGTGGCTCAAGCCGACCGATTTCAAGAACGATCAGATCGTCTTTTCGCTCAGCGCGCAGGGCGGCGCGTCGCTCGCGCCCCCGGCCGATTACGTCGACGCGTCGCTGGCCAGCTCGTACACGTCGCTCTCGGGCGCGGCGGGATTGAAGGCGACCGACCTGCAGAAGCTGCTGACGGGCAAGCTCGTGAGCGCGAGCGCGTTCATCGGGCTGTCGAGCGAAGGGATTCAGGGCGGCGCGGTCCCGACCGAGCTCGAGGACGCGCTGCAACTGCTGTACGCCCGCTTCACGGCGCCCGGAGACGACCCCGACGCCTTCGCGGTGCTGAAGAAACAGCTCGACGCCGCCGTCGCGAACCGCGGCCGCTCGCCGCAACAGGTCTTCGCGGAGAAGCTCGCGCAGATCAACACGTCCAACCACTACACCGCGCAGCCGCTGACCACCGAAACGGTCGCGAAGCTCGATCGCGAGAAGATGGTGTCGTTCTACAAGCAGCGGTTCTCGAACGCCGCGGACTTCACGTTCCTCATGGTCGGCGCATTCAAGGTCGACGAAGCCGTGGCGCTCCTCGCCCGCTACGTCGGCGCGCTGCCGTCGACGGGCCGGAAGACCGAGACGTTCAAGGACGTGGGGCTGCACTTCCCCGACGCGCCGGTCCGCGAGAAAGTCATCGCGGGGCAGGAACCGCGCGGCTCAGCGGTGATGAGCTTCTTCGCCGATCCGTCGATTGACCCGGTCGAGCAGGAAAAGATCGTCGAAGCGACGACGGTGCTCGAGATCGCGCTGCGCGACATCCTGCGCGAAGAGCTCGGGCAGACCTACGGCGTCTCCGTCGGTCTGGTGCAGCCGCTGCCGCAGCGCGGCGACGGCCGCATCGAAGTCCGCTTCGGCGCCGCGCCCGAGAACGTCGAAGGCATGACGGCGCGGATCGTCCAGGAAATTCGCAAGCTGCAGGACAATCCGCCGTCCGACGATCTCACCAACCGCGCGAAAGAAAGCGCGCGCCGCGGCTACGAGACGGCGCTGAAGACCAACGACTACTGGCTGGGGCGCCTGCAGACGGTCACGACGTATCACCGCAACCCATCGGAGATCGTCACGCGCAACGACCGGATCAACGCCATCACGCCCGCGGTGCTGCAGCAGGCGTTCAAGCAGTACTTCCCGCTGAACCGCACGACGACGGTCATCCTGCTGCCGTCGACGGCAACGAAGGAACCATAGCGCGGATATCCGTGCCCGCTTAGAGCTCTTTGTACATGAACGTCGCCGGCTCGAGCGCTTCGGTCGTCGAGCCGCGCGCGTAGCGCGGGATGACGCCGACGACCGTGTAGCCGAGCGATCGATACAGCGCCTCGGCGTGACTGCCGGTCCACGTGTCGAGCGTCAACAGCGTGCGCCCCTCCGCGGCCGCGACCGCTTCGAGCGCGATCATCAGCGCGCGGGCGACGCCCTTGCGGCGCGCGTCCGGATGAACGAGCAGCTTCAGTACGTCGGCGCGATGCCGCTGGTTTGGCATCGCCACGAGATCGAGTTGCACCGTGCCGACGATGCGGCCGGCCTGGCGCGCGACGAGCACACGACGCGTGCGCGCGCGGACGCCGGGCAGCACCTGCTCGCGCCAGAACGCGCGGCTCTCGTCCATCGAGAACGGCACGACGAAGCTGACGCCCGCGCCGTCGTAGACGATCGCGCGCAGCAGGTCGGCGAGCATCTCGACGTCCGCGTCCACCGTCGCCGCGTCGGCCAGGTCGGGGCGCCACTCTTCGATCATGGGATCACCTCGCTACGGGTGCACCAGCGCAACGAGATAACGCGCGCCGCGCCGGCCCGTGCGAAAGCGCGTCGCCCCGGTCGGCGCGTACCGCAGGCAGTCGCCGCCGGCGAGTCGATACGGTGCGCCGTCGACCTCGATCGCCAGCGTGCCCTCGAGCATCCAGAGATGGTGCTCGAGCCCCGCCACCGGCGGCCGCGCGAACGCGACCGTCGCGCGCGCCGGCAGACGCACTTCCACGAGTTCGCCGCGCAGCCCCGGCGCGGGTGGCGACACCATCCGCCGACGATAGCCGCTCGCCGGGTCCTTCCATTGCCCCTGCTCCGCCGCGCGCACGAGCGTCGCCGGACGGCTCTCGGCTTCCGCCATCAGCCGCGACAGCGTGTGGCCGTAGAGGGTGCAGAGCGTGCCGAGCATCGCCGCCGTGGGGCTCAGCTCGCCGCGTTCGATGCGCGACAGCGTCGCGCGGCTGATGCCGCTCTTCTTCGCGAGCGCCTCCAGCGACCAGCCGCGGTCGGCACGGAGATCCCCGAGCCGCCGCGCGATTCGACGTTCGACCGTCATCTCTGATTAGAGATAATATCTCACTCGACGCGGAGCGCGACGATCGGATCGATCCGCATCGCGCGCAGGGCGGGCCGCAGGGCGGCGACGAGCGCGAGCAGCAGCAGGAGGGCGGTGACCGCGACGAGCGTCAGCGGATCGGTGGGCGCCACGCCGAACAGCATCGACCGCCCGAACCTCGCCACGGCGAGCGCCACGACCATGCCGGCCGCGACGCCGACGGCCGCGGTCCGCCCGCCGTCCTTCAACACATCGGCGGCGATCTGCATCGCGCTCGCGCCGAGCGCCATGCGGATGCCGACCTCGTGCGTCGCTTCGGCGACGGTGGCCGAGAGGAGCGCATAGAGGCCGACGCCGGCCAGCAGTGTCGTAAAGAGCGCGAAGAGGACGAAGAATCGCAGTCCCGTTCGCCACGGCGCCTCTTCGCGCGCCACTTCGGCGGTCATCGACGCCAGGCCCACGAGGCCATCCGGGTCGACGGCGCGCACGCGCGCTCGCACCGCTGCCGCGGCGGTCTCCGCGGGACCACGGGTCCGCACCATGATGTCGCCGATGAAGAACTCCGACTGCTCGTACGGCACGTACAAGTCCATCGACGGCGATCGGAGCTCGCGATACCGGACATCCGCCGCGACGCCCACAACCGTCATCCACGGCCGCGCGTTCGCGCCGTTGGCGAAGGTATGACCTCGCAAGTGTTTGCCGATCGCCGACTGCCCGGGCCAGGTGCGGCGCGCGAAGGTCTCGCCGACGATCGCGACCGGCGCGCTCGCCGCGCGATCGTCATCGGTAAAGGCGCGTCCGGCCACCAGGCGAATGCCCATCGTCTGAAAGTAGCCCGGCGTGATCGTTTCGAGATTCGCCCATGAATTGCGCTTCGCCTCGTCGACGTCCTGTCCTTCGCGCTGCCAGGACGAGTCGAGGCCGGTCGGTCCTTTGAGCGGCCGGCCCGCGGCGCCCGCGACCGATTCCACGGCCGGCAGCGTCCGGAGCGACTCGATCACGCTCGTGTAGAAACGGTGAACCGCCGCGCTGTCGCCGGGATCGATCGAGGTCGGCAGGTGAACGTCGACCGCGAGCAGACGATCCGCGGCGAACCCGACGTCGAGACGGCCGAGGCGCGCGACGCTTCGATAGAGCAGCGCCGCGCCGGTCAGGATGACCACGGCAATGCCGATCTCCGCGACGACGATGACCCGGCGCGACCGTCGCTGCACGCGCCCGGCGGTAACGCTGCGGCCGCCGCTGCGCAGCGTCTCCTCGGTGCTCGATCGGCGCAGCGTCAGCGCCGGCAGCAGGCCGCACACGCCGACCACGAACGCGCCGACGACAAGCGTGTAGATCACGACGCGAACGTCCACGACCGCCTGCTCGATGCGCGGCAGGCCGGCGGGCACGACGGAGACGAGCAGCGGCAGCGCGGCACGGGCGGCGACGAGCGCCGCGACGCTCGCGATTGCGGTCAGCACGACCGCATCGACCAGAATGCCGCGCGCGATGCTCCACGTCGACGCGCCGAGCGCCATCCGGATGGCGAACTCGCGTTGGCGCGCCGACATCTGCACGAGGGTCAGCGCGGCGACGTTCGCGGCCGCGGCCGTCAGGAGCAGTGCGACCGCCGCAAGGAGCATCCAGAATCCGTTGCGCGCCGGCGCGATGGTGTCGTCGACCAGCGGGGACAGCGCGGTCGCGCTGTCGGGCGGACGGCCGAACGACGCCGCCATGTCCCGGGCGACGCCGTCGAGATCGCTTTTGGCCGACAGCAGCGCAACCCGCGTTCGCAGGCGACCCACGAGCAGCAGGACGCTGACCTTCCTGTTCTCGAGGAAGGGCGGTTCGCCGGGGACGCCGGTGAAGTGTTCCGCCGCCGGCACCACCGCAACCCAGGCATCAGGCCGTTCCGGATACGTGAACGCCGGCGGCATGATCCCGACGATGGTGTGCAACTCTCGGCCGAGATCGATCGCGCGGCCCACGACCCGCGGATCGCCGCCGAACTGCCGCTGCCAGAACGCATGACTGATGACGATGGCCGGCGCCGCGCCGCGGCGATCGTCGGCCGGCGTCAGCGTCCGGCCGAGCGCCGCGCGCGCGCCAAGGAGCGTGAAGAAGTTTCCCGACACCACCCGGTATTCGATCGCCGTCGGCTCGGCGAGGCGAACCGTGCCGGTCCAGTTCTGCGCCGCCATCGCCGCGAGATCGTCGAAGCTGCGCGTGCGCGCACGGAAGTCGAGGAAATCGGGATAGGGCACCTCCGAGCGCACGCCGGCATGCAGTTCGCCGCCGACGACGAGTCGATCGGGGTCTTTGAAGGGAAACGGCCGGAACATGACCGCGTCGGCGACCGCGAACAACACGACGTTCGCGCCGATGCCGAGCGCGAGCAGCCCGATCGTGACCAGCGACGCCGACGGGCGCCTCGTCACGGAGCGCATCGCGAAGCGAACGGTCGACACGGCGCCAGCTTACGCCAGAAACGCCGCCGCTATGGTTTCAACAGATGTCGCCAGCGCGCCGCGGAGTCGAACACCTCCGCGAGACGGTCGCCGTCCGGCAGGTCGCGCCGCAACTCCTGCAGCCGCGCGATGAGCTCGTCGAGTGCGGGCCCGAGCTCGTCGACATTCGTGGACGCGATGTCGCGCCAGATATCGGCCGGACTCGACGCGAGGCGCGTCGTGTCGGCGAGGCCGCGGCCGGCGAGCGCCAGGCCGTCCTCGCCCACCGCGTCGCCGACGACGGTCATCAGCGCGCTGGCCGCGAGCTGCGGCAGATGGCTCAGGAACGCGAGTAGCCGATCGTGCGCGGCGACCCCGACGACTTTCGGCTCGGCGCCCAGCGCGCGAATGAACGACTCGAGCGCCTCGGCATGCGTCGTCAGCAGCCACGGGCGTCCCTGGAACAGGTCGGCCCGCGCGTGCTCGAGGCCGCCGCGCGCCGCGCCGGCCAGCGGATGGCCGCCGACGAACGTGAAGCGCGGCGGCAGCGCCCGCGCCGCCGCCACGATCTCGCGCTTCGTGCTGCCCGTGTCGGTGACGACGGCCGCCGTCCGGACGTTCTCGTCCAGCTCCGCGAGGATCGCGACGTTCTGCTTCACCGGCGCGGCGAGGATCACCACGTCGCACTCCGCGAGCACGATCAAGTCGTCCGCCGCGACATCGATCGCGTGCAGGCGCATCGCCGTCTCGAGGACGTCCTTGTTGTCGACGGCAATGACCAGCGAGGCCGGCCACAGCTCGCGCGACTTGAGCGCGATCGATCCGCCGATCAAGCCGAGGCCGACGATGCCGATCTTCTCGAAGATCGGCGGCGAGGCCGCCCCGCGCGCGCCCGCCTGGATGACCGGCAGTTCCTTAGGCACCCCACCCTCGTCGCGCCACCGGCTCGAGGCAAATGCTGCGGCCGATCGCCGGCGCGATGATGCGCAGCTCCGCCATCAACCGATCGAACTGCGTCGGGAAGAGCGACTGCGCCCCGTCGCTGAGCGCGTGATCCGGATCGCAGTGCACTTCGATGATCAGCCCGTCGGCGCCCGCCGCCACCGCCGCGCGCGCCATCGGCACGACCATGTCGCGGCGCCCGGCGCCGTGGCTCGGGTCCGCGATGATCGGCAGGTGGCTCAGCTTCCGCACGACCGGGATCGCCGAAATGTCGAACGTGTTGCGCGTCGCCGTCTCGAACGTGCGGATGCCGCGCTCGCAGAGGATGACGTCGTTGTTGCCGCCGCTCAGGACGTACTCCGCCGACAGCAGCCATTCCTCGATCGTCGCCGAGATGCCGCGCTTGAGCAGCACCGGCTTGCGCACGTGACCGAGCTCGCGCAGCAGCGTGAAGTTCTGCATGTTGCGCGCGCCGACCTGGAAGATGTCGGCGTACTTGTCGATCAGCGCGAGCTGGCTGATGTCCATCACCTCGGTGACGAGCTTCATGTTCTCGGCGTTGGCGGCGTCGCGCAGCAGGCGCAGCCCTTCCTCGCCGAGTCCCTGGAAGCTGTACGGCGAGCTGCGCGGCTTGAACGCGCCGCCGCGGAAGATCTTCGCGCCCGCGCGCCGCGCGGCCGCCGCCGTCGTCCGCACCTGCTGCTCGTTCTCCGCCGAGCACGGGCCGGCCATCACGATCACCTCGTCGCCGCCGATGCGCACGTCGCCGACGGTGACGACGGTGCCGGTGGGCTTGAAGGTGCGGCTGGCCAGCTTGTAGGGCGACGAGATGCGCATCACCTCGTGCACGCCGTCGAGCAGCTCGATGATCGCGGCGTCGGGGTGTCCCGTGCCGACCGCGCCGAGGACGGTGCGCGTGACGCCGGTCGACCGGTGCACGTCCATCCCCATCTCCACGAGCCGCGCGACCACCTTTTCGATCTGCTCTTCGGTGGCGCGTTCTTCCATTACTACGACCATGGCTTCTGTCGCCTCCACTGCTTGCGTTGTCATGTTACCTACTCTTCGCCGTGAACCGTCCGCCGCTCCAGCCGGCGCGCCTCGTCGATGATCCGTTCGAAGAGGCGCGCGATCGCGTCGGGACCGAGCGGCCCCTCCGACGCCACGCTGCGCACGTGCGCCAGCACCTGCTTTTCGCGGTCGGGCTGATAGATCGGGACGTCCAGCGTCTTCTTGAGCTGACCGATCTCCACCGCCACGCGCGCCCGCTCGTTCAGCAGCCGCACGATCACTTCGTCGACGCGGTCGATGTCGTCCCGCAGTTCATCAAGCGTGCGCATAGCTCTTCAACCAGCGAACGTAATCCTCGACGCGCTCGACGAGCTGCGGCGACGCGCCGTGCTCCGCGACGACCGACACCAGCGCGCTGCCGACGACGGCCGCATCGGCAAAGGCGGTCACCTCCGCGACGTGCTCGGGACGCGAGATCCCGAAGCCGAGCGCGATCGGCAGCGACGTGTGCGCGCGCATGCGCCGCACGAGCGCCTCGGCGCCGGACGCGACCTGGTCGCGCACCCCGGTGACGCCGAGCCTCGAAATGCCGTACAGAAATCCGCTGCCCAGTTCAGCCGCCTTCCGAATCCGCTCCTCGGTCGTCGTCGGGCTGAGGAGAAAGATCATGTCGAGGCCGGCGGCGTGCAGCGTCCGCCGGAACTCGCTCGCCTCTTCTATCGGCAGATCGAGGACGAGCACGCCGTCCACGCCGGCGTCGGCGGCCTCGGCGGCGAACCGCTCCGCGCCCAGGCGCAGGATCGGATTCGCGTAGCTGAAAATCACGATCGGCGCACGGACGCGCGCGCGCACCCGCGCGACGAGCGCCAGCACGCCGCGCAGCGTCGTCCCGGACGCCAGGGCCCGTTCGGTGGCGCGCTGGATTACGGGTCCGTCCGCGAGCGGATCCGAAAACGGCACGCCGACTTCGAGGACGTCGGCGCCGGCGCGGTCGAGCGCGGCGAGGATCTCGCCCGAGCGCGCCAGATCCGGATCGCCGGCGGTGACGTAGGTCACGAGCCCCGGCCGCCGCTCGGCCCGCAGCCGGGCGAACGTGTCCGCTATGCGCGAAGCCATTTTTCCACCGTGTTCACATCCTTGTCGCCGCGGCCTGACAGGTTGACCAGCAGGATCGCGGACGGACCGAGCGCCTTCGCCACCGTGATCGCATGTGCGATCGCGTGCGCCGACTCGAGCGCCGGCAGGATCCCCTCGAGCTTCGCGAGCGTCTGGAAGGCCTCGAGCGCCTCGTCGTCGGAGACGTGCGCGTACTCGGCGCGGCCGAGCGCGCGCAGCCATGCGTGCTCGGGGCCGACGGCGGCGTAGTCGAGCCCGGCCGAAATCGAATGCGTCAGCTCGATGTTGCCGTCTTCGTCCTGCAGCACGAACGTGCGCGTCCCCTGCAGCACGCCGGTGCTGCCGCCGGCGAAGCGCGCCGCATGCCGTCCGCGCACGATCTGCTCGCCGCCCGCTTCGACGCCGATCAGCCGCACGTCGCGGTCGTCGACGAAGGCATCGAAGATCCCCATGGCGTTGCTGCCGCCGCCGACGCACGCGACGATCGCGTGCGGCAGGCGTCCGACCTGTTCCTGCATCTGCTCGCGCGCCTCGCGGCCGATCACCGACTGGAATTCGCGCACCATCAGCGGGTACGGATGCGGACCGAGCACCGAGCCGAGCAGGTAGTACGTGTCGGTGACGTTGGTCACCCAGTCGCGCATCGCTTCGTTGATCGCGTCCTTGAGCGTGCGGCTCCCCCGTCGACGCCGCGCACCTCGGCGCCGAGCAGACGCAT
>DASRGT010000040.1:0-9757 GCA_035650895.1 Vicinamibacterales bacterium
GGCGTGATGCGGTACACCGCGCCCTTCGGCGATCGCCGATCCTCGCGCGTCGAGCCGGTCGATCCCGCGCCGCCGCCGACGTCGACGATCGAGATGGAGGTGATCTCCGCCGACACCGACGGCGTCAGCTGACGGTTCGAATCGGACGACGTGACGGTCGCCGAGCTGTCGTTCGTCGCGGCGCCCGCCGAGCTGCCGCGGCCGCTGATCGCGGCGACGAAGAGCAGGCCCTTGTCGTCGAACCGCAGCGAACGGATTTCCTGGAAGGGCGAATCGAGCAGCATGAACGCCTTGCCGTCCGGGTCGACGCGCAGCACCTTGCCGGGCGAGCCGGTGCCCACGATCAGGTTCCCGCTGCGGTCGAACAGCAGCGCCATCGCGTGCGACGCGCTGGTCTTGTAGAAGGTCGAGCTCTTCCCGTCTGGCGTAATCTTGTAGACGATCCCCTTTTCGCCGGTGCCGGCGTACACGTTGCCCCTGGCGTCGACGGCGAGCGCCCAGATGTACTTGTCGTCGGACGAGAAGAACGTGGAGCTCCGGCCGTCGCGGTCCACCTTGTAGATCTTGCCGTCGGGCGACGTGCCCACGTAGACGCCGCCGTTCGGCGCCGGCGCGAGCGCGTGCACCTCGAGCTCGGGGCTGTCGAAGAACGCGGAGCCCTTGCCCTGCGGATCGATCCTGAACACCTTGCCGTCATTGCCGCTTCCGGCGAAGAGGGTGCCGTCGGGCAGCGAGAGCAGCGACCAGAGGAACGGCGTTTCGGTTTCGTAGACGAGGTCGGTGGCCGGACCGAGCGTCAGCTGCCCGTTGCTGTCGATCGACAGGTTCTCGACATCCCCCTTCAGGAACTCCGCCTGCGTCGTCGCCGTGAAGAACTTCGGAGAGGAGGCCCGCAGCGGCGCCAGCGCGCACACGATGAAGGCCAGGAGAAGCAGCTTGCGCATAGGCATCGGGTCAGCGGGGAATCGGGCCACCGGGACGCGCGACCCGATCACCGCATTCAGTTCTGTGAAACCGTGATCGTCAGGGTGCGCGCGCCGTTGACCGCGTGGTCGGTCGGGAGCTCCCATTCGCCAAGCGTCGCGCTGTGGATTGGATTGAAGCTGCCGCCGTTGCGATCGCCCTCGAGGACGCCGAGGATGGACGGCGGCAGCGACGAGAGCAGCTCGCCGTTGACGACCGCGCCGGCCTGCGAGCCGAGCAGCTTCACGTAGAGCGTGTTGCTGCGGCGCGCTTTGTTCAACTGCTTGATCATCTGGTCGACGCTGCGCGGCTGCGGCAGGCGCGTTTCCCGCTGTTCGGCCTGACCGAGGCGCGTCCCGTCCGAGACCAGGATGTTCAGCGATCCGGTCGCGTTCGCCGGGATGTCGATCGGAATCGTCTTGACGACCTCTTCGCCGCGGTACGTGCGCATCATCACCTTGACCGGCACGCTCTTGCCGGGGCGCGGCCGCGGGTCGTCCACCCAGACGCGCTCGAGCGTCGCCGTCTTCGGCTCCTCGACGGTGTTGATGGCGATGTCGATGCTCTCGACGTCGACCTTCTCGTAGTCGTTGCTCATCAGGTAGGTGATCGGCGCCACGAGATACGCGGCGGCGCTCAACGGCGCCTGGTCGCCCGAGAAGACGTTGTCGTAGGTAATCGGGTCGTGCTTCTTCAGCGTGGTCGTACCCTTGACCGAGAAGGTCGTCGCGCCGTACTGACGCTCGTACGAGCCCAGCGAGTTCAGCACCGTCGCGTACGTCATCAGCGGCCCGAACAGCTGGTCGTTGACGACGCCGAAGTGGAAGGTGTGGGCGGCGGCGCGGTCCGATTCCAGGCGCAGCGTAATCGGCAGCATGTGCGGCGCCGCGCCGAGACGGCCGGCGATCGCGGTCGCCCGATCCTGCGTCACGGTGCCGATGATGTCGCCGGTGCTCGACAGCTTCATCGAGGAAAAGAGGCTGGGCAGCACCGTGTACACGTACGCGCGCGTCATCGGGTACTCGGTCGGCCCGAGGTTGTACATCGGGTGGCCGAACGCGTAGACGCGATCGCCGTCGATGTGCGTGACGGTGCCGGTGCCTCCGAGCTGGAGATCGCCGCCGACGAGCATGACGCCGACCGCGTCGCCGGGCTTCAGCGGTCCTTCGTAAGGCTTCTCGCCGTCGCGCAGCCGCGCGGCGCCGCCGCCCGTGGGAACGAACCCCTGATCGCGGAAGGCCGCGCCGAACAGATCGGCGACGTCGGGTTCCCACCCGGTCATCACCAGCGGCGTCGCGATGGGCCGCAGCAGCGTCGCGAGCTGACCGCCCGCCAGGCCGTCGACCGCGTTCAGGCCGTCGAGCTGCGCGTCGCCGGGCCGATCGGCGAACGGCCGGTTCCAGTTCAGCGCCTTGCGGAACGCCGCTGTGAGGCTGTCGCGCGTGATCGGCAGATCGATGTGGACGCGCGCGCTCGCGGGCCGGAACGTCGTGGCGCTGGCGGTGGCGTCGGTCATCTCGGCAATCGGCGTGATGCCGGCGATCGGTTCCTTCGAGAAGCTGCCGAGCGCGTACGACACCGCGCCGACGAGACGGCCGTCGATGTACACCGGGCTGCCGCTCATCCCCGCGATGACGCCGGTATTCGCGAGCGGACCGCCTTCGAGCCTGGCCAGAATGAGGTTGCGATGCGGGCCGATCACGTTTTCGAGCACGCCGAGGATGTGCGCCTTGAACTCCTCGACGTGGGTGCCGTCGAACACGGTCCGGCCGATGCCGACCATTCCGGGACGAATCTCGTCGACGCTCATCTGCGGCGTCGCCGCCGTGAGATGGCTCGACAGAAGCCAGGCCGCGCAGCCGAGCGCGGCGGCGAGCATCGGGGTAAACCGCCGGTACAACATGGTTTGTCTCATTATACGTTGACAGTGCGCGAGGCGGTCTGGTATCGTCACGCCTTCGATGGGCCGCAAGTCGTTTAGCCTCGTGCCGGTGTGGTGGCGCTATTGGAGCCCGACTGGAGAGGCGTCCGTCTTGGCCTGACCCGACAAGCAACCAAGCAAAGGAACCCAAGAGCCTCTTCAGTCCCGAACTGGAGGGGCTTTTTTTATGTCTACCGCACGTTTATGCGTGACCGTCACGGGCCGGACGACCGCCGAGCTCCGCGAGCGGCGCGACGCCGTCCCGAACGCCGACTTGATCGAGCTGCGGCTCGACACCGTCGCCGACCCGCACGTCGCGGGCGCGCTGGCCGGACGCCGCACGCCGGTCATCGTCACCTGCCGCGCGAAGTGGGAGGGCGGAGCGTTCGACGGATCGGAGGACGACCGGAAGCGGATCCTCGACGAGGCGCTGGCGCTGGGGGCCGAGTTCGTCGACGTCGAGTGGCGCGCCGGATTCCGCGACCTGATCGCGCGCACCGGCGGACGCCGCGTCATCGTGTCGAGTCACGACTACCGCGGGATGCCCGCCGATCTCGCGGCGCAGGTCCAGGCCATGCGCTCGACCGGCGCCGGGATGGTGAAGGTTGCAGTCACGCCGACGTCCCTCGCCGATACGCTCCAACTGCTCGATCTCGGTGCTCGCGATCTCGTCCTCATCGGGATGGGCGATTACGGCTTTCCCACGCGCGTGCTCGCGTCGCGGTTTCGATCCGCGTGGACCTACGCTGGATCGATCCGCGAGGTCGGCCAGGTGGACGCGGCAACGCTGACGAGCCAGTACCGCTTCGCGTCGATCAGCGACGCGACCGCCGTGTACGGCGTGACCGGCGGCGCCGTCGGCCACTCGGCGTCCCCGGCGATGCACAACGCCGCGTTCCAGGCGCTCGGGATCGATGCCGTGTATCTGCCGCTGCCCGCGGTCAGCGCCGACGACTTCGTGCGCTTCGGCAGGGCGATCGGCCTCAAGGGCGCGAGCGTCACGATTCCGCACAAGGTCGCGCTCGCCGATCGGGTCGACGAGCTGTGCGCGACGGCTCGCCGCATCGGCGCGATCAACACCGTGCGCGTCGACGGCACGCGGTGGATCGGCGGCAACACCGACGCGGAGGGATTCCTCCAGCCGCTGCAGTCCCGCATCCGACTCGACGGACTGCGCGCGGCGGTGCTCGGCGCCGGCGGCGCCGCGCGGGCCGTCGCGGTGGCGCTCGCATCGACCGGTACTGCGGTGACGCTCCACGCGCGCGATCGCGCGAAGGCCGCGGCGGTGGCGGCGGCGACGGCCGCGGAAGTGGGCGAGTGGCCGCCGACGCCAGGATCGTGGGACCTGTTGATCAACACGACGCCGGTCGGCATGCACCCCGCCGCCGACCAGACGCCCGTGGCGAAGTCGGACTTGACCGGCCGCTACGTCTACGACCTCGTCTACAACCCGCCGCTCACGCGTCTGCTGCGCGATGCGGCCGACGTTGGATGCGAGACGTTCGGCGGCCTCGACATGCTGGTGGCGCAGGCGCACGAACAGTTCCAATGGTGGACCGGCACGAGACCGCCGGCGGGCGTCATGCGCGAGGCGGCCCTGAAACGGCTCGCGGAGTGTGCATGAGATGAAGATCACGTCGTTCGAAGAGTTCAAGGAGCTGGCGCGCCGCGGTACGTTCGTGCCCGTGTGCAAGGAGATCGTCGCCGATCTGCTGACGCCGGTGTCGGCGTTCCTGAAGATCGCGGAGCACGCCGATTACGCGTTCCTGCTCGAGAGCGTCGAGGGCGGCGAGCACGTCGGCCGCTACTCGTTCCTCGGCAAGGATCCGTTTCTGATCCTGCGCGCGCGCGACGGCAAGACGACGATCGACCGCGGCGGCGCGGTGACCGACAGCGACCGCCCGTTCGTCGACACGCTGCGCAGCCTGATGGCCGACTTCCGGTCGCCGTTCGTGCCGGACCTCCCGCGCTTCACCGGCGGCGCCGTCGGGTACCTCGGCTACGGCGCCGCGTCGTGGTTCGAGCCGGTGCTCGGCGACCTGAGCGGCGGCGTCGACGGCTCCGACTCCGCCGGCTTCATGCTGTTCGACACGGTGCTCGCCTTCGATCACGTGCAGCACCGCATCCTCATCATCGCCAACGCGCGCATCACGGCAGACGACGACCTGGAGTCGCTGTATCAGTTCGCGTGCGCGAAGATCCAGTTCCTCGAACGCGAACTGGACCGGAGCCTCTCGCGCACCGAGCGCACGCCGCGCAACGGCCTCGAGCTGACGTCCAATCACACGCGCGAGCAGTTCGAAGAGCACGTCCGCGCGGCGAAGGAGCACATCGCGGCCGGCGACATCTATCAGGTCGTCCTGTCGCAGCGTTTCGAGGCCGACGTCGCCGCCGATCCGTTCACGGTGTACCGCGCGCTGCGGCACGTGAACCCCTCGCCCTACATGTATTTCATCCGCATGGGCGGGCTGTCGGTTGTCGGTTCGTCGCCCGAGATGCTCGTGCGGGTGGAGGGGCCGCACGTCGAGACGCATCCGATTGCCGGCACGCGGCCGCGCGGCCGATCCGACGAAGAGGACATGCGGCTGGCCGAAGAGCTGAAGCGCAACGACAAGGAGCGCGCCGAGCACGTGATGCTGGTCGATCTCGGCCGCAACGACGTCGGGCGCGTCTGCGAGTACGGATCGGTCCGGGTGCCGCAGTTCATGGGCCTCGAGAAGTTCTCCCACGTGATGCACCTGACGTCGATCGTCGAAGGGAAGCTGGCCGACGACCGCGATCGGCTCGACGCGCTCGTCTCGTGTTTTCCCGCGGGCACGGTGTCGGGCGCGCCGAAGGTCCGCGCAATGCAGATCATCCGGGAGCTCGAGCCCTCGCCGCGCGGGTTGTACGCCGGCGCCGTCGGGTACCTCGACTTCGCCGGCAACCTCGATTTCTGCATCGCCATCCGCACCGTCATCATGTCGAAGGGAAAGGCCTACGTGCAGGCCGGCGCCGGGATCGTCATCGACTCGAACCCGACGGCCGAATACGAAGAGACACGCGACAAGGCGCGCGCGCTGGTCCGCGCGCTCGAGCTCGCGCAGGAAGGCTTATAGGGAGCGCAGGCGTCAGCCGGGCGATATGGTCCTCGTCATCGACAACTACGATTCGTTCACGTACAACCTCGTGCAGTACCTCGGCGAGCTCGGGGCGAGGGTGTCGGTCGTCCGCAACGACGCCGCGACGATCGATGACGTGATCGCCGCCTCGCCGGAGCGGATCGTCATTTCGCCCGGACCCGGCCGGCCGGAGCACGCCGGCATCACGATGAGCGTCATCGAGCGGCTCGGCGCGACGACGCCGATCCTCGGCGTGTGCCTCGGGCACCAGGCGATTGGCGCCGCGTTCGGCGGCAAGGTGGTCCGCGCCGCCGTGCCGATGCACGGCAAGACGTCGACGATCGAGCACGACGGTCACGGCGTGTTCAGCGGCATCGCCGGACCGTTCGCGGCGTCGCGGTATCACTCGCTCGTCGTCTCGGGCGAGGATCTGCCCGACGCGCTCGAGGTGACCGCCCGCACCCGCGAGGACCGCATCGTCATGGGTCTCCGCCACCGCCGGCTGCCGATCCACGGCGTGCAGTTCCACCCCGAGTCGATCCTGACCGGCGAAGGCAGGACGATCCTGCGCAATTTCCTGGAGAACCGGCTGTCGTGACGGTGCAACCGCTCGTCGAAAAGCTCACGCGCCACGAGGACCTCACCGCGGAGGAAGCGTCGGACGCGATGACCGAGATCATGGAAGGGCGCGCGACGCCGGCCGAAATCTCCGCGCTGCTCGTCGGCCTGGCGATGAAAGGCGAGCGGCCGAGCGAGATCGTCGGCCTCGCGCGCGCGATGCGCGCCCACGCCGTGCCGGTCTCGCGACGGTTCGACGATGTGTTCGACAACTGCGGAACCGGCGGCGATCGATCGGGGACCTTCAACATCTCGTCGTGCGCGGCCATCGTCGTGGCCGCCTGCGGGGTTCGCGTCGCCAAGCACGGCAACCGATCGGCGTCGAGCAAGGCCGGCGGCGCCGACGTGTACGAGGCGCTCGGCATCCGCGTCACGGCCCCTCCGGCGATCGTCGAACGGTGCCTCGCCGACGTGGGCATCGGGTTCTTCTTCGCGCCGACCTTTCATCCCTCCATGCGGCACGCGGCCGCCGTCCGCAGGGAACTGGGCGTGCGGACCGCGTTCAACCTCCTCGGCCCGCTGACCAACCCTGCGGGGGCGACGCGTCAGATCGTCGGCGTGCCCAGGCCCGAGCTGACGGAACTGATCGCGCGCTCGCTGCTGCTGCTCGGCGCGACGCGCGCGTGGGTCGTCCACGGCGCGGACGGCATCGACGAGATCACCACGACGGGCTACACGAAGGTGTCGGAGTGCCGCGACGGCGCGGTGAACACGTTCTACCTTCACCCGGCCGACGTGGGACTGCCGAAGTCGCCGGCCGGATCGCTGCTGGGGGGCGACGCGCACCACAACGCGCAGATCATCGATCGCGTGCTGCGCGGCGAGCGCGGACCCGCGCGCGACGTCGTGCTGCTGAACGCCGGCGCGGCGCTGTTCGTGGCCGGCGCGTCGAAGTCGGTCGAGGAGGGCATTGTCGCGGCCTCCCGCGCGATCGATCGCGGCGAGGCGCGCCAGTTGCTCGATCGGCTGATCGCCGCGTCCACGGCGGAAGAGTCGGCGGCGGGGGCGACGGTGTGACGACTCGGCCCCTGCACGACGCCCTGGCGATCCAGCCGCCCCCTGTGGACAGCCCGCCAGATGTGCTCGCCGCGATCGTCGCAGCAACACGGCGGATCGTGGAGGTCCGCGCGGAACGCGAGCCGATCGCCGCACTGGAGCAGCGCGCCCTGGCCGTGCCGGCGCGCGGCGGCCGATTCCGCGCCGCGCTGTGCCGCGACGCGGGTTTCAACGTCATCGCGGAATGCAAGCGACGGTCGCCGTCCAAGGGCGTGCTGCGCGCGCACTACGACCCGGTTGCGATCGCGACGAGCTACGCGGCGGCCGGTGCCGCCGCCATCTCGGTGCTGACCGAGCCCACGTTCTTCGACGGCTCGCTCGACCATCTCGCCGCGGTCCGGGCGGTTGTCGACGTGCCGCTGCTCCGCAAGGACTTCGTGGTGTCCGAGTACCAGCTGCTGGAGGCGCGCGCCTGCGGCGCCGACGCGGTGCTGCTCATCGTCGCCGCGCTGACGGCGTCGGATCTGGGCCGGCTCCACGCGGAGGCGACCGCGCTCGGTCTCGACGTGCTCGTCGAGGTGCACGATGCCGGCGAGCTCGATTGCGCGGTGGCAATCGGCGCGGCGATCGTCGGCGTCAACAACCGGAATCTGCGCACGCTGACCGTCGACGTGCACGCATCCGAGGCGTTGATCGCTCGCGTTCCGCGCGGCGTGGTGGCGGTCAGCGAGAGCGGGCTGCGAAGCGCCGACGACCTGCGGCGGCTGGCGTCGCTCGGCTACCGCGCGTTTCTCGTCGGCGAGCGCTTCATGGCCGCGGCCGATCCCGGCGCGGCGCTCCGGGAGCTGCTGTGTTCGTGAAGATCTGCGGCGTGACGCGCCTCGAGGATGCCGACGCGGCCGTGGACGCCGGCGCGAACGCGGTCGGGTTCGTGTTCTGGCCGAAGAGCCCGCGGTTCGTCGATCCGTTTCGAGCCCGCGCCATCGTGGCGGCGCTGCCGCCGTTCGTCACCGCCGTCGGGCTGTTCGTCAACCAGCCCGCCGAGTACGTGAACGGCGTGGCCGCCCTCGTGCGCCTCGGCGCCGTCCAGCTGCACGGCGACGAGACGCCGGACGATGCGCGGCGGATTGCGAGGCCGATCGTGAAAGCAGTACCGGTCGCCGCGACGCCGTCCGCCGGTTCGGCGCCCCTTGCCGCATGGCCCACCGCAGTGACGCTGCTGCTCGACGCCTGCGATCCCGACCTCCGCGGCGGTACCGGCCGGACGATCGACTGGGACGCGGCGGCCGCGGTCGCGGCGACGCGCCGAACCATTCTGGCCGGCGGGCTGACCCCGGACAACATCGCCGAGGCCATCCGCCGCGTGCGGCCGTTTGGCGTCGACGTGTCGTCGGGCGTCGAAGCGGCGCCCGGCATCAAAGATCGCGCGAAGATTCGCGCCCTGTTCGAGAGCATTGATGCGCAGAGATCCTGACGCTCGCGGCTATTTCGGAGAGTACGGCGGCCGCTTCGTGCCCGAGACGCTCGTGGAGCCGGTCGAGGAGCTCGAGCGCGCCTACTTCGAGGCGCGCGACGATGCGGCGTTCCGTGCGGAGCTCGACCGGCTGCTGGCCCATTACGTCGGCCGGCCGACGCCCGTGTACGAAGCCAAGCGCCTGACCGAGCACGCGGGCGGGGCGCGCATCTTCCTCAAGCGCGAGGATCTGACGCACACGGGTGCGCACAAGATCAACAACGCGCTCGGCCAGGCGCTCCTGGCGAAGCGGATGGGCAAGCGGCGCATCGTCGCCGAAACGGGAGCGGGGCAGCACGGCGTCGCGTCCGCGACCGCGTGCGCGCTGCTCGGACTCGAGTGCCACGTCTACATGGGCAGCGACGACATGGAGCGGCAGGCGCTGAACGTGTTCCGCATGCGCCTGCTCGGCGCCGAGGTGATCGGCGTGGACGCCGGCAGCCGTACGCTGAAGGACGCGATCAACGAAGCGATGCGCGACTGGGTGACCAACGTCACCGACACCTACTACCTGCTCGGATCGGTCCTGGGGCCGCACCCGTACCCGTTGATGGTGCGCGAGTTCCAGGCGGTGATCGGCAGGGAAGCGCGCGTGCAGATCCAGGAGCAGGCCGGTCGCCTCCCCGACGCGATCGTCGCGTGCGT
>DASRGT010000041.1:0-90112 GCA_035650895.1 Vicinamibacterales bacterium
GCACGCGAAGGCGTGGCGCGTGTTCGGCGCGTACATGCAACAGGACCGTTCGCCACAGTCGGCGCTCGCGCCGACCGCCGTCGTCGATCGGCTGCTGAGCGGTCCGATCGCGCAGCTCGATGCCGACACCGGCGCGCGCACCGACCGTCGCGTCAGCGCCGGCGGCCGCATCGGCGCGCAGCACGGCGCGCACGCGCTCGAGAGCGGCGTGGATCTCGCGTACGCGGCCAGCACCGCCGATCCCGGCTTCAGCGGCAGCATCCTGGAACAGGTCGATGGCACGGCGGCGCGGACCTGGACGTTCGCCGCGCCGGCGATGACGTCGCATCGCGCGTCGACGACGATCGCGGCGTTTGGGTCGGATCGGATCACGCTCACCGAGCGGGCGACGCTCGACGTCGCGGTGCGCATCGAACACCTCGGCGCCTCGGCGGACGGCGCCGCGCGGGGCATCTCGTGGTGGAGCGTGCTGCCCCACGCGTTTTTCCGGTCGACGCTGTCCGAAGCGCACCACATCGACTGGTTCGTCGGCGGCGGCATCTCGGCGTATCAACTGCCGCTCGACACGCTGGCGTGGGGCGATCCGGCGGCGCCGTCGATCGGCGTGTCGGCCGCGAGCGGCTCGTTTTTGTACAACGTCGGGCCGGGCGGCAGCGGCCGCATCGATCCCAATCTGAAGCGGCCGTACTCGAACGATCTCACGTTCGGCGTGCAGGCGCGGCCGACCGACACGATCGCGATCGAGCTCGCGGGCCTCACGCGATGGGATCGCCAACTGCTCGGCGTCGTCAACGTCAGCCCGAATGCCCCGCGCTACACGATCGTCGACGTCGACGATCCCGGCCTCGATCTGCCGAACCCGGCGGACGATCAGGTCCTGCACGTCTTCAACTTCGTTCCACCGGGCGCCACGCCGTATTCGTTCGACAACGTGCTGACCAACGCGGCCGACGCGACCGCGCGCCGCCTCGGCGCGAAGCTCTCGGTCGAGTACACGAGCCGCCGGTTGTACGTGCTGTTCGGCGCGGCGGCGTACGAAGCCGAAGGGCGTGCATCGAGTCGAGGGTTCCAGAGCAGCGAGAACGATCCGGGACTGGTCGGCGAGGATCCGCTCTTCCCGAACGCGACGCTGTTCGACAGCGGCCGTCTGTTCGGCGATCGCGCGTTCGCGGGCAAGGTCGCGGCGACGTATCGCTTTCCGGATGACTGGTCGCTCGGCGCGATCGCGCGCTACCATGACGGTCAGCCGTTTTCGCGCCTCGTCATCGTCCCGAACCTGACTCAGGGCGCCGACTACGTGCGCGCGTTCGCCAGCGGCGGCTCGCGCTTCACCTTCACGGCGACGCTCGACGTGCGGCTGCAGAAGGTGATGACGATCAGCGGCTACCGCGTCGCCGGGTTCGTGGACGGCTACAACCTGACGAACCGCAGCGACGAGGTCGAGGAACGCGCGGTCACCGGCGCGGCGTTCCGCACGCCGACGGCGTTTCAGCCGCCGCGCACGGTGCGGTTCGGCGCGCGCCTCGAATTCTGAGAAGAGAGTGGTCTGACGTGGAAGTGCGGCTGTATCCCAATTCGCGGCGGCCCGGCGTCGGCCTGAAGCCGCGGCGCGAGAGCCACCGGCCGTTCCTGCCGCAGCACGCGCGGCACTGCCCGGTGCTCGAGGCCGGCAGCGCGCTCGGCTATCTCGTCTACCCGCCGCTCGAACCGAACGAGTCGTTCCATCTCGAGTTTCTCGGCGAGGGCCAGTATCAGTTCACGTACTTCCTCGCCTCGCCCGCCGGACGCTGGGATCCGATGTTCACGCTGACCGTCGCGATGGCGGTCGGCAGCATGGGGATGATCAAGGAAGACGTCACCTTCCCGATGCGCAATCCGCCCCTCTCGCGCGAGGAGGCGTCGCGCATCGCGCGCGTGTTCATGGTGCCGGAGGATCTCGGCACGCCGCCGGGCGCGCTGTCGCTGCGCGGCGCGACGAATTTCCAGACGCCCGCCGGATGGGACACCGTCTACACGTCGGTGTTCAACATGATCGAGCGTCCGGTCGCGCCGGTGCTCGTCGTGCGCGTCGAGACCGATTGGTACGCGCACGAGACCGAGTTCCGCTACGTGCTGCAGCCGGGCGAAGGGATTACGGCCTCGCACAGCCTGCCGATCGGACAGGTGTTCTTCGTCCCGCGCGAGGAGATCACGCTGCGCGACGCGACGCCGGACGAGATCCGCGCAATCGACGCGTCCGCGGAGCAGTTTCAGAAGGACAAAGCGGCGACGAAGATCACGACGCCGTACGGCATCCCTTACAGCCCGCACTACCTGAAGCAGAGCCGTCAGAAGTAAGCCGGGGCTCGAGACCGGCGTAAACGCGGCAGCCCTCCGCCCCGTCAAAGAGGTCGGAGGTTTGACGATGCCCCGCTCTGCCCGCTCGGCTGTTCGCCTCGCGCTTCCGACCTGCCTCGCGCTCGCCCTCGCCGCATCCGCGTTCGCGCAGCGCCGCACCAGCTCCTTCGGACGATCGAACGACGACTGGTGCGCCGACGCCCGCAACGGCGACCACGCCACCGTTTGCGACGTGCGCGAGTCCACCATCGGCGCCGCCGGCCCGATCGAGATCGACGCCGGGCGCAACGGCGGCATCAGTGTTCGCGGATGGGATCGCGGGGACGCCCTCGTCCGTGCGCGGGTCGTCGCGTACGGCGCGACCACCGCCGACGCGCGCCGCATCGCGTCGGAAGTCCGCGTCGACACCGCCGGCAGCGTCGTCAAAGGCGAGGGACCGTCCACGGGCACCGACCGCGACGAAGGGTGGTCGATCAGCTACGAGGTGAGCGTGCCGAAGAGCGCGATGCTCACGCTCGACGCCAACAACGGCGGCATCAGCATCGAGACCTTCGGCGGCACGGCGAAGTTCCATACGCGGAACGGCGGCGTGTCGCTGCGCGAGGTGTCGGGCGATCTCAAGGGCGAGACGACCAACGGCGGCGTCAACGTGGATCTCGCCGGCGACCGCTGGGACGGCGCGGGGCTCGACGTGACGACGCACAACGGCGGCATCACGATCCGGATGCCGGAGCACTACTCCGCCGAGCTCGAGGTCGGCACCACGCATGGCCGCCTCGACATCGGCGTGCCGGTCACCGTCCAGGGAACGATCGGCCGCTCCTTGACCACCGTCCTTGGCGCCGGCGGTGCCCGTGTTCGTGCGGTGACGACGAACGGCGGTGTGTCGGTGCGCCCGCGGTAGGCGGCGGCGCCGACGCGGTGTAGTCGAAGTCGGGGATCGTGACGCGCGGGAGACGCTTGTCGATCGCGCGCTCGATCCCGCGCAGCATCGCCTCTTCGTCGGGCGCCACGAGCGTGAACGCGGAGCCGGTCAGCTCCGCGCGCGCCGTCCGGCCGACGCGGTGGATGTAATCCTCGGGTGCGGCCGGCACGTCGAAGTTGATCACGTGTCCGAGCGCGGTGACGTCGATGCCGCGCGCCGCGATGTCGGTCGCCACGAGCACCTGATACTTGCCGCTCTTGAATCCCGCGAGCGCTTCGGTCCGCTGCGCCTGCGAGCGGTTGCCGTGGATGCGCGCGACCGACACCTTCTCGCGATCGAGAAACTTCGCCAGCCGATCGGCCCGATGCTTGGTCCGCGTGAAGACGAGCGCGTCCTGCACTTCGCCGCCGCGCAGCAGCGCCAGCAGCAGCGACGATTTGAGGTGGTGCGGCACGGGATAGATCGCCTGCGTGATGCCGGTCGCGGGCTGCGATCGCCGTTCGCGATTGATGACCACCGGATCTTTCAGCATGTCCCTCGACAGCGCCGCGATCTCGGGCGGCATCGTCGCGCTGAAGAACAGCGTCTGGCGGCGCGCGGGCAGGTGTTTGAGCACGCGTCGAATGTCGGGCAGGAAGCCCATGTCGAGCATGCGATCGGCCTCGTCGAGCACGAGGTACTCGAGGCCGCTCAGCTTCGCGTACGGCTTGCTGAAGTGATCGAGCAGCCGGCCCGGCGTGCCGATGATGATGTCGACGCCGCTGCGGAAGGCGTGCTCCTGCGGCCCCATGCCGACGCCACCGTAGACGGCCGCGCCGGTGATCGGCGTGTGGACCGCCAGATCGTTGAGCTGCTCGAGGATCTGCGCCGCGAGCTCGCGCGTCGGCGTCAGCACGAGCGCGCGCGTCGTCCGGCGCGGCTTCGCCATGAGCCGCTGGACGATCGGCAGCATGAACGCGATGGTCTTGCCGCTGCCGGTCATCGCGCAGGCGAGCAGATCGCGTCCCTCGAGCGCGGGCGGAATCGCTTCGGTCTGGATCGGCGTCGGTTGGGTGAAGCCGAGATCGCGGAGCCCCTTGAGGAGCTCCGCGTGAAGTTTCAGGTCGTTGAATGGCACACAGCCATTATGACCGCGTTTATCGCTGCACCAGCTCCACCTTCGCGCCGGCCGGGCCCTCGATGTACGCGTAGTGGACCATCGTGCCGCTCGCCAGGCGCAGCGGTCGCGGTTCGGTCGTGAACGTCACGTGCTCCGACTTGAACGCTTGGCTGACCGCGTCGAGATTCGGCGTCCGGAACCCGAAGTGATCGATCGCGTGCCCTTCGCTCGGCACGGCGTCGCCGCGCTGCACGAGCAGCCATACGCCGCTGTAGCGCAGGCCGTCGAGTCGACCCTTCAGCTTCGCCGTCTCGCCGCCGAACTTGTCCTTGTAGAACGCGAGGATCGCCGCCGGGTCTGGACCGCGCAGGTGGACGTGATGCAGCCCGAGCTTGTCGGGATCCTGCACGACCTCGATGCGCGTGCCCCACGGATCCTCGACGAATCCGAGCTTGAACAGCCCCTGCACCTCGCGCACCGGCGTGACCACCTTGACGCCGGCGGCCTCGAGCTCCTTCATCTTCGCGTCGAGATCGGCGAACGAGAAGCCGATGTGGTCGATCGCGCTGCCGCTGCTCGGCTGCGCGTCGGCTTTCTTCAGGAAGATCAGCCGTGTGTCGCCGAGCATCACGCGGTCGGGCGCTTCGGTCATCGGCTGGCCGCCGAAATGCTTCTGATACCACGCGACGGCGGCGGCCTGATCGGGAACGTTCAGGTGAATGTGATCGACGATCGGCAGGAACGGCGCCTGCGCGGTCGGCTGCGCGGCGATGGCGCCGATCGCGATCGCGATCGTGGCAAGCAAACGCATCGTGTCTCCTCGCCGGTCTACGGACCCGGCCTGCGTATGGGCGTACGAGCGGCCAACCTTACCAGATCCGCGTAGATGTCGCGCGGGCGCGGGTACCCGCTGGCATCGATAGCGAGAAACATCACGTGCAGATGCGTGGGCGAGCGCTGCATCGCCGCATTGCGCCCGCTGCGGCCGACGGTCGCGATCGGACTCCCCGCGGCGACCACGCCCCCCGACCGCACGAGGACCGACGCGTTGTGCGCGTAGTAGAAGATGCCGTGCTGCGCCGGACTGTAGACGTACACGTATCGACCGCCCCGCAGGCCGCTCGCCGGATCCCAGTCGGGCGACGTGGCGACGACGACGCCGGACGCGATGCTGAGGACGGTGACGGGCTGACCGGTCCGGTCGTCGAGCGAATCCTGATTGCGATCGTGGATGAAGAGGTCGTGGCCCGGATGCCCTTTGCTGGTGCGGCCGAGGAACCAGTCGTAGCCGTTCGGCTGATAGCCGCTGCCGTTCTTCCCACCGATCGACTCCGCGCCATACCCGGCGAGCGGAAAGCGCTCGGCGTCGGGCGGCGTGTCGACGCCGCCGTGCGCGTAGAAATAGTCGCGGATCTGCGGCAGCAGCGCGCGCACCTGCGGAAGCGCCGCCGCACGATCGATCTGCTGATCGCGAATCCGCGCGTAGAGCGCGTCGAACGCGACGCACGGATCCGCCGCCTGCGCCAGGAAGAGCGCTGTGGCCGACAGCGCGAGCGCTCTCGCGATCATCGGCCACAGCGTACCCGAATCGGATCGGCTACGGAACGATCAGGTCGGACCAGTTCACGGAGAAGCTCTCGCCCACCTGCGCCCTGGCGGCGCAGCATCAGCGACAGATCGATGCCGTCCTGGTGCACGACGACGTGCGCGGCCGAACCCGCCGGAACGTCGATCGTGAAGACGCCTGATTCACCGGGCGCGATCGATTCGCGCACGCTGCCGCCGGCCACGAGGAGCCGAGGCGCAGACGGCTCCGCCCGCGGCGCCTGCAGCGCGCGGCGGCGGTCGCGGCCAACAGCAGCGCGCCAGCGATCGTCATCGTCGATGCGTCACCGTCAGCGTCACAAAGCCGAGATCCTCGAGCGCGCCGGTCTCGCCCCCGCCGCGCACCGACAGTTCGTACGGGCCGTCCGGCACGAGGACCGACGCCACGCGTTGCACGAGCACGGCCTCGCCGTTGACGGCCGCCGCTTTCAGGTCCTCGCCGTGCCAGACGACGACGTTCGACGCCGAGCGAAGGGTCATGTCGTAGCGGTCGAAGCGATCGGCCGGATCGAGGCGCACGTGCAGCTCGATGCTGCCCGCGCTCGCGGGAACGGCGATCGTCGTGCCGCCCGAGGCCGCGCGGGACGTGCCGAGCGCGATCATCGCGACGAGCGCGGGCGGCACCGGTTGCGCCGGCGGAGCGGCAACGCGCGCCACCGGCGCGTCCGACGGCGCCTGACGCGATCGAATCAGATAGGCGGCGCCGACGGCGAGCAGCAGCCCGGCCGCGACCGCGAGCGGCAGCCACAACCGCAGCATGGACCGCGAAGAGCCCGGCGGTCGGCCCGCGGCGACCCGCGCGGCGAGCGCACGCGCGAACGCGAGGCGATCGTCGGTGCCGAAGCGCGCCAGGAAGCGGTCGCGGTCGGCAGTGGACAATCGTCCACGCGCCCAGTCATCGAACAGGTCGGCTTCGGCTTCCCTCACCGCGGCGAACAACGTGGCGTCCTCGATCAATTCCGCTTCGAGGCGCTCGGCGTCGACCGTGGGGAGTTGGCCGAGCAAGTAGGCTCGGCAGCGGTCGGCGGTCGGCGTCACGGGCTCCTGTAAAGGATGATCGGACGTCATAGAAACGTTTCACCGACCCCGACACAGCTCCGGACGCATCGCTCGAGCTGATCGCGCAACCGGTGGGCCCTGATGCGCAAGGCGACGCTCGAGATCCCTTTCGCTTCGGCCAGCCGCCGCCGCCCGTCGGCGGCCTTGCCGTCGCCGTAATAGTCGAGGATGAGCGCGCGGTCGTCGGCGCCGAGCGCGGCGAGGCAGTTCTCCAGGCACGACAGCGCATCCGACGGGGCGGGATCGCTCGCGACGGCCAGCACTCCGGCAGCCACAAACGCCGGCTCGCGCGTCGATTCGAGGTACACCATGCGCGCGACGCCGCGCACGTACGCGCCGAGCGATCCGGCGGCGACCTCGGCGCCCTCCTCGAGCTTGCGCGCGACGCGGTCGAGCGCGCGGTCGGCCAGCGTCTCCGCGTCGGCGGCGCCCCATCATCGCAGCAGCGCGACGAGCCGCTGACGCATCTGCTCGTACGCATCCGCCGCCTTCGCGCGGTCGGGGTCGAGCTGCGTCAGCAGCAGCCGCTCGCACGCCGGCGACGTCAGCGTCCAGGCCATGTCATCCGAGCACGCGGCCGCCCCGCGCGCGGAACGCGTCGAGCAGCGCGTCGACGCGCACGCGGAGTTCGTCGCGCGACAGCCACGCGCGATCGCGCAGCGTCACGGCGTCGACCGCGTCGAGATCGCGCGCGAGGTTCGCGAAGAACCGATCGACCGCGCCGGCGTTCTCCGCGTCGACGAAGCGCATGAAAAGCGTCTCGCACGAGAGGACGGCGGCGGCCGGCGCGTCCGCGCGCAGCAGGAGCAGATCGCGGCGTCTCATGCGCGCATCACGCTCGAACGGCGACGCGCTCGAAACGGCGGCGCTCGTGGCTATCCATGCGCGAGATCCTGCAGCGCGCGCGTCACCAGATTGCGCGTCAGCGCCACTTTGTATCCGTTCTTCGCGAGCGGCCGCGCGCCCGCGACCGCGCGCTCGCCCGCCTGCGCGGCCACCGCCGCGGTGATCCGTTGGCCCGCGAGGAGCGCGTCCACCTCCGGGAGCGGCCACGGCACCGGCGCGACACCGCCGAGGACGACGCGCGCGCTCCGGCACGTGTCGCCGTTCATGTCGAGGACGAGCGCCGCCGACACGACGGCGTGCGTCCACGCTTCGCGATCCATCACCTTGTGATACGTGCTGCGTACGCCGGCGCGCGCCGCCGGCAGCGTCACCGACTCGAGGATCTCGCCGTCGGCGAGCACGTTCTCGCGCGCGGCGTTCACCGTCGGCAGCGTGAAGAACTCCGCCGCCTTGACCACGCGGCGGCCCGACGGTCCCGCCACCGTGAACGACGCGTCGAGGGCGACGAGCGCCGGCGCCGTGTCCGATGGATGGACGATGTAGCTGGGGCCGCCGCCGAAGATGGCGTGGAACTCGTTTTCGCCGTTCGCCGAGTAGCAGGTGTTGCCGCCCGCTTTGAAGCAGTGGAAGCCGTTGCGGTAATACCAGCACCACGGCCGCTGGCAGAGATTGCCGGCGAGCGTCGCGACGTTGCGGATCTGCGGCGTCGCGACGTCGGACGCCGCGTCGGCGAGGACGCGATAGCGTTCGCGCACGACGTCGTGACGCGTCAGCGCGTCGAGCGTGATCTGTCCGCCGATCGTCACGCCGCCGCCCTTGTCCGCCTTGACCTGGTCGAGACCGCCGATCGACTTCAGCCGCACGACGAGGTCTGGCGCGACGAGCTGTTCTTTCATCATGCCGAGCATGTCGCTGCCGCCGCCCAGAATCGCGACGCGGCGGTTCGCCGACGTCGCGTCGCGGATGACGGTCAGCGCCTGCGCGACGGTTTTCGGATTCGCGTTCGTGAAGGCTTTCATGACCGTGCTCCGCTCCGGCGCTCGGCGGACGCGTCGCGCTCCGCCAGCGCGCCGAGAATCCTGGCGCGCGAGATCGGCAGGTCGCGCATGCGGACGCCGATCGCGTTGTAGATCGCGTTGGCGACGGCGGCGACCGCCGGCACCTTGCTCGACTCGCCCATGCTCTTCGCGCCGTACGGCCCGAGCCCATCGTCCGACTCGACGAACACGACTTCGACGTTCGGCACGTCGCGGTGCGTGCACAGGCGGGCGCCGTAGAAGCCGGCGTTCAGCGGCGACCCCGAACGCCGGTCGTAGACGAGATCCTCGTGCAGCGCCATGCCGATGCCCATCACGGCGCCGCCCTTGATCTGGCTCTCGGCGGTGAGCGGGTTCATGATGCGGCCGCAGTCGTGGACGGCGACGTAGCGCGTCACCTTGACCGTGCCGAGCTCGGCGTCGACGTCGACTTCGACGAAGTGCGCGCCGTAGGCCTGGCGTACGCGTCCCTGCAGTTGCGGATTCGGCGTGGCGGAGGCGATGAGGACGGCGTCGCCGGCCGGGAGTCCCTTGGCCGCGATCTGCTGCTTCAGGTCGCGGGCGGCCTCCATCACGGCCTGGCCGGTCATGATCGTCGTGCGGCTGCCCGATTCGCCGACCGAGTACGGGCAGCGATCGGTGTCGCCCCAGACGAGATCGATCTTCGACAGCGGCACGCCGAGCGTCTCGGCCGCGATCATCGCCATCGTCGTCTTCGCGCCGGCGCCGACGTCGGTGACGCCGACGTGGACCGCGTAGCGCCCCTTCGCGTCGAGGCGGATGACGGCGCTGCTGCGTCCGAGACCCGAGCGGAAGGCCATGAACGAGACGCCGAGGCCGTGCTTCGTTCGGCCCGCGTCCGCGCCGGGCGGGTGCCACTTCGCCTTCCAGTCGACCATCGCCGCGCCGCGGTCGAGGCACTCGTCGAGCGTGTAGTCGGTGTACGACGTCTCGTCGCGGAACTTGCGCGTCATGTTCTTGCGGATGAACGCGAGCGGGTCCATCTGCAGCTTGGCGGCGACTTCGTCCATCATCGACTCGATGCCGAAGTAGCCCTGCGGAAATTCGGGGCCGCGGAAGTTGGCCGACACGGTGCGGTTCGTGTAGACGGGATAGACCGTCGTCTCGATGTGCGGGCACTGGTAGATCTCGATGCCGCCGATCGCGCCGCTGTTCTTGCGGTACGGCCCCATGCCGCTGTAGCCGCGCAGTTGAATCGCGGTCAGCGTGCCGTCGCGCTTCACGCCGACCTTGTAGTACTGCGCGGTCGGCCAGCGGCCGTGCACGCCGATGAAGTCTTCCTTGCGCGAGAGCTCGAGTTTCACCGGCGCGCCCGCTTCCTTCGCGAGCACGGCGGCGATGAGGTCCGCGTCCTGATTCTGGTTCTTGTTGCCGAAGCCGCCGCCCATGTAATGGCAGATGACGTCGACGTGCTCGGGCGGCAGGGCGAGGTCGCGCGCGACGTCGCTGCGGCAGTTCGAGATGCCCTGGGTCGGCGTGTAGAGCGTGAGCTTGTCGCCCGTCCACGACGCGACCGCGCAGCGCGGCTCCATCTGCGCGTTGTGGACGAACGCCGTCGAGAAGCGATCGTCGAAGACGTGATCCGCGTCGGCGAACCCTTGGCTGACGTCGCCGCGCTTCTGCGCGATCGGTTGCTGCTCGCCGCGCGCGTTCGGCGAGAGGTTCCCCTCCGGCCAGATCTTCGGCGCGCCGGGCTTGATCGCGTCCTCGTGATCGAGGACGAAATCGAGCGGTTCGTACGTGACGGCGATGAGCTGCAGCGCCGCTTCCGCCGTGTGGCGATCGGTGGCGGCGACCGCCGCGACCGGCTCGCCGACGAAGCGCACGGGATTGTTGAACGCGTAGCGCTTGTGCGTCGTCGCCTTCTTGGCGGCGTCGTTGTACTGCGCGCCGCCGGCGATGCCGCCGGAGCTCCACTGCACCGTGCAGGTCTCGTGAGTAATGATTGCTTTCACGCCCGGCAGCGCGCGCGCCTTCGAGAGGTCGATCGCCGTGATGCGCGCGTGCGGATGCGGACTGCGCAGCACGCGCGCGTACAGCATCCCCGGCAGTTGGATGTCGCCGGTGTAGTCCGCCTTGCCGGTGACGCGCTCGAGCGCGTCGATTCGCGGTGTCGCGTGGCCGAGGACGGTGAGGGCGGAGAGCTCATGGTTCGACGAGCTCACCATGAGCGGTGACGCCGCGGCCGACGCGCTCGCCGTCGCCGGTGTCGCCGCGGCCGGCGCGCTCGCCGTGTGCGGTGTCGCTCGATCCGCGCCGACCACCGCGGCGATGTAGTGGTTGTAGTTGGAGCAGCGGCACAGATTGCCCGTCATCGCCGCCTGCGCCTGCTCCGCGGTCGGGTGCGGGTTCGCGTTGACGAGCGCTTTCGCGGCCATCAACTGGCCGGACGTGCAGAAGCCGCACTGCGGCGCGTCGTGATCGATGAAGGACTGCTGCAGCGGATCGAGCGCGCCGTTCTTCGTCAGCCCTTCGACCGTCTCGACGCGGTGGCCATCGGACCAGGCGGCGAGCTGACTGCACGAGTAGACCGGTTTGCCGTCGAGCAGCACCGTGCACGCGCCGCATTCGCCGCGGTCGCAGCCGATCTTCGTGCCGGTCAGCCGGAGGTGATCGCGCAGCAGCTCCGCGAGCGTCCAGCGATCTTCGACGTCTATCTGCCGCGAGACCCCGTTGACGGTGACGCGAATGGCGGTGCGCGGTGCGGAGTGCGCGGTGCGCACTGCGTCTGGCGACGCGGCCGCGCCCTGCGCGGTGTCGAACGGCTGCGCGCCGAGCGCGGGACGCGCGGCGGCGGCGGCGAGGGCGGTGCCGGTGCCCTCGAGAAACGAGCGGCGTGAGATGCGGCGCTTACGCATGATGCGCGCATCTTACCCGTCCTTCAGGTGATCCGATTCGAAGCACCGCGTCTCGTTTCGCGAAGCGTGATCGATCAAAAACGGAACAGCGTGACGGATCTGTACGTGCGTCTTGTCGCCGCTAAGTGCCGTTCTGCTCGTCAATTGCGCGTGTAGAGCCGACTACGGTCCGATGCTTGCTGTCGTTGTCGTCGTCTTATGTCATATGGAGTCGGAATGAGCTTACAGAATTCGACCGAGGCCGCGATTCCGGAGCCGAGCGCCGAAGTGCTCGCCACACTGCGTCGTCGCGTGCAGCAGGCGTGCGATCACCCCGAGCTGCGCCTCGTCACGGGCGACGAAGAGCGGACCGAGTGCATCAACTGCGGCTATCGCGTGTCGACGGTGCGGCGCGCGCTGCGAGCGGTCCGATGATGCCGGATCGGCTGACGCTGCTCATCGCCTGCGCGATCGCCGCCGTGCCGCTCGTGAGCGCGCCGGCGTCGGTGCAGCAGGCGCTTGGCGTCGTCTACACGCTGCATGCGCTGCGGCAGCACCGCCGCGAGATCGCGTGGCGCCGCCGCGCGGCGCGCTGACCGTCGCTACGATCGCAGCGTCAACACCGGACAGGTCGCGCGGCGCACGACCTGGTTCGTCGTCGATCCGAACAGCATGACGTCGACGGCGTTGCGTCCCTGCACGCCCATCACGATCACGTCCGCGCGCTGACGCGCCGCGAACGCCAGAATTTCTTCGTGCGGCTTTCCGTGCGCGATGTGGACGTCCGGCGTGCACCAGTTGCGCACCTCCTCCGGAATCATCCGCGACAGCCGCAGGTTCGCGTCCTGCTCGCGATACGCGTGGTACTCGGGCGCGATGTACTTCAACTGCGACAGCGGCTGATCGTTCGGCCACTCGAGCACGTGCAGCAGCGTCACATGCGCGCCGGCTTCCTGCGCGATCGACAGCGCGAACTGCAACGCCGCGTCGGACGAGGGCGAGAAATCGATCGAACAGACGACGTGCGCGAACGGCAGACGCGACGTCGCGCGCGCGGGCGGCGGGACGGTCATCACGGGACACGTCGCGCGGCGCAGCACCTTCTCGGTCACCGATCCCAGCACGAGATGCTCGAACCCGCTCGCGCCGTGCGTGCCCATGACGATGAGATCGGCGGGCAGCGCGTCGGCGACCGCGAGGATCGCGACGGCCGGCGCGCCGGTTTCGACGCGCGCCTCGGTCCGCAGCCCGATCGCGCGCGCCGGCTCGAGCGACGCGAGCACGTCGTCCTGGAGCGACGCGAGCGTCGGCGCATCGGGGAGCGGCAAGCCGACGCCGGTGGTCATGAGATCGGTCACCGGGTAGAACGGCGGCGCGTACGCGTGCACGCCGACGAGACGCGCGTCATACCACTTCGCCATCGCCATCGCGTGCTCGAGCGCATGCCGCGAGGGATCGGAGAAATCGGTGGGACAAAGGACGGTTGAGATCTTCGGCATACTCCTGAGCAATCCGCAGACCGTGCCCAAACCGCCTGTTGTCCAGCCATAAAGACACTGGTGTCGCCGCGCGCGGACGAATCGCGCCGAGAATCGGCGGAAACCCGCCACATTCGCGTGGCACTGGCATTGCTCAGTTGTTCAGTGGCAGGTGCCAGCCCGCCTCGCCCGACGAGGACTCAGTCGTGTCCGCATCCAAACGCTTCTGTCTGATCGCCGCCGTGATTGCCGCCGTCTCGCTCGGGACGACGGCGCGTGCGCAGGCGCAGCACTACCACGGACGTGTGGTGGTGGGCATCGGTGCCGGCTACTATCCGGCGCCCTTCTTCGGTTACTACGACGGCTTCTACGACCCGTGGTGGGGCCAGTACTACCCGCCGTACCCGTATCCGTATCCGTACCCGTATCCGTACCGCTACGTCGAACCCGGCGCGTCAGTCCGCCTCGAAGTGAAGCCCAAGGAAGCCGAGGTCTATGTCGACGGCTTCTACGCGGGCATCGTCGATGACTTCGATGGTGTGTTCCAGCGGCTGCACGTGCCGCCCGGCCCGCATGAGATCACGCTGTATCTCGACGGGTACCGCACGGTGACGCAGCAGGTGCGGCTGTCGGCGGACAAGACCTTCAAGGTGAAGTACACGATGGAGAAGCTCGCGCCGGGCGAGCAGACCGAACCGCGCCCGACGCCGCCTCCGCCGCCGCCCGACACCGGCCAGTATTCGACGCAGCCTCCGTATCCGCCGGGAGCGCCGCTGCCGGGCGCGCAGCCGCCGATCCGGCGCGGGGCGCCGCGGCCGATGCCGCCCAACGCACCGCCGCCGAACGCCGCGCCGCCCAACGCGCCGCCGAATACCGTGCAGATGAGCGCGCCGCACACGGCGGAGGGCTACGGCACGCTTGCGGTGCACGTCCAGCCCGGCGACGCGGAGATCATGATTGACGGTCAGCAGTGGCACGGGCCGTCGGACCGCGACGGCGTCACCGTCGACGTCGCGGCGGGACGCCACGCGATCGAAATCCGCAAGTCGGGCTACCGGACGTACGTCACCGAAGTCGATGTGCGCCCCGGCGAAACCACGCCGTTGAACGTCAGCCTGCGAGGGCAGTAGCCATGCGCGGCCACTCGATGCTGTTTGCGCTCCTCGTCGCGCTCGGCGTGCCGATCTCGGCGGCCGCGCAGGGACCGATGACGTTCCAGCCCGTCGGCAGCGGATGGGCGGCGACACCCGAGGTGAAAGAAACCGAGGTGGACCATCGCGCCGGCACGCTGGTCGGCGGCAACGCGGGATGGATCGCCGATCAGACGTTCTTCATCGGCGGCGCCGGGTACTGGCTCGCGAACGGCAATCACGACCGCGAGCTCGGCTATGGCGGCTTGCTGCTGCAGTGGATCGGCCGCGGCAACGAGCGCGTCGGCTTCGCGGCGAAGGCGCTCGTCGGCGGCGGCACCGGCACGCTCACCGACACCGTCACGACCTATGTCGTCGTCTCGCCGCCGTCACCGGCTCCGAACCAGCCGGGTCAGCCGCGCGTGATCGTGCCGCCGGTCACGCGGCCGGTCACACAGCAGGTGCGCGTCCGCAGCGACTTCGCGGTGTTCGAGCCGGAACTCGACGCGCACGTCCGCTTCTCCGACTGGGCACGGCTGACGGCCGGGGCGGGATACCGCGTCATCGGCAACGGCAACCACTACGGCTACTACGACGGCTCGCTGAACAACGACCGCCTGGAGGGGTGGGTCGGCACGATCGGCGTCACCTTCGGCGGCGGTTTTTAGCGATCAAAACCATAGGTCGACGCGCTGAGGGCTGAGGGGTAATCCCCCAGCCTTCAGCGGTTTCTGCCCGAGTCCCGCCCCTTTCGTCCTGACAAACGAATACAGTACTGGCTCTTGCGGACCGCTCTCTTCCAGTGCACAATCTACGGGCGATTTACAGGACCGCCGATAAGCGGTCTAAACGGATTCGATTCGGGCACGCTTGAAAGGAGCGGACCACACCATGCGTCAGCAGCTTCAGCAGTGGCTCTGGCGGGCGGCCGGCATCAGCGCGATGGCGTTGATGGTGCCGGCGTCGACCTTCGCGGCCGACGCCGCGAAGACGCCGACCTTCACGAAAGACATTGCGCCCATCTTGCAGGCGAAGTGCGAAGCCTGCCACCGGCCGGACAACATGGCGCCGATGGCGTTGCGCACGTATCAGGAAGTGCGGCCGTGGCTCAAGTCGATCGCGCAGCGTGTCTCGACGCGTCAGATGCCGCCGTGGCACATCGACAAGACGGTGGGCATCCAGAAGTTCAAGAACGACCGCTCGCTGAGCGACGAGCAGATCGACACGATCATGTCGTGGATCAACGCCGGCGCGCCGCAGGGCGATCCGAAGGACATGCCCGCGCCGAAGGTGTGGCCGAGCGATGAAGTCTGGGCGATGCAGGCGAAGTACGGCACGCCCGATCTGATCGTCAAGTCGCCCGAGTACACGATGCCGGCCGTCGCGCAGGACGCGTGGTGGCGCCCGTCCGTGCCGACGAACCTGACGGAGCCGCGCTGGGTCCGCGCGATCGAAATCCGTCCGGTCGGCAAGGGCGCGCGCAAGATCACGCACCATGCGCTCGCGCGGCTGCAGCAGCCGGAAGACATGGATCCGGCGCTCTTCACCAACGATCCGAACGTCGCGGGCGACGGCCTCTTCATGGAGTGGGCCGTCGGCAAGAACGGCGACGAAATGCGTCCCGACTCGGGCCGCCTGATGCTGCCCGGCTCGAAGATCGTGTGGGAGATGCACTATCACGCCGTCGGCGAGGAGATCAGCGCGCACACCGAGCTCGCCGTGTGGTTCTACCCGAAGGGCCAGGAACCGAAGCACCGCGAGGTGCTCGCGCTCTTCAACACCTTCTCGGGCAACGTGCCCGGCGCGCGCGCGCTCGACATCCAGCCGAACGCCGTGACGACGACCGAGAGCTTCATCACGCTGCGCCAGAACGCGCGCATCGAGAACTTCCAGGCGCACATGCACCTGCGCGGCAAGGGCATGTCGATGGAAGCGATCTATCCGGACGGCCGCCGCGAAATGCTGAGCCAGGTGACGAACTTCAACTTCAACTGGCACAACATGTACATCTACGCCGACGATGCCGCGCCGCTCTTGGCGAAGGGGACGATCCTCCACTTCATCGCGTGGTACGACAACACGAAGGGGAACAAGGACAACCCGGATCCGGATCAGTGGGTTGGCTGGGGCGACCGCACCGTCGACGAGATGGGCCACGCCTGGATCAACATCACGTACTACAACGACGAGGACTTCAAGGCCGAACAGGCCAAGCGCGCCGCGCAGACCTCGACGTCGACGAGCAACCAGCAACAGCAGTAGCGCTCGAATCGCAGTAGAATCAAGGGCGCCGTCTTCGGACGGCGCCCTTTTTTTTTCGTCCACACACCAGGGAGAAGCAATGCGTCGAGGATTTGTCGTCGCTGTACTCGCCAGTGGCGTCGCGGGCGGCGCGCTCGTCCGCGCCGGGCAGCAGGGCGTGGGGCAGGTGCCGAGCCCGCTGCCGCTGACCAACACCGTTCGCGATCGCGGCTCCAGCGTCACGCCCGCGTTCGAGGGCTGGTACTACGACAAGGACGGATCGCAGCGGCTGCTCGTCGGGTACTTCAATCGGAACATGAAACAGGAGTTCGACATCCCGGTCGGGCCCAACAACCACATCGATCCCGGCGGCCCCGACATGGGCCAGCCGACGCACTTCCAGGCGGGCCGGCAGTGGGGCGTCCTGTCGATCAAGGTGCCCAAGGATCTCGGGGACAAGAAGCTGACGTGGACGATCGTGTCCAACGGCTACACGAACAGCATCACCCTCCACACCAAAGCCGACTACGTCGTCGAACCGTTCGAGGACGCGGCGAACAAGAACACGCCGCCGAAAATCCAGTTCGCCGAAGGCGGCCCCGTCTTCACCGGCCCGCCGGTCGGCAACGCCGCGACCTACACGGCATCGGTCGATCAACCGCTCACGTTGACGACGTGGGTCACCGACGAAGGCCCGAAGATCAACGTGCCCGAGCCGGCGGCCGGCCGGGGCCGCGGCCGCGGACGGGGCGACGCCGGCGACGCGGCGGCGGGACGCGGCGGACGCGGACGCGGCGACGCCGCCGCAGCCGGCCTGCCCGAAGGGTTCACGCCGCCGCCGCCCATCGCGGTCAAGTGGGCGGTGTACCGGCAGCCGGTCGGCGCGGTCGTCAAGTTCGATCCGCCGAATCCGAAGGTCGACGTCGCGAGCAAGGGCAGGAACGAAACGAAGGCGACGTTCAACATGCCGGGCGAGTACATCCTGCGCGTGCAGGGCAACGACAACACGGGCGAAGGCGGCGGCGGATTCGAATGCTGCTGGTCGAACGCGTACGTGAAGGTGACGGTAGGCGGCGCGACCACGAGCAAGTAAGTCAACGCGCGCAAACAACTCGCAACGTCTTCACCCAACCTCGGAGCGCGTCGACTTCTTCGACGCGCTCTTTCTTTTTCGCCGCACAGTCCCCGGCCGGCGAAGACCGCACCGACGCGCGCGGCAGTAAAATCATCACAAACGACACAAACGACAAAACGGACACAACGACACAACGGACACAGCGTCGGCGTTGTGTTCGACGTGCCCGTGGTCTCCGTGGTGTCCGTGGTCTCCGTGGTGTCCGTTGTCTCCGTGGTGTCGTGGTGTCCGCGGTGTCGAACTCCTGTCAGTGTCCCTGCAGCGAATCGATGTACTTCTTCAGGTTGTAGATCCGCAGCGGCTCGCTGCCGATCGCCCGGAAGACCGGACCCCACACCGGCATCGGCGACGACCCGTGCGCCGACGGCATCGCCTGACCCTGGATCCGATCCTCGAAGTCCTTCTGCGAGAGCCCGCCCGGATGCGTCTTCGTCAGCTGCGTCAGATCGGCCGGCTTCGACTTCAGCGCCGCCGCCGCCGGACCATCGCCCTTCCCCGCCGGGCCGTGACACGACGCGCAGTAGGCCTGGTACATCTCCGCGCCGCTCGACGCGTTGGTGCGCGGCGCCGCCTTCAGCTTCACCGTCGGCGTCTGCGCCGCGGCAAAGACCGGCAGCGCCAACGCGACCACACCGGCCAGGATCGTTCGAACCATAGGGCCTCCTCTGTGGATGTGTGTCGAAACCTGGAACCGAAAACCTGGAATCGGATGGGCTGGCGGCAAATGCGGTACCCGGCGCTTTTGCTGGGCAGTTGCGTGCGCTGCCGGCGCGATGCCGGAATTCCGGCATCGGTAATATCATGTGACCCGTGAGGACGATCTCGCGCGGGCGGCTGCTCCTGGCGTTGATCCTCGCGGTGGCCTTCGCCGCCGCCGCCGCCGCGCTCGGTCAGCTCTCGCAGGATCCCTCGTGGCGGCCGCGCATCTGGGTCGGCGGCAACGGCCGCTGGTACCGCACGCCGCCGAAATGGGCGAAACGCGAGAACTTCGACGGGTCGTGGACCTACTGCCGCGGCTTCTACTACAGCAACCGACGCGAAGCGGGCGGCAGCGGCTGGGACACCGACTTCCCGGGCGCCGACAACAATTTCTCCGTCCGGCTCGCCGAGCTGACCGGCGTCCGCGTCAGGCTGGACGCAGGCGGGCAGCCTGACTACGTCGTGTTGCGTCTGACCGATCCGCTCCTCTCACGCTGCTCGATGGTGCACCTCGAGGACGCCGGCACCGCGGAGTTCACCGAAGACGAGGTGGCGGCGCTGCGCGCGTATCTGCTCAAGGGAGGCTTTCTCACCGTCGACGACTTCTGGGGAACGGCCGCGTGGGATCAATGGGCCGAGGAGATCGGGCGCGTGCTGCCGCCCGCAGCGTATCCGATCTTCGACATCCCGCCGACGCACCCGATCCTTCACGCGCTGTACGACGTGAAGGAGGTCGAGCAGGTGTCGAACATCCGCTTCTGGGTGCAGACCGGCAGCACCTCCGAGCGCGGCCCCGACAGCCCCCACGCGAACTTCCGCGGCATCGCCGACGATCAGGGACGCCTCATGGTCGTCATGACCCACAACACCGACATCCCCGACACGTGGGAGCGCGAGGGCGAGAGCAAGGAGTACTTCGACAAGTTCTCGCCCAACGGGTACGCAGTCGGCGTCAACACGGTGCTCTACTCCCTCACGCACTGATCCGGCCGAAGCCGGACACACCAGATGGCCGCCGCCACCGAGATCGTCGAAGCCGAAGGGCACCTCATCGACTCCCAGCTCCTCACCGCGATGTGGGACACCGTCGTCCGGCACGAAGGCGCGTTCGAGGTGCTGGAGTTCCGCATCGGACGGACGAACGAGGAGCCGTCGTTCCTCTCGATGCGCGTGACCGCCGCCGACGCGCACATGGGCGAATTGCTCGAAGAGCTCGTGACGCTCGGCTGCCGTGTCTCGCGGATCGAGGATGCGCACGTCGTCTCCGCCGATCGCGACGGGTGCGCCCCCGAGGACTTCTACTCCACGACGAACCACCAGACGTTCGTGCGCCTGGACGGGCACTGGATCACCGTCGACCGCCAGCGCATGGACGCGGCGATCGTCGTGCAGATGGCGCGGGAGCCGGGCGCGGAGCCGCCGCGCGCGGTCTGCCGCAAGCTGCGCGACATCCGGCGCGGCGACCTCGTGGTCTGCGGCGTGGCGGGCGTGAAGATCGTCCCCGAGTTCAAGGAGCGCGATCGCCACGGCTTCGCGTTCATGACGAACGAGATCTCCTCCGAGCGCCGCGTCGAAGTCGGCGTGTCGCGCATCGCGGCGATGATGCGCGACGCCAGGAAGAAAGGCGAGCGCATCGCCTTCGTCGCCGGGCCCGTCGTCGTCCACACCGGCGGCGGATCGTACTTCACCGAGCTGATCCGCCGCGGCTACGTGAACGTCCTGCTCGCGGGCAACGCGCTCGCAGTCCACGACGCCGAGCAGGCGCTCTACGGCACGTCGCTCGGCGTCGATCTCGAGACCGGACGCGCGATCGAAGGCGGGCATCGCCATCACATGCGCGCGATCAACGCGATCTATCGCGCCGGCGGCCTGGCGTCGGCGGTCGAGCGCGGCGTGCTCACCTCCGGCGTCATGTTCGAGTGCATCAGGAACGGCGTGGACTACGTGCTGGCCGGCAGCATCCGAGACGACGGGCCGCTGCCGGATACGGTGATGAACCTGATCGAAGCGCAGGACCGCTACGCCGCGGCGCTGCAGGGGGTGTCGCTCGTGCTGGTGCTGTCGTCGATGCTGCACGGCATCGGCGTCGGCAACATGCTGCCCGCGTGGGTGCGGCTGGTGTGCGTCGACATCAACCCCGCGGTCGTGACGAAGCTCGCGGACCGCGGATCGTCGCAGACGATCGGCATCGTCACCGACGTCGGGTTGTTCCTGCGGCAGCTCGCGTCGGCGCTAGCGTGACGCCGCGTAGGCAAACCACAGCACGACGACGACGGCGAAGACGAGCACGACGCGCGCCACGCCCATGAGCTGGGTGCCGGCGACGTGGCGCGTCCCGCGCGGCTTGATGCCGGTCGCCGCCGCGAACGCGGTCAAAATCGCCGCTGCAATCAACCACGTGTACCACGTCACGCGAGGCTGGAGTGCAAGATGCTCGCCTGCCACGGCGATGGCGGCCTGCGCGGCATCCGTTCGTGCCTGAACGGACGCCTCAAAGGGCGGGCGCGTCCGCTGGACGACGACGGGAGCCGGCACGGTTCGCGGCGCTCGCGCGTGCTGCGGCTGGCTGTCGGCCGACGCACACGCAGACGCCCGTGGGGGTTCGAGCTGCACGGCGGCCCGACGCATTCGACGACGTCAGACCCGGCGCAGGCCGAAGAGCTCTCCCGCCTCGGAGACGATCGGATCGTCGAGCGTCAGCGCGCGGACCGACAGGACCGCCAGCGCGTCGGCGGCGCGATCGAACAGCGTGACGTTGGCCCACTGCGCTTCCCAGGTCGACCACCACTTCACGCCGGCGCTGCGCGGATGCCGGTGATAGAGGTCGAGCGCCTGCGGCTGCGTGATGTGCCGCGCGCGGGTGGCGACGAGCGAGGGCCGCAGCCGCTCGCGGTGCAGCGTGGAGGGCTCGTCGAGATCCACGAGCGCGGCGTCGCGCCGCAGCTCGATTTCTGCGAGCGCCAGCGGCAGCCCGCGTCTCCGCAGCAGCGACGCCAGCAGGCGCTGGCCGCGGAACGCCGCCAGTTGTTCGGCGACGCACGACACGGGGCGATCGGAGACGTACAGGCAGCCGTAGATCTCGGGGTTGTCGTGGCGCCCGTCGCCCTGGAACATCCGCGGAAACCACAGCGGCGTGTCGGGTGCGTGGGCCGCCGCCGTGCGGTTCCAGGCGAAGCAGCGGTAGAGGATCACGCGAACGAGTCGGCGCGCTCCGCGCGGATGGCGCGCATCAGCTCTTCGGTCCGGCCCGCGCGGACGAGGTCGATCGGCCGGCGGTCGCCGAGCCGAGGGTTGATCCCGAACAGCCACGACAGCGCGGCATCGCGGTCGTACACGCGGAGCAGGTTGCCCCACACGAGCTCGAGCAGGTCCACCTTCTCCGCGTTCAGGGGATCGATGCCCGCGCCGCGCAGCCAGCGCGTGATCTGCGAACGGCTGACGCCGAGGAGATCCGCGACCTGCGCGGCGGACCGGAAGTCGGCGCGCAATGCCTCGACCTTGCGCACGGTGGCGAGGGCCATGGGCCGATCTTAGCGCAACAAAAACTGTTGCGCAAACGGCGGCGGCTCGGCCGTAACCTGGACTAAATGCCACATTGGTAGCGATTGTGCGTGTCCCCCGCCCGTTCGACGCGTGCGCAACGACCAACCGCGCACATTCGCGACGACCGTGACCGGATTCGCAACGCACCGCGGTTCACGGTGTCGCCATGGGGAGGCACACACATGATCGATGAAGCTCGTCGTCAGCTGCTGTCCAAGGCCGTCCTGGCTCTGCCGGTCGGCGCCGCCGCGATCGCGGCCGCCGACGTCGTGCACGTGAGCGCGAAGCCGAAAGGCCCGCAATCGACCACGACCCTGCTCAACACGTTCGTGCCGGGAACCGGCGGATTCATCGGGACGCTGACGCTCACCGGCTTCAACGTCGTCAACGGCATCCTGACGGCCGCTGGAACGCTCACGGGCAACGTTCTCGGCCCCACGGGCGATGTCCTCGGCAGCATCAACAGCCAGGCGGTCACGGCGCCGGCGGCGGTCGCCGCGTCGTGCGAGATTCTGACGCTGACGCTCGGACCGCTGCACCTCGACGTGCTCGGTCTGGTCGTCGACCTGAATCAGGTGGTGCTGAACATCACCGCGGTTCCGGGAGCCGGCAATCTGCTCGGCAATTTGCTGTGCGGCGTGGCGGGATTGCTGAACGGCGGCGGCCCGCTCTCGAATCTGCTCAACAGCCTCGCCGGGCTGCTCAACCAGATTCTCGGAGCGCTGTAATCGGCGACACACGTACGTAGAGCGATGCCCACGCGGTGTCCGTCTTCCGCCCGCCGACGCGATTCGGTGCGGCTGAAGCCGGACACCGACGCGGCGACGCGACTACCGCACGACGACCGGCGAACCGGCGCTGAGGATCGCGCGTTCGACCGCCGCGCGGTCGCGGGGTGAATCGACGCCGACGAGAATCTTGCCGGTGCTGATCGCCGGGTCGTACAGCGGCGGCACTCGCCGCGCCAGACCGCCGGTCACCACCAGCGCCGCCACGGTCGACAGAATCGCGCCGAGCATCGTCAACTCGAACACGACGATCAGGTTGGGCCACCAGGCGACGATGGGCATGTTGCCGGTGGACAGCGGCCAGGCGATTTCGGTGAATCGCGTCAGCCATACCGCGCCGGCGCAGCCGAGCACGCCGCCGGCGCTCGCGACGTACCACAGGCGGCTGCGATGGTCGATGGCGCCGAACTCGTAGTCCTCCATCGGCTCCGAGCTGATCACCACGATTTCGTTGTCGTAGACGCCGCCCGCGCGCAGGGCATCCACGGCGATCTGCGCCGCGTCGCCGTCTTCGTACAGCCCGTAGACCGCGCTCACGCCCGCGTCTCCCCGAGCGAATGCTCGTGCATCGCCGCCGGATACAGCTCGGACGACGGGTGATCGCCCGCCTTCAGCTCCCAGATCGAGATGATCGGGACGAACTTCGAGAACAGCGTGTACAGGAGCGTCATCGCCGCGAAGGTCGCGACGGTGATCATGATCTCGACCGGACGCGGACGGTAGTGTCCCCACGAATACGGGAGGTACTTGTGGCTGAGCGACGGCACGACGATCAGGAACCGCTCGAGCCACATGCCGATGCAGACCGAGAACGATGCGACGACGCAGCCGGCAATCGTCCGGAGCCAGCGCAGCGCGAGAATCGTGAACGGAATCACGAGGTTGCAGACCACCATCGTCCAGTAGAGCGGCGAGAACGACCCGCGCTGCGTGACGTAGAACACGTTCATCTCGCCGACGTCGTTGCCGAACCACGTCGTCAGCCGCTCGGCGAAGATGAAGTAGCCCCACAGCAGGCTCATCATCAGCAGCAGCTTGCCGAGGTTCTCGAAGTGCACCGGGTGGAGATAGCGTTCGAGGTGCAGGAACTTCCGCAGCGACGCCATCGCGATGATCAGGCCGGCGATGCCGCTGAAGATCGCGCCGGCGACGAAGTACGGTCCGAACATCGTCGAATGCCACATCGGCACCGGCGCCATCGAGAAGTCGAACGACACGATCGTATGGACCGAGACGGCGACCGGGATGATCGCGATCGCCATGATCTGCATCGCGGTCTCGAGGCGGTGCCACTGCGTGGTCGTGCCGCGCCAGCCGAGCGACAGCAGGCCGTAGGCGCGCCGACGGAAGCCGGTCGCGCGATCGCGGATCAGCGCGAAGTCGGGGATCATCGGCAGGAAGAGAAACAGCAGGCTGCCGGTCAGGTAGGTCGAAATCGCGAAGAAGTCCCAGACGAGCGGCGAGCGGAAGTTCGGCCAGATCAGCCGCTGGTTCGGGTACGGCACCAGCCAGAAGAACAGCCACGGGCGCCCGAGGTGGATGATCGGGAACATCGCGCCGATCATCAGCGCGAAGGCGGTGATCACCTCGGCGCAGCGGGTCACCGGCCGGCGCCAGCCGGCGTTGACGAGGCGCAGGATCGCCGAGATCAGCGTGCCCGCGTGGCTGATGCCGATCCAGAAGACGAAGTTGGTGATGTAGAAGGCCCAGTAGACCGGCATGTTGATCCCGGTCATGCCGAAGCCCATGTACATCTGGTACAGCCACGTGCCGAGCCCCATCGCCACGATCGATCCGAGAAACGCGACGAGCAGGTAGAAGCGCCAGGACGTCTGCTCGAGCGGCCGCAGCAGGTCGACGGTGAGGCGTTCGTGGGCCGGGTGGCTCATGCCTGCGTCTGCTTCGCCAGGTAGGTGATCTTCGGCTGCGTCCCGAGCTCTTCGAGCAGCTTCGCGCCGCGCTCGGCGCGCGACAGCCGCGACACGTCGCTCTCGGGATCGTTGAGGTCGCCGAACACGAGCGCCTTCGCCGAACACGACTGCACGCACGCCGGCTGGATCTCGCCGTCCTTCACCTCCCGCTTGTCGGCCTTCGCCTGAATCTCGACCGCGTGGATCCGCTGCACGCAGAAGGTGCACTTCTCCATCACGCCGACTTCGCGGATCGACACATCCGGATTCAGCTGCGCGTCGAGCGGCTTGGGCCACTGCGGGTTGAAGAAATCGAAGAAGCGGACGTTGTACGGACAGGCGTTCGCGCAGTAGCGCGTGCCGATGCACCGGTTGTAGACCTGCGCGTTGAGGCCTTCGTCGGTGTGGTGGCTCGCGTAGGTCGGACAGACCGGCTCGCACGGCGCCGCGTCGCACTGCTGGCACATCACGGGACGGAACTTCAGCCTGGCGTCGGGAAACTCGCCGTCCCAGTAGCGCTCCACGCGGATCCAGTGCATCGCGCGCCCGCGCGCCGCCTGCTCGTCGCCGACGGTCGGGATGTTGTTCTCGGCGTGGCAGGCGGTGACGCACGCGCCGCACCCGGTGCACCGGTCGAGATCGACCGTCATTCCCCAGCGATGGGCCATATGTGTTCGCGCGGCCCTTACGGCCGCCTCCGCAGGGCTCGCGGGCCCGCGCTACCGGATCTCTCGCTCATGCGGCTTCTCGTACTTCTCGCCGGCGAACAGAATCAGGCTGCCGTCGCCGTCGCCCGCGCGCGCAATCCTGACGCGCGTCGCCGCCCACGCCAGCGCGCCGGTCTCCTGTTCGGTGATCGGCGCCAGGAGGCGGACCGCGTTCGCGCCGCGCTTCGACGCGTAGCGCGTGAAGTGCTCGTGCCCCTGTCCGACCGGCATCGCGACGATGTCAGGCGCGATGCCGGGAAAGACGACGGCGGGCGCGCGCAGCGTCCCCTGCGACGAGGTGACGTCGACGAGATCGCCGTCCGCGATGCCCATCTTCTCGGCCGTCTTCGGGTTGATCTCGACCCAGCTGCTCCACATCGCCGACGTCAGCGGATCGGGCAGCTCCTGCAGCCACGGCAGGTGCGCCGTCGAGCCGTCGCCGAACGCGGGCGACGCGTACGGAAGGAAATGGAACGGAAAGTCGCTCGCCGATCCGTCGAATGCCGGCTCGTTCCATGCGGGCGCCTGACGGCCCGTGGCGGACGGCGGGCGGCCGGCCGCCGGCGGCTGGCTGGATTTCGCCACCTCTTCGGCCGTCTTCCACGGGAGCTCGATCGGGGCTTTCAGCTTCCCCGCCACGGCGATCAGCACGTCGGCGGTCGCGCGCGTGTCGTGGATCGGTTTCATCGCGGGGCCGACGGCGGTGGTCTTCGCGTCGAGCGATCCCGACTCGGGCGTCGCGTCGACCCACGATTCGAGGAACGAATGATCCGGCAGGATCAGGTCGGCGTACGCGCTCGTGTCGTCGACGAACGAGCCGAAACTCGCGATGAAGGGGATCCTCTCGAGCGCCTCGCGCACCTTCCACGCCGGAGGCGTGTCGTACGCCGGGTTCGCCTCGTCGACGAGGAGCACCCTGGCGTTCGCGAGATGCTGAAACGGCTGCGCGCCCGGCGCCGCCATCGCCGACCCGTTCGGCGTGAAACCCACCAGGTCGCCAGCGAGCGCGGCGTTCAGCTCGTTCACCGCCATCGCGGTGAACAGCGCGTTGGTGTGCGCGAGCGCGGGGCCGCCGACGATCGCGAGCGCCGGCTTCTGCTCCGCCAGCTCCTTCGCGAGCCGCTCGATCTTCTTCGCGGGCACGCCGGTGATCTTCTCCGCGTCCGCGGGCGTGTACTTGCCGGCGAGCGCGAGCGCGAGCACGCCTTCGGTGCCCGGCCTGGTCGGCACCCACTCATCCGCGGACGCGCCGGTCGTCGTCATGCGCGCCTCGACCTGCACCAGCTTGCCGCGCACGCCGCGCCGGCCCTGCCGCATGTCGCCGAACGCCGCGTTCTGCGCGACGACCGATCCCCACGTCCCCAGGAAATCGGCGCCGAAGCTGATCACGTATCGCGCCTTCGCCAGATCGTAGGTGGCCCGCTGCGCCTTGCCGTACGTCGCGCCGTTCGCCTGGCGAAGGACATCGTCGGCGAACAGCTCGTACGCGACGGGCGCGGGCGCGCCGACGCGCCTGGCGAACTCGGCGAAGAGCGCCTGGCGCGAACCGCGCCGCGGGCGCATCACGATGGCGAGCGCTTTCTTGTCGTCGAGGCCGTCGACCTTCGCGGCGAGCTCCGCAATCGCTTCGTCCCACGCAACAGGCGCGAACGATCCGCTGCCGCGCGCGCCCGTGCGCTTCATCGGCTGCGCGACGCGATCGGGGTGATAGGTGAGCTGAATCGCCGCCTGGCCGCGGGCGCACAGCCCGCCGCGGCTGATCGGATCGGTCGCCAGCCCCTCGAGCTTTTTCGCGACGTTCATCCGGACGACGCCCGGCTGCCCGTTGCGGACGGTGCTGATATCGGCGTCCATCACGCGGACGTTGACGCCGCAGCCCGCGCCGCACACCGGGCAGATGCTCGGCTTCCACTCCGCGAGCCCCGGGGTGATCTCCTCGTCGGGGACGAAGCGGATCAGCTGGTGCTCGGGGTTGCCGCAGCTCGCGAGCGCCGCACCCGTCCCGGTCACCGCGGTCAGCTTGATGAAGTTGCGTCTGTCCATGGAACGCGAACGATTCAGCCCGGCGTCAGAAATGACAGGTCAAGCAGTCATTCGACGCGTTGTTCTGGCGATGGCAGTTCACGCAGAACCCCATCGTGTGATCGACCTTCCGCTCGGCGACCGTCTGCTGCTTCATGTCGCCATGGCACGTCGCGCACTCCACCTTCGCGCGGATGTGCGGCGCGTGGTTGAACCGCACGTGCGCTTCCTGCGAGAACCCGTACACCCGCTGCCACGGGATGTCGATCCCCTTGTCCGAGTACGCCGTCACCTCTTTGATCAGCGGCCGGTTGGTCGCGATCTGGCTGTGGCACACCATGCACGTCTTCACGCTCGGGATCCCGGCGACCGGGCCGCGCTCCACGGTTTCGTGGCAGTCGGTGCACTCGGCGCCTTTCGCGAGGTGCGTCTTGTGCGGGAACGGGATCGGCTGCTGCGCCGTCGGACGGATGTTGAAGTAGTCGCGCGCCGCCGACCCGAACGAGCGGTGCGCCGGCGTGAACACGTCGTCCGACACCTGTCCCTGCGAGCCGCAGGCGGCGGCCACGATCACGAGCGTCGCGACACACGCAGCCCCGAAGGGCGGCACGACGCGCGCGACGCGCGCAGCGCAGGCCTTCAGGCCGCCGGACCAGCAGCGCATCCTACTTGGGGCCGATGCTGCGAAGGTAGTTGACCAGGTTCCAGATGTCGGTTTCCGACAGCTTGCTCTTGTAGCCCTTCATGTCGAACTTCGGGCCGGCGCCGTCGCGGATGACGAGGAAGATCTCCCCGTCGGTCGATCCGCGATCCCACTTGGCGTCGGTGAGGTCGGAGGGATGCGTCCCTTCGGGCGCCATCGGTCCGTTGCCCTTCGCGTCCGGACCGTGGCAGAACCGGCAGTTCTTCTGGAAGAGCGCCTTGCCTGCCGCGACCGACTCGGCGGAGGCCGGCACCGGGTTCTTCATCTTCTTGCCCTCGGCGCTGCCGCCGGGATTCTGCGCGAGGGCCACGGCCGCCCACGCGCACACGAGCACAGCAATCAGTCCAGTCGTGATCCGACGCATCGGGTTCGATCTCCTTGTCGCTCTCGGAAGGTGCTGATTCTATGCCAAAGAACATCGTCGAAACAAAGGGGTTTCGACGCGCGCCGGCGCGGACGATTACGCAATCCGAAAGGAATGTGCGGCGTTTACCGCGTGACGACGATCGTGACCTCGTCGTCGCCGACGAGGGCGCCGTCGTCGGCGCGGCAGCGCAGCACGTAGGTGCCGGGCTGGCTGAAGGTGACGTGCACCGGCACCTTGCCGTCGGCCGGGAGCGGCGGCGCGATCCAGATCGGCGCCCAGGGCGAGTTGGCGCCGGCGCGCGTGTCTTCCCACGCTTTGATCTGGGGCGGATCGAAGGTGACGGTGGCGCCCGCCGGGCCGCGGTACAGGAACCACGACAGGTGCAGGCCGACGTTCTTGCCGACGGTGATCCGGGTCGGCGGCCGCATCGCGGCGTTCAGCAGCGGATTGTTTGCGGGCGTCGCGGTCTCGGACTGGCCGCCGGGACCCGAATTGCGCACCGCGGCGCCTGCGCCGGCGCCGCGTCGCTTCGGGATGCCGTCGTCTTTCACTTGCGCGATCATCTCGAACGCTTCGCCGGCTTTCACCGTGCGCTTCGACAGTTCCTGTACTTTGACGATCGGCGGCGTGTTGGCGCGGACTTCGGGGCTGCTCGTGCCGGCGCCGAGCGCTCCGGTCTCGGACGCCTTGACGACGTCGTCGAGGACGTAGTCGGGGCGGAGCGACGCGTAGGCCTTCTCGGTTTTGCCGTGCGTCGTGAGGGTCCAGACGAGCTCGTCCTTTTCCTTGAAGCCGGCGGGCACGCGGACTTTGAAGACGAAGCGGTTGCGGCGGGGGAGGAAGTGGGTCGGCTGTCCCTGGTCGGCGTTGCCGGGCGCGAACCCGTTCTCGGCGCCGACGGGGACGTCGATTTCTTCTTCCCAGTTCCGGTTCATGTAGCCGAAGACGAAGTACTTGGTGCCGTCGGCGGCCTGCTCCCAGCCCTCGAAGGCCGGCGCGACCGTCTGTCCACGCGTGTACGAGAGCGACTGCGCTGCGAGGATGGGCGCGGCCGCGACGACCGCGGCCGCAAATGCCAGTACCAGGTACGTGCCAGGTACGTACCTGGCACGTACCTGGTACGTGCCAGGCACCGAACGAGGCTGCCTCATTGCTGACGGTTCTCCGTGGGTTTCGTGCCCATCGTCTTCGTCACGCCGCACAGCGGACAGCCGACGATGACGTCCTTGCCCGGATTCTCCTGGACGCGCTTCGCCATCTCGTCCTTGAACTGCTGATCGTCGAGCGCCACGCGCATCCCGAGGTCGATGAACATGTTCGCCACCGATCGGTTGCCCGAGCCCTGCCAGTTCCGCGGATCGGGAACGTTCTTGTTCGACGGCGAGTTGTCCATGTAGCCGATGATGTGGAGGATCGTTCCCTTCGGGAGCAGCGGCGCCGTCTCGTCGAGATAGTCGTACCCGCGCACCCAGTTGTGGTCGTACCCGACGCAGTTCAGCGTCTGGATGTTGTAGCCCCAGATCGCCTCGAGGCACATGCGCGCGCCCGGCGCGTGCAGATGCGGCTCGAAGGAGATGATCTTCGTGTTCTGCTGCAGCACGGTGTAGGCGTGCAGCTGCTGGCCCGCTTCCATCCCCTTGATGTCGATGTCGACGCCGTTGCCGAGGCCGAACACCGCGCGCTTGTAGGTCGGCTTGTAGTCCTTCGGCATCAGCTTGAAGCCGATCTCGAGGTGCGACTTCGTGTCGCGTCCGTTGGAATGCAGGTGCACCGAGTCGGACACGATGTAGGAGCCCGCCTTGAGGAGGCGCGCCGACTTCGGATCGAAGAAATCGGGGTTGCGTCCGACTTCGTGCACCGGCCAGTTCACCGCCTCCTCGTTCGCCACGAAGTCCAGCGGATCGCCGATGTCTTCGGGATGCTTCGGATCGAGGACCTGCGTCCGCCAGATCATGTGGTGGAACACGAAGCGTCCGCCGACGGTCGCGCGGCCGCCGGAGGCCTGCGACGGCACGTCGTTGACTTCCTTGATCTCGAGCGCGGCGACGTAGCGGTCCTCGGTGAGGCCGGTCGGCACGCTCTTGATCTCGCCCCACCAGTCGGGCGCATCGCCCTTGACGGTGATCTCTTCGGTCTTGACGATCACGTCGGGCGTGCCGATGTGCCACGCGCGCGGATCGTCGAACACCTTCGCGGGCGGCATGTCCGACGCGTTGCCGCGCGGCGCGCCGCCGTCGGCCCACTTCGCGATCTTGGCGATCTCCTCGTCGCTCAGCGACGGGTCGTCCTTGAACCCCTGGATGCCGATGTTCTTTTCCATGTACCACGGCGGCATGACGCCGGCGTGGGGCCCGATGCCGGTGCGCTGCTTGATCGCGCGCGCCCACGGCCGCACTTCTTCGTAGGTGACCAGCGACATCGGCGCCACGCCGTCGGCGCGGTGGCAGTTCTGGCAGCTGCGCTGCAGAATCGGCGCGATGTCTTTCGTGAACGTCGGGACGTCGGACGCGGGGGCTTGTTGCGCCTGAACGCCGAAAGGGGTGGCGACGCCGGCGGCGGCGACAACGGCCAGAGCGAATCGGCGAAGGTTCATCGGCACGGCTCCTTCAGAGGAGTAATTATGCCTTAGAACCCCCGCCGCCGAGCTTAGTTTCCGCCGGGCGCGTTCATGGCGCCGACGTACTGCTTGTAGCCTTTCGTCCAGTCCTTCTTGAACACGTCCTGCGCCTGCTTGAGCGAGATCTTGCCGTCGCACACCAGTTCGTGCAGCTTGGCGGCCAGCCGCTGCTTCGCCTCGAGCGTGTACTCGCCCTGGCCATGGAACGGGTACAGGTTGTCCGGGTCGTTCGAGCCGCCGAGCGCCACCGGCACGAGGTGCTCGAGCTCGCCGCCGAAGCTCTCGGGCCGCACGCCGTAGCGCGTCAGCGCTTCGGCCTTCTGCCAGTCGCTGGCCGGCTTGGACGAACCGTCGTAGCTCGCCGAGCAGAGCGCCTTGACGTCCACCTTCTCGGCCTTGCCCGGCGTGTAGTAGTTGTTCGGCAGCTGCGCGGCCGCGATGGCCGGCAGCGCCATCGCGCACGCCGTCGCGACGGCGGTAATTCCACGACGCACACACACGTTCCGCACGATCATGATGCCTCCTCACCCGAATAATGGGGATGTCCTGGCCGAGAGGAAATTATTTTAGCGGGAATTGACTGTGTACGTTTGTCTCGCGTAATCCGTAATCGCGGTCACGGATCCGTCACGGCAGAACGGTCGCGCTGGTCACGAGCGCGTCGCCGTCGTGCAGGACGCCGTCGACCATCTCGGTCCATCGATCGTCGGCGAGTCCGACGCGCACGGCTTCGGGGATGAAGCGGCGGCCGTCGTACTCCCACACCACGCGGCGCGCCGCGTCGGCGGCGTCGAGCGCAATCGCGCCGCCGACGAGATCGGCCGGCGGCCGGAACGACAGCGCGCTGGTCGGGATGCGCACCGCGCGCTCGCGGCGCGCGCCGCGCAGCGTCACCGTCGCGGTCATGCCGGGGCGCAGCTTCTCGTCGGGATTGTCCACGTCGACGATCGTGGCGTAGCTGATCACCGACGCGACCGCGGTCGTCGTCGACGGCGTCGATCCCGCGGCAACCGTCGTGGCGGTGGTCGTCTGCTCGGCGACCGGCTGCAGCCGCACCGCCGACACGGTGCCGGTGAACACGTCGTTCGGAAACGATTCCACCTGGAACGAGACGTCCTCGCCCGGCCCGATGCCCGCGATGTCCGATTCGTCGACGTCGACCTCGACCTGGATGCGCCGCAGGTCGGTCGCGAGGGCGAAGAGCACCGGCGCCTGCACCGCGGACGCCACCGTCTGCCCGACGTCCACATTGCGCGAGACGACGATGCCGTCGATCGGCGCGGTGATGACGGTCCGCTGCACGTTGATGGCCGCCTGGTCGACCGCGGCCTGGGCCTGCCGGGCCGACGCGCGCGCGATCTCGAGCTGCGATTCGCTGCTCTGGAGGTCGGCGCGCGCGGACGCGAAGGCGATTCGCGCGCTGTCGAGATCCGCGGCGGCGATGATCGACCGCGCCGCCAGCTGCTCGGCGCGCGTCAGCTTCGTCTGCGCATCGACGACGGCGGTCTGCGCCGCGTCGCGGGTCGCCGCGGCTTGCGCTTCGGAGGCATGCGCCTCCGCCAGCGCGGCGTTGGCCTGGTCGAGCGACGTCTGCAGCAGGGCGGGGTCGAGCGTCGCCAGCACCTCCCCTCGATGCACGATGGCGTTGTAGTCGACGCGTAGCGACTGGATCGTGCCCGACACCTGCGCGCCCACCTGCACCGTGGCCACCGCCTGCAGCGTGCCGGTCGCGGTGATGCGGCGCACGATCGGCCCGTCGGTCACCTGCGCGGTCGCGACGTGCAGGCGATGCTCGTGGTGGAGCGCGCGGAGGGTCAACGGCGCTGTCACGGCCCCGATCGCGGCGACCGCGGCGATCCATTTCGCCGCGGGGGATGTCAGCCGACGGGTCCACGACAGCGCCATGCCTCACCGTAGCGCCGCGGCGTGACGAGATCGCGATTTTGCCATGACACAAGTGTGATTTCCTCGTCCGAAAAGGATCAGGAAACCGACACGATTGCGTTAGGATGCGGCGCATGACGCGCGCGATCGTGTCGTTCGTGCTGTGCGGGCTCGTCGCGGCGGGTGCGGCGGCGCAGCGGCCTGCGCCGAAGACGCTGCTGTTCCTCACGCACGCCGCGCTCTACAAGCACACGAGCCTCGCGCCGGCCGAGCGCGCCGTTGCGGAGCTGGGCGCCGCGAACGGCTTCGACGTGACCGTTCGCGAAGGCTACAAGCAGCCGTCGAACGCGCTCGATCTGTCGTTCCTCACGCGGTCGTACCTCGATCGCTTCGACGGCCTCATGCTGATGACCAACGGCAATCTGCCGCTCGCCGACGAGCAGAAGGCCGCCATTGTCGATTACGCGCGCAGCGGCCACGCGATCGTCGGCGTGCACTGCGCGACGCTCACGCTCTACGACTACCCGGCGTTCGGAGAGATGCTCGGCGGCTACTACCGCCGTTCGATCGTGCCGGTCAACGCCGTGGCCGCGGGCCGGACGGCGGTGCTGAACGTCGAGGACCCGGCGCATCCGGCGACGAAGATGCTGGGCGCGAGCTGGACGCTGAACGAAGAGTTCTATCAGTTCGGCACCGAGGTGTGGGACCCCGCGCGGCCGACCGAGAACGTCAGCCAGGTCGGGCGGCTGCACATCCCGCTCGCCTTCGCGCGCGACCGCGTGCACGTGCTCCTCAGCCTCGACACCGAGCGGACGGACCTCAGCGATCTCGGACCCGACATCAGGCGAGGCGGCGACTACCCGCAGGCATGGACGCGCACGTTCGGCAGCGGACGCGTGTTCTACACGGCGCTCGGGCACCGCGACGACATCTGGTCGGCGGACGAGAAGTTCCGCGCGCACGTGGCGGGCGGGATCAGGTGGGCGCTGAGGATGGCCGACTAGGTGACCACCCGACCAATTATCTCCCGAGCATCGCCAGCAGTCCGGTCGTCAGCCACGGGATGTAGGTGATCACGAGCACGCCGATTCCCAGGATGCCCATCATCGGCAGCGCCGCGGCGCACACCTCCAGCACCGGCCGCTTGAACCGGTACGACGCGAGGAAGATGTTCAGCCCGACCAGCGGCGTCAGGAATCCGAGCTCGAGGTTCGCGATGAAGATGATCCCGAGATGCACCGGGTGGATGCCGAACGCCGCGCCGAGCGGCACGATCAGCGGCACGACCACGACGATGGCGGCGAAGATTTCCATCAGCCACCCGACGGCGAGCAGGAAGAGATTGAGGACGAACAGGAACGCCAGCCGCGACGTGATGTGCCCGCGCACCCAGTCGACGAGCCGCGCCGGCACCTGCGCCCCCACCAGATAGCTCGTGAACCCCTGCGCGACGCCGAGGATGATCAGCACGCCGCCGATGACGGTGATGCACTCGGTGAACGCGCGCGGCAGATCGCGCGACAGCGAGAGGTCGCGATGGATCGCCGCCTGGACGACGAGCGCGTACAGCGCCGTCAGCGCCGCGGCCTCGACCGCCGTCGCGAGGCCGCTGAACATCGCGACGAGCACGAGCATCGGGATCGCGAGCTCCCACTTCGCGGCCCACAGCGACGCCCACGCCTCCGACGAGCGGAACGGGTACCGTCCGGCGCCCGATTGGATGCCTTCGCGGACGCCCCACGCGGCCACCATCGACGTCAGCAGGATGCCGGGCAGGATGCCGCCGATGAAAATGTCCTCGATCGGGATCTGCGCCACGACCGCGTACAGGATGAGCGGCAGCGCCGGCGGCAGGAGCAGGCCGAGCGATCCCGACGCGGTCAGCAGTCCCAGCGAGAACTTCTCGCGGTAGCCGTCCCGCAGCAGCGCGGGAAACAGCACGCCGCCGAGCGCGAGGATCGTCACGCCCGACCCGCCGGTGAACACCGTGAAGAACGAACAGAGCACCGCGCACACGACCGCCGTGCCGCCCGGAATCCAGCCGAACCACGCCCGGAACACGCGCAGGAGCCGTTCGGACGCGTGCCCTTCGGCCAGGAGGAATCCGGCGAGCGTGAACAGCGGAATCGCCGGCAGCGTCGGCGACACGCTCAGCGAATAGGTCTCGATCAGAATCGTGCCCGGCGCCGTGCCGTCGCGCATGAACAGAAACGCCGCGGCGCCGCCCAGGATGGCGAACAGCGGCGTGCCGGCGATCGCCGCCGCCACGATGACGAGGAGCCCGACCGCGAGCGGTGTCTGCTCGACGAGCGACGGCATCCGCAGGAACGCGATCGCGGCGACGATGCCGAGCGAGGCGAGCGCGCGATCGAGATACACCGCCCCGCTTCTCGACGCCGACGCCGGCGCGCAGTTCCAGACCACGCGCACCGCGATGATCGCGAACGTGACCGGCAGCACGATCTGCGCGATCCACGTCGGGATGCCGGCGCCGATCGTCGTGCCGGCCTCGCGCTCGATCGACGCCATCTGCCAGCCGCCCCACGCGAGCACCACCGACGCGCACGCGCCGAACGCCGCCGCGAGGATGTCCGCGCTGCGCCGCCACGCGCCCTTCGGGAGAAACGTCCCGGTGGCCAGCGCGAGCAGTTTGCCGTCGCGCGCCGCGATCGCCGCGCCGAGGAAGCCGACCCACAGCGTGAGGTGCTGAACGATCGGACCCGACGCCGGAATGCCGCGGCCGAGCGCCTTGCGCCAGACGATCTCGGCCAGCGGCAGCACCACCATCACCAGCAGCGCCAGCGACGCGAACAGATCTTCGAGGCGGGCAATCAGAGGACGGCGGGCGGGCGTCGTGCAGGCCGTCAGGCCTGCCTCCGTCATCTGCACGGTGCGTCCGGCGCAGCCCTGACGGGCCGCGCTACGGCTTCTTTCCTTTCCGGTATTCGTCGCGCGCTTTGCTCGCGAGATCGTAGATGTCGGCCGGCACCATCTCGCCGCGCATCGTCTTGCCGAGGCTGTCGAGCTGCGCGCCCCACTCGGGGCCGGTCGCCTTCGTGACCGTGAGGCCGGCCTTCGTCATCGCGTCGATCGCGTTCTGGTCCTGTTTCGGCACGTCGACGCGCAGCCGCTTCTCGACGCCGTCGGCCGCCGCCAGCAGCTTCGGCTTGTCGGCGTCGGGAATGCTCTTCCAGGTCTTCGTCGTGACGACCGTCGCGCCGACGATCGGCGCGAGACCGATGTCCAGCATGTACGGCGTCTGCTTGTACCACTGGAACAGCATCGCCGCGAGCGGCGGGGTCGGCAGCCCTTCGATCATGCCCGTGGTGAGGCCCGTCATGATGTCGGTCATCGCCATCGCGCGCGGCTCGAATCCGTTCGACTTGAACCACTGGACCATGCGGTCGTTGCCCGCCGACGTGTAGAGCTTGATCTTCTTCAGGTCCTCGACGGTGTGGACCGGCTTCTTCGTGAAGATCTGCGTCCAGCCGCCGTGGCCCCAGTTGAGCAGCTCGAATCCTTTCGGCTCGATCCGCTTCCGGATGGCCGGCGTCAGCTTGTCGGTGACGTAATTGAGCTCGTCGTACGACGCGAAGAAGAACGGGATGTCGAAGACGTTGAAGGCGGAGTCGATCGTGCCGAGCCCGACGGCCGTGAACGACGCGGCCTGCAGGGCGTCGAGGCGCATCTTCCGCAGCACCGTCGGCTCGTCGCCCTGCGATCCGCCGCCGTACACGGTGACGGCGATGCGGCCGCCGGTGGCGGTCTTCCACTCCTCCGCCATCTGCTTCAGGTTCTTGTCCCAGATCGATCCTTCGGGGACGACGGTGGCGAGCTTGATCGCGGACTGCGCGATCGGCGTGCTCGTCAGCAGGAGCACGCCGACCAGCGCGACGAACGGCCCGCGGAGCGCTCGCACGGCGCGCAGCGCCGGGCGCCGCGTCGCGCGCGCCGCGTGTCCGGCGCGCCGGCTCACTGCTTGGCGCGCTTCGCGGACCATTGCATCTGACCCATGCCGGCGACGTCGGCGAGCCCGACCATGTCGTCGCCGCGCATCTCGCCGGTCATGGAGACGTTCATCGACCCCTGCGGCGACTCGACCATCATCTCGAGCGTGATCTTCACGCCGTCGACGCTGCCGGTCACTTTCGTCTCGCCCAGCTGGCTGCCGAAGGTGCCCGACAGCTTCGTTCCGTCCGCCGTCAGCGTCGCCACCGCGGGAAAATCGCCCTGCGGCGTGTTGAACGTCACGTTCCACTTGCCGGCGGCGCCCGCGGTGCTGGCGCCCGCGGCCGGCGCATCGGCCGGCGTGGGCGTGACCGCCGCCTTCGCGGTCGTCGCATCGACGCGCTTGGCGGTCCAATCGCCCTCGGCCATGCCGCCGAAATCGGCCTTGCCGTCGATGGTCGTGCCCTTGACCTTGCCGGTCAGCGTGATCGGCAGCGGCGTGCCCTGGAAGTTGACGGTGAAGGTGAACTTCAGCTCGTCGCCGGTCAGCGTGGCGCCTTCGAACGGCAGCTCGCCCATCTGGTTCTTCAGGACGCCCGACACCTTGTCGCCGTCCTGCTTCAACGTGGCGATGGCCGCGTTCGATCCCTGCGGCGAGTTGATCGTGACCTCCCAGTCGCCCGCGATGTTCACCTGTGCGAACACCGGCGCGGCCACGAGGAGAGAAACGCCGACGAACATCGATATCGCTCGACCCATGGTGCTCTCCTTGATCTACTCGTCTGCGGTGCGTCGGGCCTGAAGCGGTCCCTCGCCCATGTTGCCGATCGTGGCCGTGCCGTTGATCGCGTCGCCTTCGAGCTTGCCCTTCATCGTGATGTCGACGAGCTTGCCGTCTTCGGGAATCGTCCAGACGATCGTCACGCGATCGCCGTCGAGCCGGCCGTCGATCGGATACTCGCCGTACTCGTCGGTGACGACGCCGGTCAGCCGCGTCCCCTTCTGCACGACGTTCATGTTGACCGCCCTGGTGCCGCTCGGGACGACGAACTGGACCCGCCACTGCCCGGCGGCACCCGACGCCGCGAACAGGGACACGAAGACCAGCGCAACCAATCGCATCATTGTGGAGCAGACATTCTACCTTCGATCCGCGGGCGCCGGCAGTTTGGGACACGCAAGCCGGCGCGACGCCGCGCACCGCGTCGGCCGAGGTCGGCCGCGGGCGCCGCTACGGCGCGCCGCGCTGCTTCAGGTACTCGGCGACCGGCGCCTGCGCGCCGTGGATCGCCCACCCGAGCGGCGTCGCGTTCCAGATGCGATCGCGAATGTCCGTCCGCGCTCCCCGGTCGACCAGCAGGCGGACGACGTCGAGGTGGCCCGCGGCGGCGGCATGATGCAGCGGCGTCGCGTGCGCGTGCAGCGCCGGCGGGTTGTACCGGCTGGGATCTTCGCCGGCGTCCAGCAGCAGCCGCACCACGGGCGCATGGCCGAGTTGGGCGGCGAGCGCCAACGCGCGATGTCGATCCTCCGCAGCGGCCGACGCCAGCAGCGAGCGGCAGCGATCCAGCTGCCCGAGCCCCGCCGCCGCGGCGAGCGTGTCGATGCGCGCGCCGCGCCGCACGAGCGCCTCGGCCGCTTCGCGGAAGCCGAACGCGAGCGCCGTGACGACCGGCGAGCTCCACGGTCCGTCGCCGATCGGATCGACCGATGCGCCGCCGTCGACGAGCGCGTCGACGAGCGCCACCTGCACGCCGGCGGCCGCCGGCGGCGTGCTCGACACCAGCATCGTCAGCGTCGCGTGACGGCCGCCGTACATGTCGGCGAGCGCGTCGGCGTCGGCGCCGGACGCGAGCAGCCGCTTCGCGATCGCGACGGCGTTCGACGGCGAGCGCTGGCGGTAGCCTTCGACGCCGTTCGCGGCGACGTAGTGCAGCAGGGTGGCGCGGTGTACGGGCGGATCGAACGGCGTCACGCGGCGCGAGCGCGCGCGCACGAGATCGGGGTCGGCCGCGATCTGCGCGGCGAGCGCCGCCTCGTCCCCGCCGACGACCGCTTCGACCGCCGCTTCGAAGCGTGACACCGGCGACGATTCGTCGCGCACCGCGTCGACCCAGCTCCGCAGCCAGCGCCAGTCCTGAAAGTCGTACCAGCGTGCGAGCGCCAGCCGTGCATCGAACTCGTCGAGCGGCGTCGAACGGATCTGCTCGTCGGAGATCGGCTTCGGCAGCCAGGGAATGGTGTCGCTCAGGAACCGCGGATGTTTGTGTCTGAAGATCGCGACCGCTGCGGGGTCGCCGGCGCGCCACCCGGCCAGCAGCTCGCGCGCCTGGCGTTCGTAGGCGTCGACCGCCGACCGAAACGGCAGCGCCTGCACAACGCATCCACTATACTCTGCCGCGGCAGGAGGACGTCATGAGACTGGCGATCGCACTGGCGCTCGCTTCGACCCTCGCCGCCGCGTTGGTGCCCGCCGACGTCGCGATCGACGCGGACGACATCGGCGGTGTGGTCACGGGCCGCAGCGGACCCGAAGCCGGCGTGTGGGTCGTCGCGGAAACGCGCGATCTGCCGGTTCGCTACATCAAGATCGTCGCGACCGACGATCGCGGGCGCTTCGTGATCCCCGATCTGCCGAAGGCGCGCTACGCGGTGTGGGTGCGCGGCTACGGCCTCGTCGACAGCGCGAAGCAGACGAGCGAGCCCGGCCGCCTGCTCTCCTTCACGTCCACGCCCGCGCCGACGCCGGCCGACGCGGCGAAGTACTACCCGGCGATCTACTGGTACTCGATGCTGAAGGTTCCGACGGCGACGGAGATGGCCGATCGGACGAAATTCGCCGGCAACATGACGCAGCAGCGCTGGCTCGGCGCGATGAAGAACCTCGGCTGCATCGGCTGCCATCAGCTCGGCCAGCTGTCGACGCGCACGATTCCCGCGTCGCTCGGGACGTTTGCGTCGGGCGCCGACGCGTGGCACCGGCGCGTGCAGTCGGGCCAGGCCGGCGAGTTGATGTTCGGTCAGCTGAATGCGCTCGGTCCCGGCTCGTTTGCGCTGCTCGGCGACTGGACCGATCGGATCGCCACGGGCGAGCTTCCGCATGCCAGGCCGGCGCGGCCCGAAGGCGTCGAGCGGAACATCGTCGTCACGCTGCGCGACTGGATGGACGACAAGCACTACCTCCACGACCTGATCTCGAGCGATCGGCGGAACCCCACCGTGAACGCGAACGGCCTGCTGTTCGGATCGCCCGAGTACAGCTCGGACTTCATGCCGATTCTCGATCCGGTGAAGAACACCGCGACGCGATTCCACATGCCGGTGCGGGATCCGCAGATGCCGTTCAGTCTCGGGCCGGGACATGCCGCGGCGCTCCGGCCGTTGAAGCCGTCGCCGTACTGGGGCGACGAGGCGATCTGGGATACGCGCGTCAACAACCACAACTCGATGCTCGACGGCGAGGGGCGCGTGTGGCTCGCCGCCGCGGTGCGCGGACCCGACAACCCGGCGTTCTGCCGCGAGGGATCGAGCCATCCGTCGGCGAAGCTGACGCCGATCGATCGCAACGTGCGGCAGCTCGCGGTCTTCGATCCGCGCGCGCAGCAGTACGCCTTCGTCGACACGTGCTTCGGCACGCATCACGTGCAGTTCGGGTACGACGCCGACAACACCGTCTGGACCAGCGGCGGCGGCCCGGTGCTCGGCTGGCTCAACTCGAAGAAGTTCCTCGAGACGGGCGATGCGGCGGCCGCGCAGGGCTGGACGGCCTTCGTTCTCGATACCAACGGCAACGGCAAGCGCGACGCCGACGTCGTCGGCCCCAACGACCCGGTGGATCCCGCGAAGGACAAACGGATCGTCGCGCCGTTCTACGCGGTCATGCCGAGCCCCGTCGACGGATCGATCTGGGGCGCGGTGATGGGCAACCCGGGCGCGGTCGTGCGCGTCGCGCCCGGAGCGCATCCGCCCGAGACGGCGCTCACCGAGATCTACAACGTGCCGCCGCCGGGCTTCGGCGCCCGCGGCGCCGACATCGACGCGAACGGCGTCGTGTGGGTGTCGCTCGCGAGCGGTCACCTCGGCGCGTTCGACCGGCGCAAGTGCAAAGGGCCGCTGAACGGACCCAAGGCGACGGGCGATCACTGCCCCGAGGGCTGGAGCTTCTACCAGTACCCGGGCCCCGGGTTCGACGGCATCGGACCCAACAGCGCGGAATCGAGCTACTACACGTGGGTGGATCAGCACGACACGCTCGGCCTGGGGAAGAACGTGCCGGTGTCGACCGGCAACCTGAACGATGGCCTCATCGCGTTCGTCAGCGGCAGGATGGTCGTGCTGCGCGTGCCGTACCCGCTCGGGTTCTACGCCAAGGGGCTCGACGGGCGGATCGACGATCCGAACGGCGGCTGGAAGGGACGCGGCATCTGGGCGGCGAACGGCGATCGCACACCGTGGCTGATCGAAGGCGGCAAGGGCACGAGGCCGCTGGCGGCTCACTTCCAGGTGCGGCCCGATCCGCTGGCCAAGTAGATGCGCCGCATTGTCCTCGCCATCGTCGCGGTACTCGGTGCCGCGGTCGCCGTGCCGGCCCTCCGCGCCGCCGATCCGGTGAAGCCGCGGGTCCGCGCCATCACCGGGTTCGTCACCATCGACGCGAAGTCGTATGCGTCGCAGATCGAGGAAACGGTCGCGTTTCTCGATCGCGTCCGCAACGCGGTGAAGGCGGCGGGCTACGAGGTCGCCGGCATCCGCGTCTCGACGCAGCCGTTTCCGGACTTCACGCGCGGCATGCCGCGTGCCGACGCGCTCGCGCTGCTCGGCGCCATCAACGAGCTCGCGGCGCGGCTGCGGTTCGCCCCGAACGTCGGTCCCGCGATGGTCGAGGACGGCGACGACACGAGCGCCGTCGACCTGGCGATCGATCAGCTCTCGACGCCGGGCAATCGCCTCAACGCCAACATCATCGTCGCGGCCGAGGACGGGATCCACTGGAGGGCGGTGCGGCAGGCGGCGCGCATCATCAAGGGCGTCGGCGAGCGAAGCGCGCACGGGCAGGGCAACTTCAATTTCGGCGCGACGGCGATGCTCGGTCCGTACGGTCCGTTCTATCCGGGCGCGTGGCATCCGGGCGGCGGCGCGCGCAGTTTCGCGATCGGCCTCGAGGCGGCCAACGTCGTCATGGACGTCTTCGCGCGCGAGCACGATCCGGCGGCGGCCGAGAAGGCGCTGACGACCGCGCTCGGCGTGCACGCGCGCGCGGTCGAAGCGGCAGCAACCAGGGCGGCGGCGGGAACCGGGTGGACGTACGCGGGCATCGATCCGACGCCGGCGCCCGGCGGCGACAATTCAATCGGCGCCGCGATCGAATCGTTCATCGGCGCGCCGTTCGGGTCGCCGGGGACCGAAACGGCGTCAGCGGTCATCACCCGCGCGGTCAAAGCCGTCGCCGTGAAGCACACGGGCTATTCCGGCCTGATGATTCCGGTGCTCGAGGACTCGGTGCTGACGCGCCGGTGGACGGAAGGCACGTACACCCTCGATTCCGTCCTCGCGTATTCGGCGGTCTGCGCCGGCGGCGTCGACACGGTGCCCCTGCCGGGCGACACGAGCGAAGCCGCCATCGCGGCGATCGTCGGCGACGTGGCGACGCTCGCGTTCAAGTGGAACAAGCCGCTCGCGGCGCGGCTGCTGCCGGCGCCGGGCAAGAAAGCCGGAGAGTTGACCGAGTTCAGCGGCGCGCTCGCCAACGCCATCTTGCAGCCGCTGCCCGGCACGCGCCGGTAGCGTCCCGCGTCGGTACGGCGATCACGCGCGCCGCAGCCGTGCCGTCGATCGGCTGATCGGCACCTCGCGGACGCGCACGCCCGTCGCCGCGCAGATCGCGTTCGCGACGGCCGGCGCAATCGGCGGCACGGACGGCTCGCTGGAGCGGATCCGATCAGCGCGCGCGGGCGACGTCCATGACCACGTCGTACTGGAACTTGACGAACTTGTGCAGCTCGGCTTCGAGGATGCGCTCCTGATCGCTGTGCGCCCCGAAGCCCTTCGCGCCGTCCTCCGCGTCGATCGCCGGGCCGACGCCGTAGCATTGCACCCCCTTCGAGCGGATCTGCGCCTTGTCGCTGGCGCCCGTGCTCATCGTGGGCAGCAACTCGACGCCGTACTGCTTCGTCATCTCCGATTCGAGCGCGGCGTACAGCTCGGTGTCGAGGCGGGACGCGCCCGCCGGCCGGTAGCGATCGCGCGCCCAGCGCACTTCGACGGTCGAATCGCCGATCACGCTGCGGACCTGATCGAGAAACTTCGCCTGATCCTCGTCCGGGTGCAGGCGCACGTCGAAGGTCACCTTCGCGTCCGACGGGATGACGTTGTAGCGGTAGCCGGCCGAGAGGATCGTCGGCACGAGCGACGTGTGCGTCATCGACCAGTGCTCGGGCTCGTTGTGCAGCATCCAGTCGGCGGCCGGCTTCGACAGCTTCGGATCGGGGCTGATCAGGTCGCGGTAGCGCTTCGCCGCTTCGGGCGACGCCGCGGACGCCGCGAGCTTCCGGAAGTACGAGCCGGTCGTCTCGTTGATGCGCAGCTCCGGCGTCCAGGCGACGACCTTGTCGACGGCGCGCGTCAGGTGCGCGACGGCGTTCGCGTCGCGCGGCACCGAGCCGTGGCCCGCCGGTCCGTGCGCGATCACCTCGATCGGACGCGGCTCCTTCTCGGTCGTGCTCGTGTCGCCCTTGACGTACTTGCCGCCGCGGCGCGTCACGCCGCCGCCCTCGGCGAGGCAGTATTCGGCGTCGATCGCGTCGAAGTGTTCGTCCACCATGAACTGCGCGCCGACGTCGGGCGCGCCTTCTTCCCCGGACTCGGCGAGGAAGATGACGTCGCGGTCGAGCGCCGGCTGCGTGCGGTGCAGCAGCAGCACGAGCATCAGGCTCGCGGTGAGATTGTCCTTGTCGTCGACGGTGCCGCGCCCGTACACGTAGCCGCCCGCGATGTCGGCGCTGAACGGCCCGTGATCCACCCACTTCTTCGGATCCACCGACACGACGTCGGTGTGGCCCATCACGAGGATCGGCTTCTTCTTTCCGTTGCCTTTGATCCGCACGACCAGGTTCGCGCGGCTGTTGTCCCTGGCGAAGATCTGGTACGGAACGCCTTCCTTGTCGAGCACCCGCTTCAGGTATTCGACCGCGCGCGTTTCGTTGCCGGGCGGGCTGGTCGTATCGAGCCTGACGAAGGTCTGAAAGTGGCGCAGCGTTTCGGCCTGCACCGCGGTCCAGTCGATCGTCGTCTGCGCCCGCAGCGCGAGGCAGGCGAGGCCGACGATCGCGATGACGAAGACGGTTCGGACGCGTGCCATGGCGGTTCACTATACGTCAGCGCCGGTGTTCCGCGCCGGCCGCAATCGCATCGTCGAATCGGGCGCCGGATCTATCCCACGGCGCACAAACCGGGTCGTGCCGACTTCGCCGGAGCACGGCCCCCGAGGTCGTCCGGCGGCGCGTGCCGCTCGCCGGTCGCCGACCGTTCGCCCTCGACGCTGGACGCGTGGTGGCGCACGGCGACGAACGTCGACAGCGCCGGATCGTTCCGCAGGATCGCTCGCGCCACCCGGCTGCCGGTCAGGCGCTCGTGCGTTTCGATCAGGTCGCGCACGAATCGCTGCTGCGCCGTGGTCAAGGGCGTGACCGCCAGGTGCTCGCCGTCGGTTCGCGCCGCCAGCAGCCGCTGGCGATCCGACACGAACGCGATGCCGCCGGTCATTCCGGCGGCGAAGTTCCGCCCCACCGGGCCGAGGACGACGACGGTGCCGCCCGTCATGTACTCGCAGCCGTGGTCGCCGGCGCCTTCGACCACCGCCGTCGCGCCGCTGTTCCGGACGGCGAAGCGCTCGCCGACATGGCCCGCGACGAACACGCGTCCGCCGGTCGCGCCGTAGAGCGCCGCGTTGCCGACGAGCACCTGGCGCGCCCGCCCGCGCTCGCGCGCCGCGGGCGCCACGACGATCTCGCCGCCGTGCATCCCCTTCCCGAGGCCGTCGTTCGCGTCGCCGACGAGCGTGAGCCGCATCCCGGGCAGCGCGAACGCGCCGAAGCTCTGGCCGGCGGTGCCCGTCATCGACAGCTGCACCGATCCGTCGGGCAGCCCGGCGTCGCCGTGCCGCGCCGCGATTCGACCGGCGATGGCGGCGCCGAACGCGCGATCGGTGTTGGCGATGGTGCCGGCGACCCGCGCCGCGATCGGCGCGTCGGGCTTCGAAGTCCGGGCGGTGTTCGGCGTGCGGCGTCCGGCTCCGGGGCCATGAACGACGGCGCGAGGGTCGCGACGCAGCAGCTCGCGCAGCGACAGCGTCGTCGCGACGTCGGCGCGCGGCCGCAGCGCGTCGCAGCGTCCGATCAAGTCGGCGATCGACGGCACGCCGATCGACGCGAGGATCTCGCGCACCTCGCCGGCCACCAGGCGCAGGTAGCCGATCAGCATGTCGGGCGTGCCGGCGAATTCGGCGCGCAGATCCTCGCGCTGGGTCGCAATGCCCACCGGGCACGTGTTCAGGTGGCACTGGCGCGCCATGACGCATCCCACCGCGACGAGCGCGGCCGTCCCGAACCCGTACTCGTCGGCGCCGAGGGCCGCCGCCACCGCGATGTCGCGTCCGGTCTTCAGCCCGCCGTCGGTCTGGAGCACGACGCGGTCCCGCAGACCGGCGGCGACGAGCGCGCGGTGGGCGTCGGCGAGCCCGATCTCCCACGGCATGCCGGCGTGCTTGATGGACGCGCGCGACGACGCGCCGGTGCCGCCGTCGTGACCGCTGATCTGGAGGGCGTCGGCGCCGGCCTTCACGACGCCGGTGGCGATGACGCCGATGCCGGTCGACGCGACCAGCTTCACGTTGATGCGGGCGGCCGGATTGAACGCGCGCAGGTCGAAGATCAGCTGCGCGAGGTCTTCGATGCTGTAGATGTCGTGGTGCACCGGCGGCGAAATCAGCGGCGTCCCCGGCTGTGCGTGCCGCAAACGCGCGATGTGCGACACCACCTTCGCGGCGGGCAGCTGGCCGCCCTCGCCCGGCTTCGACCCCTGCGCGATCTTGATCTGAATTTCGTCCGCCGAGCGGAGATACGCCGGCGTCACCCCGAAGCGCGCCGACGCGATCTGCTTCGTCCGGCTGCCGGCCCAGTCGCCGGCGGGCGCACGGACGAAGCGATCCGGCTCCTCGCCCCCTTCGCCGCTGTTGCTGCGCGCGCCGATCCGGTTCATCGCGATCGCGATCAGGCGGTGCGCCTCGGGCGACAGCGCGCCGACCGACATCGCCGACGCGAAGAAGCGCTTGCAGATCTCGTCCGCCGGCTCGACCGCCTCGATCGCGATCGGCGCGCGGGGGACGAACTCCACGAGGTCGCGCACGGCGGCCGCGGGGCGGCCGTAGACGTGCGACGTGAACACTTCGTAGTCGTGTCGTCCTCCTGACGGCGTCGCGCCGGCGACCGCCTGCGCGCGCGCCCGCTGCAGCGTTTTCACCACCAGCGGGTTCGTCGCGTGGTACTCGCCGTCGCGGCGATAGCCGTGCAGCCCCGGGTAGGCGAGCATCGGGCGCGCCGACGCGAACGCCTGGCGATGGCGCTCCACGACCGTGGCGGCCAGATCCGCCAGCGTCGCGCCGCCGAGCGGCGAGGGCGTTCCGGGAAAGAACCGATCCACCACCGACGCGTCGAGGCCGAGCACCTCGAACAGCTGCGCGCCGCAATAGCCGGTGAAGGTGCAGACGCCCATCTTCGACATGATGGTCAGCAGACCGCGCTCGAGGGCCAGCCGGTACCGGGCCAGCGGCGTGCGGCAGCCGGTGTCGTCGACGCCGCCAATCGCGTCGACGGTCTCGAGGCCGAGCCAGGGACACACCGCCGAGGCGCCGTACGCGCACAGCGCCGCCACCTGGTGCGCGTCGCGCGCGTCGCCGGTGTCGGCGACGAGGCTGGCGCGCATGCGCAGGCCGGCGGCGACCAGCGCGCGGTGCACGGCGGCCACGGTCAACACCGCTGGCAGCGGGGCATGCGCCGCATCGACGCGGCGATCGGACAGGATGAGCAGCGCGGCGCCGTTTCGAACGGCCGCGCACGCCTCGCGCCCCATCGCGGCGAGCCGCGCGTCGAACCCGTCGGCGCCGAGGGCCGGATCGAACACGGCGTCGAGTGTCGCCGGCGACAGCAGGTCCGCGGCGGCGACGCGGGCGAGCTGTTCGCGCGAGAGCACCGGCGATCGCAAGGCGAGACGCGACGGGCGCGGCGCGATCTCGTCGAGAAAGCTGCCGTGCCCGCCGAGCGTCACCGACAGCGACATCACCGCCGATTCGCGATACGGATCGATCGGCGGGTTCGTCACCTGGGCGAACCGCTGCCGGAAATAGTCGGTGAGCAGCCGCGAGCGCGACGAGAGCACCGCCGGCGGCGCGTCGTCGCCCATCGACCCGACCGCTTCGTGCGCGTCGGCGAACATCGGCTTGAGGAGCAGATCGATCTCTTCGCGCGTGCACCCGAACGCAGCCTGGCGCCTGCCGAGCGCGGCCTCGTCGTGTCCGCCGGCGGGCGCGCCGTCGCCGCCGTCCGGTTCCGGCCCGACGCCGCTCGCCACGGGCGGCAGCGGCGCGACCACGCGCGACACCATCTCGCGATAGCGACGCCGGAACGCGAGGCGCCGGCGAATCGCCTGCGTGTCGAGGACGCGGTGGCGGTCGAGATCGACGAGCAGCATCTCGCCGGGCCCGAGACGGCCGCGATCGACGATGTCGTGCTCGGCCGCGGGCAGGATGCCGACCTCGGACGCGAGCGCGATCAGGCCGTCGGCCGTCGCGACGTGGCGCGCCGGACGGAACCCGTTGCGGTCGAGCGCGGCGCCGACGTAGCGGCCGTCGGCGAACACGAGCGCCGACGGCCCGTCCCACGGTTCGCAGACGAGCGACTGGAACTCGTAGAACGCGCGCACGTCGGGCGGCAGGTCGCGGTCGCGCTCCCAGGCGGGCGGCACGAGCCGCGACACCGCGTGCGCGATCGAGAAGCCGCGATGCCGCAGCAGCTCGACCGCGTCGTCCAGGCTGCGCGAATCGGAACCGGCCGCAGCGATCGGATCGACGTCGTCGAAGCCGGAGAGCGACGTCGCGTCGGCGAGCCGCGCGCGCATCCACGCGCGATTGCCCGCGATCGTATTGATCTCGCCGTTGTGGGCGACGGTGCGGAACGGCTGCGCGAGGGCCCAGTCGGCCGACGTGTTCGTGCTGTAGCGCTGGTGGACGGTGACGAACGGCGACGCGAACGCCGCGTCCGCCAGATCGGGATAGAAGCGGTCGAGCGCGTCGGGCGTGACGAGGCCCTTGTACACGATCGTTCGGGTGGACAACGACGCGACGCGCACGCCGACGTCCTCGACCGCCGCGGCGCGTTCGATGCACAGGCGGCTGCGGTAGGCGGTCGCTTCTCCGCGCACGCGGCCGGCGTCGAACGCGGCGATCGCCTGGAACACGCGCGGGGCGGTGGCCCGCTGCGCCGGGAGCACCGCGGACGCGTCCGTGTCGACGCGGCGCCACACGACGTCGAGCGCGCCGCATCGGCGCAGCTCGCGATCGACGAGGTCGGTCGCCGACTCCTCCTGGCGAGGGTCGACGAACAGCATGGCCACGGCGCGGCTGCGGCCTGCCGGCAGACGCCCCGCCGCCGACTCGATGAACGTCCAGGGGATCGCCGTCAGGATGCCGCAGCCGTCGACGGCGCCGAGCGACGCCGGCGCGCCGCGGTGCGCCAGGCGGCGCAGCGCGTTCAGCCCGAGCGCCACCACGCGGCGCGACGCGACGCCGTCGGGCCGCGCGATGAAGCCCACGCCGCACGCGTCGTGAGCGGAGGCAGCATCGCTGCGCGCCGATCGCGGGCGGGCGGTAGGTCGTGGCTGGCGACTGGTGGCGGATCGGAGCTGGGTCGGCCGCATGGGCGACGTTTATGGCCGATCGAATCAGATAAGGAAAATAGAACTTTCTGATAGAACTCATATCGACGACGCATGCGTCACGGATGCTGCGGTATCATCCCACCCATGAAATCTCGTTATCAGTCCGCGCTCGCGCTCGCGGCCGTGGCGGCGGCGGCGTGCGGCGGCGGATCGCCGCAGGCGCAGCCGAAGGCGACCGCGCAGGCTCCCGCCGCCGCGCCGGCGCCCGCGCCGCCGAAGGTCCGCGTCTACGTCACGAACGAGTGGTCGGGCGACCTGACCGTCATCAACGGCGACACGCAGGAAGCGATCGGCACCTACAAGCTCGGCAAGCGGCCGCGCGGCATCCAGGCGAGCCCGGACGGCAAGTCGTTGTACGTCGCGCTCAGCGGATCGCCGCCGGCGCCGCCCGGCGTCGACGAGAAGACGCTGCCGCCGCCCGACCGATCGGCCGACGGCATCGGCGAGATCGACGCCGACACCTACACCGTGAAGCGCATCATCCACGCCGGCAACGACCCCGAGCAGCTGGCGATCAGCGACGACGGCACGCGGCTGTACGTGGCGAACGAAGACGCGGGCACCGCGAGCGTCGTCGACGTGGCGAGCGGCGACGTCGTCGCGCGCGTGAAGATCGGCGACGAGCCCGAAGGGGTGAAGATCCGCCCCGACGGGAAGGTCGTCTACGTCACGAGCGAAGAGGACGGGGCGATCTTCGCGATCGACACCGCCACCAACAGGCTGCTGGCGCGCGTTCCGGTCGGCCACCGGCCGCGCGGCATCGGGTTCCTCCCCGACGGCTCGCGCGCCTACGTCACGCTGGAGAACGACGGCGCGCTGGCGCTGGTCGACGCGCAGAAGCACCGATTCCTGAAGCTGGTGCCGCTGAAGGCCGAGGGGCGCACGCCGAAGCCGCGGCCGATGGGGATCTTCGTCCACCCGGACGGCTCGGTCGTCTACGTCACCACCGGATCGTTCGGCAAGCTGCTCTTCGTCGATCCGAAGACGAACGACGTGACGGGCGACCTCGAGGTCGGGCAGCGGCCGTGGGGCGAGGCGCTGATGCCGGACGGCAAGACGCTGTACACGGCGAACGGGCCGTCGAACGACGTGTCGGTGGTCGATCTGGCGACGAAGACGGTCGTCAAGAAGATCAAAGCGGGCGATCGGCCGTGGGGCGTCGCGGTCGTCAGCCGGTAGCGCGACCGCCCGTCGGCGCCGTCGGGATGTCGAAGTGGTACACCTCTTCCCGGCGCCCCAGCGACTCGTACAGGCGTATCGCCGGCGCGTCGCCGCGGTCGGCCTGCACGAAGATCACGTAGGCGCCGCGCTCGCGGCCCAGTTCGATCAGCCGCCGAATCATTGCGGTCGCGATGCCGCGGCGGCGATGCGGCGCAGCGACCGCGAGATCGTAGATGTAGATCTCGCGGCGCTCCCGCTCGAACTTCTCGAGAACGTAGGCCGCCAGGGCGCCGACCACCTCGTCGCCCTCCAGCGCGGCCAGCGCGATGAAATGGGGCTTCGCGAGCAGCGATGCGAGGTACGCGTCGCTCGGCACCGCATCCTGATACGTCGGCACGTCGTCGAACGCCTCGCCGAACATCCGCAGCATCCGCTTCATCAGCGGCACGTCGGCGGTCGTCAGCAGCCGGCACGCGTAACGGGTGGCCATGTTCAATTGTGAACCGCTTTGATACCGTTGGGAGCCTCGATGGGCGTCGTCGCCATGGTGCTGGTCGTCCTCGTGTACGCCGGCAACTTCGTCGCGGTCCGTTACAGCGTGCAGCACGGTTTGACGTCGTTCGACCTCGCGGCGCTGCGGTTCGGCGCGGCGGGCACGCTGCTCCTGCCGTACCTGTTCGCCGCCGGCATCCGCGATCTCGGCGGCCTCGGCTGGCGGCGCGGGATCGCGCTCGCCTGCCTGGCGGGCGCGCCCTACTCGGTCGTGTTCTTCCTGGGCCTGAGCCGCGCGCCGGCGGCCCACGGCGCGGTGCTGAACCCGGGTCTCGTGCCGTCGGTCGTGTTCCTCGTCCTCGTCGCGCTCGGCCGCGAACGCTTCTCGGCCCGCCGCGCCGTCTCGCTGGCGTGCATCGTCGCCGGACTCGTGCTGGTCACCCAGACCGCGTTCACGACCGGCCGCACGATGCTCGTCGGCGACGCGCTCCTGCTCCTCACGGGCGTCAGCTGGGGGCTGTTCACCGTGCTGCTTCGCGTGTGGGAGGTCCGGCCGATGCAGTCGGCCGCGATCGTCTCGGTGATCTCGATGGCGTACCTGCCGGTGTACTTCGTCGCGTGGCACCACGCCATCGCGGCGTCGTTTGCGCACATGGCGCTGCAGGCGCTGCTTCAGGGCGTGTTCAACTCGGTGATCGCGATCGTTCTTCTGACGTTTGCGGTGCGCCGCCTTGGCGCGCAGTTGACGGCGCTGTTCAGCCCGGCGATTCCGGTGTTGACCACGCTCCTCGCCATCCCGCTCCTCGGCGAGGTGCCGACGCTCGGCCAGTGGTTCGGCGTCGCCATCGTGTTTCTGGGCATGACGAGCGCGGCGGCGGGGCGGGCCTGAACGTGCCGGCCTACGGCGTGACGTGCAGCTCGGCGCCGAACAGCATCGTGCGATCGTTGTCGCGCGCCGCCCACTTCATCAGCACGGTCCGATCCTTCTGCACCTTGCCTGTGAACACGGTCTTGCCGTTCGCGACCACGGTCACCGGCTTGCCGAAATCGAACTGATCGGGCGAGAGCAGCAGCGTGAACTTCGAGACGCCGCGCGTCGACGCCGTGACCGTGTTGCCGCTGCGAACGAGATCCACGCGGCCCCACGGTCGGGAGCGATCGAACAGCTGACGCGCGGGCAGCTTGACGACCTGCGGCTGGTAGATCCCTTCGAGGTCCACCGGTTCGTTGTTCCGCGCGACCATCAGGCGGATCGTCGTGCCCGGCTCGATCTCCGCGAGCGTCTCGGAGAGGTCCTGGTTCACGGGAATCGTCTGGTCGTTGAGGTGCATCAGCACGTCGCCCGCCTTGACCCCCAGCTTGTCGGCGTTGGATCCGGAGACGACGCGCATGACGCGGTGGCCGCTGGCGCGGACGCCGAAGTCCGGCGCCGCGGGGCCGACGTAGTCGTTCAGATCGGGCAGCGACGCCGCCTCTCCCTTCGGATGCCCGAGCGCGTCGATGACGAGCCAGTGGGCGCGGTTGTGCGCATCGGGATCGGCCGACTCCCACGTCAAGGCGTCGGGGTACGGCGCGCGCGGATGCTCCCGCACGAACTGCTCGTACACCTCCTTCACCTGCGGCCACCACGACGTGTTGTGCCCCGCATCCTGCGGGTGGTAGTCGACGCTGACGCCGCCCTCCTTGTAGTGCTCGACGTAGGGCTGCACCGTCTTCACCGGGTAGAGCGGATCGCGCAGCCCGTTCACGATGAAGAACGGCTTGTTCTTCATGTTGTTCGGGAACACCGGGCCGTCGACGAGGAGATCGGGCGCCGCGAGCACCATCATGAAGCCGTTGAGCGGCAGGAACGCGGCGTACGGCGTCGTATCGCGCATCGCGACGTAGTACGTGCCGGTGCCGCCGTCCGAAACGCCGGAGACGACGACGCGGTTCTCGTCGATGTTGAAGTCGCGCTTGGCGCGATCGAGGATCGCGCGCAGGTTCAGCAGCTGATCGTCGGTCCACCACGCCGCCGCGTCCCAGGCGAACGGCACGATGTAGATCTGCTCCGCGCCCGCGAGATTCCCGATCCCGCCGGCGTTCTGCGGCGGCACCGCGGAGTGGCGCATCATCACCCCGCCGTGCAGCTGGATGCGCACCTGATACGGCCGCGAGGGGTCGTACCGCTCCGGTATCGTCACCGCGTACTGATGCTCGATGCCGTCTGCGGTCCGGTTGGTCAGCCGGACCGTTCCAGCACGCTGCGCCGCGTACCGCCGCCCGTGCTTCAGGCGTTGATACGCGTCGTCGAACGAAACGCCCGAGCGCAGGACGTCGGGAACGCGCTCGGTCGCCTCGGCGACGGTTTGCGCCGCCCAGAAGGCATCGAACGCCGAATCGACCGTGTCAACCGGGCTGAGCAGCAGTCCGCCGGCGAGCGCAGCGGCGATGGTCCCTCGCAGCATGCGGGGTGTATAACATAGACAGTCGACAGTTAACAGTTCGGCCCGGGTCACGGTGTCGGCCGACGGGACTCTGAATGCGGAATCTCACGCTCGCCCTCGTCATCGCGCTCACCGCGGTCGCCGCCGCGCAGAAGAAACAGGATCTGCCGCCGATGTCCTACGTGTGCACCATGATGGGCGACGAGGACGTCGTCGAGGACAAGCCGGGCAAGTGTCCGAAGTGCGGCATGACCCTCGTGCCGATCCGCCTGGTCTCGGTGTTCACCTGCGGATCGAAGCCGGGCCTGGCCGTCCAGGACACGCCGGGCAAGTGCCCCGTCGACGGCACGCCTCTCGAGCGCATGACGATGTCCGTCAAGTGGACGTGCCCGGGGGTGTCGACCGCCGCGCTGAGCCCCGGCGTCTGCCGCGACGGCACGCCGATGAAGCCGACCTACGAGCTGCGGCCGCACGGCAATCACAATCCGCAGCACGGCGGGCAGTTCTTCATGGCGCCCGACAACTGGCATCATCTCGAAGGCACGTATCCGCGCGCGGGCACGTTCCGCATGTACCTCTACGACGACTTCACGCGCCCGCTCGCGCGGGCGAAAGCGAAGGACGTGCAGGGCCACGTCATCGTCAGGGGCCAGACCTATCCGCTGACGCTCGCGCCGAACGGACGGTATCTGGAGGCGAAACTCGACGGCGTCAACCTGCCTGCCGCGGTCGAAGCCAACGTGAAGTTCGCCCCCGACGGCAAGGCGAACGTGTTCGATTTCAGCTTCGACAGCTTTTCGAAAGAGCCGACGGCTGCGGCGGTGACGACGTCCGCCGCGGGCGGCAGGACGGCAGCGCCCGCGACCGCACCGGCGGCGGCGCCGGCAAAACCGGCCGCCGCGGCCACGCCATCGCCGTCGACCGCGCCGACCGTTGACGCAGCGCTGGCGCAGGTGCCCGTGCCCGACACGGTGCCCGAGATGCTGCAGCAGCTCAAGGCGCGCACGGATCAGATCCGGATGCTGATCGATCGCGGGTTGTTCGCCGATGTCTACGTGCCGGCGTTCCAGGCGAAGGACGTCGCGATCGCGCTCGAAGCGCACCAGCGGGAGCTGCCTGCCGCAAAGCGCGAAGTGTCCGAGCCGGCGATCGCCAAGCTGGTGCGCGCGGCGTACATGCTCGACGCGTTCGGCGATCTCGGCAACAAGCAGCAGATCTCCGCGGCGTACGATCAGTTCGCGGCGGCGTCGAAGGACATCCAGTCGGCGTTCCCGCAGTAGAGAGCCATGACAGCAGCCCGCGTCCGCACCACGGTCGGCTTCGGCGTCGTCGTCGCCGCGCTCGCGCTGAGCATGCCGACGGGCGAGGCGCACAAGCCGATCACCTCGAAGTACACCTACAACGACGACGTCTTTCCGATTTTCCGCGAGAAGTGCAGCCGGTGCCACGTCGCCGGCGGCGTCGCGCCGATGTCGCTGATGACGTACGAGGAAGCGTTTCCGTGGGCCGAGTCGATCCGCGCGGAACTGATCGCCTCGCACATGCCGCCGTGGAACGCGCAGGACGGGTACGGCGAGTTCAAGCACGCGCAGCTGCTGACCGCCAGGGAGCTCGACGTGATCCTCACGTGGGCGACCGGCGGAAACCCGCGCGGCCGCCTCGAGCAACAGCTGCCGGCGGTGGCGCTGAAGAACGACTGGCCGCTCGGCGCGCCCGACGCGACGCTGGCGCTCCCCGCGTTCGCGCTCGCCCCCGATGCGATGGAACAGGTGCAGGAATTCACGGTGGCCGCCGGCAACGGCGAGCCGCGGTTCGTGCGCGCCGTCGACCTGCGGCCGGGCACGCCGGCGGTCGTGCGCAGCGCGGTCGTCAGCGTCAAGGGCGCGGCCGATCAGCCGTACGCGCCCGAACACGTGCTGCTCCGCTGGGTGCCGGGAGCCGACCCCGAATCGGTCGACAAGGACGGCGCCGCGTATCGCCTGCCCGCGCACGCCGAGCTGACCGTCCGCGTGCACTACAAGAAGACGTGGCAGTACGAGGGCAAGGCCCTCAAGGATCAGAGCACGGTCGGCATCTACTTCGCCCCGGAGAAAGCGCAGGAGCTGCTGGTCGTCCCCGTCGCCTCGTCGGCCGAGACGACGCCGTCGGACCAGAAGATCACCTTCAGCCAGACGATCGATCAGGACGTGCGCGCGCTCGCGCTGACGCCCGAGCAGGTCGCACCGAACATTTCGGTGCAGGCGCAGGCGATCCTGCCGGGCGGCCAGCGGACGCCGCTGATTCGGCTGAACACGCGCGCCGACTGGGCGCGCCGCTACTGGTTCGAGAAGCCGATCGCGCTGCCGCGCGGCACCCGCATCGAGATCGTCGCCGACCTGCAGGATCCCGATATCCTCTCGGCGGCCTACGGCGCCGCCGCCGCCCCGAAGCCGTCCGTCCCGCCGCTCCCGATGCGATTCTCGCTGAACGTCGTCCCCGCCGCCGCGCGCGCGTCGGCGCCGTAGCGCGTCCGCCAGCGTGCGCCGCGCGAGGGCGCGCGCCGTTACTGGCTGTGCGCGTTGCAGTGCATCACGCCGAGATACGCCGTCCACGGGCCCACCGCGTCGCGATACTGACACGCCATCGTGCGCGAGAGCTGATGCAGGTGCGTCAGGTCGTGGCCGGCCCATGTCGCGATCAGCTGCGACAGCGTGACCGGCCCGAAGGACGGATGGGTGCCGCGGCGCTCGAGATCCGAGGGCTGGAGGTCGAACCCGCGCAGCTGGTCGAGGCTGGCGGCGCGCGTGCGGGCGAACTCGTCGAGCAGCTGGGGCAGCGTCTTGCCCGCCGTCTCGCGGACGTGTCCGCCGCGGACGAACGGCTCGAACGTCCGGGTCTCGCCGAACTCGAGGATCATGCGGACGCGCGGGATCCAGTCGTGGCGTTCGCCGTCGATCAGATGGCCGACGATGTCGAACGGCGTCCAGGTGTCGCCGCCTTCGTTCGCCTGCGTCCAGGCATCGGGCAGATCGCGAAGCAGGGCGTCGAGCGCCCGCGGCGTGCGGGCGAGCAGCGCGATGGTGTGCGTCAGATCCTGCGTCATCGCATCGCCCGCTCGTGGAGAATCATCCAGTTGACGCCGAATCGATCGCGACACTGTCCGAACCGGCTGGCGAAGAACGTCTCCTGCAGCGGCATGAACACCTGGCCGCCGTCCGACAGCGCCCGGAACACGCGTTCGGCGTCCGCATCGCTGTCGACCGCCAGCGACAGATAGGCGCTGCGCATCGGCTCGGCCGTCGGCACGTCGGCGCCCGCGAGCTCGGCGCCGGCGATCGTGATCCGACCGTGCATCACGCGGTCCTTCCACTCGGGTTTCGTCCGCGACTGATCGGGCGATTCGCCGTGCGTCATCATCATCCCGATCGTTCCGCCCAGATGCTGCTCGTAGTAACGGAACGCTTCGGCGCAACGGCCCGCGAAATTGACGTACGTGTACAAATGCATCACGCGCTCCTCACCGCGCCGATCCGCGACCGGCTATGCGCCCAGCTGCGCCGCAAGGTCATTGAAGTCCTTCGCGCTGATATCCACCGACGCGTCGGCCGCGAGGTCGGGCTTGCCGCGCGGCCCGAATTCGTGCGGGCGCACGACGAAGGCCGTGCGCAGGCCGACCTGTTTCGCCGCGCGCAGGTCGCCGAGGTGCGCGGCCACCATCATCACCTCGTCGCGCGCGAGATCGAGGTAGGCCGCGGCGGATTCGTACACCTCGCGATCGGGTTTGTAGTGGCGCACGAGCTCGGCGCCGAGAATCGCATCCCACGGCAACCCCGCATGCTTCGCGAGGTCGGTCATCAGCGCGATGTTGCCGTTCGACAGCGGCGCGATCGTGAAGCGCTTCTTCAGTCGCGCCAGCCCCGCCACGCTGTCGGGCCAGGGATCCAGCCGATGCCACGCGTGGTTCAGCTCGGCGCGCTCGTCGTCGGAGAGCGCGGCCAACCCGAAGTCGCCGACGATGGCGTCGAGCGTCATGCGGTGCAGATCGTCGAGCTTCGTCCATGGCAGCTCGCCCTTGCGGACGCGGTTCATGCTCGGGCCGTAGGCGCCGCGCCAGGCGTCGGCGAACTTCTCGGCGTCGATCGCCACGCCCTTGCGCTTCGCGACGGCGGCGACCTCGCGCGCGACCGCCGTACGCCAGTCGACGACCGTGCCGAACACATCGAAGACGAGCGCTCTCACGTGCATGCGTGGCGCCTGCGCGAGGGCGAACGCGGCCGCCGTCTGCAGGAACTCGCGGCGCGACGCGGACGCGGGTGTGCGGGTCATCAGAACACGGCCGGCGTCCGGTCGACGAGGAGCGCGGCGCCCGTGGCCTGCCGGACGCGATCGACGTCGGTGTCCGCCGCGATTTCCTTCAGCAGCAGCCCCTCGGGCGTCACTTCGATGACGGCGAGGTCGGTCACGATGAGGTTGACGACGTGCGTGCCGGTGAGCGGCAGCGTGCACCGATCGAGGATCTTGTGACCGCCGTCCTTCGTCGTGTGCTCCATGGCGACGATCACCTTCTTCGCGCCGGCGACGAGATCCATGGCGCCGCCCATGCCTTTCACCATCTTGCCGGGAATCATCCAGTTGGCGAGGTTGCCTTCGCGGTCGACCTGCAGCGCCCCGAGCACGGTCAGGTCGATGTGGCCGCCGCGCACCATCGCGAACGAGTCGGCGCTGCTGAAGTACGAGCAGCCGGGCGTCTCGGTGACCGTTTCCTTCCCCGCGTTGATCAGATCGGGATCGACCTCGCTGTCGGCCGGGTACGGCCCGATGCCGAGCAGCCCGTTCTCCGAGTGCAGCGTGATGTGCACGCCGGGCGGAATGTGATTCGCGACCAGCGTCGGCATGCCGATGCCGAGGTTGACGTAGTCGCCGTCCTTCAGCTCGCGCGCGACGCGCCGGACGATTCGTTCGCGGGAATCCATGCTGGCAGGCATTCTAGCGCTCGTCGCGCGGGCGGCGGGCGGCCGCGCCGTCAGGCGCGCCGCACCGTCCGCTTCTCGATCCGCTTCTCGTAGTCCGCCCCCTGGACGATGTGCTGCACGAAGATGCCGGGCGTGTGGACCTGGTCGGGATCGATCTCGCCCGCCTCGACCAGGTGCTCGACCTCGGCGATCGTCACCGTGGCGGCCGTCGCCATCACCGGATTGAAGTTGCGCGCCGTCCGCCGATAGACGAGGTTGCCGACGGTGTCGCCCTTCCACGCCTTGACGAAGGCGAAGTCGGCGTGCAGCGGGCGCTCGAGCACGTAGGGCGTGCCGTCGATGACGCGCGTCTCCTTGCCTTCGGCCACGAGCGTCCCATAGGCGGTCGGGGTGAAGAAGCCGCCGATGCCCGCCCCGCCGGCGCGGATCCGCTCGGCGAAGGTGCCCTGCGGGACGAGCTCGACCTCGAGCTCGCCTGTCAGGAATTGTCTCTCGAATTCCTTGTTCTCGCCGACGTAGGTCGAGATCATCTTCCGGATTTGCCGCGCCCGGAGCAGGATTCCGATACCGAAGTCGTCCACGCCCGCGTTATTGCTGATCACGGTGAGGCCGGAGGTCCCGCGCGCGCGAAGCGCCGCGATCAGGTTCTCGGGGATGCCGCAGAGGCCGAAGCCGCCCATCATGATCGTGGCGCCGTCGGGGATCCGCGCCACCGCCTCCGCCGCCCCGGGCAGCACTTTGTTCATTGGTTCACATTCTAATAAGATGACACTCCCCGTGCATCCAGACCTCGAACAAGCCATCGCATTCCACGAAATGGTGGTCGCCGAAGGCGGCAAAGCGCTCGTCGGCTACGACACCCCCAAGGCGCTCGCGAACGTCGTGCTGCTGTCGGAGATCCCGACGTCGTACGACAAGAAGGAGAACCGGCAGGTGAACGCCGGCAACCTGCTGCTGCGCGGCGTGCCGGGCGTCGGCAAGACCTTCTTCGGCATCATCCTCGCGGCGATCAGCAACGCGAAGTTCGTGCGGCTGCAGGGGCGCGCCGACCTGCAGCCGACCGAGGTCGTCGGCTTCCAGATGATCAACCCGGCCACGGGCGAGCTGATGACCGAGTTCGGCCCGCTCGCCTCGGGCGAGGTGATCCTGCTCGACGAGATCAACCGCATCCCGCTGAAGTCGCAGAGCGCGTTCCTCGAAGGGCTGCAGGACCGCACGGTCACCGTCGGCAACACGACGTACGAGCTGCCCGCGTTCAGCTTCGCCATCGCGACGATGAACCCGGTCGAGCTCGGCCAGGGCACCTTCCCGCTCTCGGAGGCGGCCACCGATCGCTTCGCGATCATGATCAACATCGGCTACCTGCCGCCGGAAGAAGAAGCCAAGCTGGTGCACTTCGACTTCAAGCGCGTGCGCCTGAACTCGCTGATGACGAAGGAACGCATCATCGAGCTGCGCGGCGCGATCAACGAGCACGTGTTCCTGCACCCGAAGCTCGCGACCTACATCCAGCGGCTCGTCGCGGCGACGCGGCCCTACAATCCCGACACCGACTGGTACACGCATTCCCCGTCCGACCTGGTGGAGCACGGCGTCGATCTCGGGGCGTCGCCGCGCGCGATCATCTGCTGGGGCCGCCTCGCCAAGGTCTGGGCGCTGCTCATCCGGCGCCGCACCGAAGTGTTCCCCGAGGATATCCAGGATCTGGCGCCGTACGTGCTGAGCCATCGCATCTGGCTCGGGCCGCACGCCGCCAGCCACGGACTCACCACGGATACCGTCATCACCGACGTGATCGACAACGTCCCCATCCCCTGAGCGTCATCCCCCGTGAGAACGCGCGAAACGGACGTCGAGCCGTTCGTCAACCTGTCGGAGCTGGCCGAAATCGAGCTGCTGATCCTGCGGCGCATGCGCGAGTTCACGATCGGCGAGCATCGCAGCGTGTTCCACGGCTCGGGCTTCGATCTCGTCGGTCTCCGCGAGTGGCAGCCGGGCGACCGGATGGAGAAGGTCGACTGGCCCCAGTCGTCGATGACCAACTTCAGTCCGATGATCGTCCGCGACTTCGAGCAGCCGAGCACCGCCACGGTGATTGCCGTCGCGGACGCGTCGCTGTCGACGCGCTGCGGCATCGACGGCGTGCCGATCGCCGCCGCGATCGCGCGCGCCATCGGCACGATCGGCATGTCGGCCGTGTTCTTCCAGGATCTCTTCGGGCTGATCACCTTCGACGCGCGCGTCGATCAGCTCGCCGCCGCGAGGCCGCACGTCGGCAAGGGCCAGGTGATCCACTGCCTCGAGGCCTACCAGTTCGGCACGGGGCTGCAGCCGCTGCGGCGGCTCGACAGCCTCAGCATGTCGCTCGCGGGCTTCATGCGGAAGACGTCGATGATCCCGGTCATCTCGGACTTCCTCTTCGACAACCCGGGACAGGTGCTGACCGAGCTCGGCCACCTCAACTCCACGCACGACGTCTTCATCGTGCTGATCGACAGCGCGTTCGCCTTCGAGCTGCCGAAGGTCTCGGCCGGGTGGATCGAGGCGTTCGACGTCGAGACCGGGCGCTCGCGCGTGATGTCGCGCGGCACGATGAGCGCGCTCGCGAAGCGCACGCGGACGTGGCAGGACGACGTCGCCAGGATGGCGAAGGACAACGACCTCGACGTGCTGCGGATCGGCGTCGACGAACAGGAAACGGCGATCGCGATGAGCGAGTTCATCGCGGAACGACGGTTGCGGAAGGTTTGATATGACACGCGTAGCTCTCTCCGCCGCGCTGATGTTGACGGCGGCGCCGCTGCTCGCGCAGCAGCAGACGCAGACGACCAAGGCCGATCCGATCCAGTGCTGGTGGCGGACGACGGCCGGCGCGGTGCGGGTCGGCGAGCCGTTCACGGCGGTGCTGACGTGCGCGGTGCTCGAAACCGCCGACGTCAAGGTGGTGCCGGACCAGACGAAGCTGGAGCCGTCGGTCGTGCAGTTCGCGCCCTTCGAGGTGACCGGCGGCTCGCACGCCGTCGACCTGCACACCGACGACCGCCGGTTCTTCCAGTACGAGTACCGCATGCGGTTGATCGCCGAGAACCTCTTCGGCAAGGACGTGGCGGTCCCCGAGACGAAGATCTCGTATCGCGTCCAGAGCCGGACCGGCCAGGGCACGTCGATCGAAGGCCGCGATCAGACCTACGTGCTCCCCGCGCTGTCGCTGCGCGTGCTGTCGCTCGTGCCGAGCGATGCGGCCGACATCCGCGACGCCGGCGCCGACACGTTCGCCGAGATCGATCAGCGCGGGTTCCGCGCGAACCTCCTCAGCGTCGTCGGCGGGATCCTGTTCGCGCTCGCGGGCCTGCTCGCCGTGCTGGCGCTGGTCCGCATCGTCGCGCGCTACCGGAAGCCGGCCGAGACCTCCGACCGCGTCATGCCGGATTTCGCCGTGCTGAACGGCGTCCGCCGCGCGCTGTCGGGCGTGAAGCGCGAACGCGCCGCCGGCGGCTGGACGCCGGCGCTCGCCACGCGCGCGCTCGCGGCGCTGCGGGTGGTCGGCGCCTACGCGACGGGCCGCAAGGTGTCGAAGGCGACGCAGGCGACGGTGGACAGCCGGCAGTCGACGGTCAACGCCGCGGCGATCGACGGCCAGCTCGTGCTGTTCACCGGCATCCCGCCGAAGCGGCAGAAAGTGATCGTCTCGGGCGCGGCGACGCCGTCGGTGATCGCGCGCGAGGCGGCGCGGCTGCGCAACCTGGGGTACGAGAAGCGCGCGCAGGAGCTCGAATCGCTCGAGCAGGCGCTGTCGGCCTTCACCGCGGCGCAGTACGCGCAGGCCGGCACGCTGGACGACACCGTGCTCGACGAGGGCGTCGCCACCGGCCTGTCGGTGCTGCGCCGGCAGCAGATCGAACAGCTGTGGCCGATGCGGCGCTTCGCGAAACGCTACGCGCGGCCCGCGACCGCGGGATCGAAGGTGTGGTCCCGATAACCGCCGTCCTGTCGGCGATTCGCGAGTCGGTCTTCGACTGGCGGAACACCCGCGCGGCCGACCTGCTCTTCACGCACCGCGACACCGCGGTGCTGACGCTGGTCGCGGTCATCGGGCTGTGCGTCGCCGTGCTGATCGTCCGCGCGATGACGCGCCGGAAGGCCGGCCGCACGCAGATCGCGCTGCCGGCGGTGCTCGACTGGAGCGGTCAGAGCTCGTGGCTGTCGCTGGTGCGCCACGGCGCGCTGATCCTGTTCCTGGCCGGCGTGCCGTTCTTCGCGATGGCGCTCGCCGACCCGTACTCGACGCTGACGCAGGAGACCGTGTCCTATCCCGGGCGCCGCATCGCGTTGATGATCGACGCCTCGTCCAGCATGATGGCGCGCTTTCCCGCGGCGCATCTGAACGCGAAGGCGCCGAACGAAGCGACCTTCTTCACGACCGTCGCCGCCGCGGAAGCGTTCATCCGCCAACGGATGTCGGGCAAGTATCACGACCTCATCGGGCTGATCGAATTCGGCGACGAGGCCTATGTCGTCACCCCGTTCACGACCGACTACTCGAACATCCTGCTCAGCCTGACGCTGATCGGCGACTGGACCGAGTTCATGAAGTTCCCGGATCAGGGGACGACGATCGGCCTCGCGATGGAGCAGTCGACGAACCTGTTCCGCGCGTTCAACTTCCTCGACGCGGCCGGCAACCTGATGGTGCTCTTCACCGACGGCCAGGACACGCAGGTGATGATCCACGGCAAGCCCGTCTCGGAGATCCTGCAGGGCGCCGTTCAGACGAAGATTCCCGTCTACATGATCCGCACCAGCTACAACAAGACGCTCGGCGCCGTGCTGCCCGACGACATCTGGCGCCCGGCGGTCGAAGCGACGGGCGGCAAATTCTACGCGGCGTCCGACGAATCGGTGATCCTCGAGGCGATCAAGGACATCGACTCGCGGTCGGCCGGCCGCGTGGAGGTGAAGCGGTACAGCACGGAGCGTCCGCGCTTCGCGCCGTACGCGTTCATGGCGGCGAGCTTCTGGTCGATCGCGCTGCTCCTGCAGCTCACGGTTCCGTATTTTCGAAAGTTTCCCTAATCATGAAATCGATCATCGCTCCGGTCATCTTCGCGATCCTTCTGGCGCTCGTCGGCGGCGGGTTCTACCTCGCCGGCCAGACCGAGAAGCGCCTCGCCGACGTGCACAACGAGCTCGCGACGCTGCAGTACCGCAGCGCCGGCAGCGACAGCGAGCAGGTGGAGAACGATCTGGGCGCGGCTCGACGCGTGCCGCAGGTCGGACAGGCCGCGGCCACCGACCTGCGCGACGCGCGCGCCGTCGCCGCCTACTGGTCGGGCGGCTACAGCGCCATCGTGCCGCAGAAGGACGCGAACGGGACGGTCACCGAAGCCGATCCCGCGATCCTGTTCATGGCGGCGAACTCGGCGTTCCGCACGAGCCAGTCCGACGACCGCGCGTCGACGCTGCGGAAGCTCGACGCCGTCGTGAAGAACTACGCCGACGTGCTCCGCAGCAGCCCCGGGCACGTGGACGCGGCGTACAACTACGAGTACGCGATCCGCGTCCGCGACGTGCTCGCGAAGGCCAGGCCGACGCCGGCTGGCAAGACGGCGAAGGCGACCATGAAGGCCGTCGACGAAGCGATGGGCGATCTGCCGGCCGGATCGACGCTGCACGGGCGCGCGGGCGGTCCGCCGCCGGCGACCGACATGGCGCAGTTCAAGATCGTCATCCCGAAGCGCGGCGAAGAACGGAAGGACAACCCCGAAGCGGGCAAGGGCGGGGTGAAGGTGCGCAAGGGATAAGCGGTTCACCACGAAGGACACAATCGGGCGCATTGCGTGTTCAAAATCGATCCCGACACGATCCGTTTCGGCGACCCCGCCTATCTGTGGCTGCTGATCGTGCCGGCCGCCCTGCTCTTCGTCTGGGCGTGGCAGCTCGGGCGGCGGCGGCGCGACGCCCGGCAGTACCGGCAGCACCGGCGGTTGCCGGTGCGCGAGCGGTTTCCGGTGTTCGGCGGCCTCTTCTTCTGGCTGTGCGGCATCGCCGCGCTGGCGCTGACGATCCTCGCGCTCGCGCGGCCGACGGCAGCCCTCGCGCTCGTGCGCACGGCCGGCGTCGACCTCGTCGTCCTGCAGGACGGCTCGGCGTCGATGCGCACGCCCGACGTCGCCGGCGACCGGTGGCAGCGCTCGATCCGCTTCCTGCGCGTGCTCGGCGAATCGCTCGCGTGGAAGGACGATCGGATCGCGATGGCGCTGTTCGCGCACATCGCGACGCCCGAGGTGCGGCTGACGAAGGATCCGAACACGTTCTTCTTCTTCCTCGATCATCTGAACCGCGAGCCGCCGTTCCGTCTCGAAGACGACACGACGTGGGACACGAACATCGAGCTCGGCATCGCGTGGGGGCTGCGGCTGATCGAGCGCGACGAAGAGCTGTACGGCAAGAATCCGAACGCGAAGGCGTTCGTGCTGATCACCGACGGCCAGGCGTGGAGCGGCGAGGTCGCGCGGTCGCTGCGGCTCGCGCGCGAGAAGCAGGTGCCCGTCTACGTCGTCGGCGTCGGGACGACGTCCGGCGGGTGGATTCCGGAGCCGCCGCCTCCGCCGACGATCCCGGGGCGGCCCCCCGTGCCGGCCGAGGCGGCGCAACCGAAGATCCGCTCGTCGCTCGACCGCAACTCGCTCGCGACGATCGCGTCGGCCGGCGGCGGCGCGTACCTCGAGCTCGATCGCGAAGGCGACCGCGAGATCGCGAACGCCATCATCGATGCCGCGCGCAAGCGCGCCGGGTCGCGCGGCCTCGAAGTGTCGGGCGAGGAGCTCTACTGGCGGTGCCTGCTCCTCGCGGCCGCGCTGCTCTGCGTCGGCCTGCTGTTCCTGCAGGAGCGCGCCGAGCTGTGGCTGCAGGCGGGCAGCGCCGCAGCCGCCCTGTTCCTGGTGTGGACGTTGACGAGATAGCCGTCAGCGAGTCGCCGCGTCGCGGCGGTAATGGATCTCGGTGGCGACGTGCCGCGCCGCCACGTACCCAAGCGTGCCGCCCACATCGGCGCCCACAGCCCACCTGATGCGATCGAGGCGAGACCAGTTCGCGTCGGTCGTTGCTCGGCGATCGCGAAGGCTCACCTTCGGCGGCGATCCGGCCGATAACGACACCGTTACCCATGCGCTCGAAGACTTCGACGGCCGCGCTCCTGATGTTTGGCTCGGGATTCTGCGCGCTCGTGTATCAGATCGGCTGGCTGCGCGAGTTCCGGCTGATCTTCGGCGCGTCCACCGCGGCGTCGGCGGCCGTGCTGGCCATCTTCATCGGCGGGCTCGGCGCCGGCAGCCTGCTCCTGGGGCCGCGCGCGGACCGGCAGGAACGGCCGCTGCGCTTCTACTCGAACCTCGAGGCGGCGATCGCCGTCTGCGCCGCGCTCAGCCCGCTGCTGCTCGCGCTCGTCCGTGTCTTGTACATCGCAACCGGCGGGTCGGCGACGCTCGGCCCGGTCGTCGCCACGATCGGGCGGCTCGCCCTCAGCGCGCTCGTGCTCGCCGTGCCGACGCTCGCGATGGGCGGCACGCTCCCCGCCGTCGCGCGCGCGGTCACGCGCGCCGGCGACGCGCGCCGGCAGGATGTCGCCGTTCTCTACGCGATCAACACGCTGGGCGCGGTGGTCGGCTGCGTGGTGTCGACGTTCTGGATGCTCGAGACGTTCGGGACCCGGCGGACGATCTGGCTCGCGGCCGCGATCAACCTCCTCGTCGCGATGGTCGCGAGGTCGGTGGAGCGGCAGTGGACGCGAGACGGCGGCGCGTCTGCCGGCGGCGCGGCCGCTGACGCGTCCGCGCCGCGCGACGGTTCAGGATCTCGCGCGTTCGTCATCGCCGCGTCCGGCACCGTCGGGTTCGCGTTTTTCCTGCTCGAGCTGATCTGGTACCGCCTGCTCGGGCCGCTGCTCGGCGGATCCGTCTTCACCTTCGGCCTCGTCCTCGCCGTCGCGCTCGCGGGCATCGGCCTCGGCGGCCTCGCCTACGCGCTGGTGTCGGACGAACGGCCGGCGACGCTGGCGGGCTTCGCGACGTCGTGCCTGGTCGAAGCGGCGGCAATCGCGCTCGGCTACGCGCTCGGCGATCGCCTGGCGGCGCTCGCGCTGATCCTCCTGCCGATTCGCGCGATGGGATTCGCCGGCGCGATCGCCGGGTGGACGATCGTCACCGGCATCGTCGTGCTGCTGCCGGCAGTGGTCGCCGGCTACCAGTTTCCGCTGCTGATCGCGCTCTTCGGACGCGGCCGCGAGCGGGTCGGCGCGCATGTGGGCGTCGCGTACGCCGCGAACACCGCCGGCGCCATCCTGGGATCGCTGGCCGGCGGATTCGGGCTGCTGCCATGGCTGACGGCGCCGGTCGCGTGGAAATTCGTCGCGCTCGTGCTGGTCGTGCTCGGCGCGGCGGCCATCGCGCTCGCGACACCTCGGAGGCTCCGCGACGTGTGGCCGGCGGCGGCGGCCGGTGCGGCCGCCGTGGCCTTGCTGTTCTCGACCGGACCCACGGCGTTCTGGCGCCACAGCGGCATCGGCGCGGGGCGGGCGCCGGCCACCGCGGTGTCGACCGTCAACGGGCTCGAAGCGTTCGAGCAGTGGGTGCGGCGATCGGTCGTCTGGAGCGCGGACGGCGTCGAGAGCTCCGTGGCGCTGATGCACGAAGCGAGCGGCTACGCGTTCATCGTCAACGGCAAGTCCGACGGCAGCGCGCGCGCGGATGCCGGCACGCAGGTGATGCTCGGGCTGCTCGGCGCGATGCGCCACCCCAAGCCGACGCGCGCGCTCGTCATCGGACTCGGAACCGGCAGCACCGCCGGCTGGCTGGCCGCCGTGCCCTCGATCGAGCGGGTGGACGCGGTGGAGCTCGAGTCGGTGGTGCTGGACGTGGCGCGCGCGTGCGATGCCGTCAACCACGGCGCGATGTCGAATCCGAAGCTGCGCGTGACGATTGGAGATGCGCGCGAAGCGCTGCTGACCGGCCGCGAGCAGTACGACGTGATCGCGTCGGAGCCATCCAATCCGTTTCGCGCCGGCATCGCCAGCCTCTTCACGCGGGAGTACTACCAGGCGGCCCGGTCGCGCCTCAGCGATCAGGGCGTGTTCGCGCAGTGGGTGCAGGCGTACGAGATCGACACGCGCACGCTGCAGACGATCTACGCCACGCTGCAGTCGGTCTTTCCGTACGTCGAGACGTGGCAGACCAATCGCGGCGATCTCGTCCTGCTCGCGACGACGCACGGCGGCGTGTACTCGAAGGCGGGGCTCGCCGCCCGCATCGCCGAAGAACCCTTCAAGTCGGCGCTCGCCGACACGTGGCGCGTCGTCGACGTCACCGGCGTGCTCGCGCACTTCGTCGCCAACGATCGGTTTGCCGCCGCGGTCGCTCGCGCGTCGGCCGCCGATCTGAACACCGACGATCGCAACCTGGTGGAATTCGGCGCCGCCCGATCGGTCGGGGGGACGGCCTCGCTCGTCGCCGAGGTGCGGCGCGCGGCGCGCCTGGCGAACATGTGGCGTCCGCCGCTCGACTCCGAGAACGGCATCTCGTGGGACGTCGCGGACACGGCGTGGGCGAATTTCAACGGGTGGGACGCGGCGACGCGCGCGGCGATCGGCCCGGCGACGCCGATCGAGCAGGCGCGCCGCACGGCGCTCGAGCGCTTCTTCGCCGGCGCCGACTACGCCGGCACGCGCGACCTCTGGAGGCAGCAGACCGACCCGCCGCGAAATCCGACGGAGCTCGCGCTCGCGGCCGATCTCGAGGCCGACGCCGGCTCCCCTGAGGCCCCGGCGCTGATCGAGCGGCTCCGCGCCGTGCAGCCGACCGAAGCCGACATCGTGCTGGCCGTGCTCCGCGCGCGGGAAGGGCGGCTGGACGAGGCGACCTCGGCGCTCGAGCAGGCGTTCGCGCGCATGCGAACCGATCCGTGGCCGCTCCAGGGGCTCAAGGAGAAGGCGCTGAACGTCGCCTCCGCCGTCGGCCTTCAGCGTCCCGAGCTCGCCCGGCGGCTGTACGACGCGCTCGACCAGCGATTCGCGATCGATGCGCTGGAAGAACTCCGGGTGACGACGCAGGTCGATCTGGCGGCGCGCAGCGACTTCGCCGCCTTGTGCCGCCGGCCGACGGGCGCACTCGACCGGCACCCGGTCTGGACCGACGCGTTTCTGCGCCTGCGCCGCGACTGCTACGCCGCGACCGGCGATCCTCGCCTGGCGCGCGCCGCGCGCGACCTGCAGACCTACCTCGAGCGCGAGCCGCGCCCCATCGTTCTGCGTTAACGGTCCCGGCGGCACCGTCGCGGACAGCGTGCCGCCGGAAGGTACCAACGCCCAAATCCTTGACAGTTAAAGGCTTGCGGTAGAGCCGCCGATACAACTGAGAGCTCAGCAACACCCAAACCGAAGACGTAATTGCACTTCAATTGACGTTATTGTCCTATATTGTCGTATAATTACCTCATGAGCTCGATGCACCGGCACTCATCCGTTGAGGCGTGGACGCGAATGGGCCTGAGGTGGTTGTGCGTACTGGCGGCCGTCGCGGGAATTGCCGCGTTCGCGACGCCTGCGTTCGCGCAGTCCACGACCGTCGTCGGCAGCTTCACGAAAACGACCGGCGCCGCGCCGACGTCGCAGACCGTGAGCCACAACCTGGGCCAGACGCCGGTGGCGATCCTGTTCTGGACGGAGGGACGCACCGATCAGACCTTCAGCAACGCGAGCGGCGTGGTGTTTCGCGCCGCGGCGTCGGCCGGTGCCGCGTCGGGCAACGTGACCATCAACGTACCCGCCGGAACGCAGGCCAACGACGTGATGCTCGCCGCCATCGGCATCAACGCGAACACGCCTACGGTGACCGCGCCGGGCGGCTGGACGCTCGTCCGCCAGACGAACAACACGAACAACACCGCCAACGCGCTGGCGATCTATCGCAGGGTGGCGACGACCGCCGAGCCTGCGAGCTACACGTGGACCATCAGCGCGAACACCGGCGTGTCGGGCGGCATCATGTCGTTCTCCGGCGTCGATCTGCAGAATCCGATCGACGTCGAAAACGGGCAGGCCAACGGCAACGGCACCAACCAGGCCGCGCCGGCCGTCACCACGACCGGCACGAACGAGATGATCGTGACGTTCCACACGATCGCGAGCTCGGTCACCTGGACGCCGCCGGCGGGGATGACCGAAGCGATCGACGTCGCCAGCCAGGCGCTCGGCGCCGCGGGGCAGAGCCTCGAAGGCAACTACCTGGCGCTCGCCGCGATCGGCACGACCGGCACGCGCACCGCGGCGGCCAACGCCAACGCGGATCGCGGCAACGGCGAGACGGTGACGCTGCGGCCCGCCTACGCCAGCTATTTCGCGATGGGCATGACCGACGGCGTCGACAGCGGGTCGGTCGCGACCTCCAGCCGCACCGGCGTCGCGACCTCCGTCGAAGCGCGGCGCGCCGCGGCCAAGGCGCTCACGATCATGAAGGCGGACACGACGGTGCTCGCCGAAGCCGATTTCCAGGCCTGGGACGCGACGACCTTCACGCTCAACTGGACCACCAACGACACGATGCCGTACATCGTTCACTACGTGGCGATCGGCGGCACGGGCGTTCAGGCCAAGGTCGTGAACTGGCAGATGGCCACCGTGACCGGTCCGCAGTTGATCACGGGATTCGGCTTCCAGCCGAACGGAGTGCTCCACATCCACGCGAACAGCGGCCTCACCGGCGCGCTGCCGGCGACGGGCGCGGCCGGCGGCATGGGCATGGGTGCGATCGATGCCTCCGGCAACCAGTGGGCGACGTCGACGTTCTCCGCCGAAGGGAACCCGAGCGACGCGCAACGCGGGCAGCAGACCAACGTCAACATCTTCACCTTCAGCAACGCGCTCGGCGTCACCAAGAACGCGGCGTTCACCGGCTGGAATCCCGACGGATTCAACCTGAATTACACGGTCGCGAACGCGAACGCCGGCCAGGTTTTTTCGCTGGGCTTGAAGGGCGTCAACGTCAAGGCCGGCAGCTTCAACAAGGCCACCGGCGCCGCGCCGGCGACCCAGAGCATCACCGGTCTCGGCTTCCAGCCGCAGGCCGTCTTCCTGCACAGCTTTCAGGACGTCGCGCAGGCCAATCCGGTGACGAATGCGCGGCTTGGATGGGGCGCGTCGGACGGATCGGTCGACGGCAGCGGCAACCCGGTCGGCCACAGCTCGTCGTACGCCGAACAGGATGCGGCGTCGCCGAGCAACTTCTTCGGCATCGACAAGACGAACAAGGCGTTCGTCAAAGTCAACAACACCACGGCGACGATCGACGCCGAGGCGGACGTGACGAGCGTCGACCCCGACGGCTTCACCCTCAAGTGGACGACCAACGACGCGGTCGCCACCCAGATGCTGTACTTCGCGTTCGCGCCGTCGGCGCCGACCGAAGTGCGGCTGCGCTCCTTCGACGCGACGCGTTACGATCGCGGCACCCTCCTCGAGTGGCGCACCGGCTACGAATTCGACAACCTCGGCTTCAATCTGTACCGCGAGGTCGACGGCGTCCGCACGAAGGTCAATACGGCGCTCGTCGCCGGCTCGGGTCTTCTCGCCGGCAAGGGCACGGCGGTCAACGCCGAGCAGGCCTACGCGCGCTGGGATCTCGATCCGGCCTCCGCGTCGGCGTCGGCGGTGTACTGGCTCGAGGATCTCGACTTCAGCGGCAAGAGCACGATGCACGGCCCGTTCGTGCCGGTGGCCGGCGGCGTCAACGTGCCGACCGGCGTCGCGGTCTCGTCCGACCTGCGCGACCTGGGCCGCCAGTCGGGCCGCAAGAAGGTGTTCATCTCGCACAACGGCGAGCCGAAGGCGTGGCAACGCGGCGCGCCGGCCAGGCCGCAGGCGGCGCTCGCGACGCAGCAGGCCATTGCGGGACGTCCGGCCGTCAAGATTGGCGTGCGGGTGGCGGGCTGGTACCGAGTCGGCCAGCCGCAGCTCGTGGCCGCGGGCCTCGACCCGAACGTCGATCCCCGTTCGCTGCAGCTCTTCGTCGACGGCGTCGAACAGGCGATTCGCGTCACCGGCGAAGCGGACGGCCGTTTCGACGCGGGCGACGCCGTCGAGTTCTACGGCACCGGCACCGACACGCCGTTCACCGACACGCGCGTGTACTGGCTGGTCGGCGGCGGCCGCAACGCGCGCCGGATCGAGTCGCGTCCTGCGGCGGGTCCGCAGCGGTCGGCGGGCACGAGCTTCTGGTCCACGATCCGCCGGAAGGATCGCAGCATCTACTTCGCGGCGCTCGTCAACGGCGATGCGGAGAACTGGTTCGGGCCGCTGGTCTCGTCGGATCCGACGTCGCTCACCATCGCGTCGGACCATCTCGACCCGTCCGCCACCGCCGCCGAGCTCGAAGTGACGCTCCAGGGCGTCACGAGCGACCCGACCGTCAATCCCGATCACCGCGTGGGCGTCCTCGTCAACGGCGTCGACGTGGGCGAGATGACGTACGACGGGCAGGCGAATGCGACCCAGGTCTTCACGGTGCCGGCCTCCGCGCTCGTCGACGGCGACAACGACGTCACGCTTCAGGCGCGCGGCGGCGACGCGGACCTCAGCCTGGTGGACGTCCTCCGCCTCACCTACCGGCACACCTATACCGCCGACGCCGACATGCTGGTCGGCACCGTCGATGGCGCCGGCTCGCTGACGCTGCGCGGCTTCGCGAGCCCGGCGATCCGCGTGGTCGACATCACCGTCCCGGATTCGCCGGTCGAATGGGCCGGCGCGACTGGTTCCGACGGCCACGGCCTCTCCTCGATGACGGTCCGGGTACCGGCCGGCGCCGGGCCCAGCCAGTTCCTGGCGTTCTCCGACCTCACCGTCCGGACGCCGGCGTTCGTGACGCGCAACACGCCGTCGACGTGGCACGCGGCGCAGCAAGGCTTCGACTACGTGCTGGTGTCCGAGCGGACGTTCCTCGACCAGGCGCGCACGCTTGCCGCGCTGCGCGCGAAGCAGGGGCACAAAGCCACCGTCGTCGACGTCGACAGCGTCTACGACGAGTTCAACTTCGGCGAGAAGTCGCCGCAGGCGCTTCGCGACTTCCTGCAGGCCGCGCGCGCGAACTGGCGGACGCCGCCGAAGTTCGTCGTCCTGATGGGCGACGCGACCACCGACCCGCGCGACTACGCCGGCATGGGCAGCGCCGACTTCGTCCCGACCAAACAGGTGGCGATGACGTCGGTCGCGCTCGAGACGGCGTCCGACGACTGGTTCGCCGATTTCAACGACGACGGGCTTCCCGAGATCGCGATGGGCCGCCTCTCGGTCCGCACGCCGGAACAGGCCGCCGCCGTCGTCGCCAAGATCGCCGCGTACGACGAATCGGCCACCGCCCCGTGGACGAAGAACGTCCTGCTGGTGGCCGACGAGAACGACGACACCTCGAACTTCGAGCGCTTCGCCGACCGGCTGAACGCGCTCGTCCCGCCGACGTACGCGACGAGCCGGATCAATCGCGGTCCGCTCGGGCCCGCGGCGCATCAGACGCTGATCGATCAGGTGAACAGCGGGCAGCTGATCGTCGACTACTCCGGTCACGGATCGGTGCAGATCTGGGGCAAGGAAGGCGACCTGCTGACCAACGACGACGTGGCGTCGTGGACCAACGCGTCGCGTCTGCCCTTCGTGGTCGCGATGAATTGCCTCAACGGCCTCTTCACGCAGGTGTGGGACGAAGAGAGCCTGGCCGAGGCGCTGCAGCGCGCCCCGCAGGGCGGCGCGGTGGCGATCTGGGCCTCGTCGAGCGTCACCTCGTCGTCCACGCAGTCGCTCGTCAACGAAGAGCTCTTCCGCCTGATCTTCCAGGGAACCTATGCGCACCTGGGCGAGGCGGTGGCCGCGGCAAAAGCGGTCGTCGCCAGCCCCGACCTGCGCAAGTCGTGGATCTTCTTCGGCGATCCGGCGATGCGGCTGGCATCGACGCCGCTGCCCGGCTCGGTGCCGACGCAGGCGGCCGCTCCGCCGTCGTCGCGGAACGCGAATTCCTCGTCGAACGGCGACGCGGACACGTCCGGCGCGCTCGCGCGGCTCTCGAAGCGCGGGGATCCGATTCGCCTCCAGGACTTCAGCGGCGATCGCCGCGCCGACATCGTCACCTACGACGCGGCGACCGGCCAGTGGACGTCCGAGTCGGTCGTAGCGGGCCAGTCGGTGGTCCGCCGCGGCAACTGGGGTGCGGGGTGGCAGGCGGTCGCGGCCGATCTCGACGGCGACGGCCGCAGCGACGTGGTGCTGTACCGCCGCGAGACCTCGCAGTGGATGCAGGGCCTCAACATCGGCGGCGGCGCGTTCGCGTTCACGAGCGGGACGTTCCCCGGCGGTCCGGCGGCGTCGGCGCAGCTGCTCGTCGGCGACTTCAACGGCGATCGCCGCGACGATGTGATCGCGTACGACCCGGTGCTGGCCGCGTGGACGCTGGCGCTCAGCGACGGTCGCGGCGGCTTCGTCACGCGGCGCGGCACGCTGCCGGCCGGCCTGCGCGTGCAGGTGGCGGATCTCAACGGCGACGGCATCGCCGATCTGTTCGGCTACGACGCGACGAGCGGCAACGGAGTCGTCGCGCTGTCGTCCGGCGACGGCCGGTTCGCCACCACCGTCGCGGACTTCGGCGCCGGATGGCGGGTGACGATCGGACGGTTCGGCGGCCGCGCCGGCGCCGATCTGCTCTTCTACAATCCGGCAACGGGCGCGTGGCGGCTCGCGCTGAACGACGGCCGCAGCCTCGCGGCGCCGCGGTCGGGCGCGTGGGCGCCGGGTTTCGAAGTGCACGCCGCGGATCTCGATGCGGACGGACGCGACGACCTGTTCGCGTACAACCCGCAGACCGGCGACTGGTTCACCGCCGCGAGCGGATCGTCGGGCCGCTGGACGATGGCGAGCGGCGCGTGGACGCCGGGCTGGTCGGTGGCGGTCGGCGACCTCAACGGCGACGGCCGCGACGACATCGCGCTGCTGGATCCGTCGACCGGCGTGCTCTTCCACTGCATCACCGTCGGCCCGGGCGCGATGGCGTTCGAATCGCGCAGCTGGACGGCGGTGGGCGCGCTGGTCGGTCGCCCGCGGTGATCGCCGCGCGGCCCCACCCGTTTGCCGAGGTGCTGCAGTCGGTGCTGGCGGCCGGCGGCGCCGTCAGGTTTCGCGCGGAGGGCGACAGCATGCGTCCGACGATTTGCGGCGGCGAAGTGGTCACGGCCGCGCCGATCGCCGACGGACGCATCGTCGCGGGCGACGTGCTGCTGGTGCGCAGCGGCGCCCGGCTGCTGGCGCATCGCGTCGTGGCGATTGAACGCGCCGATCGCGAGCGCCTCGTGTACCTGCGCGGCGACGCCAAGAGCGGCTGCGACGCGCCGGTGCGGCCGTCCGACATCCTCGCGCGCGTGGTCGGCGTCGAACGCGACGGCCGCACGATCGGACTCGCCGGGGCCGCAGCGCGGCTGAGATATCGCGTGCGCCGCGCCGCGTCTCGCGTCTGGTCGTGTCGGCCGTCCGCTCTGCGCAGCGCGCGGCGGTCGCTGTGCTAGCATCACGGCTGATGAGCGAGACCAGGCACTTCATCGCACGGTCTGCTGATGGCGATCCGTCGCTCGTCACACGCCACGTCGCCGGCGAGACGCTCATCGTCCCCGTCTCCGGGAACATGGCCGACCTCGAGTCGATCTTCGTGCTGAACGACGTCGGCTCGCACATCTGGGCGCGGCTGCTCCGCGGTCCGGCCACGGTCGACGAACTGGCGCGGGCCGTGGTCGCGGCGTTCGACGTCAGCGCGGACGCGGCCACCGCGGACGTGGCGGCGTTTCTCGACGATCTCTCGTCGCGTCGCCTGGTCCGCGTGGTGGAAGAGTCGGGCCGCCCATGAACCGCCTCGATTACGGAGAGTTCAGCAAAGCGCTCCACGACCGTCAGAGCGGCCTTCGTCTGCCGTTGTCCGGCACCATCGAGGTGACGCGGCGGTGCCCGCTCGTCTGCGCGCACTGCTACAACAACCTGCCGATGAGCGATGCGCAGGCGCACCGGGCCGAGTTGACGCTGGACGAACACCGGCGCCTGCTCGACGAGCTGAGCGACGCCGGCTGCCTGTGGCTGCTCTATTCGGGCGGCGAGATCTTCGCGCGGCCCGATTTCCTCGACATCTACTCGTACGCGAAGCAGAAGGGGTTCCTGATCACGCTCTTCACCAACGGAACCCTCGTCACCGAACGCATCGCCGATCACCTCGCGCGGTGGCGCCCCTTCGCGATCGAAATCACGCTGTACGGCCGCACGAAGGACACCTACGAGCGGCTCACCGGCATCCCCGGATCGTTCGACAAGTGCATCCGCGGCATCCGGCTGCTGAAGGAGCGCGGGCTGCCGCTCGCGCTGAAGACGGTCGCCGTGTCGATCAACCTGCACGAGCTCGACGACATGGAGCGCTTCGCGACCGAGGAGATCGGCGTGCACTTCAAGTCCGACTCCGCGATCAACCCGCGCCTCGACTGCTCGCAGAGTCCGCTGGCGGTCCGAATCAGCCCCGAAGAAGCGGTGGCGATCGATCTCAACGACCAGCGGCGCGGCGACGAGTGGGTGCGGTTTGCCGCGCACGTGCGGGAGGCGCTCCAGGCGTCGCCGCCGCCCGATACGGTGTACCAGTGCGGCGGCGGCATCAATTCGTTTGCGATCGACCCGTACGGCCGCATGAGCATCTGCGTCCTGTCGGAGGCGCACAAGACCGACGTCCGCGCCGGCCGGTTCCGCGAGGCGTGGGAGGGATTCCTGCTCGAGCAGCGGAGCCGCCGCACGACGAGGCCGACGAAGTGCAGCGCGTGCGCCTTGAAGTCGGCCTGCGGCATGTGCCCGGCGAACGCCGAGCTCGAGAACGGCGACCCGGAAACGCCGGTCGATTACCTGTGTCACACCGCGCATCTGCGCGCGTACGCGCTCGGCCTGGAGGTGCCGCCGCACGGCGACTGCGAGTACTGTGCGGGCGGCGTCCACCATCCGGCGCTCGTCGCTTCGGCGGAGCGGCTGCAGCGAGGCGTGCGGCCGACGCCGGTGGCCGCGGCGACGGACGTCGGCGACGGCCGGCGCGTGCTGCCGGTCGTGTCGATCGGCGCGCCCGGCGGCTGCTCTTCATGTTCGGCACGTTGAAGCGAGGGAACGATGGACGATAACGCAGACGATTCGCCATCCGTCGACCAGAAGCGACCGTACGCGAAGCCGGAAGTGCGCGAAGTGCCGCTCCGGCCCGAGGAAGCCGTGCTCGGCGCGTGCAAGACATCGGCGCGTTCGGGCCCGGCCCAACTGCGGTGCAGCTTCCCGACGTCTTGCTCGTCGCTGATCTCCTGATCGCGCCGCGCCGGCGCACGCGGCGATGACGTCGGGCACCTGCTTCGCCGTCGGCGACTTCGCCGTTCGCCTGACGTGCGACGATGCGCGCCTCGCATTGACCGACGACGAGCTGGCCCGCCCGTTCATCGTCGGCGACGGCCGCGCGGACGTCCGCATACGCGCCGCCTGGACCGACGCGCCGCTCGCCGCGACCGGCACGCTGCTGTTCGACGGCGGTGACGCGTGGCAGCTCCACGCAGACGGTGCGGATCGCCTCTTCACGTTCCGGTCGGCGACGGGCGGGCACCTGCCGTACAAATCGGCCCGCTTCTGCGCCGACTTCAGCGAAGGGACGGTGACGCTCTATCGTCCTCTCTTCGCGGACCGCCGCGACGCGACGATCGATCCGCTCGACTACCCGCTCGACGAACTGCTGATGATTCACCTCCTCTCGCAGGGACGCGGCGTCGCCGTGCACGGCTGCGGGCTGCTCGATGCCGAGGGCCGCGCCTACGTCTTCGCGGGACAGTCGGGCGCCGGCAAATCGACGCTGGCGCGTCTGTGCGCGGGCACTCCCGGCTTCACACTGCTCAGCGACGAGCGCCTGATCGTGCGCACCGATCGAGCGCACCCCGCCGTCTACGGCACACCGTGGCACGGCGACGCGCGCTTCGTGTCGGCCGCGAGCGGCCCGCTGGCGGCAATCTTCTTCCTGAAGCACGCGCCGGCTCACGCGCTGCGCCCCGTCGCCGGCGCACTCGCCGCGGCCCGGCTGTTCGCCTGCGCGTTCCTGCCGTTTCACGACGCCGCGGCCGTCGAACGCACCGTCGGCGCCGTGGGCCGCGCGACCGCTGCCGTGCCCTGTTACGAGCTGCAGTTCACGCCCGACCAGGACGTGATCGATCTGCTCACCCGCCGCGCCGGCGTCGCGGTCTGACATGCGCGGCGCGCCTGCGCTGATCGCCGCCTCCGGCCGCGCGGTCGATCTCTCGCGTCATCCGGCGCCGGTCCGCGCGCTCGTCGCCGCGGGCCGTGCGTCGCTGGGCCACACGCCGGTTGCACCCGTGACGCTCACCGACAGCGAGAGCGCCGAGCTGGCCGACTTCGCCATCCACCACGGCATGGTCGCGTGGCTGAGCGACGCCCGCGCCATCGCATCGGCGCCGCCGCGCGCGGGGGACGTGGACATCCTGCGCCGTCACCTCGGCAGGGTCGTGTACGGGATCCGCGATCTGACCGAAGCGATGGCGGTCCTCCGCGGCGCCGGCATTGCGGCGGTCGCGTTCCGCGGGCCAGCGTTTGCGGCGTGGCTCTATGGCGATCCGACCGCGCGCCGATTCGCCGATCTCGACATCCTGGTCGAGAGGGATCGGCGAAGCGGCGCCAGGGCGCGGCTCGAGGCGATCGGCTACACGCTGCCCATCTCGCCGACATGCCTTCGCGTCGTCGACGAAACCCTCGGCGCCTGGCCGCTCGCGCGCGACGGCAGCGAGATCGACCTGCACTGGCGGCCGGCGGGACGCCGCTTCCCCGCCGTGCTGTCGGCCGCCGAGATTCTGCGCGATCGCATCGTCGTCAAGGTGGGAACGTCCGGCGTCGAGGCGCCCGCGCCGGCGCATGCCGCCGTGCTGGCGCTGATGCACGCGGCCAAGCACTTGTGGTACGCGTTGGAACTGACGCTCTCGATCGCGCACCTCACGCGCCGGTCGGACGTGGACTGGGAGGCGGTACGGTCGATCGCGGTCCGCGGCGGCGCCCTCCGGCCGGCGGCGGCGGGCCTGCGGCTCGCGGCGGAAGTGTTCGGCGTCGCGATCCCCGGGCCCTTCGCGCGCGACGTCCGGACGAGCGTCGTCGACGATCTCTGCGGCTGCGCCATGCAGACGCTCGCGCTCGCGCCGTTCGCGCTGCCCGACCACCGCATCGACCGGCGAACGCACCGGCTGTCGTTCGACCGGACGATCGATCGGCTCGCCTACGACGTCAGGCGGCTGCTCGAACCGACCTACGCCGACTTCGCGTGGACGGCGCTGCCGTCCGCGCTGGCGCCGGTGTACCCGGCGGTCAGGCTGGTGCGCCTGGGCGGGATGGCGCTCGGCATGTGGAACGGCTGATCAGTCCCACAGCCACGCCGCGCCGCGGACGCCGCTCGAGTCGCCGTGCGCCGCGCGGACGAGCGGCGTCGACACGCGATCGGAGAACACGTAGCGGCCCCATCGCGACGGCACCGACGTGTAGAGCCGCTCGATGTTCGACAAACCGCCGCCAAGCACGATGACGTCTGGATCGAGGACGTTGATCACGGTCGCCAGCGCGCGCGCCATGCGATCCTCGTAACGCTGCAGCGCCGCATCGGCTCGCACATCGCCGCCGGCCGCGAGCCGTGCGATGTCGTGCGCCGGCGTGACGGCGTCGTAGTCGGCCGTCAGCGCGGAGCCCGAAAGAAACGTCTCGACGCACGCGCGCCGCCCGCAGTAGCAGGCGGGACCCGGGCGCTCCTCGTCGGTCGGCGCCGGCAGCGGGTTGTGCCCCCACTCGCCGGCGATCGCGTTCGCTCCCACAACCACGCGGCCTCCGACCACGATTCCGCCCCCGACGCCGGTGCCGACGATGACGCCGAAGACGACGTCGCGGCCCGCACCGGCGCCGTCGGTCGACTCGGACAGCGCGAAGCAGTTCGCGTCGTTCTCGAACCGCACCGGCCGATCGAGCAGTCGCGGCAGATCGTGCGCCAGCGGCCGCCCGTTCAACCACGTCGAGTTCGCGTTCTTGACGAGGCCCGTCGCGGGCGAAATCGCACCCGGCATGCCGACGCCCACCGATGCGCGCGATCCGAGCGTCGTCTCGATCCCCGACACGAGGGAGACGACTGCGGCCAGCGTCGCATCGTAGTTGCCGCGCGGCGCCGGCACGCGCCGGCGCGCCACCTCGCGGCCGTCGTCGAGGAGCGCGATCGCTTCGATCTTGGTGCCGCCGAGGTCGACGCCGATCTTCACCGCCTATAATCTAGCCGCTATGAGACCGCTGTTCATCGCCCTCGTCTGCGCCGGGCTGATCGCGTGTGCGTCGCGCGCCAGCGCGCCGTCCGCATCGGACGCGAAAGCGTTTCTCGACGGCGTCAGCGCCACGACCCTCAAGCTCGGGATCGACGCGAGCCGCGCGGCCTGGGTGCAGCAGACGTTCATCACCGACGATACGGAGCTGCTCGCCGCGCAGGCGAACCAGGCGTCGAACGACGCCGGCGCGCGCTTCGCGAAAGAGGCGACGAAATACGACCACGTCGACGTCGCGCCCGACCAGCGGCGCCAGCTGACGCTGCTGAAGGTCGGCCTCGTGCTCGCGTCGCCGGCCGACCCGAAAGAGTCCGACGAGCTGTCAAAGATCATGGCGCGGCTCGAGTCGGCGTACGGCAAGGGCAAGTGGTGCGCCGACCCGTCCAAGCCCGACAGCTGCAAGACGATCGACGACGTGACGAGAATCCTCGCCACGTCGCGCAACGAGAAGGAAATCCGCGCCGCGTGGGAGGGCTGGCACTCGATCGGGCCGCCGATGCGCGCCGACTACACGCGGTTCGTCGAACTGTCGAACACAGGCGCGAAAGAGCTCGGGTTCGCCGACACGGGCGCGATGTGGCGATCGAAGTACGACATGCCGCCGGACGCGTTCACGAAAGAGCTCGATCGGCTGTGGGATCAGGTCCGGCCGCTGTACGTCAAGCTCCATGCGTACGCGCGCCTGAAGCTGCGCGAGAAGTACGGCGACATCGTTCCCGCGAACGGCCCGATTCCGGCGCACCTGCTCGGCAACATCTGGGCGCAGGACTGGTCCAACATCTACCCGCTCGTCGCGCCCCCCAACGCCGACCCCGGCTACTCGCTGACGTCCATCCTGCAGCAGAAGAAGATCGCTCCGGTGGACATGGTCCGCATCGGCGAGCGCTTCTACACGTCGCTCGGGTTCGATCCGCTGCCGAAGACGTTCTGGTCGCGGTCGCTCTTCGTCCGCCCGCGCGATCGCGACGTCGTCTGCCACGCGAGCGCGTGGGACATCGACACGCAGAACGACGTGCGCATCAAGATGTGCATCGAGCCGAACGCGGAGGACTTCACGACGATCCATCACGAGCTCGGGCACAACTTCTACCAGCGCGCCTACGAGCACCAGCCGGTGCTGTTCCGCGACAGCGCGAACGACGGCTTCCACGAGGCGATCGGCGACACGATCGCGCTCTCGGTGACGCCGGAGTACCTGGTGCGGATCGGGCTGCTGGACAAGGCGCCTGACGCGTCGCGCGATACCGGCCTGCTGATGACGCGCGCGCTGGAGAAGATCGCGTTTCTCCCCTTCGGCCTGCTGATCGATCAGTGGCGCTGGAAGGTGTTCTCCGGCGAGGTGACGCCGCAGCACTACAACAAGGCGTGGTGGGATCTCCGCCTCAAGTACCAGGGCGTCGCGCCGCCCTCCGCGCGCGACGAGGCGTTCTTCGACCCGGCCGCGAAATACCACGTGCCGGACAACACGCCGTACACGCGCTACTTCCTCGCCGACATCTACCAGTTCCAGTTCCATCGCGCGCTCGCCAAGGCCGCCGGCTGCGCGCTGCCGCTGCACCGCTGCTCGATTTACGAGAGCAAGGCGGCCGGTCAGCGGTTGAACGCGATGCTGTCGATGGGCGTGTCACGGCCGTGGCCCGAAGCGCTCGAAGCGCTGACGGGCACGCGCCAGATGGACGCGACGGCGATCCTCGACTATTTCGCGCCGCTCTCCGCGTGGCTCGACGAGCAGCTCGAGGGAAAGCCGGTGGGATGGTGAGACGCGCTACCGTCTCGCCGCCGCTTTCTTCGCGAGCTCCCACTCGCGCGTGACGAACGCCGCGTACGTGCGCAGCGACTCGTCGATCTGCTCCGGCGTCCGGTCGGCGACGCGCTGTTTGTAGGTATCCACGGCGTCGATTGCCGCGCGGCACGGCACCTCCGCGCGGTTCGGCAGCGCGTCCAGGCGGGCGCGCAGCGTGTCGAGCGCCTGCGCGCCGTGCTCCGATGCGAGGACGTCGGCGAACGTCTGGGCGACGGCGCCGAGCGCGTCCCGCTCTTTCGATCGCCGCGCGAACATCGGCGCCACGATCGATTCGTCGCCGAGCGCCGTCCCATCGTCCAGGATCACCGCCGCGACCTCGACCGTCGCGCCCTCCGGCAGCGGATCGAGCTCGATCTCGCGCGACTCTCCCGGCATCAGCCGCTCGAGCCGCGGCGCGGCACCCGCGATGCCGTGCGTGACGGTGCTGAGGTACCCGTCGACCATTTCGACTTCCCGATGCGTGCCGCCGGAAGCCGGATGGGTCGTCACCGCCAGCGCCCACGCCGTCACCGCCTGGTCGGCGCGATTGGTCAACGTGACGTGCGACTTCGGGCCCGTGACGAGGTGGTCCGCGACGAGCGGCAACTCGGCGGCGAGTAGATGAGCGGCGAGAACAACAGCGACCATGCGCTACGGCTGAGCAAAATGTAGACCACGGCTACCTGAGCAATCTGTTATCGTCACGAATATGCGCCGTCTGTTCGCCGCGCTAATCGCCGCGCTGCCGATCCTCTTCGCCGGCCGCGCGATCGCACAGACCGACCTCGACGCGCTGATGCGCGACGTGCTCACCAGGCGCGACGAGAACTGGAAGAAGCTCCAGCAGTATGTGCTCGACGAGCGCGAATCGATCGAGCTGCGCGGACCGAGCCAGACGCCGATCTGGGGCGAGCACCGCGACTACACCTGGTTCATCCGCAACGGCCTGTTCGTCCGCAGCCCGGTGAAGGTGAACGGCGCCGACGTCAGCGAATCGGAGCGCCGCAAGTACGAAGCCGACTACCTGAAGCGGATGGAGCGGCGCGAGCATCGCGACGCCGCCCCGGCCGACGCCGCGTCGCTCGACCCGGGGGCGATCCTGTCCCAGTCGCGGCAGCCGCAGTTCATCTCCTCCGCGTATCTCCTGCGCTTCAAGTTCGAGCAGGGAAAGTTCGCGCTCGTCGGCCGCGAGACCTTGGACGGCCACGACACGCTGCGGGTCGAGTACTACCCGGAGCGGCTGTTCACGGGCACCGACCGGCGACGGCACGGCGGCTCGCAGCAGGATCGCGCCTACGACGAGGAATTCCGCCGGCTGATGAACAAGGTGGCGCTCGTGACGCTCTGGGTGGAGCCGGCCGCGCGGCAGATCGTCCGGTACACGTTCGACAACGTCGCGCTCGACTTCCTGCCCGCCCAGTGGCTCATGCACGTCGACGAGATCACCGCGTCGATGGACATGTCGCAGCCGTTCCCCGACGTCTGGCTGCCGCGCGACATGCGGATCGATGCCGCGCTGTCGATCGTCGCGGGGCAGTTCTACCTGCATTACGGCCTCGACTACCACGACTACCGTCAGGCCGACGTGTCGACCAAAATCAAAATCCAGTAGCCATGTGGCTCGTCTTCGCGCTGATCCTCTTCGCGCAGCCGCGCGAGGTCGTCACCGAGATCCAGGTCCACGGCAACCTCGTCACGAGCGACGCCGAGCTCCGCGCGATGACCGGCGTCGAGATCGGCGCGCCCTTCGAGCCGGCGATGCTCGACGAGATCGCGGCGCGCCTGCGCGCGACCAAGCGCTTCGACCGCGTTCAGGTCCTCAAGCGGTTCGCGTCGATCGCCGACCCCTCGCAGATCGTGCTCGTCGTGATCGTGGACGAAGGGCGCGTGAAGATCGTCAAGAGCCGGGATCCGGATCATCCGTACCGCGCCGTGCGCAACCACTGGCCGCGGCTGATGTACGCGCCGATCTTCAACGTGAGCGATCGGTACGGTGTCACCTACGGGGTGCGCGTCGCGCTGCCGGACCGTCTGGGTCCCGACAGCCGCGTGATCGTTCCCTTCGCGTGGGGCGGCGAGAAGCAGGCCGGCGTCGATTTCGACAAGACCCGCGTCGGCGGGCTGTTCAACCGCATCCGCGGCGGCGTCGACTGGTCGCGCCGCACCCACCCGGTGTTCGACCAGGCGATCGATCACGAGAGCGCGAACGTGCGCGGCGAACACTGGTTCCGCCCGCAGCTGCGCGTGGGCGTCTCGGGCGGCGTCGAGCACTACACCTTCGGCGCCGAGCGCGACACGTTTCCGCAGGTCGCGATCGACGCCGTCGTCGACACCCGCGTCGACCCGGCGCTGCCGCGCAACGCCGTGTTCGGCCGCGTGGCGTGGACGCACCTCGCCGGCGGCGCGGTCACCGATCTCGACGGCCGCGCCTATGTCGGCGTCGTCGGGCAGCTGATCCTCGGCGTGCGCGGCCAGCGGACGTCGGCCGACCCGGCCCTGCCCGTCTACCTGAAGCCGATCTTCGGTGGCGCGGCAAACGTCCGCGGCTTCTCGCCCGGAACGGTCGTCGGCGACACGCTGACCGCCACGTCGGCCGAAGCGATCCTCCCGCTGACCGCGGCGGTCCGCTTCGTGCGCATGGGGGTCAGCGCGTTTGCGGACGCCGGGGCCGTGACGTGCGGCCCTGAGCTGCCGGCGTGCGACGAGGCATGGAAGCGCGGCTTCGGCGGCAGCGTGTGGTTCACCGCCACCGTGTTCCGACTCGACGTCGCCGTGGCGCACGGCGTGGGCGCGTCGACGCGCGTGATCGTCGGCGGCAACGTATCATTCTGATCATGCGAAACGCGCTCGTCGTGGCGGCCGTCGCCTGCACGGTGACGATCGACGTCGCCGCCCAGGACCGCTTGCGCACCTATCCGCGCTACGAACAGTACGCTCGCGCGACCCGCGAGTTTCCGCGCGCGGTTCGATCCGGCGCGGTATCGGCCACCTGGACCGGGCCGACCACTTTCGAGTACTCCCGCGACGGCAAGCGGTACCGGTTCGACGTGACCACCAGGCAGGCCGTGGAGGCGCCGGAGCAGCCGCCGCCGTCGCCGCATGCCGCACTGCCGCACGGCGAAGGGCCCGACCGCGGCCGTCAGTTCGAGGCCGCGACTTCTCCCGACGGCGCGCTGACGGCGAGATACCGCGATCGGAACGTCTACCTGGTCGACGCCGAGGGACGCGAGACGGCCGTGACGAGGGACGGTTCGGCCGAGCGGCGCGTCAAGTACGGCACGGCGAGCTGGGTCTACGGCGAGGAGCTCAACCAGGAGACCGCGATGTGGTGGTCCCCCGACGGCACGAAGCTCGCGTACTATCGCTTCGACGAGTCGAACGTCCCCGATTTCTATCTCACGCTCGACGAGACCGCGCCGCATCCGATCCTCGACACCGAAGCGTTCCCGCTGGCCGGCGCCGCCAACCCGATCGTCGACCTGTTCGTCTACGACGTCGGGACGCGGCGGTCGACGCGCGTCGACGTTCGTGACGGCCGGAGTTTTTCGAACGACGCGATCGGACACTACGTGTACCGCGTCGAATGGACGCGCGACAGCCGCGAGCTGCTGTTCCTGCGGACGAACCGCCGCCAGAACGCGATGGACGTCGCGGCGGCGGATCCGGCGACCGGCGCGTGCCGGGTGGTGCTGCACGAAGAGTGGCCCACCGGCTGGCTGAACGAAGACCCGCGGCTGGTGTTCCTCGCCGATGGCCACCGGTTCATCTGGGAATCGCAGCGCAACGGCTGGAACAATTTCTATCTGTACGATCTGAGCGGCAGGCTGATCGCGCCGCTGACGTCCAACAGCGGGTTCGAAGCGTACTCGCTCGTCAAGCTGGACGAAGCCCAGCAGGTGCTCTTCTACATGGCGCGCGACGGCGACAACCCGCTGAAGCTGCAGCTGCATCGCGTCGGCCTCGACGGGCGGCACGACACGCGCCTGACCGATCCGGCGTTCCACCACACGATCGGCAACTGCCTGCCGTCGGCGGGCGCGCGCGTGCCGCTGCAGCTGCCCGTGCCGGGCCCCTGCGGCATTTCGCCCGACAACCGCTACTTCGTCGACGTGTATCAGACACACGACACGCCGGCGGCGTCCCGCGTGGTCGAGTCGGCGACGCGGCGCACGGTTGCCGACGTGACGACGAGTGACGCGTCGGCGCTCGATGCGCGGCATCTGCGGAAGACCGAGCTCTTCACGTTCAAGGCCGCGGACGGACGCACGGCGCTGCGCGGCCTCCTGCAGTTCCCTTCGTCGTTCGATCCGACGCGCAAGTACCCGATGCTGATGAGCGTGTACGGCGGGCCCGAGTTCGCCAGTAACACGGCGCGCGAGACCTTCGTGCCGCCGAGCCCGCTCACCGAGCTCGGGTTCCTCGTCGTCAACGTCGATTCGCGGGCGATCCCCGGCCTGGGCAAGCGCGCGCTCGACTCGATCTACCTGAAGCTCGGCGTCGCCGAGATGGACGACATGGCCGAAGGCGTCAAGGCGCTGTGGAACCGCCCGTACGTCGACAAGGCGCGCGTCGGGGTCTTCGGCACGTCGTACGGCGGCTACACGGCGCTGATGGAGCTGCTCCGCCATCCCGACGTCTTCGCCGCCGCCTCGTCGTCGTCGCCGCCGAGCGACTGGCGCAACTACGACACGATCTACACCGAGCGCTACATGTGGATCCCGGACGAGAACGCGGCCGGCTACGAGGCGGGGAGCGCGCTGACCTACGCCAAGGCGCTGCAGGGGCGGCTGTTGATCTACTTCGGGACCGCCGACAACAACGTGCATCCGACCAACGCGCTGCAGATCATCAAGGCGCTGCAGTCCGCGGGCAAGAGCTTCGACGTGCAGGTCGGCCCGGACCAGGGCCACAGCGCCGTCAATCTGGATCGGATGCTCGAGTTCTTCATCGACGCGCTGAAGCCCTGAAGGGCGACGCCGATCGCGCGTGCGGCATGCGATCGCCGCCGCCTGTTTTCGACTTCGGCCTCGCCGACCGCCGCATGATGGGTGGTGGTCGTCAATTCGCCTTCTTCAGCTCCAGCTTCGCAATCGCCTCTCGATGGACTTCGTCGGGGCCGTCGGCGAGGCGGATCGTCCGGGAGTGGGCCCACGCCGCGGCGAGCGGAAAGTCGTCGGAGACGCCGGCCGCGCCGTGCGCCTGGATCGCGCGGTCGAGCACCCGCAGCGCCATGCGCGGCACGACCACCTTCACCATGGCGAGTTCGCCGCGCGCCGCCTTGTTGCCGACCGTGTCCATCATGTACGCGGCTTTCATCGTCAGCAGCCGCGCCTGTTCGATCGCCATGCGCGATTCGGCGATGTCGGCGCGGATGGTGCCCTGCTCGGCCAGCGGCTTGCCGAACGCCACGCGCTTCTGCACGCGCGCGCACATCGCTTCGAGCGCGCGTTCCGCGACGCCGATGAGCCGCATGCAGTGGTGGATGCGGCCCGGGCCCAGACGGCCCTGGGCGATCTCGAACCCGCGTCCTTCGCCGAGCAGCATGTTCGACGCGGGCACGCGCACGTCCTCGAAGGTGATTTCGGCGTGGCCGTGCGGCGCGTCGTCGTAGCCGAAGACGGGCAGCATGCGCCGGACCGTCACGCCCGGCGTGTTCATCGGCACGAGAATCATCGACTGCTGCGCGTGGCGCGCGGCGTTCGGGTCGGACTTGCCCATGAAGATCGCCACCGCGCAGCGCGGATCGCCGGCGCCGGAGATCCACCACTTGTGGCCGTTGATCACGTACTCGTCGCCGTCTCGCGCGATGCTCGACCGGATGTTCGTCGCGTCGGACGAGGCCACGTCCGGCTCGGTCATGGCGAAGCACGATCGGATGCGGCCGTCGAGCAGCGGCTCGAGCCACTGCGTCTTCTGCGCGTCGGTGCCGTAGCGCACCAGCACTTCCATGTTGCCGGTGTCGGGCGCCGAGCAATTGAACACCTCGGGCGCGAACGGTGCCGCGCGCCCCATGATTTCGCACAGCGGCGCGTACTCGACGTTGGTCAGCCCGGCGCCGTACTCGCTCTCGGGGAGGAACAGGTTCCACAGGCCGGCGGCCCTGGCTTTGGGCTTCAGCTCTTCGACGATCTCCACCGGCTGCCACCGCTCGCCGCGCGCGATCTGCTGGCGGTAGGTCTTCTCGTTCGGGTAGATGTGTTCGTGCATGAAGACGACGAACCGCTTCTGCAGATCCTTCACCTTCGGCGAGTGCTCGAAATGCATGGGGCACATGGTAATTTAGGCGCCGTCGCGATGGAACCCGACGTCCGGCGCGTGCGCGAGGGCGAAGAGCTCGATTGGCCGCGGCTGATCGCCTGGCTGCGCGAGCGCCTGCCCGCCTGCGGCATCCCGCGCCTCGACGTCATGCAGGAACCGCAGATCGCGCAGTTTCCCGGCGGCCACTCGAACCTCACGTACGTGGTCGCGTTCGGCGACGTCGAGATCGTCGTCCGCCGGCCGCCGTTCGGTCCGGTCGCGGCGACCGCGCACGACATGGCGCGCGAATACCGCTGGCTCGCCGCAATGCACCGCGTGTTCCCGCGGGCGCCGCGGCCGTACGCGCTGTGCGACGATGCGTCGGTGGTCGGCGCGGTGTGCTACGCGATGGAGCGTCGCCGCGGAATCGTCATCCGGGCCGAGGAGCCGCCGGAGGCCGCGCACCCCGATGCGCGGCGGCGCATCAGTGCGGCGCTCGTCGACGCGCTGGCCGATCTTCACGCCATCGACGTCGACGCGAACGGCCTCGCCGGCCTCGGCAAACCGGCGGGGTTCGTCGAGCGCCAGGTGCGCGGGTGGACCGACCGGTGGCAGCGGTCGCAGACGACGCCGCTCGACGAACTGGACGCCGTGGCGGCGTGGCTGCGCGATCGGCTGCCGGCGCCGCCGCCGCATCCGGCGGTGGTTCACGGCGACTTCAAGCTGGACAACGTGATGCTGGCGGCCGACGACGTCGGCCGGATCGTGGCGATCTTCGACTGGGAGATGAGCGCCCTCGGCGATCCGCTCGTCGACCTCGGCATCCTGCTGGCCTACTGGGCGCCGACGGCGCCGCCCGAACAGCGGGACGCGCTGACGACGGTGACGCATCGGCCGGGGTATTTCACGCGCGACGAAATCGTCGACCGGTACGCGCGGCGATCGGGCCGCGATCTCTCGAACATCCGGTACTACGAAGTGTTCGCGCTGTTCAAGATCGCCGTCGTCATCCAGCAGATCTACCACCGGTACGTCAACGGCCGGACGCGCGACGCGCGCTTTGCTTCCTTCGATGCGCGCGTCGCATACCTGGCGCGCCACGCCGCGGCGATGATCTGAGGCGCGCAGGCCGGGACTCGTCGAGGCGGGGGGTCACCCGCGCTTGGCCTTCAGCTCCGCCAGCACACGGTCGACCTCCTCGTCGCGCTCGAGCGCGGCAAACCGCTCGTCGACGTTGTCGGTCACCAGGTCGGCTTTCGCCTGGCTGACCGCTTCGTGCACGGTCACCTTCTCCTTCATGCGCTCGAACGTGCGCACCGTCGAGCGGCCGCCGATCGCGATCTGCGCGTCGCTGGCGCGGCCGAGCGCGCGCGCGCGCCGGTGCTGCGCCATCAGCATGTCGCTCTTCGCCTGCGCCTCGGCGAGCTTCTGTTCGAGCTTGCCGAGCGCCGCCTTCAGCGTCGCGACCTGCGCGCGCTGATCGTCGACCTGCTGGCGGAAGCTGTCGGTGGTCCGCTCGGCGCTCTTGTGGCGCTCGATCGCCGCGCGCGCGAGGTCGTCCTGGTCCTTCTGCACCGCCAGCTCCGCCTTGCGCAGCCACTCGGCGCTGCGGTCGGCGGCCTCGTGCGCCTTCTTCTCCAGCATGTGCTGGTCGGCGATCGAAATCGCCACCTGCGTCTTCACCTGCAGCAGCTGATTCTCCATGTCGAGGATCACCTGCTTGATCATCTTCGACGGGTTCTCCGCGCGATCGATCAGATCGTTGAGGTTCGCCCGCACCAGCGTGCTCACGCGTTCCAGCAGTCCCATTGTCGTACTCCTGTCAGGTCCGGCCGACGCCGGACGCTACGTCCCGAGAACGTCCGGTTTCTTCGCGCTGTCGCCGATGCCGCGCACCTTCGACATCAGCGTTGCGAGGTCCATGCCCGACAGCGCCTCGAACAACGCCGGCACCTGGGCGGCCATCTTGGTGACGTCGCCGGTGATCTTGTTGATGCCGGCGGTGTCGCCGTTGCCGGTCGACACGATGGTGATCTTGTCCACCTTGCTGAGCGGCGCGGCGAGGGCGGACACGACCTCGGGCAGACCCGTGATCAGCTTGTCGACGACCGCGGCCTGGTTGTACTCCTGATACGCCTCGGCCTTGACGTTCATCGCCTTGGCCTCGGCTTCGCCCTTCTTGAAGATGATGTCGGCCTCGGCTTCGCCCCTGGCGCGCGTCGCGGAGGCGACGCCTTCGGCCTCGACCATCAGCCGCATCTTCTCGGCGTTGGCGAGCGTCTCGATCCGCTGCCGTTCGATCTCCGCCTGCTTCAGCACGGTGGCGATCAGCTCCTTCTCGCGCCGCGAGATCTCGGCCTCCTGCACCTTGATCTGCGCCTCGCGCTCGACCTGCTGCACCTTGACCGCCTCGGCGGTGACCTGCTGCTGCATCACGTTGGTCTGGATCTCGTACGCCTTGTCGGCCTGCGCCTGCTGCTTCTTGACGATCTCCAGGTACTCAGCTTTCTTGATCTCCAGATCGCGCTGCGCTTCGGCCTGCTTCGCCTGCGACAGCGTTTCGGCGAGCACGCGCTCCTGATCCGCCTGCGCCTTCGCGATCGCCGCCGCGCGCGTCGCCTCGGCGCGTTTGATCGCGGTGTCGCGATCCGCTTCCGCCGCGGCCACGTCGGCGTCGCGTTTGATGCGCGCGATGTCGGGCCGGCCCAT
>DASRGT010000042.1:0-4913 GCA_035650895.1 Vicinamibacterales bacterium
CGCGCCGGAGATCCCGACCAAGACCGGCGTGATGGTGGGGCTCGGCGAGGAGCACGACGAGCTCGTCGAGGTCTTCACCGACCTGCGGCGCGTCGGATGCGGCATCCTCACGATCGGTCAGTACCTGCGGCCGTCGCCGGCGCACGCGCCGATGGTGCGCTACTACCATCCCGACGAATTCCGCGCGCTCAAACAGATCGCCCTCGATCTCGGATTCGTGCACGTCGAGTCGGGGCCGCTGGTCCGCAGTTCGTATCACGCGCACGAAACCGCCGACGCCTACGCACAAGCGGCGCGCTGACGCGTCGCGCCTCGCAGCGGACCCGCCACCATCGTGCGCTGTCTGCGAAGGCGCGCAGCCGTGCGCAGCGTCCCGAATTGGAACTCTCGACTGCGCTACAGTTGTGACATGAAGATCGCCAGCGCGCTCGTGCTCGCCCTGCTCGCCGCCGCGCCGCTCCGCGCTCAGGATTCCGGCGCCGTCGTCGGCGCGTCGATCGGCGTCACCGACAGCCAGAGCCGCGCGGACCTGACGTACGCGGGCTCCGCCGGATATCGATTCAACCGGTATGTCGGCCTCGAAATCGAAGTGACCGCGGTGCCGACGCTGAAGGGGAGCTCGCCCGCCTCCGACGCCGCCGCCATCACGCAAATCACCGGGACGTCCGCGTACTCCGCGCTGACCGGCAGCATCCTCGCCGGCTCGACGTTCGCGAACCCGAACGGACGCGCGGTGATGTTCACCAACAACCTGCGCGTCGAACTGCCGACGGCGGCCGATCGCCTCACGCCCTTCTTCGTCGCCGGCGGCGGCGTCGCGAGCATCCGCCGCACGGGCGACGTCATCCTGCCGATCCCGTTCGATCCGCTGCCGCTCTCGGTCGGCGGCGTGATCTCGCCGCCGATCCGCACGATCACCCAACGCCTGACCTCGTCGTCGACGGACCTGGCGCTGACGATCGGCGGCGGCGTCGCCGTCCGGGTCGCATCGCACGCGACGATCGACGCCGACCTGCGGCTGTTCGAATTCCTGGACGCGACCAACTCGAACGTCGGCCGGTTCACCGTCGGGGTGAGATACAGCTTCTAGGCTTTGATTTTCTTCGGCCGGTAGACGTGCGTCGCCTGCCCGAAGAACACTTCCGCCGACTCCATCACCGTTTCGGTGAGCGTCGGGTGCGGGTGGATGGACAGCTTCAGGTCGGTCGCGTTGGCGCCCATCTCGATCGCGAGCACGCCTTCCGCGATCAGCTCGCCGGCGCCGGGTCCGACGAGGCCGACGCCGAGCACGCGCTCGGTCTCGGGATCGAGGACGAGCTTCGTCAATCCGTCGGTGCGATCGAGCGTGATCGCGCGGCCCGACGCCGCCCACGGAAACTTCGCGATGGTGACGTCGCGCCCGTCCTTGGCCGCCTGCGCCTCGGTGAGCCCCGCCCACGCCAGCTCCGGATCGGTGAACACCACCGCGGGGATCGCGCGGGGGGCGAAGGCGACGTTCTCGCCCGCCATCACTTCGACCGCCACGCGCGCCTCGTGCGACGCCTTGTGCGCCAGCATCGGCTCGCCGACCACGTCGCCGATGGCGAAGATGGACGGCTCGTGCGTGCGCCGCTGCTCGTCGACCATGATGAAGCCGCGCTGGTCCACCTGCACGTGCGTCCGGTCGAGCCCCGGAATCTTCGAGTTGGGCCGGCGGCCGACGGCGACGAGGACGCGGTCGTAGAGCTGCTCGCCCGGATCGTTCTTCCCCTCGAAGGCGACGCGGATCCCCTTCTTCTCGGGCGTCATCCTGACGACGCGCGTTTCGAGCAGCACGCTGTGCATCTGCGTCTGCACGCGCTTGGCGAGGACGTCGACGAGATCGCGGTCGGCGCCCGGCAGCAGCCCGGGCGTCATCTCGACCACCGTCACGGCGCTGCCCAGGGTCGCGTAGACGGTGCCGAGCTCGAGGCCGATGTAGCCGCCGCCGACGACCAGCATCGATTTGGGCACGTCGGGCAGGTCGAGCGCGCCGGTCGAATCCATGACGCGCGGGTCGTCGACCTTCAGCATCGGCGGAATCGCCGGCTGCGATCCGGTGGCGAGCATGGCGTGCTCGAACTGCACGGTCTCCTCGCCGCCGCTCACCAGCTTCACCTTCAGGTTGTGCGCGTCGACGATCTCGGCCCAGCCCTGGAGATATTGGATCTTGCGCGCCTTGACGAGCTGACCCGTGCCGCCGGTCAGCCGCTTGACGACGCCGTTCTTGAAGTCGCGCAGCTTCGCCACGTCGATCTTCGGTTCGGCGAACTCGACGCCCCACCCTTTCGCGTGGCGCGATTCGTCGATGACCTTCGCCACGTGGAGGAGCGCCTTGGACGGGATGCAGCCGCGGTACACGCAGACGCCGCCGGGATTCGGCTCGGGGTCCACGAGCACGACGTGCAGTCCGAGATCGGCGGCGAGGAAGGCGCCGGCGTAGCCGCCGGGCCCGCCGCCCACGACAACGAGTTGCGTCGAGATCATCCCTGGAGCGCCAGCACGAACGGTTCCTCGATGGCTTGGACGACCCAGCGGAGGAACCGGATCCCGTCGGCGCCGTCGATGACGCGGTGGTCGTAGGAGAGCGAGAGCGGCAGCATCGTGCGCGGCACGAACTGCCCGTCCTTCCACACCGGCTCGACGCGAGCGCGCGAGATGCCGAGGATTGCGACTTCGGGCGCGTTGACGATCGGCGTGAAGTAGGTGCCGCCGATCCCGCCGAGGTTCGAGAGGCTGAACGTGCCGCCCTGCATCTCGTCGAGCGCGATCTTCCGGTTGCGCGCCTTCTCCGACAGCTGCGCCAGCTCCGCGGCGATCTGCACGATGTTCTTCTGGTCGGCGTTGCGGATGACCGGCACGAGCAGGCCGCGATCCGTGTCGACGGCGACGCCGACGTTGACGAACTTCTTCAGGACGATCTCGTCGGTTGACAGATCGATCGACGCGTTGAACTGCGGGAAGACCTTCAACGCCGCGGCGACCACCTTGACGGCGATCGCGGTGACCGTCAGGTTGCCGCCGGCCGCCTCCGCCTGCTTCGCGTACTTCTTGCGCAGCTCCTCGAGGTTGGTGATGTCGGCGAGATCGCACTGCGTGACGTGCGGGATCGTCGCCCAGGCGACGCTGAGATGCTCGGCCGTCTTGCGCCGCACGGCGCGCATCGGCTGCCGCTCGACGTCGCCCCACCGCGTGAAGTCGGGCAGCGGTTCGGCCGACGCCGCGCCGCCGCCGCGCGCCGCGCCGGTGACGAGGCGCTTCGCGTGGTTCTTGACGTCCTCGTCGGAGATCCGTCCGTCGGCGCCGGTGCCGGTGACCTGGTTGATGTCGACGCCGAGCTCGCGCGCAAGCCGCCGCACCGAGGGCGCCGCGGGCGCCGCCGGCATCTCGGGAGCGGCGGCCGGCTCCGCCGCCGCACGCGCGCCGCGCGAGATGTCGACGACTTTCGATCGAGACGCCTCCGCGTCGCCGGCCTCCTCGGCGGCTGGCCTCTTCGTTCCGGCCTTGTCCCCGGTGTCGCGGCGCGCGCCCTCGACATGCTGTTCGAGGCCCGGCTCGTCCGAGGGAACCTTCGCGGCGGTGTTCGCGGCGACGGCGCCGCCGCCGCCCTGGAGGTCGGCCTTCTCCCTCTTCTGTGCCTGCTCTGCCTTCGCCGGGGCGGGCGTCGCCTCCGCCGGCTTCGGCGAGGCGGACGCCGCGGCCGCGCCGCCTTCGTCCACCGTCAGGATCGCCTGGCCGACCTTCACCTTCTCGCCGGCCTTCACCTTGACGTCCTTCACCTGGCCGGCGACCGACGAGGGCACTTCGATGGTCGCCTTGTCGGTCTCGAGCTCGAGGACCGGCTGATCCTTCTGCAGCGTGTCGCCCGGTTTGACGAGCACGCGCAGCACGTCGCCGGCCGCGATGTTCTCGCCGAGTTCGGGGAGATTGAAGTCGGTGGGCACGTTAGTCTCTCGTTGTGGAAGCGCACAGCGGATACGAAGGACACAGCGCCCGAGAGCACGCGTCGGCCGTGGTGTCGGTTCTACCCGTGGTGTCCGTTGTATACGTCGTGTCCGTTGTATCCGTCGTATCCGTTGTGTCCATCACGAAACAGCCGGATTCACTTTCTCCGGGTTGATGTTGTGGGCCTTGATCGCCTGGTCGACGACCGATTTCTCGATCTTCCCGTCGCGCGCCAGCGCGGCCAGCGTCCCGACGATCACGTACCGGTAGTCGACCTCGAAGAAATCGCGCAGCCCCGCGCGGTTCTCGCTGCGGCCGAAGCCGTCGGTGCCGAGCGACACCAGCGGGCGCGGCAGCCAGCGGTCGATCGCGTCGGGCAGCGCCTTGACGTAGTCCGACGCGGCGACGAACACCCCCGGCGCCTCCTTCAGGCACTGGGTCACGTACGGCACGTGCGGGGCGTCGCCCGGATGGAGCAGGTTCCAGCGTTCGCACGCGTGTCCTTCGCGGTAGAGCTCGGTGTAGCTCGTCACGCTCCAGACGTCGGCGCCGACGTTGTACTTCGACTCCAGGATCTCCTGCGCCTTGATCACTTCGGGCAGGATCGCGCCGCTGCCGAACAGCTGCGCGCGCAGCTTCGCGTTGGGCTGGCCGGTCGCGCGGAACTTGTACATCCCCTTCAGAATGCCGTCGCGCGCGCCCTCCGGCATGACGGGCATCGCGTACTGCTCGTTCATCACCGTGAGGTAGTAGAAGATGCTCTCCTGGTCGACGTACATCCGCCGGATGCCGTCCTGGATGATCACGGCGATCTCGTAGGCGAACGCCGGGTCGTACGACACGCAGTTCGGGTAGGCCATCGCGTACAGCAGGCTGTTGCCGTCCTGGTGCTGCAGCCCTTCGCCGGCCAGCGTCGTGCGGCCCGAGGTGCCGCCGAGCAGGAAGCCGCG
>DASRGT010000043.1:0-40066 GCA_035650895.1 Vicinamibacterales bacterium
CGCGCGCTCGAAGTGCGGCAGCGCCCGCTCGACCGCCAGCTTCGATTCGCCGTACGCGTTGATCGGCCGCTGCGGGTGCGATTCGGTGATCGGCGTCTCGATCGGCTCGCCGTAGGTCGCGCACGTCGACGAGAAGATGAAGTACTCGACCGACTCGGCGGCCATCGCCTCCAGCACGCCGAGCGCGCCGACCACGTTGTTGCGGTAGTAGCGGAACGGATCGCGCACCGATTCGCCCACGTCCAGGTACGCGGCGAAGTGCATCACCGCGGAGATCCGGTGCCGCCGGATCGCCGCGCGGACCGCCTCCACGTCGGCGATGTCGCCCTCGACGAACTCGCCGAACTTCGCGGCGGCCTTGTGGCCGGCGACCAGGTTGTCGTACACGACGACCCGGTAGCCGGCGCGCCGCAGCTGCTTGGCGGCATGGCTGCCGATGTATCCCGCCCCGCCGGTGACCAGGACGGCGCGAGCTACGGGGTCGCCGCCGCCCGGACCCGGCGCGGTGGGGTGCGACTTAGCGGCCAATGGAGAAGTAGGTGAAGCCGAGCTGGCGCATCTGGCCCGGCGAATAGATGTTGCGTCCGTCGAAGACGATCGGCGCCTTGAGCAGCGTCCGCATCTTCTCGAAATCGGGCTCGCGGAACTCGTTCCACTCGGTCACGATGGCGAGCGCGTCGGCGCCGTTCAGCGCGTCGTAGCTCTTCTCGCACAACGCGATCCGCCCGTCGAAGATGCGCTTGGCGACCGGGGCGGCGGCCGGATCGTACGCGCGGACGGCGGCGCCGCGCGCCAGCAGCTTCTCGATGATCGGGATGGCCGGCGCTTCGCGCATGTCGTCGGTGCGCGGCTTGAACGCGAGCCCCCACAACGCGATCGTGCGCCCCTTCAGGTCCTTGAAGTGCGCCTCCATCTTCTCCACCAGGCGTTCTTTCTGCGACTGGTTCACCGCTTCGACCGCCTTGAGGATCTTGAAGTCGTATCCGTGGTCGGACGAGGACTTCATCAGCGCCTTCACGTCCTTGGGGAAGCAGCTGCCGCCGTAGCCGACGCCGGGAAACAGGAACGACGTCCCGATGCGGCGGTCCGCGCCGATCGCCCTGCGCACATGATCGACGTCGGCCCCGACCAGCTCGCACACGTTCGCGATCTCGTTCATGAACGAGATGCGCGTCGCGAGGATCGCGTTCGCCGCGTACTTGCACAGCTCCGCGCTCGCCGTGTCCATCATCATGATCGGCGCGCCGGTGCGCGTGAACGGCGCCCACAGCTCGCGCATGATGGCCGCCGCCTTCTCGTCGCCCGGCTCCACGCCGACGACGACGCGGTCCGGCTTCATCGAGTCCTCGACCGCGGCGCCCTGCTTCAGGAACTCGGGATTGCTGACGACGCTGAAGGGATGGCGCGCGTGCTTCGCCACTTCGGCGCGCACCTTTTCCGCCGTGCCGACCGGCACGGTGCTCTTGTCGACGACGACGGTGTACTTGTCCATCGCGCGGCCGATGTCGGCCGCCACGGCGAGGACGTGCTGCAGGTCGGCGGATCCGTCTTCGCCTTGCGGCGTGCCGACCGCGATGAAGACGATCTGTGACGCGCGCACGGCGCCCGGAAGATCGGTGGTGAAGCTGAGGCGCTCTTCGTGATCGTTGCGTCGGACCATCTCCTCGAGGCCGGGCTCGTAGATCGGCATTCGGCCTTCGTTGAGCAGGTCGACTTTCGCCTGATCCTTATCGACACAAATGACGTTGTTTCCGTTCTCGGCCAGGCAGGCGCCCAGCACGAGGCCGACGTACCCGGTGCCCACGACAGCGATGCGCATTTCACAATAAGATACTGACTCGGAAAGACTTAAACAAGTGCGCGTCCTTGTCGACTACCGGGCGGCGCTGCGCGAACGAAGCGGCGTCGGCGAGTATACGCATCAGCTGGTCGCCGCCCTGCTGCGGCGCGCGGCCGGCTACGGCGCGCGTTCGACGCTCGATCTCTGGCTGTTTTCCAGCTCGTGGAAGGATCGGCTGCGCGTCACGCCGGACGTCGCGGCGGCGCACGCGGTCGATCGACGCGTGCCGGTCGCGCTGCTCAACTTCGCCTGGCACCGGCTCCAGTGGCCGCCGGCCGAGCTGCTGACCGGCGCCGCGCTGGACGTCACGCACGCGCTGCACCCGCTGATCGTGCCGTCGCGCCACGCCGCGCCGATCGTCACGATCCACGATCTGAATTTCCTGAAGCACCCCGAACGCACGCGCGCCGAGATCCGCCGCGACTACCCGGCGCTCGTGCGCGAGCACGCGCATCGCGCCAGGCGCATCATCACGATCTCGGAGTTCACCGCCGGCGACATCGTCTCGATCCTCGGCGTGCCGCGCGACAAGATCGTCGTCTGTCATCCGGCCGCGCCGAGCTGGACGCCGCTCGACGTGCGTCCGCACGACGGATACATCCTGTTTCTCGGCACGCTCGAGCCGCGCAAGAACGTCGGCGCGCTGCTCGACGCGTACGAACACCTCGTCACGCGCCGGCCTCAGCCGAGCGCGCCGCCGCTCGTGCTCGCGGGCAAGGCGACCGACGAGGCAAAGCCGTGGCTGGCGCGCATCGAACGCCCGCCGCTGAGCGGCCGCGTGCGTCACGTCGGCTACGTCGACCCCGACAAGCGCCGCGAGCTCTACGCCGGCGCGCGGCTGCTGGTCCAGCCGTCGTTCGAAGAAGGCTTCGGGATGCCGGTGCTCGAAGCGATGACGCTGGGCGTTCCGGTCGTCGCCGCCAATCGCGGGGCGCTTCCGGAGGTCCTTGGCGACGCCGGCCTGCTGGTCGACCCGGAACGTCCCGTCGAGATTGCGGCGGCGATCGAACGGATGCTCGCCGACGAGGCGCTCCGGGACGCCAGCGTCGCGCGCGGCCTCGAGCGCGCCCGGGCATTCAACTGGGACCGCACGGCGTCGCTCGTCTACGACGCCTACCTGAGCGCATGCGCATCGGCATAGACGCGCGCGAGCTGTGCGGCCGCGCGACCGGCGTGGGCCGCTACCTGTCGGGGCTGCTGGAGGAATGGAGCCGCAGCACGCGCGCCCGCGCGCACGAATTCGTCCTCTACGTGCCCGACGCGCCGGCCGTCCGGCTCGATACCCGTCAGTTCGCGATCCGCGTCGTGTCGGGCGCGGCCGGCACGTGGTGGGAGCAGGCCAGAGCGCCGCGCGTCGCGGCGGACGACCACCTCGATGTGTGGTTCGCGCCGGCGTATTCGGCGCCGCTGACGATCGGCGTTCCGGTCGCGCTCGCGGTGCACGATCTGTCGTTCTTCGCGCACCCGGAGTGGTTTCGCATCCGCGAGGGCGTCCGCCGCCGGTGGCTGACGCGTGCCGCGGTGGCGCGCGCGGCCACCGTGATCACCATCTCGCAATTCTCCAAGCGCGAGCTGATGGAACGGCTCGACGTGCCAGAGGCGAAGATCGCCGTGATACCGCCGGGCATCGGCAATCCGTCGCTGGCGCCCCGGAGCCCCTCTGGCGCGAGGCCGTCAGCCGCCGCCGACCAGCCGGAAGCCGCATCGCCGCGTGTGCTCTTCGTCGGATCGCTGTTCACACGCCGGCACGTGCCCGACTTGATTCGCGCGTTCGCGCCCATCGCGCGCGCGCACCCCGACGCGGCGCTCGACATCGTCGGCGACAACCGCACGCATCCGCGAGAGGACGTGCGTCGGGTGATTGCGCTCGAGGATCTCGAACGGCAGGTGGTCTGGCACGAGTACCTGGGCGACGCGGCGCTGCACGAGCGGTATCGGACGGCGCGGGCGTTCGCGTTCCTGTCGGAGTACGAGGGCCTGGGGCTCACGCCGCTCGAGGCGCTGGCCGCGCGCGTGCCGCCGGTCCTGCTCGACACGCCCGTCGCGCGGGAAAGCTGCGGGGACGCGGCGCTGTACGTGCCGCTCGGCAACCGGCGCGCGACGACGGACGCGCTGACGCGGGCGCTGTTCGACGAGGAGGTGCGAACGCGGATCGAACGCGCTGCCGCCGCGACGCTTGCGCGCTATCAATGGCCGCGCGCCGCCGACGCGACGTTGAGCGCCATCGAAAGGGCCTCCGGCTGAGGCCGGACACGAGATGCTGTCGATCATCATCGTCTCGTACAACGCGTGCGCCGATCTCGAGCGCTGTCTCGAGTCGCTGCGCGCGGCGCCGCCGCGGATCGACCACGAAATCCTGGTGGTCGACAACGGGTCCACCGACGCCAGCGTGGCGGTTGCGCGAGCGCGATCGGACGTCCGCGTGATCGAGAACCGCACGAACGTCGGGTTCGCCGCCGCGAACAACGTCGGCATCCGTGCGAGCCGCGGCGATCTGCTGCTGCTGCTCAACAGCGACACGGTCGTCCCCGCCGGCGCGCTCGACCGGCTGGTCGCCGAGCTGATGGCGGACGCGTCGGCCGCCGTGGCGGGACCGCGGCTGGTCGACGCGGCCGGCCGCGCGGAACTGTCGTTCGGGCCGATGATCTCGCCGCTCAACGAGTGGCGCCAGAAACGGCGGCGGCGCGACGCAGCGGCGGTCGAGCGGCTCACACGTCGTCGCGCGTATCCCGACTGGGTCAGCGGCGCGTGCCTCCTCGTGCGGCGAGCGGATGCGGACGCGGTCGGTCTCCTCGACGAGCGCTTCTTCATGTACACGGAGGACGTCGACTTCTGCGCCGCGATCCGCGCGCGGGGACGCCGCATCCTGTTCGCGCCCGCCGCCGAAGTGGTCCACCTGCGAGGGCGTTCGGCGGCATCGGCGCCGGCAGCGACGAATCGCGCCTACCGGCAGAGCCAGCTGGCGTTTTACCGCAAGCACCATCCGGTCTGGGCGCCGCTCCTGACGGCCTATCTGCGCGTGCGCGGCGAGGCCTGACGCCGCCGCCATGGAGCGGACGGGGAGATCGGCCGAAGTACGTACGATGTCGAACGCGTTGAAGGCGCTGGCCGTGTCGGCCGCCGCGATTGCAGCCGCCGCCTGGTGGTACAGCCGCGAGCCGGCCCCCGCGCCGGGTCGGGCTGCACGCGAAGCCGTCGCGGCGCGGCCTGCGGTCGCAGCGCCCGCCGACCCGGAACCCGACATGGTCCGGATGCCGGCGGTCGTGCCGCTGCCAGCCATCGAGTCGCCGGATTCGACGGCGGCCGCTCCCCCGCCGACCCCGATCGTGCAGAAGGCGCCGGCCGCGTCGCTCGAAGAGCTCGTCGCGCAACTGCTGCCGGCCGTCGTCCGCATCGAAACCAGCGGCGCCATCGGCACCGGCTTCTTCACGCAGCCCGACACGATCCTCACCAACGCGCACGTCGTGCAGAACAACCTGACGGTCACCATCCGCCGCGCGAACGGCGCGACGACGACCGGACGCGTCGACGCGACGGCCCCGGCGCTCGATCTCGCGGTGGTGAAAGTGAGCGCGGTCGACGGCGCGCAGGCGACGATCCCGCTCGGCTCGGGCCTTGGCGCGCGGCCCGGCCAGGAAGTTGTCGCGCTCGGATCGCCGCTCGGCCTCCAGAACACGGTGACGCGCGGCATCGTCAGCGCCGTGCGCGACGTCGGCGGCATCACGCTCGTGCAGACCGACGCCGCGATCAACCCCGGCAACAGCGGCGGTCCCCTCGTCGACCGCACGGGCGTCGCGATCGGCGTCAACGCGCTCGGAATCCGATCCGCCGTGGCCCAGGGCCTGTCGTTCGCGATCGCGGTCGACTACGCGGCCGACCTGCTCGCCGGACGGCCGCCGGCCGCGTCGAGCGCGAGCACGCCGCTCACCAGCCTGACGCGCACGCTGCAGGAGCGCGGCGGCAGCGAAGCGGACGAACAGCGGGATCGCGCGGCCGCCGGCTTCGAGGCGGCGATGGCGGATCTCGGCCGGCGCGCCGACGCGTTCGACGATTACTGGCGCCGGTTCGCGTCGGCCTGCTACCAGGGACGCATCGTCGGCCGGTTCTCGCGCGAGTGGTTCGCCCTGTTCGACGCGAAAGCGCTCCCGGGCGTCGTCTCCCCCGGCTGCACGGCATCGATCGAGGAGGTGCGGCAGCGCGCCGGCGCGATCGGCGCCGAGGTGCGCGCGCTCGACGAGCGTGCGCGCGCGTCGGGCGTCTATCCCGGCGCGCGCCGCGACGCGCGCCGCCGCTATCGCCTGGACTACGCCGATTGGGACCGCTAGCACCACGAGGCGTGTACCGTCGCGGCTCGGCCCGGACGACACGCCGCACCGCCTGATATCATCATTCCGTGCGGATCGGCATCGACGCCCGCAAGCTGCACGATTTCGGCATCGGGACCTACATCCGGAACCTGCTGCGACATCTCGCGCGACTCGATCGCGACACCGAGTTCGTCCTGCTCTGCCGGCCCGAGGACGCGGCGTCGCTGACGTCGCTCGGCAGCAACTTCCGGCCGGTCGCGGAAACGGCGTCGAACTACTCGATCGCCGAGCAGCTGCGCATCCCGGTGGCGCTGCAGCGCGAGGCGGTGACGCTGTTCCACGCGCCCCACTACGTGCTGCCGCCGCTCGTCCGGTGTCGATCGGTCGTCACGATCCACGACTGCATCCACCTGATGTTCCCGCAATATCTGCCCAACCGGATGGCGCTCGCCTACGCGCGCACGTCGATCCGCATGGCCGCGCGCCGCGCGACGCGCGTGCTGACGGTATCGGAGAGTTCCAAGCGCGACATCCTGCGGTTCGTCGACACCGAGCCCGAGAAGATCGACGTCATCTACAACGCCTACGACGAGCGGTTCGGCGTGGAACCGCGCGAGGAAGACGTCGTGCGCGTACGCGAACGCTATCAGCTCCACGACGAGTTCGTGCTCTATGCCGGCAACGTCAAGCCGCACAAGAACCTCGAGCGGCTGATCGAGGCGTTCGACCGCGTCCGCAAGCGCGGACTGGATCACCTGAAGCTCGTGATCATCGGCGACGAGATCTCGAAGTACACGTCGCTGCGCCGTGCCGTGCACCGGCATCAGCTGCACAACTACGTCCGGTTCCTCGGATACCTGCCCGAAGAAACGCTGGCGGTGATGTACCGCCTGGCCGGCGTCTTCGTCTTCCCGTCGCTCTACGAAGGCTTCGGGCTGCCGCCGCTCGAAGCGATGGCCAGCGGCACGCCCGTCGTCACGTCGAACCTGTCGTCGCTGCCCGAAGTGACCGGCGACGCGGCGGTGCTCGTCGATCCGTACGATCCCGACGCGATCGCCGACGGCATCGAGCGCGTCCTGACCGACGAGCGCGTCCGACGCGACATGCGCCGGAAGGGCATCGCGCGCGCGCGACAGTTTTCGTGGGAAGCGTCGGTGAAGCGGGTCCACGACATCTATCAGGAAGTGTCGGCCGGCACCGCCCACGCCTCGGCCATCGCCGTCGAGCGTTGAGATCTGCTGCTTGAAACTCGCCCTGGTTCACGACTGGCTGACGGGCATGCGCGGCGGCGAGAAAGCGCTCGAAGTGCTCTGCGAGCGCTTTCCCGACGCCGAACTGTTCACGATGGTGCACGTGCGCGGCTCCGTGTCCCCGACGATCGAGCGCCTTCGCACGCACACGTCGTTCATCCAGCGCCTGCCGCTCGCGGGACGGTTCTACCGCCACTACCTCCCGCTGATGCCGACGGCCGTCGAGCAATTCGACTTCGATCGCTTCGACACCGTCGTCAGCGTCAGCCACTGCTGCGCGAAGTCGATCGTCCGCCCCGCGACGACGCGGCACATCTGCTACTGCCTGACGCCGATGCGCTACGCGTGGGACCAGTTCGACGCGTATTTCGGACCGGAACGGCTGGGCGCGGTCGGCTCGGCGCTGATGCGGCCGGCGATGGCCCGGATGGCGAGATGGGACCGCGACACGGCGGAGCGCGTGGACCGCTATGTCGCTATCTCTCATTATGTTGCGGGCAGGATCCGCCGATACTATAATCGCGAGGCGATAGTGGTGTATCCGCCCGTCGACACCGAATTCTTCCGGCCCGCGGCGTCGCCCGAGGCCGACGGCCGCGGCGCTCCCCTCGCCCTCGTCGTTTCCGCGCTGGTGCCCTACAAGCGGATCGAGGTCGCCATCGACGCGTGCCGGCTCGCGAAGGTCCCGCTGACGATCGTGGGCGATGGCCCCGAGCGGGCGCACCTGGAGTCGTACGCCGGCGGCGCCGCCACCTTCCTCGGCCGCCAGCCCGACGAGGTGCTGCGCGACTGCTACCGCCGCGCCACGGTGACGCTGCTGACGGGCGAAGAGGATTTCGGGATCGTGCCGCTCGAAGCGCAGGCGTGCGGGCGCCCCGTCGTCGCGCTCGGCCGCGGCGGCGCGTGCGAGACGATCGTGGACGGCGACACGGGCATCCTCGTCGAGGAGTCGTCGCCTGAAGCGTTCGCCGAAGGCATCCGCCGGGCAGCCGCGCAGAGGTTCGACCCCGGATCGATCCGCGCGCACGCCGAGCGGTTCAGCCGCGTCCGGTTCGGAGACGAGATGGCATCGCTGATCCACGACACGAATGGTCAATAGGCACAACCGCCTCCTCGTCACGTTCTACATCGCGTCCGACGCCATGCTCGGCGTGACGGCGTTCGTGCTGGCCTACGCGCTGCGGTTCCACACGTCGTTCTTCACCAGCATCATTCCGATTACCAAGGGCGTCCCGCCCCTGCGGCAGTACCTCACCGTGGTGCCGTTCGTCATGGGCCTCGTGCCGCTCGGGTTCCACCTGCAGGGACTGTATCGCCTGCGGCGAGGGCGATCGCGCGTCGACGACTTCTTCGCCGTCTTCGTCGGCAGCATCCTCGCCGTCGTGTTCGGCATCGTCGCCACGTTGTACGTGCAGACGTATTTCGCGACCGGCGCCGCCAAGGACCGCGGCGCGTTCGAGGTCTCGCAGGCGGTCTGGGCGACCTTCCTCGTGCTGAACGTGGCGCTGACGTTCGCGTCGCGCGAGCTGGTGCGCGAGGTCCTCGAGCGGCGCTGGCGCGCCGGCATCGGCCTCAAGAAGATTCTGATTGCGGGCGCGGGAGAGCTGGGCCGGCTCGTGGCCGACAAGATCCTCGAGCACCGCGAGCTCGGCTATCAGATTGTGGGCTTCGTCGACGATCGCGCCGCCGGCGACCACCTCGGCTACCGCGGCCTGCCGCTGCTCGGCACGATTGCCGAGGCCGCCGACATCGCGGGACGCGAATCGATCGATCACCTGTACGTCGCGCTGCCGCCGGAACAGCACGTCCAGATGCTCGAGCTGATCGAGAGCACGAGCCGCGAGTGCGTCGACGTGAAGGTGGTGCCCGACCTGCTGCAGGTGATCGCGCTGCGCGCGCGCCTCGAGGATCTCGACGGCGTCCCGGTCATCAACATCAACGACGTCCCGCTGCAGGGGTTCAACGCCGTCGTCAAACGAACGCTCGACGTCGCGATCTCCTTGGCGGCGCTGGCGGTGCTCGCGCTGCCGATCGCGCTGATCGCCGCGATTGTGAGGCTGACGTCGCGCGGACCGGTGTTCTACCGCCAGGAGCGCATGGGCCTCGACGGCAAGCGGATCGACATCTGGAAGTTCCGCTCGATGTACGACGATGCGGAGCGCGACACCGGGCCGGTGTGGGCGCGCGAAAACGATCCGCGCGTGACGCCGGTCGGCCGCTTCCTGCGGAAGTCGAACTTCGACGAGCTGCCGCAGCTCTGGAACGTGCTGCGCGGCGACATGTCCATCGTCGGGCCGCGGCCAGAGCGGCCGCACTTCGTCGAGCAGTTCAAGCACCGCATCCCGCAGTACATGCTGCGGCACAAGGTGAAGGCGGGGCTCACGGGCTGGGCGCAGGTGCACGGCTGGCGCGGCAACACGTCCATCGAGAAGCGCATCGAATACGACCTGTACTACATCGAGAACTGGTCGGTGAGCCTCGACCTCAAGATCATGTGGCTCACGCTGCTCCGCGGCTTCTTCCACAAACATGCGTACTGACGCCGACGGTCGAGCGCCGACAGGTCACCTGCCGGCGGGCGTCGGCCGTTGATTGCCGACTGTTGACTATGAAAAAGCGCGTCGTCATCACCGGAGCGGCCGGCTTCATCGGCTCGCACCTCGCCGAAACCCTCCTCGACCGCGACTACTCGGTCATCGGCATCGACAACCTCCTGACCGGCGACACGGCGAACATCTCGCACCTCGCCAACCGCGACTTCCTGTTCATCAAGCACGACGTCACGAACTACATCTACATCGACGGGCCGGTCGACTTCGTGCTGCACTGGGCGAGCCCGGCGAGCCCGATCGACTACCTCGAGCTGCCGATTCCGACGCTGAAGGTCGGCGCGCTGGGCACGCACAAGGCGCTCGGCCTCGCGAAGGCGAAAGGCGCGCGGTTCGTGCTCGCGTCGACCTCCGAGGTCTACGGCGACCCGCTCGAGCATCCGCAGAAGGAAACCTACTGGGGCAACGTCAACCCGGTCGGTCCGCGCGGCGTCTACGACGAAGCCAAGCGGTTCGCCGAGGCGATGACGATGGCCTACCACCGGTATCACGGGGTGGACACGAAGATCGTGCGCATCTTCAACACATACGGCCCGCGCATGCGCGTCAACGACGGCCGCGCCGTTCCCGCGTTCATGTCTCAGGCGCTGCGCAACGAGGACGTCACGGTGTTCGGCGATGGGTCGCAGACGCGCAGCTTCACCTACATCACCGACCTGGTCGACGGGATCATCAGGCTGATGCTGTCGAAGGAAAACGATCCGGTGAACATCGGGAACCCGCGCGAGATGACGATCAAGGAAATCGCCGAGACGATTATCCGCATGACCGGCGCGACGAGCCGCATCATCTACAAGCCGCTGCCGACCGACGACCCGAAACAGCGGCGGCCGGACATCACGCGCGCGCGGACGCTCCTCGGGTGGGAGCCGAAAGTGCAGCTCGAAGAGGGGCTCGTCAAGACGATCGAGTACTTCAAAGGCAAGGTGTCGTAGGGCGCGGGCGAGAGCGCCCCGCGACGCCGTCGCGGGACCGGAGCGTTCGATCGCGTGAATCGGATCCCGCGAGCGCGTCCAACCATCGCCGATCTCGTTTTCTCGCGGCGCGCGCTCTGGCCGTGACGCCGTCGCGGTCCCGGATGTCAGCGGACGCGCCGTTCGCGATCAGCCACCGCAGCTGCGCCGGGTCGAATTCCTTCTCCACGCCACGGTGAAGCGCCGTCCGGCCGGTTTTCGGATCCTGCACATTCGGATCCGCGCCGTGCTGCACCAGGCGGCGCACCGCGGCGAACTTCCTCCAGTTCCAGCACGCCAGGAAGACCGAGACGCCGGCGACGGCGTTCGGGTTCGCGCCGTCAGGCCTGCCGCAGCACCTCGATCGGATCGAGCCGCGCCGCGCGCCGCGCCGGGACGATGCACGCAGCCGCGACGACGAGAACGACCGCGACCGCCACCGCCGCATAGCTGACGGCATCGCCGCGCGTCACGCCGTAGAGAAACGCCGACAGGTACCGCGTCAGCACGAACGCCGCCCACAGCCCTGCGGCGACGCCGGCGGCGCTGACCGCGATCGCCTGCCGCAGGACGAGCGCGACGATGTCGTGCACCTGCGCGCCGAGCGCGGTGCGGACGCCGATCTCCCGCGACCGCTGGGCGACGGCATACGACAGCACGCCGAAGAGCCCCACTCCCGCGATCGCCAGCGCGGCGCTCGCAAACGCCGCCAGCAGGATCGCGTACAGCCGCGGCTTCGCCAGGCTCGTCGCCACGCGCTCCTCCATCGTCATGATCGAATCGAGCGCGAAGGTCGGATCCTGCTCACGTACCGCCGTACGCAGCGTCGGCACGGAGGCGGTGGGCTCGCCGGCCGTGCGAACGACGAAGTGGATCGTGCCCCGGATCCAGCCGGCCGGGTCGGCGCGATACGACAGAAACACATCGGGCGTGTCGGGATCAGTGGCCGCGGCCTGACGCATGTCGCCGACGACGCCGACCACCTGCCAGAGCCGCGGGCCCGTGTTCGAGACGGCCATCGGCACGCGTTTGCCGATCGGATCGGCGCCGAGGTACTGGTCGACGAACGATCGGCTGACGACGATCGCCGTCGACCCCGCCCCGTCGGAATCCGACAGCAGACGGCCCTGCAGAAGCGGCAGGCGCAGCGCGGCGAAATAACCGGGACTGACCATCCGCACGTTCGCGTGCACCTGGATCTTGACGGCCGGATTCGTCGGCGACGGCATTTCGGTGCCGAGCGCGGTGCCGAGGCTCATGAACGGCAGCGCGTTGCCGGCGGCGACTGCGATGACGCCCGGCTGCGTTCGCACGCGCTCGACGACCGCGTCAGCGATCCGCGCGTGGGTCGGACCGTCGGCCCGCTGCGGCAGATCCAGACGCGCCGTCAGGACGTTCGCCGGATCGTAGCCGCGATCGGCGTGCATCAACGCGACGAACGAACGGCCCAGCAGCACCGCGCCGACGAGCAGGAGCGACGCGACGGCCACCTGCGCCGCCATCACGAACGCGCGCAGCCGTCCCGATCGCGACGCCCATACCCCCGCGGCGGAGGCCGCGCTCGCGTCGGCGAGCGCGGTGGTGACGTCGACGCGCGCGGTGACGGTTGCCGGCATCAGGCTCGCGCCGATGCCCGCGGCGAACGACAGCGCCGCCGCAAACGCCAGCACCGGCAGGTTGATCGACACCTCGGCCGCTCGCGGGAAGTCGGCCGGCAGCAGCGACGGCAGCGCGCGCCCGAGCGCGAACGCGACGGCCACGCCGGCGCAGGTGCCCAGAACGGCGATCAGCGCACTCTCGGCAAAGAGCTGGCGCACGAGGTCGACCCGCGCCGCCCCCAGCGCCGCGCGGACGGCGATTTCGCGGCGCCGCGTCGTCGCGCGCGCCAGTTGCAGCCCGCCGACGTTGGCCACGGCCGTGGCCAGCAGCAGCGCGACGGCCGCGAGCAGCAGCAGAATCGCGGGCCGCACATCCGCGGTCATCGCGTCCGCCATCGGGGACGCGACGACGTCGCTCGGCGCGCTGCTCCCGAACATCGCCAGCGCGGCATAGCCGGGATCCGGCGCCTGACGCGCTCGCGCCGTCGCCTCGATCGCGGCCTGCGCGGGCGACACGCCCGGCTTGAGGCGCGCGAGCGCCCCGAAGATCATCATGCTGCGCGCTTTCGGGTTGTTGCGCGGGATGACCGGCGGAATCGGCATCGGCCTCCACGCGCGCACGTCCGGCGTCGGAAACGCGAACGACGGCGGCATCACGCCGACGATCGTGTGCGGCACGTCGTCCAGGCGGATCACCGCGCCGAGCGCGTCGTCTCGTCCGTCGAACCAGTCCTGCCACAGGCCATGGGAGATGACCACCGGCCTCGGCGTGTCGACGCCGCTCATCCCCGCGTCGGGCACTTCGGCGTCGGAGAAGATGCGGCCGCGCAGCGGACGGGCGCCCAACACCGCGAACGCCGACGGCGTCATGCTGCTCACCGCGATCCGCACCGGCTCCGACGCGCCGGTTCGCATGGCCGTCGCGCTCGCGGCGCCGACGCCGTATCCGCCCACGGCCTCGATCGTGTCGTGTTTCGCCTGCCACTCGAAGTAGGCGCCGTTGGTCAGGGTGCCGGCCAGACGGGCCTGATGGCCGCCGCGCGATTCCACCACGCGGACGATGCGGGCGGCGTCCGCGAACGGCAGCGGCTTCATCAGCACGCCGTACGCGACGCTGAAGAGCGTCGTCGTCGCACCGATGCCGAGCGCCATCGTCAGGATTGCGACGGCGGCGTAGCCCGGATCGCGTCGAAGCAGACGGAATGCATATCGGACGTCGCGCATGCGCACACTGTCGGCCGTCGACTGTCGCGTGTCAACTGTTTGTATACTCGTGGCGTGGAACTCTTCCAGGTCGACGACGCCGGCCACCTCTTCATTTCGCCGGCGCTGGATTGCTGGGATCCCGCCGAGCAGGCGGGCATCGACGTCGTCATCGATCTGGAGGGCGACCTCGACACCTGCATTCCCACCGCCACCCATCGCTGTCTGTACGTGTACTTCCCCATCGGCGACGACAACGAGGTGATGCCGTGCGGGACGAAGTTGCGCGCCATCGCGCGGATGGCCGCGTCGCTCGTCGCCGACGGCCACCGCGTCCTGTCGCACTGCGGGATGGGATACAACCGATCGGCCCTCGTGGCGGGAATGATCCTCGTCGAGCTCGGCATGCCGGGAGCCGCGGTCGTCGAACAGATCCGCGCGCGCCGGCCGGGCGCGCTGTTCAACGATCGCTTTGCCGAGTTCCTGACGACGCTAACGCCGTCGGCCGCGCGCGTCTGACTCGCGGCGCAGCTCGTGGAGGAGCGCCTGCGCGCCGACGAGCCGCCGGTTGAGGATCTCCTTCGCGACCGCCAGCAGGTCGGCAATCATCGGATCCGCCAGATCATAGGTGACCGTCGTTCCCTCCTTGCGCGAGACGACGATGCCGTTGGCGCGCAGCCGGGCGAGCTGCTGCGACACGATCGGCTGTTCGATCCCGAGGCGCTGCTGGAGCGCCTGCACGTTCTGCTCCCCCGTCGCCGACAGCACTTCGAGCAGCCGGATGCGGATCGGATGCGCGAGCGCCTGGAAGAACTCCGCCTTGAGCGTCTGCAGCTCCCTGGACGGCGCGATCATGCCACGGCCCCTTCGCGCGCCAGCCGGCGCAGCTCGCGCAGCTGCGCCGCGCGCGCGAGCGCTTCGCGGACGTTCGCGCAGATGTTCGCGTCGCCGACGCGGCGGTGGAAGTCGGCGCGCGCCATCAGCCGCGACGGCTGATGCTTGGCGCCGCACAGGATCAGCTCGCGGTTGGCCTGGTGCAACGCGTCGGCGAGCTCTTCGATCGCGCGCAGCCCGGTGCCGTCGAGCGCCGTCATGTTGCGCAGGCGCAGGATGACGATGTCCGGCAGCGCGTCGATGTGATCGGTGACGACGTGCAGCTTGTCCGTGGCGCCGAACAGGAACGGCCCGTGAATGCGGAAGATGCGCACGTAGTCGGGAATGTCGTGGTGCTGCAGGCTGTGCGCGTGCCCGTCCCGCACGTACTCGTCGGTCACCGCGCTCACCGTCGTGGTGTCGGCGACGCGGCGGATGAAGAGGAGCGCGGCGAGCACCATCCCCACTTCGACGGCGACCGTGAGGTCGGCGAAGACGGTGAGGCCGAACGTCACGATCCAGACGGAGACATCCGTCTTCGTCAGCCGCAGCAGCTCCGGAATCTCGCGCCACTCGCCCATGTTCCACGACACCACCATGAGAATCGCGGCGAGCACGGCGAGCGGGATCGCCGCCGCGAGCGGCGCGGCGACGAGCAGGATGAGGAGGAGCGTCAGCGCGTGCACGATGCCCGCGACCGGCGTCATCGCGCCGGAACGGATGTTGGTCGCCGTGCGCGCGATCGCGCCGGTCGCCGGCAGCCCGCCGACGAGCGGCGAGACGATGTTCGCGACGCCCTGCGCCACCAGCTCGACGTTCGAGTTGTGACGATCGCGGCTCATCTTGTCGGCGACCATCGCCGACATCAGCGACTCGATCGCGCCGAGCATCGCCACCGTCACCGCCGGCGCGATCAGCCCCGGCACCAGGCTCGGGTGGAACGTGGGAATCGCGATCTTCGGCAGGCCGGACGGGATGCCGCCGAAGCGGGTGCCGATCGTCTCGATCGGCAGGTGCAGCAGCCGCGCGGCGATCGTCATCGCGACGAGCGCGAGGATCGTCCCGGGCACGCGCGGCACGAAGCGGTTCGTCACCACGATCAGCGCCAGGCCGGCGGCGGCCACGCCGGTCGCCGCCCACGAGATCGAGTGCGACGCCGCCGCGAGCGCGACGAGGCGCGGCCAGAACTCGCCGGGCACCGACGCCAGGCGCAGGCCGAACAGATCGCGGATTTGCGTGCTGGCGATCAGCACCGCGATCCCGTTGGTGAAGCCGAGCACGACGGGCCGCGGGATGAATCGCACCGCGGCGCCCATGCCGGTCAGGCCCATGGCCACGAGCAGCACGCCGGCCATCATCGTGCAGGTGAAGAGCCCGTCGATGCCGTGCCGCGCGGCGATTCCCGCCACGACGACGACGAACGCGCCGGTGGGGCCGGCGATCTGCGTGCGGGTGCCGCCGAGCGCCGAGACGACGAACCCGGTGACCACGGCGCAGTAGAGGCCCGCCTGCGGCGAGAGGCCGGAGGCGATCGCGAACGCCATCGCGAGCGGCAGCGCGACCAGGCCGACGGTGAGGCCGGCGGCGAGGTCGGCGCCGAACACGCGGCGGTCGTAGCCGCGCAGCGCGGTGAGCAGGCGCGGCAGGCGCCGGCGGCGTTCGAGCGAGCGGAGGAGCGGAATGCGGGCGAGCGGGGCGGGCAGGTGCGTCACGGCCATCTCTTCGACGCACGATTATATAACGATATTACTATATAAGACTAATTCCACCTCACCTGCATGTAGCCGGCGAGCGTGACGCCGAACGTGTCGGCGAACTGGCGGTACTGCGGCGAGCTGACCACCTGCACCACGTCGCGCGGGTTCGCGTGGCCGGTGAAGTTGAAGAACTGCAGCCCCAGATCCATCGCCCGGCCGAAGAGATCGAACGTCTTGAAGACGGTGAGATCGGCCGACACGTACTGCGGGTACCGCTCGGTGTTCGGCGGCTCGGCGTACTGCTGGTAGACCGTCAGCGCGGAGAACGGGAAGCCGGTCCGCCACTCGATTGCCGGCGACACCACCACGCGGCGCGGCAGCGAATACGTGGCCCAGGCGCGCAGCCGATGCGGCACGTCGGCCGGCATCGGCGCCCGGCCCGCCGGCTCGAGCACCGGCGCGTCGAGGTTCGTGAAGAGCGATCCGAAGTCGTTCACTTCGCCAACGCTCGACGAGCGGACGTAGCTGACGAACAGCTGCGACGCGTTCGGCCAGGTCTTCCGGACGCTGAGCTGCAGCTCGCGGTAGCGGCTCTCGCCGACCCCCAGCAGCCACACCGGCCCGCTCGTCTCCGGCACCACGACGGTCGGCAGGCGCGAGCCGTTCCGCTGGCGCACCGCCGCCTGGAACTCCAGCGTGGCCGACAGGTGATGCTCGACCTCGATCGCTGCCGCGTCCGCGCGCGGCAGCGGCAGCGCGTCGACCGTCGGCTGATACGTCACGGCGGCCACCGGCGCGTGCGATTCGAGGTCGTAGGTGATCTTCGTGCGCACCGGAAACTGGCCGAACGCTTTCGCGGACAGCGGCACGCGTCCGACGTACCGCCCGATGCTGCCGCGGACGATCGTGCGCCCGGCGTCGTCGAGCACGTAGCGGACGCCCACGCGCGGCCCCGGCACCAGGCGGTCGGACGAGCCGCCGCCGTCCAGGCGCAGCCCGAGATCCACCTGCAGCCGCGACGTCAGGTCCCACAGATCGCGGACGCCGACGCCGCCGCCCGTGTCGGCCGGCGTCAGCTTGCTCGCCGACAGGAAATCGATCGACCGCACGAGCCCGCCGCCCTCGTCCACGATCCGGATCGGCGCGTCGCTCACCATGCCGTCCATGCCGCGATGCTTCAGCCCGGCGTTCACGGAGACGGCGTGCGCGCCCGCCAGCGTCATCCCGTCGCGCTCCCACGTGATCGACGCCGACTCGCGGACGCCGTTGACGTCGACGTTCGAGAACCAGTTCTGCCGCCAGCCTTCCGGCGTCAGCACGGCGTCGCCGCTGCCGTTGGCCGACAGCGCCGTGTGGCGCGCGACCACGCCGAACCGGAGCGTGAGGAGATCGCGCGACCCGATCACGAGGTGATCGGTGACGCCGCCGAACGTGTCGTTGACGTCGACGTCGGGCACGGTGCCCTCCGGCCGCAGCGAACTGAGCCCCGACGCCGTCGTGGTCGCCGGCGCCGAGAGCGCCTCGATGGTGACGCTGTGGCGCGTCGACGGCTGGAGGTCGAACCGCGCGAAGGAGGTGACGCCGGTCGTGCCGATGTTGGGCCGGCCCGATTCGCCCGTGACGCCCGGCACGGGCACGCGCTCGAAGTTGAACTCGGTCGACGCGAAGAAGCGCGCGATGCCGAGGCGGCCGCCGACGTACGCGCGCGGGAAGAACGCTTCGATCTTGCCGAGACCCAGGCGGCTCAGGCGCGGCCGCGGAATGAATCCCTGGACGCCGCCGCGCCACCGATCGGTGCCCGGCGTCGTTTCGATCGACGCCGCCGACCCGAGCACGTCGCGGAACTCCGCCGACACCGGTTCGCGCAGCACCGCCATGCCGCGGACGCTCTCGTTCGGCAGATCGAGCGTCGTCGTCCCGCTGACCGGGTCGGTGACATCGAAGCCGTCGATCCAGAGCGTCGATTCGTGCGGGCGCGTGCCGCCGATGCGCAGCAGGCCGTCGCGTCCGCGGATGACGGCCGGCAGCAGCGTCGTCGACTGCAGGATGCGCGGGCGCGGCGCCGGCAGCCGCTGCGCGAGCGGGGCGCTCATCGTGCTGCCCAGATGCTCCATCGACGCGCCCGACGAGGTCAGCGCCGAGGCCACGACCTCGGTGGTGAGCGTCGCATGCGCGAGCGCGAGCACGATGCGCTGCGCGTTGGCACCTTCGATATGCGCCGTTTCGAACCCGTCGAGCGAGACGTCGATGAAGTCGGCGGGCCGCGCGTCCGGCAGATCGAATGCGCCGTCGAGGCCCGTGAACACCGTGGCGAGCGTCTGGTCGCCGCGTTTCAGGTCGACGCGCGCGCCGGGCAGCGGCAGACCGGTCTGATCGACGACGACGCCGTGCTGCTGCGCTGCGAGCGTCGCGCACAGCAGCCCGACCATAGCGATCGTCGATAATGATCGCGTGTACGCGATGCGCCTTGCTGCCACGTGCTGTGTGGGGTTCCTGTTGATTCTACCCCGCTCCGCAATATGTCAAACGCTAGACTACACCCCAATCACGCCCGAGCAGCGGGTGAACTGGATCGTCGACGGGACGGTCGGACCGCTCAGTCTCCTCGTCGTCGGGCCGCTCGGCGCCGCGTGGCAGACGGCGTTCAACCAGCCCGAGGAGTGGGGTCGGACGTGGAGCGGCGCCGGCAAGCGATATCTGCAGCGCGAGGCCGACGTGGCGATCTCGAACACGCTCGAGGCCGGCGTCGGCGCGCTGTGGGGTGAAGAACCGCGGTACGTGCGGATGGGCCACGGCAGCATCGGCGCGCGCGCGAGGTGGGCCATCAAAACGGCGTTCGTCACGCAGCGGCGAGACGGGCGACTGCATCCCGCCTGGGGCCGGTACGTCGGCAACACCGTCAACAACGTGATCGAGAACGCGTGGCTGCCGCCGAGCGCGACCACCGCGGGCCAGACGATCACGCGCTCGGCTCTCGGGTTTGCCACCCGCATCGGCGGCAACGCGTGGGAAGAATTCTGGCCGGATGCCGCGCGTCTACTCCACCGCTAGCGTCCGGGTCAACCCCCTGCCCTGCTGCGACGGATGGATCGACAGCATGCCCAGGTAGGCACGGTCGCCGCGCCGCTCCAGATACACACAGGCGAGGAGCGCGCCCGGACCGTCGTCGACCACTAGAAACGGTCCGGTCGCGAGCAGAGCGGCGATCTCGCCCGCGTGCGTGCGGTCGCGGTCGACGAACGCGCGCTCCACGGCGAACGCGGCGTTGACCGGGGCGACAATCGCGTCGACGTCGCCGTGCGTCGCCGCGCGGACGGCGGCGGTCATCGGCCGAAGCGCTGAATCGACCGCGCGCGGGCGGCGGCGGCGACCTCTTCGCGATTCCTCGGCGCGGCCGTCGTCTCGAGCGAATCGATCAACCGGCGCGCGATCTTCGCGACGTCGTCGATGGCGCGGTTGAACGCCTTCTCGTTGACCTGCGACGGCGCGTTGAAGCCGCTGAGCTTCCGCACGAACTGCAGCGAGGCGGCGCGAATCTCTTCGTCGGTCGCCGGTGGATCGAAGTTGAACAGCGTCTTGATGTTGCGACACATGGTGTTTTGCGTGCCTGGTGTTGCGTCAATGCAATCGAGCGTCCGACCGTGTTCCGTCGAGCTGTCGGCGTCACCCGCTCGTTCTGACCGCGATTCGTCCGACGACGCGGATCCACCGCACGGCGCCGGCGGCGTCGCGTACGAATTCGATCGACTGCCCTTTGTCGCCGCCCTCGGTGACCACCGCGCGGTCGGGGCCATAGAACGCGATCGGCATCGGCGGCTGCGGCTCGCCGCCGTTGGGCCGCACCTCCACGACGAGATGCCCGTTGTCGACGCGGACCATCGTCGTGTTCATCGGACGCCGGTAGCTTCCGACGTAGGGGGCAGGATCCGGCTGCGCCGCGAGGATCTCGACACGTGGCAGCGTTTCGACGAGCCCACGGTGCGCGATCGCCTGGTTCGGCGCGAACGTCGCGTGATGGTACGACGCGAGGGCGGCACGCTCGACGTCCTGAATCAGCCGCCACCCGTCGCTCGAATTCGTCAGGATCGCAATCGCGAAGTGTTGTTCCGGGACGAGCTCGAGGAGCAGAATGTGACCCGACAGGGTTCCGCCGTGGCCGGCGGTCCGGATCGGGCCGACCTGCCGCAGGTGCCACGCGATGCCGATGTCGTCGTCGTTCCCCTGCTTGCGCAGCTGCGGCGTCTTCATCAGATCGAGCGAGGCACGACTGAGCACGCGCTCGCCCGAGGCGGACGTGCCGTCTCCGAGATGGAAGCGGGCGTACGTCAACAGATCGGTGATGCACACGCCGACCCCGCCCGCCGTGACGCTCGTCGATGGGACGAACGGCCGCTGCAGCGTCGGCGCGCCGGCGCCGTGGTTGCTGTGACCCGCAGCGAAGCGATTGACGATGAAGTCGCCGGCGGTCGTGCCGGCGTGCTGCAGACCGAGCGGCGCGAAGACGAGATCGCGGATGGCCGCGTTGATCGACTGCCCGGTCACCGCTTCGATGACGCGGCCGGCGATGCTGAAGCCTGCGTTGTTGTAGCTCCACGCGGCGCCGGGCGGCGCGAGCTGCATGAGGCCGGTCACCGCCGGGCTCGCCACGAAGTTGCGCAGCGTATCCTCGCCGCGTTCGGGGCCGGACACCTGTCCTTCCCATCCGCCGGTATGCGTGAGCAGGTGCCAGACGGTCACGTCGCGGCTCACCGCTTCGTCGGCGACTCGGAAGTCCGGCAGGTAGCGGCGAACGGGCGCCTTCAGGTCGACCTTCCCCTGCTCGACCAGCCGCATCATCGCCGTCGCGGCGAACGTCTTCGAAATCGACGCGATCGGGAACACCGTGTGCTCGGTGATCGGCAGCGGATCCTCGACGTTCGTCACGCCGAGGCCGCGGATGGTGACGGCCCCGTTGTCGAGCACGCCGAGCGCGACGCCGGGCACGTGATACGCCGCCATCTTCTCGGTCGCCAGCGCGACGAGCGCGTCGAACCGCGAGTCGGCGCGCGGCCGCGCCGGAACGGCGACGATCAGCGCCGCCACGAGGCCCGCCGAGCACGCCGCAACCGCAGGCACGATTCGCATTCGCGGCGTCTGCGGCGTCTGCGCGGGGCGTCGTCGCGGCATCATCGCGTGAGTTTACGGTACTTGATGCGGTGCGGGCGATCCGCTTCCGCCCCGAGCCGGCGGTGGCGGTCGGCCTCGTAGTCCTGGTAGTTGCCCTCGAACCAGACCACCTGGCTGTCGCCTTCGAACGCCAGCATGTGCGTCGCGATGCGATCGAGGAACCATCGGTCGTGGCTGATGACGACGGCGCAGCCGGCGAAGTTGAGCAGCGCCTCTTCGAGCGCGCGCAGCGTGTCGACGTCTAGATCGTTGGTCGGCTCGTCGAGCAGCAGCAGGTTGCTCCCCTTCTTCAGGAGCTTCGCGAGGTGGACGCGGTTGCGTTCGCCGCCCGACAGCGTGCCGACTTTCCGCTGCTGCGCGGCCCCCTTGAAGTTGAACCACGACACGTACGCGCGCGACGCGACCTTCTTCTTCCCAAGTTCGATTTCGTCGTTCCCTCCCGAGATCTCCTCCCACACCGTTTTCTTCGCGTCGAGCGCCTCGCGGCTCTGATCGACGTAGCCGATCTGGACCGTGTCGCCGACCTTCAGCGTGCCGCCGTCGGGCTTCTCCTGGCCGGTCAACATGCGGAACAGCGTCGTCTTGCCGGCGCCGTTCGGCCCGATGACGCCGACGATGCCGCCGCGCGGCAGCGTGAAGTCGAGCCCGTCGATCAGGAGGTTGTCGTCGTAGCCCTTGCGCAGGCCGCGCGCTTCGACGACGAGGTCGCCGAGGCGAGGACCGGGCGCGATGTAGATTTCCGCCGTCTCGATCTTCTGCGCCGTGTCCTGTGTCAGCAGTTCTTCGTACGCGTTGAGGCGCGCCTTGCCTTTGGCCTGACGCGCGCGCGGCGACATGCGGATCCATTCGAGCTCGCGCTCGAGCGTCTTCTGGCGCCGCGTTTCCGCCTTCTCTTCCTGGGCGAGCCTGTTCTGCTTCTGATCGAGCCACGACGAGTAGTTGCCCTCCCACGGAATGCCGTGGCCGCGATCGAGCTCCAGAATCCAGCCGGCGACGTTGTCGAGGAAATACCGATCGTGCGTCACCGCGACGACGGTGCCCGGGTACTCCTTGAGAAACTGCTCCAGCCAGGCGACGGACTCGGCGTCGAGATGGTTGGTCGGCTCGTCCAGCAGCAGCAGGTCCGGCGACTGCAGGAGCAGCCGGCAGAGCGCGACGCGCCGGCGTTCGCCGCCGGAGAGCTTCGTCACGTCGGCGTCGGGCGGCGGCAGCCGCAGCGCGTCCATCGCGAGCTCGAGACGCGAGTCGAGGTCCCACGCGTTCGAGGCGTCGATCTTGTCCTGCAGCTTCCCCTGCTCTTCGAGGACTTTGTCCATCTCCTCGGGCGAGAGGTCCTCGCCGAGCTTCGCGTTCACCTCGTCGTACCGCGTCAGCAGCGCCTTGATCGGCGCGACGCCTTCCTCGACGTTGCCGAGCACCGTCTTCTTCGGATCGAGCGTCGGCTCCTGCTGCAGGAACCCGATCGAAATCCCCTCGGCCGGAAACGCTTCGCCGGTGAACTGGTGGTCGTCGCCCGCCATGATGCGCAGCAGCGAGCTCTTGCCGGCGCCGTTGAGGCCGAGGACGCCGATCTTGGCGCCGAAGTAGAACGAGAGCCAGATGTCTTCGAGCACGCGGGTGTCGGGCTGATGAACCTTGCCCAACCCCTTCATCGTGTAAATGAACTGTGGCATGAAGTTGACAGTTTACCGTCGACAGTCGACAGTTAGTCAACCGCATCGGCCACCGTGGACCCTCAACCGTCGACTCTCCGCCGCATCCTGCACGTGGACATGGACGCGTTCTACGCGTCGGTCGAACAGCGCGACGATCCGTCGCTGCGCGGCAGGCCGGTCGCCGTCGGCGGCAGCCCGCAGCAGCGCGGCGTGGTGGCCGCCGCCAGCTACGAGGCGCGCGCGTTCGGCGTCCACTCCGCGATGTCGATGGCGAAGGCCGTCCGCCTCTGCCCCTCGCTCGTCATCGTCCGGCCCGATTTCGCGCGGTACAAGGCGGCGTCGAGCGCGGTCTTCTCCATCTTCCGCGAGGTGACGCCGCTCGTCGAACCGCTGTCGCTCGACGAGGCGTACCTCGACGTCACCGAAAACACGTGGGGCGAGACGCTGGGAACGGCGGTGGCCCGACGGCTGAAGCAGCGCATCCGCGAGGCCACGGCGCTGACGGCGTCAGCCGGGGTGGCGCCCAACAAGTTCCTCGCGAAGATCGCGTCGGGCTGGAAGAAGCCGGACGGGCTGACCGTGATCAGCCCGGATCGCGTCGAACCGTTCCTGCAGCAGCTCCCGGTCGACGCGTTGTGGGGCGTCGGTCCCGTGACCGCGAAGAAGCTGCGGGCCCGCGGCATCGACAAGCTGGTCGACGTCCGCGCGGCCGACGCGCAGCTGCTGCGCGACGCGGTCGGCAGCATGGCCGACTGGCTGCGGCAGCTCGCCAGCGGCGTCGACGATCGCCCCGTCGTGCCGAATCGCGACGCGAAGTCGTCCGGGTCGGAGACGACCTATCCCGAGGATCTCGTCGACCTGAGCACCGTGCGCGGCGAGATCGCGGAGCTCGCGGCGCACGCGATCGGCTGGCTGGCGCGCAAGAGCCTGCTGGCGCGCACGGTGACGATCAAGGTGCGGTACGACGATTTCACGACGATCACGCGCAGCCACACCGCTGCGCCGACGCGCGACGTCGCCGACCTGACGGCGCGCGCCCTCAAGCTGCTCGACAAGACCGAGGCGGGCGCGCGTCCGATCCGGCTCCTCGGCGTCAGCGTGCACAACTTCACGACGGACGCCGGAGACGCGAGGCTCCCGTTCGAACTCGAGGATGCGAACGTCGGGCCCGACGACTGATCGCCGCGTCCGCAGATTCTCGAATCCCCGAGTCCCCAAATCCTGATATCCTCCAACTCACGAGTTATGTTGAAGGGCACCCGCGACGGCATCCTCAAGAAGGTCCAACCGGTGAGCATCCACGGCCAGGTGTCGTGGGACGTGTTCTTCACCGACGTCGACGATCCCGACGGCCAGGTCAACGTCGCGCGCATCGGTCCCGAGGCGGTGATCGGCAACAACCTCGAGCCCGGCGACCGAATCCAGGTGGAATACGTGGTCGGCGTGCCCGTCAAGGTGACGCGAGTCGTTCCGACGTCGGCCTCGTCGTAGCGCGCGGTCGCGCCACCGCCTCGACCGCGCCGGCGTCCGCTCACGCGCCGGGCTTCTTTTCGATCTTCACGGTCCTGAGCTCAATCCGCGTCTTCGGCGTCTCGCCGTCGCGCGGCGTCTGCTCGATCGCGTCGACGATGTTCATGCCGTCGACGACGCGCCCGAACGCGGTGTACTGACCGTCGAGCGCGGTCGACGCGCCGGTGCAGATGAAGAAGGACGTCTGCGCGCTGTCGGGCGCGTCGCCGCGCGCCATCGACACGATGCCCTTGACGTGCTTCGTGTCGTTGAATTCCGGCGGCAGGTTGTGCACCAGCTTCTGCTGCTTGTCGGTGAGCGGCACGGTGCGGCTCGACAGCGCGCCGGTCTGGATGACGAATCCCGGCGCCACGCGATGGAACGCCATCCCGTTGTAGACGCCGGCGGTAGCCAGCCGCAGAAATTGCCGCACCGTGTTCGGCGCCTTGGCGACGAAGAATTCGATCGTGATGGGGCCGTCGCCGGTGTCGAGCACGGCGCGATAGTCGGCGAGCTGCTCCGGCGTTTCGGTCACGAAGGGCTCGGCGGGCGTGTCGCGGATGGTGACGTGCCGGATCTCGATGCGCTCGGTCGCGAGCCCTTTGTCGTCGGCGGGCGTCTCGGAAATCTTCTGCAGGACGTCCATGCCGTCCGATACGCGGCCGAACACCGTGTACTGGTTGTCGAGCGCCGGCTGATCGGCGAGGACGACGAAGAACTGCGAGCCCGCGCTGTCGGGTTTCCCCGGCACCATGACGGCGGCAACCGAGCCGCGCGTCATCTTCGGCGCGCGGGCTTCGGCCTTCACCGCGTTGAGTCCGCCGGTGCCGTACTGCGCGCGTCTGGCCGGGTCCTTCGTCAGCGGATCGCCCCCCTGTACCATTCCGTACTTGACGACGCGGTGGAAGGTCGTGCCGTCGTACGCGCCGTCCGACGCCTGCTTCATGAAGTACGCCGCCGTGTTCGGCGCCGACTCGGGCGTCAGATCGATGACGAACGTGCCGGCGGTGGTCTCGACGACCGCCTGCTTCGGCGTCTGCGCCGCGGTCCGCCACAGACCGAACGCGAGGCAGGCCGCGACAACGACCGCAGCCGTCAGGGCTCTCTTCATTGGCCCATCCTCAATCGGATCCGGCATCCGCAGTCGGCAGTCACGAGTGCGCCTCGATGATCCGCGCGGCATGCCAGATGTAATGCAGGCTGGAAATCAACGTGATCGCCAGCGACGCCCAGACGAACAGGTCGAACAGCAGCGAGTGGTAACCGAGATAGTTGAACAGCATCGCGCAGACGGCGGTCAGGATGTAGACCGCCGTCGCGAGCTTGCCCCACATCGACGGCCGGAACGTCCGCCGCCCGATCGCGAGGTTGACGATCGCGACGGTGAGCACGATGACGACGTCGCGGCTGATCACCATGATCGTCAGCCACAGCGGCAGGCGATTCGTCAGGCCGAGACCCGGCACGGTGAGCACGATGAAGGTGCTGACCAGCAGCAGCTTGTCCGCCATCGGATCGAGCCAGGCGCCGAGCGTGGTCTTCTGGCCCGAACGCCGCGCGATGAGCCCGTCGAGCGCATCGGTGACGCCGGCCACGACGAAGACGGCGAGCGCCCAGCCCGAGTAGCCGTACACGACGAGCAGGACGAACGCCGGGATCAGCAGCATCCGCAGGAGCGTCAGCTGGTTGGCCGGCGTGAGCGCGGTCATAGGCCGGCGAGGGTGCGCAGCGCGTCGATGGCCTCGATCGCCTCGGCGCCGCTCACGGGCCGCGACGGCTGAAACGCGTCGCCGGCCGCGGTCTTCATCACGCCGGCGGCCACCGCGGCGGACGCGGCCGGATACGCGAGGTGGCCGGCCGCGAGATCGCTGAACTTCAGCCGCGCGTTCTCCCACGGCGGCCGCTGATCGGGATGCCGCGCGGCGATCTTCGCGAGCAGACGCGCCACGGCCTGCGCCAGATCGACGCGGCGGACGAGGCTGCGCGGCTGGAACGCGTGGTTGGCGTACGGCTCCATGACGCCGGCGCGCGCCACCGCCACGATCCACGTGGCCGCCCAGTGATTGCGCACGTCCGTGATGAGCGCCGCGTCGCGGCTGCGCGGGCCGTCGAGCAGGGGCGCGAGGCGGATGCCGATCAGCGCCGCGAGATCGGCGCGCGTGATCTGCGGCGCCTGATCGATCGCGCGGTACTCGGCGGGCAGCCGCGCGAGCGCGATCCTGGCGCGGACCTGCTCGAGCCGCTGCTCGACCGCCGGGTTCGGTTCGAGCGCGAGCGAGTCGCCGTACGCCTTCGCCGCGCCCTCGACGTCCCCCGACTGCTCGAGCAGCTCGCCGATCTGCTCGACGGTCCGCGCGTCGTTCGGATCGAGCGAGACCGCTTTGCGGAAGTGCTCCAGCGCGGCGCCGACGTCCCCCTTCTGCCGCTCGACCGCCGCCAGCTCGCGATACAGAAACGGGCTGTCGGGCGAGCTCGTGATGGCCTGGGTGTACGCCTGGATCGCGTCGTCGGTCTTCCCGGCGCGCGCGGCCTGGCGCGCCTTCTCCACGTTCTGCTCGACGCCGCGGAACGACAGCACGTCGACCTGTCGGCGGATGTCGGCCAGCGACGGATCGGCGGCCAGCGCGGACCGGAACGCGGCGAGCGCCTCGTCGGTGCGGCTCAGCGCGAGCAGCGCCTGCCCGCGGCCGACCAACGCCGACACGTCGGCGTCCTGCCGCTCGAGGCCGCGGTCGAAGTGCGCGAGCGCCGACTTCGCGTCCTTGTTCGCCAGCGCCACCCAGCCCAGGCCGTCCTCGGCCGGCGAGAACGCGGGGACGGTCTTCAGCGCGAGCGAGAACTCGCGCTCGGCGCTCCGCAGATCGCCGGCCTGCAGATACGTCCACCCGCGCGCCTGCGTCGTCTCCACCGGCGAGCCGGTGAAGGCGGCCGGAATGGCGGGCTGGATGAAGTCCGGGTATCTGGGCGTCGTGACGGTCGGCAGCGGCACGACCTTGGGCGCGCACGCGGTCAGGAGCGCCGCGACCATCAGGGCAGCGAGCGCCGAGCACGTCTGCGCCGGGCGTCCGGGCGGCATCAACAGATCATTATAGCGAGCGGCCGTCGAGCCAGCCGAGCAACCGGCGCGGCACGTCGGCCACGATCACGACCTGGCCGTCGCGCGCTTCGTGCTGGATGACGGTGGCGTGGCGGTACACGCGCGCGATGCGCTCGCGGTCCGACGCATCGTCGGCATTGAAGGTCAGCGTGATGCGGCGGACGTCCAGCGCGAGGCGGGAGGCGATCGTGTCGACCAGCTCGTCTATGCCCTCGCGCGTCAGGGCGGAGATGCAGAGCGCCGACGGATCCTGATCGTGCAGCCGGCGCTTCTCGTCGGGCGTCAGCGCGTCGCACTTGTTGTAGACCTCGATCATCGGCACCTCGGTGGCGCCGACTTCTTCCATCACCGATCGGACGGCGGCCATCCGGCGGTCGCGGTCCGGCGCCGCCGCGTCGATGACGTGCAGCACGAGGTCGGCGTCGACCACCTCTTCGAGCGTCGCGCGGAACGCGGCGACGAGCGCATGCGGCAGCCGGTCGATGAACCCGACGGTGTCAGACACCAGCAGCTCGCGGTTGTCCGGCAGCCGCACCTGGCGGACGAGCGGATCGAGCGTCACGAACAGCGCGTTCGACGCCTCGGCGTCCGCCCGCGTCAGCACGTTGAACAGCGTCGTCTTCCCCGCGTTGGTGTAGCCGACCAGCGCGACCGTCGGCACCGACTGCTTCTGCCGCCGCTCGCGCAACTGCGCGCGGCGCTTGCGCACCTGCTCGATGTCCTCCGCGATCGCGTGAATGCGGACGCGGATGCGCCGGCGATCCGACTCGAGCTTCGTTTCGCCCGGCCCCCGGGTGCCGATGCCGCCGCCGAGCCGCGACAGCGCGTCGGCGGATCCGACGAGCCGCGGCAGCATGTACTTCAGCTGCGCCAGCTCCACCTGCAGCTTGCCTTCGCGCGTCCGCGCGCGCCGCGCGAAGATGTCCAGGATCAACTGCGTGCGGTCGACGATCTTCCGGCCGACCACCTTCTCGATCTGCCGCAGCTGCGCCGGCGACAGCTCGTTGTCGAACACGACCACGTCGACGTCGAGCTCGGCGCACGACGCCCCCAGCGTCTCGACCTTGCCGGAGCCGAGAAACGTGGACGGATCCGGCTTCGGCCGTTCCTGCAGCACGCGCAGGACGACGGTCGCTCCCGCTGCTTCGGCGAGCCCGGCGAGCTCTTCGAGCGATCGCTCGGCTTCGATCCGCCGCGCGCGGCCCGACACGAGGCCGACGAGCGCCGCTCGTTCGCCGTGCGGTTTTCTGGTTACAGCCATGTCACCATCTCGTCCCACGGCACCGCGCCGGCACGAATCAGCCGCGGCTCGGCGCCCGTCACGTCCACGATCGTCGAAGGCAGCCCGCCGGCCGTACGGCCGACGTCCACCAGCATCTCGATCCGGCCGCCGAGCGCAGCCTCGACGCGATCGGGATCGTCGGTCGCCGGCTGGCCGCTGATGTTCGCGCTCGTCGCGGTCACCGGCCCGCCGGCGGCGCGGGCAATCGCGCGCGCCACGGCGTGATTCGGGACGCGCACGCCCACTGTACCTGTTCCACCCGTCACGCCGGCGGCGAGCGATCGCGGCGCCGCCACGACGAGCGTCAGCGGTCCGGGCCAGCCGCGCTCCGCGAGCGCCGCGCCGAGCGGCGTGAGCCGGCCGAGGACGCGCTCGACCTGCTCGCGATCCCCCGCGATCAGCGGCACCGCCCGCTCGGCCGGCCGATCCTTCGCCGCGAACAGCGCGTCGACGGCGGCGTCGCTGAAGGGATCGGCGGCGAGGCCGTAGAGCGTGTCGGTCGGGATCGCGACGACGCGTCCGGCGCGAATCCACTTGCCGGCCTCCTCGATCGCGTCGCGCTGCGGCGACGCCGGATCAACCCACACGCGCCGCATCGTCGACCGCGGACATGCTGCGCCACACGTGCAGCGCGCAGCCGGCCATGATGGCCATGTTGACGAAGAACACGATCCGGATGCCGCTGCCGCCGACGAACCCGGCGAAGAACGGACTGATCGCCATGCCGACGAGCGACGCGCTGGTCAGCACGCCGAAGCCGGTGCCGTGCGCGCTCGGCGGAATCACCGCGCCGGCGGCGCTGTAGGCCGCCGTCATCGCCGCGCCGATGCCGACGCCGAATATGGCCGACGCGACGTAGAGCACGGGCACGTGCGCCGACGCGAACAACCCCGATGCCGCAGCGGCGGTCGCGGTCGCCGACGCGATCACGGTTCTCGCGGAGAACGTCTTCAGCAGTCTGCCGCAGATGTGGTGCCCCATCGCGCCGGTCGCCGCCATGATCGAAAACAACACGCCCGACACGAACGCGACCTTCGCGTGATCGACGCCGACCTGCTCCACGTATAACGGCAGCACCGGGCCGAAGCTCCTGTCGACGAACTGCAGCCCGAAGATCACGGCCATCATCAGCAGGAAGTTCTCGAAGGCGAGGACGTCGTGGAAGGTGACGGGGGTTCTACAGTGGTTCTCACGGTTCTCGGGGTTCTCGGGGTTCTCGAGGTTCTCGGGGTTCTCGGGGTTCTCGAGGTTCTCGAGGTTCTCGAGGTTCTCGAGGTTCTCGAGGTTCTCGAGGTTCTCGAGGTTCTCACGGTGCTCGAGGTTCTCGAGGTTCTCGAGGTTCTCACGGTGCTCGAGGTTCTCGGGGTTCTCGAGGTTCTCCAGGTTCTCGAGGTTCTCACGGTGCTCGAGGTTCGCGTGCGTGGCCTTGTCGTCATACATCACGAATGCCACGACCAGCGCGACCGCGTAGAAGAGCGCCGTCGCCAGAAACGCGCGTCGCAGGCCGACGAGTCCTGCGAGGATGCCGCCGATGACCGGGCCGACGCCTGGCCCGAGGCGCTGCGCCGTCTGCACGAGGCCGATGGCGTTCGGCATCCGATCGCGCGGCGCCGATTCGGCGGCCATCGCCACCGACAGCGATCCGTAGCCGGCGAACAGGCCCTGCACGGTCCTCACCGCGAGCACGTGCCAGGCGCGCGTCACGAACGCCATCGCGGCGAAGAGGACGACGAAGCTGGCGAGCGACCGTTCCACCATGATCTTGCGGCCGTACCGATCGCCGAGCCGGCCCCACGCCGGCGCGAGCAACGCGGTCAGGCCGGGGGTGACGCCGAGGCTCAGGCCCGTCCACACGGCAATCGCGCCCACATCGGTGACGCCGAGCTGCTGGATGAAGAGCGGCAGGAACGGCATCACCAGCGTGAAGCCGGTGTAGCCGAGAAAGCTGACGGCGGTGACGGCCATCACGTTCCGCTGCCAGTTGCCGCCGGCTGCCGCCTGGACGGTGGTCAGAATCGAATCTTGACGTCCGCCGACGTCTGCACGTGGATGCTGTCGATGAAGCGGATCCGGTGCGGCTCGTTCTGCATGATCACCGAGCTCGTCCGGATGCCGTCGCCGAAGAACCGCACGCCGCGCATCAACGTCCCGTCGGTCACGCCGGTGGCGGCGAAGATGATGTGCGTGCCGGGCGCCAGATCCTTCGCGCGGTACACGCGCTTGAAGTCGGTGATCCCCATGGCGCGGCACCGCTCCTCGTGCTCCGGCTTGTTGACGACGAGGCGCGCGAGAATCTCTCCGTTGAGGCACCGCATCGCCGCGGCGCACAGGACGCCTTCCGGCGCGCCGCCGGTGCCCATCACCGCGTGCACGCCGCTCCCGACGACCGCCGCCGAAATGCCGGCCGACAGATCGCCGTCGCCGATCAGGCGGATGCGCGCGCCGGTCGCGCGGATGTCGGCGATCAGCTTCTCGTGCCGCGGCCGATCCAGCACCACGACGACGAGGTCTTCGACCGAGCGGCCGAGGCAGCGCGCGATCGCCTTCAGGTTGTCGTGCACCGGCGCGTCGAGGCTGACGTGGTCCTTCGAGCTCGGCCCGACGACCAGCTTTTCCATGTAGAGGTCGGGCGCGTGCAGCAGGCCGCCCTTGTCGGACGCCGCGAGCACGGCGATCGCGTTGGCCGCGCCGGTGGCGCACAGGTTCGTGCCCTCGAGCGGATCGACCGCGATGTCCACCTCGGCGAAGCGCACCGGCCGCGGGCCGTGCACCTCTTTCGCGTGCACCATGCCGACCTTCTCGCCGATGAAGAGCATCGGCGCCTCGTCACGCTCGCCCTCGCCGATGACGATGGTCCCGTCGATCGGCACGGTGTCCATCACCCGCCGCATCGCTTCGACGGCGACCTGATCGGAATGATGGCGGTCGCCCTGGCCCATCGTGTGCGCGCACGCGATCGCGGCCTCCTCGACGACCCGCAGGAATTCGAGCGAGAGATCGGAATTGGTCATGAGTGTTTCGGCAGTTCGCAGCGCGTCGGCCGATCGACGCGGTACCCGAGCAGGTAGTCGGCCTGCATCAGCTTGTGGATTTCGCGCGTGCCCTCGTAGATGACCGCGCCCTTGCAGTTGCGGTAGAAGCGTCCGGCCGGGTACTCGTCGGAGTAGCCGTTGGCGCCGTGGATCTGCACGCAGTCGCCGGCCGCGCGCTCCGACGCGACCGTCGCGAACCACTTGGCGAGACCGGTCTCGCGCGTGTTGCGCTCGCCGCGGTTCTTCAGCCAGCCCGATCGCAGCCAGAGCAGCCGCGCCGCCTGATAGTCCGACTCCATCTGCGCGATCATTTCCTTCACCAGCTGGTGCTGGCCGATCTCGACGCCGAACGTCTTGCGCTCGAGCGCGTACCTGACGCTCGCGTCGCGGCAGGCGCGGATGAGCCCCGTCGCGCCGGCCGCCACCGTGAAGCGCCCCTGGTCCAGCGCGAACATCGCGATCTTGAAGCCCTCGCCGACCTTGCCGAGCACGTTCTCCTCGGGCACCTCGACGTCGGTCATCTTGAACCAGCCGGTGTTGCCCGCGAGGATGCCCCACTTCTCCTTCATCGGGCCGCTCGTGAACCCCTTCCACGAACGCTCGATGAGGAACGCGGTCAGCCCCGACGTGTCGCGCTGTTTCTTCTTCTCCAGATCGGTCCAGGCGACGACCAGGAAGTGATCGGCGACGTCGGCGAGCGAGATCCAGCTCTTCTCGCCGTTCAGCACGTAGCGATCGCCCTGCTTCACCGCCGTCGACTGCATCCCGCGCACGTCGCTGCCGGCGCTCGGCTCCGTCAGGCCATATCCCGCGATCTTGGTCCCCTGCGCCTGCGGCACCAGGTACTTCTGCTTCTGCGCCTCGGTGCCCCACGTCAGCAGCGACAGGCAGTTGAGGCCGGCATGCACCGACATGATCACGCGCAGCGACGTGTCGACGTATTCCAGCTCCTCGCTGGCGAGCCCGAGCGCGATGTAGTCCATCCCCGCGCCGCCGTATTCCTGCGGCACCGAGATGCCGAGCAGCCCCAGCCGGCCCATGCCGCCGAGGATGCGATCGCGATCGAAATGATGCGTCCGATCGTGCTCGCGGATGTTCGGCGCCACTTCCTTCGACGCCCACTCGCGAATCGATTGCTCGAGGAGCTGCTGCTCGTCGGTCAGCGAGAAGTCAACCATAAACGGCGAATCGTATCACGCGCGGCGGGCGATGTGCACCGGTGCGCCGCGCGCGACGCGCAGGAGGTCGGCGGCGCTGCCGCCGCTGACCGCGATCTCGAGACGATCGCCGCTGCCGAACAGCGCGCAGATCTCGCCGGGCCCGACCTCCGCGTACGTCGACACCAGGCGCGGCACGACGCGCGGGCCGATGCGGACGTCGACGATCCCCTGCGGCGCGAAGTCGTCGAACGCCGCGCGATCGATGTTGGTGATCAGATTGCCGAACCGGTCGACGCGCAGCACGTCGCCGCGCAGTTCGCCGGCCGTCCGCTGCGGACGCGGAATGGCCAGGCGCGCCAGATCGCCGGCCGGACGGCCCAGCGCCGCCAGCGCCACGCCGGTCGCCAGCCAGGCTGCCGCCGGCGCGAATCGATCGCGCCCCTCGAACGTGCGGCTGATCGCGGGAAGCGCGTAGCGCGGCTCGGTCAGCTCGACCGCCGTGCTCGGACCGGCGGCCTCGAGCGCCGCGGTCAGCACGCCGTTGTCGGGCGCGACGAATCGATACGCGCCGCTCTCGACCGCGAGCGCCCGCCGCGCCGATCCGACGCCCGGATCGACGACCACGAGAAAAATGGTTCCAGCCGGAAAATACCGGAACGACGCCGCGAGCTCCAGCGCCCCGTCCAGGATGTCCTGCGGCGCCACATCGTGCGTGATGTCGACGAAGGTCGCCTCCGCGCAGATGCCCGCCATCACCCCCTTCATCGTCCCCACGTAGTGATCGCGCGTGCCGAAGTCGGTCAGGAGAGCGATGAGCGGTCGGGGCACGCGTGTCAGGCGGCAGGCTTGCGGAAGAGAATCTCGCGCAGGTTGTTCTGCAGCAGGAACGAGTCGGAGACGCGCAATCCGGCGAACAGCCGGATGATGTCGCGATTCAGGAGCACGGCCTGCCGGCCGCGCGCGGCGGCGTAGGCGCGGTGCTTCAGATTCTGCTCGTCCGCGATGATGAACTTGGTGTACTGCGTGTCGCCCTTCTGCGCGGTGCCGAAGAAGCCGAGCAGCGCGCCTTCGGGCCGAAGCACGCGGGTGAGCTGCAACGCGAGCTCGGTGGCGGACGCCTTGTCCAGATAGTCGATGACATCCCACGCCAGGATGCCGTCGACCGACTCGCTCTGCTGCGGGAATCGTTTCTTCAGGAACGCGGGCAGCTCCTCGAGCTTGGCGCCGCGCACGTGGCGATCGATGTCCGCGTAGATGTCCTCGACGAAGATCTTGCACCCCAGCTGCTCGCCGAAAAAGCTGACGTTGCTGCCGACGACGGGGCCGAGGTCGAGGAGGACGGGCGACTCGCGCGCGGTGAGCGCGGACAGGAACTTGCGCAGCGCCTTCGTCGAAAACAGCGGATCCTCGGCCGCAGCCGAGGGACGATCCGGCCCGTGGTCCTCGGGACGGCGCGGCGCAAGACGGTCTAGGAGGCCCACTTGAGTAGCGGGTAGCGGGTTCAGCGTAGCGGGTTCGGGGCAGCAGGTTCAAGGGCCGCGAGTTCGGCCGTCGAACCCGATACCGCGAACCCGGACCCTGCAGCCCGTTTACGCGCGGACAGGCTGCGGATTGGCCGCGGGCTGCGCGGCCTGGGGCTGCGACGCCTGCGGCTGCGCCGGTTTGGGCGCCGCCGGCGCGCCCTTGCGCTGCATGTCGACGCTGCCGCGGAAATGCGCGCCCTCGGCAATCGCCACGCGCGGCGAAACGATGTCGCCGTCGACCGATCCGTTGTCGCGGATGTCGACCTTGTCGCTCGCGGTCACGTTGCCCGTGACCTCGCCCAGCACGATGACGGCTTTCGCGAACACCTGAGCCTTGATGCGGCCGTTGGGACCGATCGTCAGCACGTGATCGCGCAGCTGAATCGTTCCTTCGACGTGCCCCTCGATCGTGAGGTCCTCACTGCCGTTCAGCTCGCCTTTGATCACGACGGACTTGCCGATGTTCACGATGTCCTTCTCCATGTGTGTGGTTGCTTCGGGGCGAGGCCCTGCCGCCACCGGCGTCACCGGCTGCGGCGCAGCCGTGGGTTGTCCGCTGGCCGGTCGTGGGGCTTCATCGCGTTTCCACATGTCCTGAGTCCTCCGCCTCTCCGCGTGTCTGGAATTCTGGTCAGTATATGGACTGCCAGAATGAATGTCTAGTCCTTTTGTTACCGATGTTTAGCGGGAATGGTACAATGAACGATTCACAGTGCGTGTCTATTTTGACTACAACGCGACGACACCCCTGGCGCACGAAGTTCGCGACGCGATGGTCGGCGCGCTCGACGACACCTACGGCAACGCCTCGAGCGTCCATCACTTCGGCCAGCGCGCGAAGGCGGCGATCGACGACGCCCGATCGTCGGTCGCGCGGCTGATCAACGCCGAGCCGTCGGAGATCGTCTTCACGAGCGGCGGCACCGAGTCGGACAACTTCGCGATCCGCGGCGTCGCCGAGGCGCTGGAATCCGCCGGCCGCCGCCATCTCGTCGCGAGCGCGATCGAACACGAAGCGGTGCTCAACACGCTGAAGGCGCTGGCGCGCCGCGGCTGGACCGTCACGCTGATCCCCGTCGATCAGTCGGGCGTCGTCTCGGCCGACGCGCTGCGCGGCGCGCTCACCGACGAGACGGCGCTCGTGTCGGTGATGCACGCCAACAACGAGATCGGCACGGTCCAGCCGATTGCGGCGCTCGCCTCCGCGGCGCACGAGCGCGGCGCGCTCTTCCACACCGACGCCGTCCAGTCGGCGGGCAAGATTCCGGTGGACGTGCGCGCGCTCGGCGTCGACCTGCTGTCGCTGTCGGCGCACAAGTTCAACGGGCCGAAGGGCACCGGCGCGCTCTGGATCAGGCGCGGCACGCGCCTGCTGCCGACGATGACGGGCGGCAAGCACGAGCGGAACCGGCGCGCGGGCACCGAGAACGTGCCGGCGATCGTCGGCATGGGCGTCGCCGCGCAACTCGCCGCGTCGAAGCTGGCCGCCGACGCGCCGCGCGTCGCGGCGCTGCGCGATCGACTCGAGGCGCGCGTCCTCGCCGCCGTGCCCGGCACGGCGGTCAACGGCGCGCGCGACGCGCGCGTGCCGAACACGACGAACATCAGCTTCGACCGCGTCGAAGCCGAGAGCCTGCTCATCGCGCTCGACCTCGAAGGCATCGCCGTCTCGACCGGCTCCGCGTGCTCGTCGGGCACGCTCGAGCCGTCGCACGTCCTGCGCGCGATGGGGCTGCCGCCGCATCGGACGCAGAACTCGTTGCGCTTCAGCCTCGGCCTCTACTCCACCGACGCCGAGGTCGATCGCGTCGTCGACGTCCTGCCGCGGCTCGTGGAGAAGCTGAGGGGGCTGACGCGGAAGACGTCGGCGACCGGGGGCTGAGATCGCAGCGGGAGGGAGCTGGAGTTACAGCGGATGCGCATCGTTGTCGCCATGTCGGGCGGCGTGGATTCGTCGGTCGCCGCGGCGCTGCTCGCCGAGCAGGGTCACGACGTCATCGGTGTGTCGATGCAGCTGTACGATCAGCGCGAGGGACAGGCCTCGTTCGGCAGCTGCTGCACGATCGACGACCTCCACGACGCGCGGCGCGTCGCCGCCGTCATCCGGATCCCGCACTACATCGTCAACTTCGAGCGGCAGTTCGACGAGCAGGTCGTCTCGAATTTCGTTCGCGAGTACGCGTCCGGGCGGACGCCGCTCCCCTGCGCGCGCTGCAACAGCGATCTCAAGTTCGCGACGCTGGTCGACCGCGCGCGCGGCTTCGGCGCCGATGCCGTCGCGACGGGCCACTACGCGCGCGTCGACCGCGATCCGGCGACGGGACGGTACCGGCTGCGCCGCGGCGTGGATGCGGCCAAGGACCAGGCGTACTTCCTCTTCTCGCTGACGCAGGAGCAGCTCGCGCGCGCGGTGTTCCCCGTCGGCGATCGGCCGAAGGACGAGGTCCGCGAGTACGCGCGCACGCGGCGGCTGCCGGTGGCGAACAAGCCGGACAGCCAGGAGATCTGCTTCATCCCGGACCACGACTACGCCTCGTTCGTCGCGGCCCACGCGCCCGATGCGGTGCGGCGCGGAACGATCGTCGACGAGGGCGGCCGCGTGCTCGGCACCCACGACGGCATCCACCGATTCACCGTCGGGCAGCGGAAGGGGATCGGGTTGAGCGGGGGCACGTCGCCGCTGTACGTCCTGCAGCTCCGCACCGTCGATCAGCAGGTCGTCGTCGGGCCGAGGACGTCGCTCGAGCAGGCCGCGCTGACCGCGTCGGGCGTGAACTGGATCGCGGCGGCGCCGCAGTCGCCGGTTCGCGCGCAGGTGCAGATCCGGCATCGCCACCAGGCCGCGCCGGCGACCGTTCGCGCGCTCGGCGACGGGCGGGCGCGCGTCGATTTCGATGCGCCCCAGACGGCGATTACGCCGGGCCAGGCGGTGGTGTTCTACGACGGCGATGTGGTGCTCGGCGGAGGATGGATCGAATCCGACCGCTGATCTTCGACGGTCCTAGACCGACGCCAGGTGTTCGGGGATGTTGTCGAGATGGTGCTCGGCGTCGATCGCCGCCATGCATCCCGAGCCGGCGGCGGTGATCGCCTGCCGGTAGATGTGGTCCTGCACGTCGCCGCAGGCAAACACGCCGGGAATGCTCGTCTTCGAGCCGTCGTGCGTGATGATGTAGCCGTTCTGATCGAGCTCGAGCTGGCCGCGGAAGAGCGACGTGTTCGGCGTGTGGCCGATCGCCACGAAGACGCCGGTGACCGGAAGCATCGTTTCGACGCCGGTCTTGTTGTGGCGCACCGTCATGCTGTCGACTTCGCCCTTCGCGGTGTCGTGAATCTCGATCACCTCGCTGTCGAGCAGCCACTTGATCTTGTCGTTGGCGCGCGCCTTGTCCTGCATGATCTTCGACGCCCGCAGCGTCTCGCGCCGATGGACGACCGTGACGGTTTCGGCGAACCGCGTCAGATAGACGGCCTCCTCCATCGCCGAGTCGCCGCCGCCGACGACCGCGATATCGTGGCCTCGGAAGAAGTAGCCGTCGCACGTCGCGCACGTCGAGACGCCGTGTCCCATCAGGTGGCGCTCGGAGGGCAGGCCGAGGAGGCGCGCCGATGCGCCGGTCGCGATGATCACCGTTTTCGCCGAGTAGATCGCGTCGCCCGTCTTGACGGTGAACGGCGTCGAGCAGAGATCGACCTTCTCCACGTTGCCCTGGATGATCTCCGCGCCGAACTTCTCGGCCTGGGCGCGCATTTCGCCCATCAGGTCGGGGCCGAGAATGCCGTCGCGATGGCCGGGAAAGTTTTCGACGAGGGTGGTCAGCATCAACTGGCCCCCGGCCTCGAAGCCTTCGATGATCAGCGGCTGCAGGTTGGCGCGCGCGGTGTAGAGCGCCGCGGTGAGCCCCGCCGGTCCCGAGCCGATGATGACGACGTTTCTGGTGGTGGAAGACATGCGATGGCGGCCGTCACCAATCCTTACACGTACTTGTCGATGACCTTCTTCAGCTCGTCCTTCGAGTACTGCGCGCCGACGAGCGACTCCACCACCTGGCCCCCTTTGAACAGCAGGAGCGTCGGAATGCCGCGGACCTGGAACTTCTCGGGCACCTTCGGGTTCGAGTCGATGTCCATCTTGCCGATGACGACTTTGCCGGCATAGTCGGCGGCGAGCGCCTCGACCGTGGGCGCGATGCGCTTGCAGGGGCCGCACCACTCGGCCCAGAAGTCGACGAGCACCGGCGCGCCGGCCTTCAGCACGTCCTGCTCGAAATTGCCGTCCGTGAACGTCTGCACGTGTTCGTTTGCCATCAGGTTAGGTCCTCTGCTTGAGCACTCGATCGTATATTTTGACGTACTCTTTCGCCGAACGGTCCCAGGAAAAATCCTTCGCCATGCCGGCCCGCTGCATCGCCGCCCATTTTCGGCGATCCCGAAAGGCGGCCAGCGCCCGTGTCAGACACGCCAGCAGCGCGCCGGGCGTGTAGTCGTCGAACACGAACCCGTTCTTCGGCGTGACCGTGTCGGCCAGCCCGCCGACCGCATGGACGAGCGGCAGCGTGCCGTAGCGCATGCTGTACATCTGGTTCAGTCCGGACGGCTCGAAGCGCGACGGCATCAGAAACAGATCGGCGCCGCCTTCGATGAGGTGCGCCAAGCCCTCGTCGAAGCCGATCCGCACGCCAATCCGATCGGGATGGGCTGCCGCGAGCCGACGCCAGAACTCCTGGTATCGCGCATCGCCGGTGCCGAGCACGACGAAGGACGCGTCCAGCTGCGGCAGATCGGCTTCGAGCGCCGCGATGAGGTCGAGGCCCTTCTGGTCGACCATCCGCGAGACCATGCCGACCAGCGGCCGCGACAGCACCGCCTCGTCCGGCGACAGGTCGAACCGGCGCAACACCTCGGCCTTTGCGTCGCGCTTGCCGGCGAGATCGTCGGCGGAGAACGGCGTCGGCAGAAAGCGATCGCGGGACGGATCCCACTCGGCCGTGTCGATCCCGTTCAGGATGCCGAGCAGATCCGCCTGGCGCGCGCGCAGGATGCCGTCGAATCCGAATCCGAACGCGGGCGTCTGAATCTCCGCCGCGTAGCGCGGGCTGACGGTGGTGATCGCGCTCGCCGCGGTAATCGCCCCCTTGAGAAAGCTCACCTTCCCCCAGTACTCCAGGCGGTCGATCGCGAACTCGTCCCATCCCAGATCGATGCGCGGCAGCCAGTCGGGTTCGAAGAGCCCCTGATACGCGAGGTTGTGGATCGTGAACACCGTCGGCGTCCGCGCCAGCACGGGATGATCGGCATAGAGCGTGCGCAGG
>DASRGT010000044.1:0-24835 GCA_035650895.1 Vicinamibacterales bacterium
GGTGGAAGTGCTCGAGCCGAACGTGACGCTCGCGGCCGGCGCCCGCTCGCTTCTCGATGCGGACGGCTCGGCCATCGTCCTGCACGCCATGGCCGACGACTACATGACCGATCCCGCCGGCAACGCTGGCGGCCGGATCGCGTGCGGCGTGATCAAATAAAAAAGGGCGGGCCTGGAAACCCAGGCCCGCCCTTCATTCTGCAATCCGCCTTCAGGAATCAGCCTTAGTACATGCCGCCCATGCCGTGGTTGTGGCCACCCATGGCCGGCGCTTCCTTCTTCTCCTCGGGAATCTCGGAGACGAGCGCCTCGGTCGTCAGCAGGAGCGAGGCGATCGACGAGGCGTTCTGCAGCGCGTTGCGGACGACCTTGGCCGGGTCGATGACGCCGGCCTTCACGAGATCCTCGTACGTGTCGCTGGCGGCGTTGAAGCCTTCGTCTTGCTTCATCTCCTTCACCTTCGACACGACGATCGATCCTTCGTGGCCCGCATTGGTCGCGATCCAGCGCATCGGCTCTTCGATCGCGCGCCTGATGATGTCGAGCCCGACGCGCTGATCGCCTTCGAGCTTGAGGCTCTCGAGCCCCTTGCCCGCGCGCAGCAGCGCCACGCCGCCGCCCGGCACGATGCCTTCCTCGACCGCGGCCTTGGTGGCGTGCATCGCGTCCTCGACGCGCGCCTTCTTCTCCTTCATCTCGGTCTCGGTCGCCGCGCCGACCTTGATGACGGCCACGCCGCCGACCAGCTTCGCCAGCCGCTCCTGCAGCTTCTCGCGGTCGTAGTCCGAGGTCGTGTCCTCGATCTGCGCGCGGATCTGCTTGACGCGGCCTTCGATCGCGCCCTGGGAACCGGCGCCTTCGACGATGGTCGTGTTGTCCTTGTCGATGACGACCTTCTTGGCCTTGCCGAGATCCTCGAGCTTGATGTTTTCGAGCTTGATGCCGAGGTCCTCGGTGATGGCGCGGCCGCCGGTGAGGATCGCGATGTCCTCGAGCATCGCCTTGCGGCGATCGCCGAACCCGGGCGCCTTGACCGCGGCGGCCTGCAGCGTGCCGCGCAGCTTGTTGACGACCAGCGTCGCGAGCGCTTCACCCTCGATGTCCTCCGCGATGATGAGCAGCGGGCGGCCGAGGCGCGCCACCTGCTCGAGCACCGGCAGCAGGTCCTTCATCGAGCTGATCTTCTTCTCGTGGATCAGGATCACCGGGTTCTCGAGCACGACTTCCATCCGCTCGGGATCGGTGACGAAGTACGGCGAGAGGTACCCGCGGTCGAACTGCATGCCCTCGACGACGTCGAGCGACGTTTCGAGCGTGCGCGCTTCCTCGACGGTGATGACGCCGTCCTTGCCGACCTTGTCCATCGCGTCCGCGATGATCTTGCCGATCGTCTCGTCGTTGTTCGCCGAGATGGTGCCGACCTGCGCGACCATGTTGCCTTCGACCTTGCGCGCCATCTTGTGGAGCTCGGCGGTCACGGCCTCGACGGCCTTCTCGATGCCGCGCTTCACGTCCATCGGGTTCGCGCCCGCGACGACGTTCTTCGCGCCCTCGCGGTAGATCGCCTGCGCCAGCACCGTCGCCGTGGTGGTGCCGTCACCCGCGGTGTCCGACGTCTTGCTCGCGACTTCGCGGACCATCTGCGCGCCCATGTTCTCGAGCGGGTCCTTGAGGTCGATCTCCTTCGCCACCGTGACGCCGTCCTTCGTGATCGTCGGCGATCCGAATTTCTTGTCGAGGACGACGTTGCGCCCCTTCGGCCCGAGAGTCACCTTGACGGCGTCGGCGAGCTGGTTGACGCCGCGCAGCACCGCCTGGCGGGACTGCTCGCCGTACACAATCTGCTTTGCCATGCTTTGTTCTCCTACTTCGTTTTCTTCTTGGCGTCGCCGCCCTTGTCGCCGCCTTCGATGACGGCCAGAACTTCGTCCTCGCGCATGATGAGGTACTCCTCACCATCGAGCTTGATTTCCTGACCCGAGTACTTGCCGAAGAGGATCAGGTCGCCGGCCTTCACGTCCAGCGGGACGCGCTTGCCGTCGTCTTTCGCCTTGCCGTTGCCGGCGGCGACGACTTTGCCCTGTTGCGGCTTTTCCTTCGCGGTGTCGGGGATGATGATCCCGCCGATCTTCTGCTCACCCTCCTCGAGGCGCTGGACAATGATGCGGTCGTGCAGCGGTCTGACGTTCATGCGTATCGCTCCGTAAGGTTGAAGGGTGCCCACTGAGTGCTAGCACTCAACGTGGGCGACTGCTAATTATAGTGCAGCGCCTAGCAGTGTCAACCGTGGAGTGCTAACGGCCGTGTAAATTCAGCGACGCTTGAGCTTGTACGCGCCCATCTTGCGGGTGAGCGTGTTGCGGTGGATGCCGAGCGCGTCGGCGGCTTTGGTGAGGCTCCCGTCGTGGTGGCCGAGGACGGTGGCGATGAAGCGCTTCTCGAACTCGTGGACGGCGTCCTCGAAGTGCACGCCTTTGTCCACCATCTCGTCGACCAGCTTCTGCAGGCGTTCGGCGATCACTGGAGCTCCCGGCCGGTCAGGCGGCGGAACGCGTCGACGTACTTCTCGCGCGTGCGCGCGACGACGTCGGGCGGCAGCGAGGGCACGGGCGGCTGCTTGTTCCACTGGATCGACTCGAGGTAGTCGCGCACGAACTGCTTGTCGAAGCTCGGTTGCGGGCCGCCGGGCGCGTAGCCGTCCCGCGGCCAGAAGCGCGACGAGTCGGGAGTCAACACCTCGTCGATCAGCATCAGCTCGCCGTTGGGCAGCAGGCCGAACTCGAACTTCGTGTCGGCCACGATGATCCCCTTCGACTCGGCGTGCGCCGACCCCTCCGCGTACAGACGCATCGTCAGCGCGCGCGCGCGCGCCAGGACGTCGGCGCCGACGATCGCCGCGGCATCGCGTTCGCTGATGTTGATGTCGTGGCCGCTCTGCGCTTTCGTCGCGGGCGTGAAGATCGGTTCGGGCAGGCGATCCGACTCGCGGAGTCCCGGCGGCAGCGCGATCCCGCAGATCGCGCCCGTCGCGCGATAGTCCTTCCAGCCGGACCCCGACAGGTACCCGCGCGCGACGCATTCGATCGCGAGCGGTTCGGTCCGCGCGACGAGCATCGATCGGCCGCGCAGCCGATCGGCGGCCGATCGCGCCGGCTCGGGAAACTCGGCGGGATCGGTCGCGATCACGTGGTTCCTGACGACCGATCGCGTGCGCTCGAACCAGAACTGTGAAATCTGCGTCAGGACCTTCCCTTTGTCGGGAATGCCCGAGCCGAGCACGTAGTCGAACGCCGAGATCCGATCGGTGGCGACGATCAGCAGGCGGTCGCCGAATTCGTAGATGTCCCGAACCTTTCCCCGGCGATCCGGGCGTCGGTCCGCGAGCGTGGTTTCGAGGATGGGCGGGGCGAGCGGCAACAAACGATCCTCTGACGGGAAAAGGTCTGCATCTTACACGGTATAGTAGAAGCGCTCAACAGGAATGCGATCGCATGTCCGCACCGCAGCCGTGCTGCTCGTCGCCGCAGTGCTCGTCGCGCTGTTCCTGCGCGGCGTCGATCTGCGCCGCGTCGGCGCCGACATCGTCCGGGCCGAGCCGGCGTGGCTCGCGGTCGGTCTCGTGCTGACGTTCGTGAACCTCGCCATCCGCTCGTATCGCTGGCGCTATCTGCTCGAGCCGCTGGGCCACACGACGTTCGGCGAATCGTTTCGGGCGACGGCGGTCGGCTTTGCGGCGAGCGCCGTCCTGCCGGCGCGCGCGGGCGAGGTCATTCGACCGTATTTCATCGCCCGTCTTGCGTCGCGCAACCCGCGGATGACGACCGCCGGCGCGTTCGCGACGATCGTCCTCGAGCGCATCCTCGACGTCGTCACGGTGCTGGCGCTGCTCGGATCGTACGTGCTGCTGTTCGGGCGTTCGGCCGGCGCGATCAACCCGACGGCGTTCGCGTGGCTGACGTGGATCGGTTTGACGGCGGCGGCCCTCGCCGCCGTGGTCCTCGTGGCGCTGTTCGTGTTGTCGGGCGACCCGGCGCGCCTCGGACGCGCGGCCGAACGCGTCGCACGGCTCGTGCCGGTGCTCTCGGCGTTCCTCGTGCGCCTCGTCGAGAACTTCGCCCATGGGCTCGCGGTCGTCCGGCGTCCGTCGCGTCTGCTCGTCGCGCTGCTGTGGTCCTTTCCGCTGTGGCTGTCGATCGCGGCCGGACTGTGGGCGGTGACGAAGGCGTTTCGCATCACCATGCCGTTTACGGGAAGCTTCGTGCTCGTGGCGCTGCTCGCGCTCGGCGTCGCCGTGCCGACGCCCGGCGCCGTCGGCGGATTCCACGCGGCGTACCGCTACGGAACGACGACCTTCTTCGGCGCGCCGGACGCCTCGGCGGTGGGCGCCGGGATCGTCGCGCATCTGTTCTCGGTGGGTCCGACGCTGCTGCTCGGGCTCTGGTTCGCCGGCCGGGCCGGGCTCGACATCGCGCAGTTGTCGCGGATCAACTCGCGGAGCGGCACGCTGTGAAGTGTCCCTACTGCGGCCATCTCGGCGACAAGGTGGTCGACTCGCGCGAGTCGAAGGAAGGCGAAGTGATCCGCCGGCGCCGCGAGTGTCTCGACTGCGGCAAGCGCTTCACCAGCTACGAGCGCATCGACGAGATCCCGTATATGGTCGTGAAGAAGGACGGGACCCGGGAGCGCTTCGAGCGACAGAAGCTCGTGGCCGGACTGCTCAAGGCGTGCGAGAAGCGGCCGGTCAGCGTCGCGTCGCTCGAGGGCGTCGCCGACCGCGTCGAGGCGACGCTGCAGGAGCGGCCGGAAAAGGAAATCGCGACCGCCGAAATCGGCAGCTTCGTCATGGAGGAGCTGAAGAAGCTCGACAAGGTCGCGTACGTGCGTTTCGCCTCGGTGTACCGCCACTTCCGCGACATCAACGAATTCGCCAACGAGCTGAAAGCGCTGCTGAACCCGAAGGAATAGCGCATGCCTGCCAGCGTCACGTCGATTACGCCACGACGGACGCCGCCCTCCGCGGCGCGCACGCCGGAGCCGCCGCGCCGCCGCGTCTGGGACAACCCGAAGCTGATCCTCGCCGGCATCGCCGTGCTCGTCGCGGTGCTCGCCGCGCTGCTGATGCTGGCGCGCGGCACGTCGCGCTATTCCCCCGACGTCCTCAGCGAATTCGTCCTGTACGCGCTCTCCGCCGCCGACCTCACGATGCTCGCCGCGCTGCTCTTCGTGCTGGTGCGGAACATCGTCAAGCTGGTGGTCGAACGCCGGCGCGCGCTGCCGTTCGCGCGGTTCCGCGCGAAGCTGGTGCTGCTGCTCCTGGGCATGACGTTCGTGCCGGCGGTGCTCGTGCTGCTCGTCGGCAGCGAATTGATGGTCCAGAGCCTCGACCGCTGGTTCAACGCGCCGATGGACGAGATCCTCCGTTCGGCGAACACGATCGCCGGCGACTACTACACGGAGCGGCAGCTGCAGGTCGCCGACCAGGCCGATCGCCTCGCGCGGGACCTGGCGGGCGTCGATCTCGCCGCGGCCGACATCGATCCGATCCGCGCCATCCTCGAGCCGGAACTGGCGCGGCAGCGCGTGCAGCTCGCGCGGGTCTACCGCGCCGTGCCGCAGCCGGGTTCGGCGCCGACGATCGAGCCGGTTGCCGACGCGCGCGCGCCGTCGCTCGCGGTGACGTCGAATCGCGGCGCCGCCGATCGCGTTGCGATCCGCGCGCTGGCCGACGGCCGGACGGCGCGCGCCGTCGAGCCGCTCGGCGCGGCGGGCGATCTCCTGCACGCGGCGTCGATCGTTCGCGGCAAGGACGGGCGGCCGGCCGGCGTGGTCGTCGCCACGGACGTGCTGAGCGCAGAGGTGTCGGCGCGCTCCCGCCGGCTGACGCAGGCGTTCGAGAACTACAACCAGCTGCGCGTGCTGAAGCGTCCGCTCACCGGCGTGTACCTGTCGTTCTTCCTGATGCTGACGCTGCTCATCCTCGTCGGTTCGACGTGGATGGGGTTGTACCTCGCCAAGCGCATCACCGGGCCGGTGCAGCGCCTGGCCACCGCCGCGCGCGAGATCGGCGCGGGCCGCCTCGATCAGCGGATCGAGCCGCAGAGCAATGACGAGTTCGGATCGCTCGTCGAAGCGTTCAACACGATGGCGAGCGAGCTCGCCGCGTCGAGGCGCAAGGTCGAGCGATCGACCGTCGAGCTCGAGCGCAAGCACGTGGAAGTGGAAAACCGTCGCCGGTACATCGAGACAATCCTCGAGCGGATCGCGACGGGCGTCGTGTCGGTCGACGCGGCGGGGCAGATCGCCACGATCAACACCGCCGCGATGCGCCTGCTCGGCGTCGATCGCCGCGTCGTCGGCCAGGCGGTGCTGGCGGTGTTCGATCGGCCCGACCTGCAGCCGCTGCGCGCGCTGCTCGCGTCGGGCGGCCGCATGAAGACCGAGTCGATCGCGCAGGAGATCTCGATTTCGCGCGAAGGCCAGGAGGTCCATCTGGCGGTCGTCGCGACGGCGCTCGTCGGCGACGCCGCGGCCTCGGAGGGCATGGTCGTCGTCCTCGACGACGTGACGCCGCTCATCCGCGCGCAGAAGGTCGCGGCGTGGCGCGAGGTGGCGCGGCGGCTCGCGCACGAGATCAAAAACCCGCTGACGCCCATCCAGCTGAGCGCCGAGCGTCTCCGGCGCAACCTGTCGACGGCGCCGCCGCACGCGAAGGCGCTCGTCGACGAGTGCACGACGACGATCATCGGCGAGGTCGAGTCGCTGAAGGGCCTCGTCGACGAGTTCTCGCAGTTCGCGCGCATGCCGGCGCCCCGGGCGGTGCCGACCGATCTGCGCCAGTTGACCACCGAGACGCTGGCGCTCTATCGCGGGCTGTTCTCCGACGTCGCCATCGAGCAGCGCTTCCAGCCGGATCTGCCGCTGGCGCGCATCGACGCCGAGCAGATCAAGCGCGTCGTGATCAACCTCGTCGACAACGCGATCGAAGCGATGGAACGGCGCGGCCGCATCGTGGTCGAGGCGCAGCACGATGCGGCGAACAGCGTGATCCGCGTCGTGGTCGCCGACGACGGTCCGGGCATCCCGCCCGACGAACGCGACAAGCTGTTCCTGCCGTACTACTCGACCAAGCGGCGGGGCAGCGGGCTCGGGCTGGCGATCGTCCGGCGGATCGTCGCCGAGCACGGCGGCAGCATCGAGGTCGGCGACAACACGCCGCGCGGGACACGCTTTACAATTGAACTACCGAGTTGACGCCCACCATCCTGATCGTTGACGACGAACCTGGCGTCCGGACGGCGCTCACCGGCGTCCTGGAAGACGAAGGGTATGCGGTCGAAGCCGTGTCGAGCGGCGAAGCGTGTCTCGATCGCCTGACGCGCGGCCCGGTCGACCTCGTCGTGCTCGACGTGTGGCTGCCCGGCATGGACGGGCTGGCGACGCTCGCGCGGCTGCGCGAACGGCAGATCGACGCGCAGGTCGTGCTGATCTCGGGCCACGGCAACATCGAGTCGGCCGTGCGCGCGATCAAGCTGGGCGCCTTCGACTTCGTCGAGAAGCCGCTGTCGCTCGAGAAGACGGTGCTCGTCATCCGCAACGCGCTGCGGCAGCGCCGGCTGGAAGCGGAGAACAAGGCGCTGCGCGCGAAGGTCGACCGCACGCAGACGATGGTCGGCGAGAGCTACGCGATGCGGCAGCTGCGCGAGCAGGTCGCGATGGCCGCCCCGACCAACGGGCGCGTGCTGATCTACGGCGAGAACGGCACCGGCAAGGAGCTCGTGGCGCGCACCGTGCACGCGCTGAGCCGGCGCCGCCACGCGGCCTTCGTCGAAGTGAACTGCGCCGCGATCCCCGAAGAGCTGATCGAGAGCGAGCTGTTCGGCCACGTACGCGGCGCGTTCACCGGCGCGGTGGCCGATCGCCGCGGCAAGTTCGAGACCGCCGACGGCGGCACGATCTTCCTCGACGAAATCGGCGACATGAGCCTGAAGACCCAGGCCAAAGTGCTGCGCGTGCTGCAGGAGCAGACGGTGGATGCCGTCGGCGGCAAGACGACGATCAAGGTCGACGTGCGCGTCCTCGCCGCGACGAACAAGGAGCTGCAGGCGGAGATCCGCGCCGGCCGCTTCCGGGAGGACCTGTACTTCCGCCTGAACGTGATCCCGATCTTCGTGCCGCCGCTGCGCGACCGCCGCGAGGACATCCCGCTCCTCGCCGATCATTTCATGGCGGATCTCGCGCGCGAGTACGGCCGCCGCGCCAAGAGCTTCGAGGCGACGGCGCGCAGCGTGCTGCAGGCCTATACGTGGCCCGGCAACGTGCGCGAGCTGCGCAACGTCATCGAACGGTTGATGATCATGGTGCCCGGCGACGTCATCACGGCCGACGACCTCGGATTCCTCGATCCCTCCGGGTTCGCGCGCGGCGCGCCGCCCGCCGACGCCCCCGAAGGCCGGCTGACGCTGCACGAGGCGCGCGATCGCTTCGAGCGCGACCTGATCCTGCGCACCCTCGCGGAGCAGCAGGGCAACATGTCGCGCACCGCGGAAGTGCTCGGCGTCGAGCGCAGCAACCTGTATCGCAAGATGAAGGCGTTCGGCATCGCGCCGAGCCGCCGGGCCGAGGAAGAGAACGAGACGGTCTAGCCGTCGCCTCGGAGCTTGTGTTCCAGAATCTGTTCGGGCGCGAAGCCGGCGATCTGCAGGTAGAATTCGGCCGCGGCGTTCAGCGCCGCGGACGGCACCAGCCCGACGATTTCGCTCTCCAGGACCGCGACGCCGTAGCGCTCCGCCTCCCGCTTGACCATTTCGAAGACGCGGAAGATGGGCGTCTTCTCGTAGTTCGTCAGGTTCATCGACACCTGCACGATGCCGCGGTCTTCCAGCTTGAATCCCGCCGCCTTGACGTAGCGGAACCCGCCGCTGCTGTGGCGGATGGCGGCAGCGATCTTCTTCGCCACGTCGAGCCGATCCGTCGCGAGATTGATGTTGTAGGCGATGAGCGCCATGCGCGCGCCGATGACCGTCGCGCCGGCGGTCGGGTGCGGCGCCCGCGGGCCGAAATCAGGCGCCCATCCGTCGGTGGCCATCTTCGTCGCGAGTCCCTCGAACTCGCCGCGTCGGATGTCTTCGAGGTTCTTGCGCAGCGGGTTCGTCGACGCTTCTTCGTACAGGTACACCGGCACGCTGAACCGCTCCGCGACCTGCGCGCCGACGGTCTTCGCAAGCTCGACGCACTCGGCCATCGTCACGCCGGCGATCGGCACGAAGGGGACGACGTCGACCGCGCCCATCCGCGGGTGTTCGCCGCGATGCGTTCGAAGATCGATCTCCGCCACCGCGCGCTCGAAGAGCGCGAGGACGGCGCGCGCGACCGCGTCCTTGTCGCCGGCCATCGTGAATACGGATCGGTTGTGGGATCCGTCAGACGATCGATCCAGCAGACGGATGCCGGGCGTGGACCGGATCGCGTCGGCCAGGCGGTCGACGACGTCGGCGCGGCGGCCTTCGCTGACGTTGGGGATGCATTCGATGAGCGCCATGAGATTTCAGATTGTCGATCGCAGAGTGCAGAATTATAATCCTTGACGCCGATGTCAGATTCTTCACGCAGCGACATGGCGCCCGCGCACGACGACGCGGCCGCCGTCGATCGCGACGCGAAGATCGAACAGCTGCTGCTCACCGGCCTCGACCACTACTTCGCCGCCCAGTACCAACAAGCGATCAACGTGTGGACGCGGGCGCTGTTCCTCGATCGCAACCACGCGCGGGCCCGCGCCTACATCGAGCGCGCGCGCAGCGCGATGGCCGAGCGGCAGCGGCAGTCCGAGGAGATGCTGCAGCACGGCGTCGACGCGTTCCACCGCGGCGAAGGCGGCGAGGCGCGGCGGCTGCTCACCGCGGCCATGGATCACGGCGCCCCGTCCGAGGAAGCGCTCGCCGTGCTCGGCCGGCTCGACCGGCTCGAGCCGACGTCGGTCAGCGCCGCGCCGGCCCGGGTCGAGCGCGCGCGGCCGGCGGGCGCGCCGCCCGATCGGGATCGAAGCCTGGCCAAGACGATCGCGATCACGATGGCGGCCGCCGTGCTGATCGCGGCGGTCGGTTATCCGCTCGTCTCGCCGCGGATCGACTTCGGCGCCCTCTGGCCGTCCGTCGACGCGCCGCCGCCGCGCGCGTCCGCGACCGTCGTGCGCGACACGACGCTGCCGCTCCCGCGTCGCAGCGACGCGGCGCTCGCGCGCGCCCGCGCGCTCGCCGCGAGCGGCCATCTGCGCGACGCGATCGCGGCGCTCGACGCGATCCAACCGACCGATCCGCAGCGGCCCGATGCCGACCGGATCCGCGCCGACATCCAGCGTCAGCTCCTGGCCGTCACGCGACTGCCATGAAGTGCCCGAAGTGCGGCTATCTCGGATTCGAGGAGGTCGAGCGCTGCCGCAATTGCGGCTACGACTTCTCCCTGGCGGCGCTGGCGTCAATCCCGGAGATGCCGCTCCGCGGCGAGTCGCCGCTGCCGAATCCGCTCGACGATCTGACGTTCGGCGATACGCCGCCGCGCGCGCCGGGCAAAACGACCGCCGAACTGCCGCTCTTCGGGCCCTCGGTCGTCGACGACGACCAGCCGCTCATCACGAGGCCGTCGCCGCCGCGGCCGCCGCTGTCGGTGCGGCGCGCGACGCCCGAGGTTCCGCGGCTGCGAACCGAACCGCGATCGCAGTCGCTCGATTTGTCGCTCGATCCCGAGCAGCACACGACGGCGCCGGTCACGCCGGGCACGCGCGCGTTCCAGATGAACGCGACGGTCGAACCGCTCCTCGAACACCTCGACGCGACCGTCGGCGCGCGCCTCTTCGCAGTCGTCCTCGACCTCCTCATCCTCGCCGCCGTCGATGCCCTGGTGGTCTACCTGACGATTCAGATCTGCGGCATCACGTTCGACGAGCTCGCGATCCTTCCGAAAGGGCCGCTCGTCGCGTTCCTGCTGCTGCAGAACTGCGGCTATCTCGTCGCCTTCACCGCCGGCGGTCAGACGCTCGGCAAGATGGCGGCCGGCATCCGCGTCGTCTCGTCGGACGAGGACTCCGCCCTCGACCTGGGCCGCGCGTTGCTGCGCACGCTGATGTGGATCGTGCTCGCCGTGCCCGCCGGCCTCGGGTTCCTCACCGCCGTCCTCAGCCGCGACCACCGCGGTCTGCACGATCGGTTCGCCGGCACGCGCGTCGTCCGGTGAAACGTCTCGCGCTCTTCATCGCGACGATTGCGGGCGTCGGCTACGCGCCGGTCGCGCCCGGCACGTTCGGATCGGCGGCCGGCCTCGTGCTCTGGGCGCTGCTGCCGCACACGATGGCCGCGCAGGCCGCCGCGATCGTGATCACCTTCGCGCTCGGGTCGTGGGGCGGCACGGTGGCCGAGCATCACTTCGGCCGGGTCGATCCGGGGCAGGTCGTGATCGACGAGGTGATGGGGATGTTGATCACGCTGTTCCTCAATCCGGTCGGGTGGCCCGGCGCGATCCTGGGGTTCCTGCTGTTTCGCGTGTCGGACGTGGTCAAGCCGTGGCCGGCGAACAAGCTCGAAGCGCTGCCGGGCGGCGTCGGCGTGATGGCCGACGATGCGATGGCGGCGGTGTACGCCAACGGCGCCCTGCATCTGGTGATCTGGTTGTCCGGTCACCTGGTCAAGTAGTCGAGCCCGACGGCATGAAAGCCTGCATTCTCGCGGTCGGCAGTGAGATGTTGACGCCGTTTCGCGTCGACACCAATTCGCTGACGGTCACAGAGCGTCTCAACGCGATCGGGTACGACGTGCGTCTGAAGGCGGTCGTGGCCGACGACGTCGCCGAGCTGGCGCGGGTGCTCGAGAACGCGCTGGAGTGGGCCGACCTCATCGTGATCACCGGCGGGCTCGGCCCGACCGAGGACGACATCACGCGCGACGCCGTGGCGCGCGTGCTGGATGCGCCCCTGTCGGTCGACGAAGCGATCGTCGAGCGGATCCGCGAACGGTTCGCAAAGCGCGGCATGAAGATGCCCGACAACAACCGCCGGCAGGGGATGGTGCCGCGCGGCGCGACCGTGCTCGAGAATCGTCATGGATCGGCGCCGGGGCTCTTCATCACCGCGCGAAGGCGGCCCGCGGACGACGGCGGATCGACCGATCTCGTGCTGCTGCCGGGTCCGCCGCGCGAAATGAAGCCGATGCTCGATGCGGTCATCCGCGACAGGCTGGCGGCGCGCGCGAGCGGCGCCGGATTGTTCCGCCGCGTCCTGAAGCTGACCGGGCGCAGCGAGTCCGACGTCGACGCGCAGGCGCAGACGATCTACACGCGATGGACGTCGCAGCGCGTGCCGATTGCGACGACGATTCTTGCCGTCAGCGGTCAGATCGAGCTGCACCTGACGGCACAGGCGCCGACGCGCGAGGCGGGCGAAGCGGCGCTGGACGCGGCTGTCGCCGAGCTGAGCCGCGAGCTCGGCGACATCATCTACAGCATCGACGGGCGACCGATCGAAGCGGTCGTCGGCGATCTGCTGCGCGAGCGGCGGCTGACGATCGCGCTCGCCGAGTCGTGCAGCGGCGGGCTGCTCGCGTCGCGCCTCACCGACATTCCGGGCAGCTCCGACTATCTCGATCGCGCCGTCGTCTGCTACAGCAACGCGGCGAAGACCGATCTGCTGGGCGTCCCGGACGCGATGATCGCCGAGCACGGCGCGGTCAGCGAGCCGGTGGCGCGCGCGATGGCCGAGGGCGTGCGCGTCCGTGCGGGCGCGCAGGTCGGCATCGGCATCACCGGCATCGCGGGACCCGGCGGCGGCACCGAGTCGAAGCCGGTCGGGATGGTGTGCGTCGCGGTCGTCGTCGACGATCGGGAGTGGGTGCGCACGTTCCAGTTCGTCGGCGACCGCGGGCTCGTCAAGTACCAGTCGGCCACGGCGGCGTTGAACATGCTGCGCTTGATGCTGCTCGGACGGGTGTGAGCGGGGCCCTGAGCACGCCGCGACGCGTCGGTCGGTCACAGGGTCGGATCACGCTCGCCGCGATATGAGACTGTTCATCGCCACGGATCTGGACGATGCGGCGCGCGAGGCGATGGCGGCGCTGCAGTGGGGCCTCGAGCGACGCGCGCGCGATCGGTCGTCGATCAAGTGGACCAGGCCGGAGCAGATGCACGTGACGCTCGCCTTCATCGGCGAGGCGGACGAGGCGCGCTCGGCGCAGCTGATCGTGGCCATGCAGCGGCGGGTGGCGCAGGCGCCGTTCGAGGCGCGCTTCGCCGGCGTCGGGATGTTCCCGGACCGCGGAGCGCCGCGGGTGTTGTGGCTCGGGATGGACGACAGCGCGGCGGCGATGGCGGCGCTGCAACGCGAGGTCGCCGCACGTGTCGAAGGGGTCGGCGTGGTGCTCGAGGCCCGGCCGTTCCACCCGCACCTGACGCTGGCGCGGTGGCGCGATGCCCGGCCGGCCGATCGGCGCGCCTTCGATCAGGTGTCTGACACCGGCGTCGTGGCGCGCGTGCGGGTCGACCACGCGACGCTCTACCGCAGTCAGCTCTCCTCCGGCGGCTCGATTTACACGCCGCTCGCGCGTGTTACCCTCAGCGGTGTCTGACACCGACGTGATGGCGGCTGCCCTGGTTGCCGGTTACCTGCTCGGATCGATCCCCTTCGCGCTGCTGACGGCGCGCCGCTGGGGGACCGCCGACCTGCGACGGATCGGCAGCGGCAACCTCGGCGCGGCCAACGTCATGCGCGCGTCCGGGGTGACCGCCGGCGTCCTCGTCGCCTTCCTCGACCTCGCCAAAGGCGCGGTCAGCGTCGCGCTCGCCGAGCGGTTCGTCGACAACGGCGCCGCGCCGGCGCTCGCCGGCGTCGCCGCGGTCGTCGGGCACATCTACCCGGTGTGGCTGCGATTCCGCGGCGGCAAAGGCGTCGCGACGGCGTGCGGCGTTTTTTCGGTGCTGACGCCCGCGGTGATGCCACCGGTGATGGCGATCTTTCTCGCCACCGTCTGGATCACCAAGTACATCTCGCTCGGCTCGATGCTGGCGACGATCGCGCTGCCGCCGATTGCGTACGCGATCGGCACGCCGGCGCCGGCCGTCGCCGCCGCCTTCGCCGCGTCGGCGATCATCGTGTTCCGCCATCGATCCAACCTGGCGCGGCTGCGCACCGGAACCGAGCGGCGGATCGGAGTCCGGGCCTAGTGCGCGGCGTCACCGTCCTCGGTGCGGGCAGTTGGGGAACGGCGCTGGCCGTCCACCTCGCCCGAATCGGACACGACGTCCGGCTGTGGGGACGCGATCCCGCGCTCGTCGACGACATGCGCGATCGGCGCGCGAACGCGGTGTACCTGCCGGACGTCACGCTGCCGCCCTCCGTCTCGGTGACGCACCTCATCGACGCGGCGCTCGCCGGCTCGGAGATCGTCGTCGCGGCGATACCGTCGCACGGATTCCGGGCGACCGTCCGCTCTGCGGCGCCGCATCTCGCGCGCGGCGCGACGATCGTCAGCGCGACGAAGGGGCTCGAGACCGACACGCTGCTGCGCATGTCGGAGGTGACGGCGCACGAAGTCGGGTCGCGTCATCCCGTCGTCGTGCTGTCCGGGCCGAGCTTCGCGTCCGAAGTGGCGCAGGCGCTGCCGACGGCGGTGCTCGCCGCGTCGGCGCAGGCGAGCGCAACCGATCTCGTCCAGGCGGAGTTTCGCGGCCCGGCATTTCGCATCTACGGCAGCGACGATGTGGTCGGCGTCGAAATCGGCGGCGCGCTGAAGAACATCATCGCGATCGCCGCAGGCGTCGTCGAAGGGCTCGGACTGGGTCACAACGCGCTGGCGGCGCTCGTCACGCGCGGACTCGCGGAGGTGACGCGACTCGCCTGCGCCGCCGGCGGCCGCCGCGAGACGCTCGCCGGCCTCAGCGGGCTCGGCGACCTCGTGCTGACGTGCACGGGCGCACTCAGCCGCAACCGGCACGTCGGCGTCGAGCTGGCGCGCGGGCGCGCGCTGCACGACATCGTCGCCGGCATGAAGATGGTCGCCGAGGGCATCCGCACCACGGGCGCGGCGCTCGCGCTCGGCGAACGGCACGGCGTCGAGCTCCCGATCACGAGCCAGATGGCCGAAGTGCTGAGCGGACGCTCGGACGTGAAGACCGCGATCGGCGCGCTGATGCTGCGGCCGCAACGCGCCGAGGCGGAGACCGGCTAAGATCGTTCGGATGGGTCTGTTCGGCCGGATCAAAGAGAGCCTTTCCCGCACCAAGCAGCAGATCGTCGAGCGGTTCGACGAGATCGTGCGCAGCGCCGACGAACCGGCGAAGCGCACGCGTGCCATCGACGTCGAGACGGTCGACGCGCTCGAAGAGCTGCTCATCTCGGCCGACATCGGCGTGGCCGCCACCGACCGCATCATCACCAAGGTGAAGAGCCAGCCGCGGCAGGGCGCGAGCCTGCGCGACATGGTCAAGCGCGAGATCGAAGGCGTGTTCGCGGCCGTCGATCACCCGGCGATCGTCGCGCACCACCCGTGCGTCACGCTGATCGTCGGCGTCAACGGCACGGGCAAGACGACCACCGTCGGCAAGCTGGCGAACCTGCTGAAGCGCCAGGGCAAGCAGCCGCTGATTTGCGCTGCCGACACCTTCCGCGCCGCGGCGGTGGAGCAGCTGGAGATCTGGGCCACGCGCGCCGGCGTCGACATCGTGCGCGCGCGCGAGGGCGCGGATCCGGCGGCGGTCGTGTTCGACGCAATCTCGTCGGGCAAGGCGAAGGGCCGCGATCCCATCCTGGTCGATACCGCCGGGCGCATCCACACGCGCGTCAACCTGATGAACGAGCTCGAGAAGATCCGCCGCATCGCCGCGCGGGAGGTCGAGGGCGCGCCGCAGGAGGTGCTGCTCGTGCTCGATGCGACGGTGGGGCAGAACGGCGTGTCGCAGGCGCGCGAGTTCATGGGCGTCGCCGGCGTGAACGGGATCGTGCTGACGAAGCTGGACGGGACGGCGAAAGGCGGCGTCGCCGTCGCGATCGCGCACGACCTGAAGCTGCCCATTCGATACGTCGGCGTCGGCGAAGGCATCGACGACCTCGTGCCGTTCGACGCCGCCGAGTACGTCGACGGGTTGTTCGAGGAGCGAGTGTGGTGACCGGGCCGCTCGACGCTGGATTCATGGAACGCGCGCTGTTCCATGCGGCGCGCGGCCGCGGGCGCACCAGCCCGAACCCGACCGTCGGCGCCGTCGTCGTCTCGCCGGACGGCGTCGTCGTCGGGCAGGGCCACACGCAGCCGGCGGGACAGGCGCACGCCGAGATCGTCGCGCTGGCCCAGGCCGGCGCGGCAGCGCGCGGCGCCACGCTGTACAGCACGCTCGAGCCGTGCGCGCATCACGGGCGGACCGGTCCGTGCTGCGAGCGCGTGGTCGACGCCGGGATCGCGCGCGTCGTCGCGGCGGTGGAAGATCCGAACCCGCTCGTCCACGGCCGCGGGTTTCGCTACCTGCGCGGGCACGGCGTGACGGTCGACGTCGGGCTCGGCGAGACGGCGTCGCGCGCGTTGAACCGCCCCTTCTTCACCATGATGCGCGCGCACCGCCCGTTCGTCATCGTGAAGGCGGCGACGAGCCTGGACGGGTGCATCGCCGAGGCGCCGGGCCGGCGCACGCAGCTGACGTCGGCGCCGGCGGATCGCCACGCGCACGCGGTGCGCGCCGAAGTGGACGCCATCGGCGTCGGGATCAACACGCTCCTCGTCGACGACCCGTTGCTGACGCCGCGCGGCCCGTATCGCGAGCGGCCGCTCGTGCGGGTCGTGTTCGACCGCCGGCTGCGGACGCCCCGCGACGCCAAGGTGCTCTCGACACGCGACGCCGGGCCTGTCATCATCGTGACCACGGCTGACGCGGCGGCCTGTGCAGAACTGCGCACGCCGCTGGAGGACGCCGGCGCCGAGATCGTCGTCGCGCGCGACGGCAGCTTCCGCGCCGCCCTCGAGCCGCTCGCGCGCCGCGAGATCGGGTCGCTGCTGCTCGAAGGCGGGGCCGAGGTGATCGCGTCGGCGTGGGACGAGGGGCTCGTCGATTGCCTGAGCCTGTACGTCACGCCGCACATCCTCGGACAGGACGGCGTCGCGCTGCTGCCGGGACGCGAAGGCGTGTCGGCGGCGCTGCACGACCGCGTCGTGCAGACGCTCGGTCCGGACGTGCTGATCGAAGGATATGTTCACGGGACTCGTTGAAGCGGTCGGAACGCTGATCGAACGCACGCCGACGAGCGGAGGCTTCCGCCTGCGGATCGGGACGGCGCTGGCGCCGGAGCTCCGGGCCGGCGACAGCATCGCGGTCAACGGCGTGTGCCTCACCGTCGTGCTCGCCGAGCCTCGCGAGTTCCACGCCGAAATCGGACCCGAGACGGTGCGGGTGACGACGCTCGGATCGCTCGCGGCGGGCGCGGCGTTGAATCTCGAGCGATCGATGCGCGCCGACAGCCGGTTCGGCGGCCATTTCGTGCAGGGACATGTCGACGCCGTGGGCCGCGTCGAGGCGCTGCGCCCGGCCGACGACTTCCACTGGCTGACCGTCGGCTTTCCCGCGCCGCTCGCCGCCTACATCGTCCACAAGGGGTCGATCGCGGTGGACGGCATCAGCCTCACCGTCGCCGGTCTCGCAAAAGATTGCTTCGACGTGCAGGTCGTGCCGTTTACGATGGATCATACGAACCTGGGCCGGATGCAGGCGGGCGCCGCGGTGAACCTCGAATGCGACATGGTCGGCAAGTACGTCGTCCGGGCCGCGGAGCTCGCCGGCCTGACCGCGCTCGGCGCGAAGGCGGGGGAGGCCGTCCGCTGATGGAGATCGCAAAGGGCGCGCGCCGGAAGCCGTCGCCGTTCGCGCGCATCGAGGACGCGGTCGACGCGATCCGCGACGGGCGCATGGTGATCGTCGTCGACGACGAGGACAGGGAGAACGAGGGCGATCTGACGATCGCGGCCGAGAAGGTGACGCCCGAGGTGATCAACTTCATGGCGCGCTACGGACGCGGCCAGATCTGCCTGTCGATGACCGGCGAGCGCCTCGACGAATTGGAAATCCCGCTCGCCGTCACGTCGAACACGACGCCGTTCGGCACCGCGTTCTGCGTGCCGATCGACGCCAAGCACCACGTGACCACCGGAATCTCGGCGGCCGATCGCGCGGCGACGGTGCTGGCGGCGATCGATCCGGCGACGCGCCCGTCGGACCTCGTGCGGCCGGGTCACGTCTCGCCGCTGCGGGCCCGCGACGGCGGCGTGCTCGTGCGTACCGGGCAGACCGAGGCGGCGGTGGATCTGGCGCGCATCGCGGGCCTGTATCCCGCCGGCGTCATCTGCGAAATCATGAACGAAGACGGCACGATGGCGCGCGTGCCGGAACTGGCCCGCTTCGCGAAGAAGCACAACCTTCTGATGGTGACGGTGGCAGACCTGATCAAGTACCGCACGCGGACCGAATCGCTCGTCAAGCGGATGGCGACGGCACGACTGCCGATCGACCATCACGGCGAGTTCACCATCCACGTATTCGAAGATCGGATCTCGAAGCAGGAGCACACGGCGCTCGTGCGCGGCGAGATCGGCGACGGCCGCGACGTGCTCGTGCGCGTCCACTCGTCGTGCCTGACCGGCGACGTGTTCCATTCGGCGCGCTGCGACTGCGGCGCGCAGCTGCACACGGCGCTCGGCAAGATCGCGGCCGAAGGGCGCGGCGTGCTGCTGTACCTCAATCAGGAGGGGCGGGGCATCGGTCTTGCCAACAAGATCCGTGCGTACGAGCTGCAGGACGAAGGGTTCGACACGGTGGAGGCGAACGAGCGCCTCGGTTTCAAAGCTGACCAGCGCGATTACGGAGTTGGCGTCCAGATCCTGCGCGAGCTGGGGATCCGGTCCATGCGGCTTCTGAGCAACAATCCGCGCAAGCTGGTGGGGATCGAGGGCTACGGGCTATCGGTCAGCGAGTGGCTGCCGCTGGAAATCCCGGTGTCGGAGCACACGCGGCGATATCTGAAGACGAAGAAAGAGAAGCTCGGTCACAAGCTGTCCGGGGTATAAAGAGGTAGGCGTCCCAAGATTATGAGCGTGAAAGGTCAACTCCGCGCGTGCACCGACTTCCTGATGGTCGGCATGCGCGCCGCCGAACGCGAGAACTCCGACGAAGGCAAGAAGCTGGTGCGCGCCTGCATGGACCACGTCGAGCTGCTGGTGCGGCTGTCCGAGAACGTGAAGCTGCACGACGTCGAGGCGACGATTCCGCTGCTCAACAAGGCCGCCGCCGAGATGTATTCCGACGATCTGTCGCCGGCGATCACGTCGGCGCTGCGCAGCGCGATCGAGCGCCTGCACGCGCTGCGGACCGAGCTCGCGCCGGCCAAGCCGACCACCACCGGTTGACACCCCGCCAGCCCGTCCGCTACGATAAGGGTTTGCTGTACTGACGTTTAGCGGCCCCCGGTCGCGCGAGTTGTCGGCGCGGCGGGGTGCAGGTAGCGGTCATGTTGGAGTCCCTCAGCACACGCCTGCAGGACGTTTTCAAGACGCTTCGCGGCGAGTCGAGGCTGACGCCCGAAAACATCGAAACCGCGCTGCGCGAGATCCGCCTCGCGCTGCTCGAAGCGGACGTCAACTTCAAGGTCGTCAAGGCGTTCATCGATCGCGTCCGCGATCGGGCGATGGACGCGGTGACGCAGGACGGCGGCGCGCTGCGCGGCGGCCTCGCGCCGTCGCAGCAGGTCGTCAAGATCGTGCGCGACGAGATGGTCGCGCTGTTCGGCGACGCGCAGGGCGGGCTCCAGCCGTCGACGAAGCGGCCCCGCGTCGTGTTGATGCTCGGGCTGCAGGGCGCCGGCAAGACGACGACGTCGGCGAAGCTGGCGAAGTGGCTGACCAGGCAGGGGAAGCATCCGCTGCTGGTCTCGACCGACGTCAAGCGTCCGGCCGCCATCCAGCAGCTGAACGTCGTCGGCGAAAAAGCGGGCGTGCGCGTCCACGATCCGGCGGGCGTGATGGATCCGGTCGCGCGCGCGCAGGGCGCCGTCGCGGAGGCGGCCAATCTCGGGTTCGACACGGTCATCGTCGACACGGCGGGGCGCCTGCACATCGACGACGAGCTGATGCACGAGCTGGTCGCGATCCAGAAGGTCACCGACCCGAGCGACCGCCTGTTCGTCGCCGACGCGATGACCGGGCAGGACGCGATCAAGAGCGCGGGCGAGTTCAACGCGCGGGTCGGCGTCACCGGCGTCGTGCTGACGAAGCTCGACGGCGACGCCCGCGGCGGCGCGGCGCTGTCGGTGGTGTCGGTGGTCGGCGTGCCGATCGCGTTCGTCGGCACCGGCGAACGTCTCGAGGACCTCGACGCGTTCTACGCCGATCGGTTCGTGTCGCGGGTGCTCGGGATGGGCGACGTGCTGTCGCTCATCGAGCGGGCCGAAGCCGCCGTCAACGAGGAAGACGCGGCGAAGATCGAAGAGAAGATCCGGGCGAACGAGTTCACGCTCGAGGACTTCCGCGATCAGCTGAAGACGATCCGGAAGATGGGGCCGCTCGAGCAGATCATCGGCATGCTGCCCGGGATGAGCAACGTCAAGGCGCTGGCGGAGAACAAGCCCGACGAAAAGCAGATCACGCGGATCGAGGCGATTATCAACTCGATGACGCCCGACGAGCGGCGGAAGCAGCACATCATCAACGGCAGCCGCCGCAAGCGCATCGCGAAGGGCAGCGGGACGTCGGTCGAGGAAGTGAATCGGCTGCTGAAGCAGTTCGTGCAGATGCAGAAGATGTTGAAACAGCTCGGCGGGATGGCCGGGATGGCCGGCGGCGGGAAGAAAGCCCGCCGTCAGGCGATGCAGATGCTGCGCTCTCGCCGGTAGGGCGAGACTCGAGCGCAGGCGTCCGGCGTCGGTCGAGGGCAAGGGACCGGCGGCCGGGTAGCCGCGAGCGGCAGCGAAATCAGCGCGCGATGCTCGAGCCGTCGGGCGCGTTCAGGAGTGTGTGATGGTCGTCATCCGCTTGCGTCGGGCCGGATCCAAGAAGCGCCCGTTCTTCCGCGTCGTGGTCACCGATTCGCGCGCCGCGCGCGACAGCTCGTTCGTCGAGATCCTGGGACACTACAACCCGCGCACCAAGCCGGCGGTCGTGCAGGTCGACAAGGAGCGCGTCGACTACTGGCTCGGAAAAGGCGCGCAGCCGTCCGATTCGGTCCGCACGCTGATCGCGCGGCACCTGACCCCGGCGCCGGCGGCGGCGCCCGCGCCGGCCGAGGCGAAGTAACGTGCCGGGCGTGCGTGACGCGGTCGAAGTGCTCGCGAAGGCGCTGGCCGACAACCCGGACGCCATCACCGTCACCGAGACGCAGCACAAGCACGTGACGCTGATCGAGTTGTTCGTCGCGTCGAGCGACATCGGCAAGGTGATCGGCAAGCAGGGACGCACGGCGGCGGCGCTGCGCACGCTGGCCTCGACGGCCGGCGAGAAGGAAGGCAAGCAGGTCACGCTGGAGATTCGCGAAGGGCGGTGACCTGGGACGAGATGGCCGTCGTCGGGCGAATCGCGCGCGCGCACGGCAATCGAGGACAGGTGATCGTGAATCCCGAGACCGATTTTCCCGAGGAGCGGTTCCGCCCGGGCGCGGAGCTGTTCATCGCGCGCGGCGGCACGGTCGTGGCGCTGCGGCTCGCGGCCGTGCGGTTCCAGCACGCGCGGCCGGTCCTGACGATCGACGGCGTCCAGACGATGGACGACGCCGAGGCGCTGGCGGGCTGCGAACTGCGCGTGCCGGTCGATCGGCTCGCGACGCTGCCCGCGCACACGTTCTACCGCCACGACCTGATCGGCTGCCGCGTCGAAACGCTCGACGGGCAGGCGGTCGGGACCGTCACCGCGGTGGAGGGCGATGCCGGCGGCAGCCGGCTGGTGGTGGCGGGGACGCACGGCGAGATTCTCGTGCCGCTGGCGTTCGAGATTTGCCGGACGATCGATCCCGCCGGCAAGCGGATCGTCATCGCGCCGCCCGACGGGCTGCTCGAGTTGAACGAGGCGCGCCGGTGACGGTGGACGTCGTCACGATCTTCCCGGCGGTCGTCGCCGAGCCGCTGCGGGCGGGGGTCGTCGGACGCGCGATCGATCGAGGGACGCTCGACGTCAAGGTGCGCGACCTGCGCGACTTCACGTCGGATCGTCACCGCGTGGTGGACGATGTGCCGTACGGCGGGGGACCCGGGATGGTGATGAAGCCCGACCCGTTCTTCCGCGCGCTGGACGCGATCGAGGCCGACCGCGGCGGTCCGCTGACCGTCGTGCTCACCTCGCCGCAGGGCCGGCCGTTCACGCAGGCGGAGGCGCAGCGCTTGAGCGCGCGGCCGCACCTCGTGCTGCTGTGCGGCCGCTACGAGGGGTTCGACGATCGCGTGCGCGAGCGCGTCACCGACGAGCTGTCGATCGGCGACTACGTGCTGTCGGGAGGCGAACTGCCGGCGCTGGTGATCCTCGACGCCGTGGCGCGCCTGATTCCGGGCGTGGTCGGCGACGAGCAGTCGGTCGTGGAGGAGTCGTTCAGCCGCGGGCTGCTCGATTTTCCGCAGTTCACGCGGCCGGCGGAGATTGCGATCAACGGCGCGGGCGGCGCCGGCGACCGGGTGCTGAAGGTGCCCGACGTGCTGCTCTCGGGCAATCACGGCGCGATCCGGCGGTGGCGGAAGCGGGCCGCGCTGGCGCGGACACTGGAGCGGCGGCCGGATCTATTGACCGACGCGATTTTGGACGAAGAAGAGAAAGAACTGCTGAAGGAGCTGCAACATGGGCGCGATTGAGCTGGTCGAGAAGTCGCAGCTGGCGGAGCGGCCGGCAATGAGGTCGGGCGACACCGTCAAGGTGCACGTGAAGGTCCGCGAAGGCGACAAAGAGCGCATCCAGATCTTCGAGGGCGTGGTCATCGGCGTCCATCGCGGCGGCACGCGCGCGTCGTTCACGGTGCGGAAAGTGTCCTTTGGCCAGGGGGTCGAGCGCATCTTCCCGCTGCACTCGCCGACGATCCAGAAGGTCGAGGTGACGAAGTCCGCGAAGGTGCGCCGCGCCAAGCTGTACTACCTGCGCGACCTGAAGGGGAAGGCCGCGAGGATGAAGGACGCCGCGAAGCAAAGCTAGGCCTTGCCGTGACCCGCGTCCCCGCCATGCGGACCCTGGAAAACGCGCTCCGGCGCGTCGGGTTCGTGCACGTGGCGGGGGTGGACGAAGTGGGTCGCGGATGTCTCGCGGGGCCGGTCGTCGCCGCGGCCGTCGTGCTCCACCCCGAGCGGCACATCGCGGGCGTCAGCGATTCGAAGCTCGTGCCGGCGAACGAGCGCGAGCGCCTCTACGACCGGATCGTCGCGCACGCCGTCGCGTGGGCGGTGGCGGCCGCCGAGCCGGACGAGATCGACCGGATCAACATCCACCAGGCGTCGCTGCGCGCGATGCAGCGCGCGATTCTCGCGCTCGCGCCGCTGCCCGACATCGTGCTGGTGGACGCCTTTCGCGTCCCCGACCTGCCGATGGCGCAGCGCGGCGTCCCGCACGGCGATCGGCGGTGCTCGGCGATCGCGGCGGCGTCGATCGTGGCCAAGGTGACGCGCGACCGGCAGATGCTGCAGCTCCACGGCCGCGACCCGCGCTACGGATTCGACCGCCACAAGGGCTACGCGACCGCCGATCACCTCGAGGCGGTGGCCCGTTTCGGTTACTCACAAATGCACCGCCGCTCGTTCCGCCCGCCGACGCTGTTTGATACGATTGATTGAAGTCCCCACGTGTCCATAGATCGCGCGCAAACCCTGCGGAACGCCGAGAAACTGATCCGGCAGGGGAAGATCGACGCCGGCATCGCGGAATACGTGCGGCTGGTCGAGGACTCGCCGCACGACTGGAACGCGAAGAACGTCCTCGGCGATCTGTACGCGCGCGCCGGCCAGATCGAGAAGGCGATCGCGCAGTTCGTCGAAGTCGCCGACAATCTCAGCGACGAGGGGCAGGCCGCGAAGGCGGCCGCGCTCTACAAGAAGATCCTCAAGCTGAAACCGGAGCACGAGCACGCGCTGCTCCAGGTGTCGGAGACCCTCGCCGGCCAGCGGCTGTACGCCGACGCGCGCGCGCACCTCAACACGCTGATTCAGCTCCGCCAGGGCCGCGGCGACACGCGCGGCGCGCTCCAGGCCAAGGTGCGGCTCGGGTCGCTGGATCCCGAGGACTACGAGGGCCGCATGACCGCCGCGAACGCCCGCATCGAGATGGGCGACGTCGGCGGCGCGCTCGGCGAGCTGAAGGAAATGGCAGGCGAGCTCGCCGGCAAGGAGCGCTGGGCGGAAGCGATCGACGTTCTGCGCGAAGCCGCCAAGCTCCATCCCGACGACGATGAGATCCGCGAGAAGCTGCTCGACGTCTACTCGGCGAGCGGCGACTACGATCGCGCGCGCGAATGCGCGACCTCCGTCGAGCAGTTCCGCGCGATCGCCGCGGCGCTCGAGGGCGCCGGCAACACCGACGCCGCGCTCGAGACGCTGCGCCAGGCCTCGGCCCACAACCCGTTCGACAACGAGCTGAAGGCGGAGCTCGCGCGCACGTTCGTGGCGCGCGGCGACATCCAGACCGCCGCCGAGTACCTCACCACCCAGACCGCCGGCGACGACCCGCAGCTCCTGATGACCGTCGCCGACATCCACCTGCGCGGCGAGGCGGCCGACGAGGGCATCGCCGTGGTCAAGCGGCTGCTCGACGAGGACCCGTCGCGGCGCGAGTCGATGGCGATGCTCGGCTGGCAGGTCGCCGAACAGAAG
>DASRGT010000045.1:0-41207 GCA_035650895.1 Vicinamibacterales bacterium
CAGAACCGAGAGAACCTGTAGAACCCGTAGAACCAAGAGAACCTGTAGAACCCGTAGAACCGAGAGAACCTGTAGAACCCGCAGAACCCGCAGAACCCGCAGAACCGAGAGCACCCCAAGAACCGAGAGAACCCGCAGAACCCTCCGGCGAATTCCGCGCGCGGCCGTGTTCACTGCGTGCGTCGGTTGTCCTGCGGCAGCTTGAACGCGACCAACTCGCCGCTGTAGTTGCCGCCGCTCACCGACACGATCAGGTACTGCTGGCCGTTGTGCAGGTAGGTCATCGGCGATCCCGTCTGCGGCGCGGGGATGTACACCGCGCCGACTTCGGTGCCGGTCGCCTTGTCGTACGCGCGCAGCATCGCCCCGCGCTGACCGCTCGGCGTCGTCGACACGCCGCCGTCGCCCGCGATCGCGAGCGTCTTGGTCACGAGCACGCCGATGCGCCCCGGCCGCCCCGTGCGCGGGATCGTCACGCCCTTCAGCGCCGGATTGTTCTTCACATCGTCGGCGGTCTCGCCGTGCGCGATCTGCCAGACCATCTCGCCCTTGTTCAGATCGATCGCGGTGATGCGGCCGTACGGCGGCTTGACGATCGAGAGGCCGCGCACGGTCAGCCCGCCGCCGCCTTCGCCGCGGCCGCCGCCTTCGCCGGGGCCTCCCGCCCGTCCCGCGCCGCCGGCGCGTCCCGCCTGGGCGGATGGATTGGCAGCGGCCGGGCGCGCGACGCCCTGCACGTAGCCGAAGTCGGACTTCGCCGGATCGGCCGGCACGAGCCCGATCGGCGACACGAGCGTCTGCGAGAAGATGTAGAGGATGTTCGTATCGGGATCGAGCGCGCCGCCCGGCCAGTTGGCGCCGCCGACGCTCGACGGCGTCATCAGCAGCGCGAGCGGGCCTTCCACCTTGCTCACGACGGGCGGCGTGAACAGCGGACCCAGCTTGTAGCGCGAGACGAGCTTCATCGCCTCTTCGTGCAGCTCGGGCGTGAAGTCGATCAGATCCTTCTCCTGGAAGCCCTGGAGATCGTACGCCGGCGGCTTGGTGACGAATGGCTGCGTCGGCGAATACCACTCGCCGGGCACGTCGCCCTTCGCCACCGGACGCTCTTCGATCGGCCACACCGGCTTGCCGTTGGTGCGGTCGAAGACGTACAGCCAGTTCTGCTTCGTCGGCTGCGCGATCGCTTTGATCTTCTTCCCGTCGACGGTGATGTCCGCGAGGATCGGCGCGCACGGGATGTCGTTGTCCCAGATCCCGTGGTGCACGAACTGGAAGTGCCACTTCTTCTTGCCCGTCTTCAGATCGAGCGCCACGAGCGATTCGCCGAACAGCCCCGCGCCCGGACGGTTGCCGCCGTAGTAGTCGCCCGTCGGCAACTCGACCGGCAGGTAGACCATGTTCAGCTCGGGATCGATCGTCATCTGCGCCCACACGCCGGCGTTGCCGGTGTAGGCCCACGAGTCTTTCTCCCAGGTGTTGTTGCCTTCTTCGCCCGGCTGCGGAATCGTGTGGAAGATCCAGAGGCGCTTGCCGGTCCGCGCGTCGTACCCGCGGATGAATCCCTTTTCGTGCGTCTTGCTCTTCGGCGATCCGCCGGCCAGGTGCGCCGCGCCGACGACGATGACGTCGTTGGCGATGATCGGCGTGGCGTGCAGGCCAATCTCGCCGTTGACGAGATCGATCGGCTGATCGTCCTCCGTTTTCAGATCGACGACGCCGTTGGCGCCGAAGCTCCTCGCCGGCACGCCGGTCTTCGCATCCAGCGCAATCATGCGGTAGCCCGGCGTCACGTAGACGATGCGCGACTCTCTGCCGTCGGTCCAGTAGGAGAGCCCGCGGCCCGACAACTGACGGGGCGCGGCCTCGCCGCGCTTGCCCTCGTTCTCACTGTGCATCCAGATCAACTCGCCGGTGGCCGCGTCGAGCGCGACGACGGCGCGGCGCGTGCCCGCGGTGGAGTAGACGATCCCGTCCACCATCAGCGGCGTCGACTGGAAGTTGTACTCGGGTCGCGGACCGAGGAAGTCGGTCTTGAACCGCCACGCCACCTCGAGGTTCTTGAAGTTGTCCCTGTTGATCTGATCGAGCGGCGAGTAGCGCGTGCTCGCGAGGTCGCCGCCATAGGTCCACCATTCGCCGAGCTTGGCCTTGACCTGCGCCGAGGCCGCGACGTTGAGCCACACGAACGCCGACGCGAGCGAGAGTAGGGCAACCTTTCGCATAATGCGCGTAATGATATCCCGGTTCGCGCCGGCGCCAACCGGGTTCCTGCACCTCGGTCACGTGCTGAACGCCGTGTACGTGTGGGATCTCGGCGCGCGCGTGCTGCTGCGGATCGAGGACCACGATCGGCAGCGCAGCCGGCCGGCCTACGACGCCGCGATCCTCGAGGATCTGGCGTGGCTCGGCTTTCGCTGGACCGGGCCGGTGACGCGGCAGAGCGAGCGCGGCGAGATCTACGCGCGCGCGCTCGACCGTCTTCGCGCGCAGGGGCTCGTCTACGCGTGCGCGTGCTCGCGCAGCGACGTCGCCGCGGCGCAGTCGCCGCGACCTGCGGCGCGCGGCGCCGACGCCGAGCTCGCGTATCCCGGCACGTGCCGCGCGCGCGGGCTGCACGAGGGTCCGGGCATGGCGCTGCGCGTGCGCCTGGAGCCGACGGTCGAGCGCTTCGTCGATCTGCGGCTCGGACCGCAGGAGCAGCGCCCCCATCTGCAGTGCGGGGACCTCGTCGTCCGCGATCGCGAGGGGAACTGGACGTATCAATTCGCCGCCACGGTCGACGACATGGAGCAGGGGATCACGCACGTCGTGCGCGGCGAGGATCTGCTCGACTCCACGGGACGACAGATTCAGCTCGCGCGGCTGCTGGGACGCTCCCGGCCGCCGGCGTTTCTGCATCATCCGCTGATCATGAAGCGCGCGCCGGCCGGCGGCTCCGGCGCGCCGGCGAAGTTGAGCAAGTCGGATCGCGACACCGGCGTCCGCGATCTTCGTGCGCAAGGGTGGACGCCGCGGCAGGTCATCGAGGCGGCGACTTCGTCTATCATCACGCCATGACGAAGAAAGCTGCCGTGCTCGCCGGCGTCCTCGTGGCGGCCCACGGGTTTCACGGCGCGGCGCCCGGCGCGCCGGCGGTGCGCGCGGCCGCGGAGCACGCGGAGTGCTCGCACCTGACCATGCTGAAATTTCCGGACGTGAAGGTGACGGCCGCCGCGTCGGTGCCGTCGGCGGCGACCGGACCGGTCCGCGTCGCGCACTGCCGCGTCGACGGCGTGATCGGCACCGAGATCAAGTTCCAGCTGCTGCTGCCCGACGAGTGGAACCACAAGTTCCTGATGGGCGGCGGCGGAGGCTACGTCGCCGGCGTCGACAATCAATATCGCGAGGCGGTCAACGCCGGATATGCGACGGTCGGCACCGATACGGGCCACCAGGGGTTCGTCACCGACGCGAGCTGGGCGCTCGACAACTGGGAACGGCAGATCAATTTCGGCTACCTCGCCGTCCATCGCACGGCGGAAGTGGCCAAGGGGATCCTGCGCAGCTACTACGGCGCGACCGAGTCGCACGATTACTTCGCGGGCTGCTCGAACGGCGGACGCCAGGCGCTGATGGAAGCGCAGCGGTTCCCCGACGACTTCGAAGGGATCGTCGCCGGCGCCCCCGCGCTCGACTTCGTCGGCATCGCCGCGCAGTTCGTCAAGGACATCCAGGCGGCGTTTCCGGACGGGAAGACGTCGATCTTCACGCCGGAGGTCGTCAAGTCGGTCGGCGCGCAGATTCTCGAGAAATGCGACGCGATCGACGGCGTCAAGGACGGCGTCCTCGACGATCCGCGCACGTGCACGGTGGACGTCGGGTCGCTGACCGGGCTGACCGACGCGCAGAAAACCGCGCTCCGGAAGATCTACGCCCCGACCGGCGCGACCGATCGGCCGATCTATCCGGGACAGCCGTTCGGCGGCGAGACGGAGACGGCCGGATGGCCCGCCTGGATTACCGGCGGATCGACGCAGCTGCCGCAGGGCCCGAGCCTGCGCTACGCCTTCGGCACGCAGTTCTTCAAGTACTTCGTCTTCGGCGATCCGTCGTGGGACTACACGAAGTACGACGTGTCGAGCGCGCCGCGCGACGGCAAGCACGTCGGCGCGATCCTCAACGCCAACAATCCCGACTTGAGCGCGTTCAAGTCGAAGGGGCACAAGTTGATTCTGTGGCACGGCTGGGCCGACGCGGGCCTGACGCCGCTCGCGACCGTGAAGTACTACGAGGACGTGAAGGCGCGCGACGCGAGCGCAAACGACTACGCGCGCCTGTTCCTGATGCCCGGCGTGCTGCACTGCACCGGCGGTCCGGGCCCGGATCGCGTCGACTGGCCGGCGGCGATCGACGCGTGGGTCGACGGGAAGAAAGCGCCCGAGCGGATCAGCGCACGCAAGCTCGAACACGACCAGGCGACGCGCACGCGCCCGCTGTGCCCGTATCCGCAGCACGCGGTGTACTCGGGCACCGGCAGCACGGACGACGAGCAGAACTTCGCGTGCCGGTGAGTTGACATCGGACGACGATATCGAATATCTATATCGTCGTCTGCCATGGCGCGCACCGAGCTTCTCAAAGGCACGCTCGACCTCCTGATCCTCCGCACGCTCGAGCTCGAGCCGCGGCACGGCCTCGGCGTCGCCGAACGCCTGGAGCAGATCACGCGCGGCACCTTCAGCGTGAAGGCGGGATCGCTCTTTCCGGCGCTCCACCGGCTCGAAGCGGACGGGCTGATCGCCGGCGACTGGACCACCAACGAGGAGGGGCGCCGGATCAAGAGCTATGCGTTGACCGCCGCCGGGCGCCGCCGCCTCGCCGCCGAGAAGAAACAGTGGGCGCGCATCGCGCTCGCCGTCGCCCAGGTGCTCGGCGAGGCCTGACATGCGGCTCCGCGCGCGTCTCGTCGCGTTGTGGCGCACCCTCGTCCGGCCCTCCGCGCTCGACCGCGATCTCGACGACGAGCTGCGCGCGTACGTCGAGCTGGTGGCCGAGAAGAAGATCGCGGCGGGCATGAATTCCGACGCCGCCCGCGCCGACGCGCGCCGCGACGCCGGCAGCCTGATCCGGGTGAAAGAGGAGGTGCGCGGCGTTCGCGCCGGCCACACGATCGAAGCCGCCGCCGCCGAGGTGCGCTGGGCCATCCGCGGCCTGCGCCGCGCGCCCGGATTCACCGCCGCCGCCGTCGCCACGCTCGCGCTCGGCATCGGCGCCAACACCGCCATCTTCAGCGTCGTCCGCGCGATGCTGCTGGCGCCGCTGCCATACCGCGATTCGTCGCGGCTCGTGTTCGTCTGGTCCGACATGACGGCGATCGGCTATCCGCGCGCGCCGCTGTCGGCGCCCGAGTTGAAGGATCTGCGCGATCGCACGAGCCGCTTCGATGGGTTCGGCAGCATCTGGTCCACGAGTGCCGCGCTGACCGGCGACGGCGATCCCGAGCAGCTGCGCGTCGGTCTCGTGTCGACGAATTTCTTCGCGCTGCTCGGCGCCGACGCCGCCGTCGGCCGCACCTTCGCGGCCGACGACGAGTCGACGGACGCGCCGCGCGCGATTGTCCTCAGCCACGCGTTGTGGCAGCGCCGTTACGGCGCCGACCCGTCGCTCGTCGGACGCGCGATCCGCATCAACGGCCAGACGACGACGGTCGTCGGCGTCATGCCGGCGGAATTCCGGCTGCTGATGCCGCCCGACGCCGCCGTGCCGGACGATCTGCAGGCGTTCGTCCTGTTGAACCCGCAGGCGCTGACGAACGGGCCGCGCGGCCAGCAGTTCCTGCGCGTCGTCGGACGGATGAAGCGCGGCGTCACGCTCGACGAGGCGCGGCGCGACGTCGACGCCGTCGCGGCGCAGATCTCGCGCGAGTTCACGTCGTACGGCGCGAACGGCCGCCGCTTCACCATCGTCGGCCTGCAAGAGGACGATGTCCGCGAGATCCGGCCGGTGCTGCTCGCGTTGTTCGGCGGCGTCGGGATTCTGCTGCTCCTGGCCTGCGTGAACGTCGCGGGATTGCTGGTCGCGCGGACGGCGGCGCGGACGCGCGAGACCGCTCTGCGTCTCTCGCTCGGCGCCAGCCGATCGCGCCTGCTTCGCCAGTGTCTCGGAGAGGGGCTCGCGCTCGCCTCGCTCGGCGCAGCCGCGGGGCTCGCCACGGGGTGGGCCGGCCTGCGCCTGCTGCTGGCGCTGCGGCCCGCTCCGCTGCACCTGCTCGATGCGGCCTCGATCGATGGCGCGGTGCTCGCGTTCACGATGGCGACCTCGGTCGCGTGGGGCGTGCTGTTCTCGCTCGCGCCGCTGGTCGAGCTGTTGCGCGCCGATCCGATGGCGGCGTTGCAGCGCGACGGCCGCCGCGCGGCGGGCTCGGTCCACTACCGGCTGCGCTCGGCGCTGGTCATTGTCCAGATCGCGCTCGGCGTGGTGCTGCTGGTCGGCGCGGCGCTGATGCTGCGCAGCTTCTTCGCCGTGCAGCGCGTCGATCCCGGCTTCCGCGCCGACGGCATCACGACGTTTCGTATCGCGCTGCCGGCGCAGCGATATCGCACGGCGGACGCCTTCAACGCGTTCAGCCGCGAACTACAGGCGGCGCTCGCCGCGTTGCCCGGCGTCACGGCGGTCGGCGCCCTGAGCCATGTGCCGTACGACAATGTCCCCAACTGGGGTGGGCCGTACCTGTCGCAGCCGGGGCAGCCCGAGTCGACGGCCGTCATGGCCGACAACCGCGCCGTCACCCCCGGCCTCTTCGAAACGATCGGCGTGCATCTCGTCGACGGCCGCTTCTTCACCGAGGACGACGACGCGCGCCGCGAGAGCGTGGTGATCGTCGACGATCAGCTCGCGCGGCGATCGTGGCCGGGCCAATCGGCGATCGGCCAGCGCGTCGCGTCCGATCCCTTTTCCACGGGGCATCCGGTCGTGTGGTCGACGGTCGTCGGCGTGGTGCGTCACCTGCGCCACCGCAGCGCGCTCGAGGATCTCGGCGATCAGATCTACTTCTCCGAGCGGCAGGTGCAGCGCAACCCGATGGCGTATTTCGTCCGCGGCGGCGATCCGGCCGCGCTGCCGGCGGCGATCCGCCGAACCGTCGCGTCGCTCGACGGCGAATTGCCGATCGCCGAGGTGCGCGCGTTCGACGAGTACGTCGGCGCGGCGCGCGCGTCGCAGCGGTTTGCGAGCGTGCTCGCGCTGACGTTCGCCGGCGTCGCGCTGACGCTGGCCGCCGTCGGCGTGTACGGCCTCGTCGCGTATGCGACCGCGCGCCGGCGCTACGAGTTCGGCGTGCGGCTCGCCCTTGGCGCGCAGCCGACCCACGTGCGATCGGCGATTCTGCGCGAAGGCGCGGCGCTGGCGACGGCAGGCGCGGCCGCCGGGCTCGTGGCGTCGACGTTCGCGGCGCGCGTCCTCGCGAGCCAGCTCTATGGCGTCACGGCGGGCGATGTCGCGAGCTACGCTGCCGCCACGCTCGCGATGGTCGCGGCCACACTCGCCGCGTCGTGGCTGCCGGCGAGACGCGCGACGGCGATCAGCCCGATAGAGGCGCTGCGCGCGGAATAGGCACGCCTGCCCGGCCGGCTGCTCACGGCCACCCCGCACGATCGACCGTTGACGGTAAACTGCTCCCAGATGTATCTCGTCTGGCAAATCGTCATCGGGATCCTCGCCGGTTTCCTGGCGGGACAGATCATGCGCGGCCGCGGCTACGGCGTGCTGATCGATCTCGTGCTCGGCATCGTCGGCTCGGTGCTCGGCGGCTTCGTGTTTGGCTTGCTCGGGTTGTATGCCACCGGTCTCATCGGACGGCTCGTAGTCGCGACGGCGGGCGCGGTTTTGCTGATCTACGTCGCGCGGAGGCTGAAGTGAGGATGTGAGCCGCGGTCTCACCCCGCCGGAACTGGTCAACACCGCCGAGTGGCTTCTCTGGATCGTCTCCTGGCTGCTCGTGGCGATGTGGTCCGATCGCGCCGTCGCACGCGCCTCGAACCAGCTCGGCTACCGCGTCCTCAACGTCGTGGGTGCCGTGCTGCTCTTCTGGTATCACTCGCGCGCGATGCTGTGGTCGATCCCGCGCGCCGTGGGCTGGACCGCAGACGCCATCGCGGCCGTCGGCTTTCTCTTCACGTGGTGGGCGCGGATCCACCTGGGGAAGCTCTGGTCGAGTCAGGTAACGCGCAAGGCGCACCACCCCATCGTCGACACCGGGCCGTACGGAATCGTGCGCCATCCGATTTACACCGGCCTCTCGCTGGCGACGATCGCGACGATGGCGCTGCACGGCACGCCGGCGGGGGTCGCGGGCGGGCTGCTGTTGATCGCCGGTTACTATGCGAAGGCCCGCGTGGAGGAGCGGTTCCTGCGTGAACAGCTCGGAACCGCCGCGTACGACGGGTATGCGCGCCGCGTGCCGATGCTGATTCCATCCTTTCGTCATGGCTAATCTGATCGTCACGGGCGCCAGCCGCGGCATCGGCGCGGAAACGGCGAAGCTCGCCGCCGCGCACGGCCACGCGGTGTGCGTCAACTACGTGCGGCGGCGGGCGGCCGCGGAGGCGGTCGTCGATGCGATCGTCGGGAGCGGGGGGCGCGCGATCGCCGTCCAGGCCGACGTCGCGGTCGAACGAGACGTCGTGCGGTTGTTCGAGGTGTGCGATCGCGACCTGGGACCGCTCGGCGGGCTGGTCAACAACGCGGGCGTCCTCGAGACGCAGGCGCGCGTGGACGCAATCGACGCGGCGCGAATCGGTCGCGTGTTCGCGACCAACGTCACCGGCGCGTTCGTCTGCGCGCGCGAAGCGGTCAGGCGGATGTCGACGCGGCATGGCGGGCGCGGCGGCGCGATCGTCAACGTGTCGTCGCGGGCGGCGGTGCTCGGCGCGCCGGGCGAGTACGTCGACTACGCGGCGTCGAAGGCGGCGCTCGATGCGCTGACGGTGGGGTTGGCGAAGGAGGTCGCGGCCGAAGGGATCCGCGTCAACGGCGTCCGCGCGGGGATCATCCGGACGGAGATTCACGCGCTCGGCGGCGAACCGGGTCGGCCCGAGCGGCTCGGTCCGGCGTTGCCGATGGGCCGGGCGGGCGAGGCGGTCGAGGTGGCGCGGGCGATTGTGTGGTTGCTGTCGGACGAGGCGTCCTATACGACGGGCAGCTTCGTCGACGTCAGCGGCGGCCGCTAGCCGCGGTACCTGGCACGTACCTGGTACTTACCTGGCACGTACCTGGCACGTGCCAGGTACCGGCCTGGCACCCGCCGTTACGCGCCGCGCGCGGACTCGATCAGCGCGCGCGTGTCGTCGAACTGCACGAGCCGCTTCGCCTCGTCGATCGTCGCCCACCGAATCTCCCGCTGCTCCTGCGGCGGCACGTGCCGGATGAACCGCATCAGGAAAAACGCGGACCGCACGTGCTTCCCGTTCGGCGTGACGAACTCCAGCGTCCCCGCGTGACGCACCGGCTCCGCCTCGACGCCCGCCTCCTCCACCACCTCGCGCCGCGCCGTCGTCTCCGGTGATTCGCCCCGCTCGATGTGCCCCTTCGGCAGCACCCAGTCGTGCGGCGCCGGCTTCGCGCGCACCAGGAGGACGCGACGATCGGCGTCGCCGCGAAAGACGACGCCGCCCGCGTGGGTCAGCATCGGGTCGTCGACCATACGACCCGATGCTACCGCAAGCCGTCATCGCCGGTAGATGAACTGACGCCCGTGCGACGCGTTGCTCGGGAACCACGCGACGATCGGCACCGGATCGTGCGGACCCGCCTCGCCGAACATCACCGCGCCGTCGCGGTTCGTCGCCTGCAGCCGGTCGATGCCGTTGGTGAGGCCCGAGAAGTAGACGTGCTTGCGCTCGCGATCGCGCACCATCACGACGTCCGACCCGCCCATCGGATTGGCGATCTCGAACGCGTAGGTGCCGGTGCCGAGCGTGACGCCGGGCAGCGACACCGGGCGGTTGAACGTCAGATACGTGAGGCCGCCGACGGGCGTCCACGCCTCCGCCGCCGCCGCCAGGAACACGAACCCGCAGACGATGCCGAACGCTTTCCACCAGTGACGAACTGCCATGATCCTTCGCCTCCTCTTGCGCGTCATGCGCACTGGAGTAGACGGCCGATGCCGCCGGATTCCGGGCCGCGCGAATCGCGTCGCACCCGTCCGTCACTACGCGCGGAGGTACGCATGCACACCGCGGCGAGCGGACTGCTCATCGGCCAGCGGCTCGGCGGCTATCGCATCGACGCGCTGCTGGGCGTCGGCGGCATGGGCACCGTGTACGCGGCGCGCGATCGCGTGCTGCGCCGATCGGTCGCGATCAAGGTCGTGGATCGCGCCGACGCCGCCGCGCGGCGCGCGCTGCTGCGCGAGGCGCGACTCGCCGCGTCGCTGGCGCACCCCGCCATCTGCGGCGTGCACGAGGTGGGATGCGTCGGCCGACGGCCGTTCATCGTGATGGAACGGGTCGACGGCCGGCCGCTCTCCGCCGTGATCCCGCGCGGCGTCGGCCTGCCGGTCGAAACGGCGCTGCACTACGCCCTCCAGATCGTCGATGCCGTCGCGCACGCGCACGCGCGCCACGTCGTCCACCGCGATCTGAAGGCGGCCAACGTGATGATCGACGCCGGCGGCGCCGTGAAGGTGCTCGACTTCGGCCTCGCGATCTGCGATACCGCCGGCGATGTCGACACCCAGACGACGCGGGTCGAATCGGCGTCGGGGGCCGGAACGGTCCCCTACATGGCACCCGAGATCCTGCAGGGGCGGCGGGCGTCGCCGCGCTCGGACGTCTGGGCGCTGGGCGTCCTGCTCCACGAGATGCTCGCCGGCGCGCGTCCGTTCGAGGGCGGCACGAAATACGAGCTGGCGGCCTCGATCCTCGAGCGTCCGCCCGCGCCTCTGCCGGGCCGTGTGCCGGCCGTTCTCCGGCGGATCGTCCTGCGCTGCCTCGAGAAGGGTGCCGACGACCGCTTTCCTTTCGCCGGGCCGCTCGCCGCCGCGCTGGACGAGGTGCCCGCCTGAGAAACGGAGCGACCGGTCCGTCTAACAGGCCGTGCGATATAATCCGCGCCCTACCACACCCACACAGGTTCTCGGCGGCGGCGGTACGCGGTTCGACGTACGCACCGATGTGACGGACGAGACGCTCTTCCTGTCGAATCTACCCGTCATCGACGAGGTCGTCGGACGGGTGTCCCGGCGCCACCGGCTGTCGGCGTCGGAAGCGGAGGAGTTCGCGTCGGACGTCCACCTGCATTTCATCGAGCGCAACTACGAGCGGCTGCGCCGCTTCGAGGGACGCAGCAGCCTCGCCACCTACATCACGATCTGCGTGCAGCGCTGCTTCCTCGACTACCGCAACAAGGTCTGGGGCAAGTGGCGGCCGTCGGCGGAGGCGACGCGTCTCGGGCCGGAGGCGATCGTGCTCGAACGCATGGTGGTCCGCGACGGCTGGACGATCGAGCAGGCCACCGCCGCGTTGCGGCTCAATCACGGCGTGGCGCTCGACGATCGATTGTCGGCGCTGTGCGTGCGCCTGGCGCAGCGTCAACCCTCGCGCGAGCGCGTGTCGGACGAGGAGGCGGACCGCCTCGAGAGCCCGGCGCCGCCGCCTGACGCGAACGTGGTCCGCGCCGAGCAGGATTTCCTGGCGAAGCGCGTCAGCGCCGCGTGCGCGCGCGCCTGCGAATCGCTGTCGCCCGAGGAGCGCCTGATCCTGCGCATGCGGTTCGACGATGTGCCGGTGGCGGACATCGCGCGGGCGCTGCATCTGAACCAGAAGCGGCTGTATCGCACGATCGAGCGGCTGTTGTCGGAGCTGCGGAAGCGGCTCGAGGCCGACGGCATCTCGCGCGACGAGATGCAGACGCTGTTTGCCAGCGGCGCGCTCGCTGGCGTCGAAACTCCCCGAGAGCCGCCGGCGCCGGCGGTCGTCACGCCCGGCGCGGCAAGCGAGAGGACATCGTGGCTGCACAAGCGATGACACGCGACGTCGATCGGTGCCCGGACCTCGAGACGATCGCCGCGTATCTCGACGGCCGCCTCGACGCGCGCGAGCGATCCGTCGTCGCCGCGCATCTGGTCGAGTGTGCGGATTGCTATTTCCTGTTCCGCGAGTCGGCGCAGACGCGCGTGGACGCCGAGGCGACCGACGCGAAGCCGCCGGCCGCGACGCGGCCGGCGCGGGCGCGCCGCTGGTGGCCGGCGGTGGCCGGCGCGCTGGCGACGGCGGCGGCGGTCTGGATCGGCGTGGGCACCGGCGCGCTGAATGTCTGGCGGGCGGCGCAGCCGGAGCTGAGTGCGCTCGTCGCGGCGGTGGGGACCGATCGGACGGTCGAAGGTCGTCTGACGGGCGGCTTTGCGTATGGGCCGTTGCGGCGGGCAGTACGAGGTGCGGGGGACGCAACGACCGTTTCACCCGATGTCCGGATCGTCGCGGCGCACATCGAGAAGGACGCAGGGACCTCCCACACGCAAGAGGCGATGCGGACGCTTGGTATTGCGCATCTTGTGGTCGGCGACATCGAGCGCGCGGTGACAACGCTCGAGGCAGCAGCGAACGAGCCAACGGCGGACGCGGCGACGTTCAGCGATTTGGCCGCCGCGTATTTGGCGCGTGGCGCGGCGCGGGGCGGGACCCGGGATGCCGTCGCAGCCGTAACGGCCGCGGAACGTGCGATCGGCTTGAATCCCACCCTGGCCGAGGCGTCCTTCAACCGCGCCGACGCGCTGGAGCGGGCGGGTCGGCCCGAAGAGGCGCTCGCTGCGTGGGAAGCCTTCCTGCGGATCGACGCGACGAGCGGTTGGGCCGACGAAGCGCGGCAGCACGCGCGGGCTCTCCGAGGCGTGGTGGCACGATGACGAGATCCCGATTGCTGATCGCCGCGATAGCGGTGCTGAGTCTGGCGATCCTCGCCCAGCTTCCGTTCCACCGCGAAAACGGCATCGTGTTCAAGCAGATTCAACAGCTCCAGTCGCCGCTCGGACGAGTGTTGGTGTATCTGGGATTCGCAAAGAATCCGGCCGCAGACTTCCCTGCGTCCTTTTTCGCCACCTTCGTCAACGTTCGCTGTAGCGCGACGCTCGTAGGCCCCGATGCACTCTTGACGGCCCGTCATTGTGCGAAGGGCAGCCAGAGCGTCACGGTGCAGGTGAACGGAACGGACATCACCGGCTGGTGCGCGGTACACGACTCGGCCGATGTGGCGCTGTGCCAGCTGACCTCCCCGGTCACGGGGATCGTGTTCGACGTCATCGAGTCCAATGCCGCGTCGGCCGCCGTGAACAAACCAATCCACCTTACGGGTTGGGACGATCCGCCGGCAATCCCGATCGTCGACTGGATGAGACGGCTCTGGTGGGTCGTGGGGCTCGGCACGAGTTTTCGCGAGGCGATGGGGATGGTGACGACGTCGACGAGCGTGCTGTCCGCGACGGCCGTCGCAGCAAACGGGTCCGCCTTTCAGTTCGTTGACGGGGATAGCGGCGGCGCCGGCTACGCAGAGAGCGGCACGGCCCGCACGATCATCGGCGTCAATCAATGCGGCGGCCCCGCGTGTCCTGGAGCGGCACCGCCTGGCGCGAACGTGCTGACCAATCTGACGGATGCAGCGATCGCCGGATGGATCCTGAGCTGGGCGAACGACAACGGTGCGCAGGTCTGCGGCGTCACGTCGGCGACCGGTTGCCGCCAGTAACGCGCGGACGTGGAGGAAACGATATGACGCAGCGCGGCAAGATCATCTTCGTGGCGGTCATCGTGCTGGTCGGCGTTGCGGGGACATTGCTCGGGTTCCGGCTCAGGGATCGAGTTCTGCCGCCGCCGATACGGCTCGAGGTGGACTTCGACGGCGGATACGTCTTCGATCTCGACAACGATCCCAATGCCGTCGACGTGTACGCGTTGACGAAAGCGCACTACCCGATGAAGGTATACGTCGGCCCCACCGGCTCGATGATCGATCTCGAGGGGTACGCGCTCGCGTTTCTGCCGGATGGGGCGGCTCCCTCGTCGTCGAAGCCGGCAATCCCGCCCGACGACGAAACTCGGGTCAACTGCAATACCGACCCGAACGATCCGATGAACGACATCAAGAACTCCAACAATCGGTTGTTCATCCCGAACCTCGTCGACGTCGGCAAACGCATGGGAACGACGGTCAAGAACCCGCTCGACGTCGCGGCGTCGCTGCAGTTGACCGGCGGCGGCCGCCTCTATGTCGACGTGCTCGCCGGATGCGTCGAGTACCGCGATCCGGAAGGCCACCAGATCCCCGGTTCGCAGCCGCGGTCCATGGCTTCGGGCATCTCCGGAATCGTGTTCGAATGGCCGCACGCGGCCTGGAACAAGATCGTTCTTCAGCGGACGCCGTTGAAGGGTGGCACCCCGCTCCTGACGGACGTCGCGCCGGACAAGAATGGCGAGATCCGATTGATGATCTCGAGCTTCCAGCTCCCGACCGGCGTGCCGCCGCCCCTGCCGTACCGGATCGAGCACTTCAAAGAGCACTTCGACGACGCGTTCGGCACGGTTGACGAGAAGAAACGAATCTCGCTGTGGTTCCTGCGGAATTACCTGACGTCCCCCGGCATCGACTGTCCGGGTGGAGGAGTCTAGTCGCTCAACACGCGTGTATTCACGACGTACGCGCCCCAGACCGCCGGCGATCGCAACTCGGGATCCTGGGAAGCGATCGCCGCCTTTCGTGCAAGCGCCATCGCGCGAATTGCCGGCTGGCCGCCGGCGACGTATGCGTGAAACAGACGCATGAACTGCTCGGCGGCGCGATCGTCGATGTCCCACAACGTGCCGACGACGACGCGCGCACCAGCCGTGAGGAAGGGAAACGCGAGGCTGATGACCCCCTCGCCGCGCACACGGGCGCCGGCGGCCGTCTCGCATGCCGACAGCACGACCAGTTGGCACGAGTGCAGATCCCACGTGGCGACTTGATCGAAATCCACCGAACCCTGCGCATCGTCGGTGGAGGCCAGCACGAGTTGCGATCGCCAGGGCAGCAACCGGTTCGCGCGCGCGTGCGCCGCGATGTGGACGACCCGACGGTCACCAGTGGCCGCGCGGACGGCCGCCGGCGTCGCCGAACCGCCGGTCAGGAGAGTGGGATTGCGGTAGATGCCCGCGACCGCTTCGGCTTCCCGTTCGGCCGCCGCCAGCACCGGCAACCCTCCTCCAGGTGCGCCGTTGAAGCCCACCGCGAGCACGCTGTCGAGCGGTGCGCGATCATCGCCGCCGCTCAATACGGCGAGCGAAGGCACGAACGCGATGTCGTACCGCTCGAACAGGTATTCGTTTCGCCGCGGGTCCGTCAACGCCGCGACGGGGAGGTCGCCGACCGCTCCGTCCGCTGCGATCAGCAGCGTGCGCACCGACCCGCCCAGCCGATCGAGCGCCGATCCAAAGAGATGGTCGAAGATCTTGCGCTCGAGATCGGCGCGCGGACGCTCATGGCCCGACTCGATCGCGCGCCGAAACGCGTCGACATCGTCGGCGAGCTCGTTGAATCCGTACGCCGTCTCCTGCGTCATCGTACCGTTGACCGTAATCGTCCACAGCAGCAACCGGTCCTCGAGGCTGACGAAATAGAGCACCGCCACATTCGCGGGCAGCCTGACGGGAGCGCCGGCGACGGGCGCGCCGCCGCTCGCATCGGTCATCAGGGCGCGACGTGCGCTCTCAGCCGTGGCCAGCGCCGCCGCGGGATCGTGGGCGAATTCGAGTCCAATCAAATCGTGCAGCACGTCCCATTGCGCTGCGAAGTATGTCAGACGGTATTCGGGCGCTCGCAGAAGCGTGCGCCGCCCCGCGATGAAGTCGAGCGCCTGCCGCAGCAGCCGCGTCGCCGTCGTCGGGTCTCCCGCTCGCTGCGAGGCGCGGCTCGCGTCCAGCAGAATCGCAGGCACTTCGGCCGGCTCCGTCGTCTCGAAGCGGCTGACGAGCGACTCGAGCCGAGCGACGGTCTCCTGCGGGTTGCTGCGGCCCACGAGGTCTGCTTCGACCCGCTCCCGCCATGCCGAGAGATAGGCGGCGACCGCCGGTGAACGGAGCGCCTGCATCCGCGACGCCGCGTCTTCGAGATCGCGTTGAGCCGCGGTCGATTGATTCTGCTTGAGTTCGAGTTGCGCGTGACGCAGGTGGCTTTCGACGATCGTCGGCGCCGCGCCGCGCGTCTCGGCCGAGGTCATCGCCGCACGCTGGAACACTTCCGCTGCGCGGAGCAGCCCCTCGTCCTGCGCATACAGCGAGAGGTTGAATTCGATCAGATACTCGCGCTGCAGATTCGACAGGTGCGGCAATCCTCGGGAAGCGCGCAGGAGGAATCGCCAACCGCGCTGCCGATCACCGGTCGTTCTGAGTGTGTCGGCCGCCGTACTTGCGACGCTCGTGACATTCTCGAATTCCCGCAGCGCGTCGTATGCCGCGATGCATTGCTCGTAACGGGCGATCGCGCTCTCGACGCGTCCCTGCTGCATGTCCACCAGGCCGAGCAGCGACTGCGCACGCGCCTCGATCGCCGCGTAGTGGAGCCGCACGGCCTGACGTCGCACATCTTCCATCTCGGCGCGGGCATCCGACAGTCGTCTCAGTTGATACAGAACGACGGCGTGCAGCAGGCGCGCCTGATACTCGAAGGGGCTGCGGCTCGACGCCAAGTCGCGTCGTGCGTCCGCGAGCGCGATCGCCGATTGCTCCCACTCGCCGCGGTCGTACGTCGATCGGCCGCGTCCGTAGGCGATGTGGCCCCGGATCAGCAGATCTCGAACGCCTCCGTGCGTGCGGTTCAGATGTTCGGCAACATCCTGTAGAAACCGATCGCCGAGGGTCCGCGTCCTTTCGGTGCCGAGCGACCGCAGATTCGATTCGATAATCGGCGAAATGGGTGAATTCGCGCGGGCGCGCTCCGCCCATTCGACGAGTCCTTCGGTTTCGACGAGCTCGCGGATTGCAAGGGGCTGTTCGCGGACGAACGATGCGGCGTCGGCGGATGACAGCGGTCTACGCAAGTCGTCGAGGCGAACGGCCGCTCTGTCACGAACAACGCCGCTGCGGCGCACGTGCTCCCCGCTCGTTTGCGTCCATGCCGGATCGTGATCGAGCGCCATCGACCGAGCGAACGCCTCGCGCGCGAGCGCGTGCAAGCCGATGGACTCGTATGCGAGGCCGAGGTTGAACTGCGGTTCCGGCCGGTGCGGCAGCAGCTCGGACGCCTCGATGCCTCGCTCGACGGCGCGCACCAAGCTCTCGCCCGCGACGTCCGGATCCCGGGCCAGGCACAGGTGGGCCACGGCGACTTCGTTCACGACCGCACCATCCGGCGCGATGACGCGCAAGACCTGCTCCAGCTTGGCCGCCGCAGCGGCGCAGTCGCGTTGATACAGATCAATTGCCGCCGAAAGGAGGATGTCGCGCGCGGCAGTGGAGGCTTTCGATCGAACGCTGAGTTCCACCGCGTGGAGCGCAGCTGCGGGCCACGTGTCAATTCGGCGATCGTCGAACGCGGGGGCGACGAGCGCCGTGGTTGGAGCGGCGTCGACCGCCAATCGACCGGGCAGCGCCGGCATCGACGACACGAGAGCCATTAGCGCGGACTCGGACAAGTGGCGTTGCCGGTACCCCCAATGGAATGCTGCCGCGATGATCAGAACGGCGACGACCGCAACCGCATTGACACGAAGCCGCACAGGCAGAGTGTAGCGATCTGTCGATCGCGATGCACGACCGGCGCATCAGCGACCGCGCGAGCGGTGTCTTCTCGGGTCCGTGCGCCTACGCATCCCGATGCACCGTCTCCGGCGAGAACGCCGGCACACACACCGCGATGTACTCGGCGCCGTCCGGCTCCGGCGTGCTGTAGCGCACCCACTCGCCCGGCGCCGTGACGACCGCCTGGCCGGCGCGCACGTCCAGCGCGCCGCCCTCGTGCTCCACGCGCAGAAGTCCCCGCAGCACGACGGTGATCTCCTCGAACGCCGGACGCTGCCCCGGCTCGACCCAGCCGGCCGGCGACACCATCCGCGCGACGCTCACGCGATCGTGTCCCGAGTTCACGCGGCCGGCGAACTCCTCGATGCGTTTCGGTTTCGTTCCCGCGGCGGCGACGACGGCCGGCGCGGCGATCAGCTTGGGCATGCGGTCTGAGTATAGACTTGATCGCGTGAAGAAGATTTGCGACACGATCCTCGATGCGATCGGCTCGACGCCGATGGTGCGCATCAATCGCATCACGCGCGGCGTCGTGAAGGGCACCGTGCTCGCGAAGGTCGAGACGTTCAATCCGGGCAACTCGATCAAGGACCGCATGGCGGTGAAGATGATCGAAGACGCCGAGAAGGCCGGGATGCTGAAGCCCGGCGGCACCATCGTCGAGGGCACGTCGGGCAACACCGGGATGGGGCTCGCCGTCGCCGCGGTCGTCAAGGGCTACCGCTGCGTCTTCACCACCACCGACAAGCAGTCGAAGGAGAAGGTCGACGCGCTGAAGGCGTTCGGCGCGGACGTCATCGTCTGTCCGACCAACGTCGACCCGGAGGATCCGCGGTCCTACTACTCCGTGTCGTCGCGGCTCGAGAAGGAAGTGCCGAACGCGTGGAAGGCGAACCAGTACGACAACCTGTCGAACTCCGCGGCGCACTACGAGCAGACGGGGCCCGAAATCTGGGAGCAGACCGACGGGCGCATCACGCACCTCGTCGTCGGCGTCGGCACCGGCGGGACGGTCTCCGGCGTCGGCAAGTTCCTGAAAGAACGGAACCCGAAGATCAAGGTGTGGGGGATCGACACCTACGGCTCCGTGTTCAAGAAGTACAAGGAGACCGGCGTCTTCGACAAGCACGAGATCTATCCCTACATCACCGAAGGGATCGGCGAGGACTTCCTGCCGCGCAACGTCGACTTCGACGTCGTCGACGACTTCGAGAAGGTGACCGACAAGGACGCGGCGATCATGACGCGCCGGATCGCGCGGGAAGAAGGCATCTGGGTGGGCAACTCCGCGGGCGCCGCGATGGCCGGCCTGCTCCAGCTCAGGGATCGTTTCACCGACGACGACGTGATCGTGGTGATCTTCCACGACCACGGGTCGCGGTACCTCGGCAAGATGTTCAACGACGACTGGATGCGCGAGCGCGGGTTCATCGAGAAGACCGGCCTCACCGCGCGCGAGCTCGTCGCGACGCGGATGGCCGGCGAGCTCCGCTCGATCGAATCGAGCGAGCCGGTCGAGAACGCGGTCCGCATCATGGCGGAGCACGACTTCTCGCAGATCTCGGTCACGCGCGACAACCGGCTCGTCGGATCGCTCAACGAGACGCAGCTCTATGCCAAGCTGGTCGGCGGCGGCAACGTCAAGACGCAGCCGGTCGAGGCGATCATGCAGCCGGCGTTTCCCTTCGTCGACATCTCGACGCCGGTCGACGCGCTGTCGACGATGATCACGCCCGAGAGCCCGGCCGTCCTCGTGCGCGACTTCAAGACCGACAAGACGTTCATCATCACCCGCTCGGATCTGATTCGGGTGCTGTGATGGGGCAGGCGCATCGGGGGCTTCGCGATCATCTCGCGCGGTCGCTCGCCTGGGGCGACGCGCACGTCACCTTCGACGCCGCCGTCGCGGGGCTGCCGCCGCGGCTGCGCGGCGTCGTGCCGCCCGGGCTGCCGCATTCCGCCTGGCAGCTCGTGGAACACATCCGCCTCGCGCAGGCGGACATCCTCGAATTCGGCGTCAGCCGCCGCTACCGCGAGAAGCAGTGGCCGGCCGATTACTGGCCGCGGTCGGCGGCGCCGCCGCGGCGCGATGCGTGGATGCGTGCGATCGCCGCCGTGCGGCGCGACCGGCGCGCGCTCGAGCGCCTCGTCAGGGACTCGTCGATCGATCTCGAGGCCGGCGTGCCCTCGGATCCGGACAAGACGTTCCTCCGCGAGGTCCTGCTCCTCGCGGATCACACGGCCTATCACGTCGGGCAGCTGATCCTCGTCCGGCGCGCGCTCGGCGCGTGGACGTGACGGATGCCGCCGGACGCGCGGCACCCGCCGGCGTCAGAACGTCACCCGCCCGCCGACCCGGAGCAGGCGCCCCATCACGATCGCTGACGGACGCCCGAGCGACGACCCGATCGTCGTCACGGCGCTCGTCACGGCGTTGTTGTTGAACACGTTGAACACGTCCACCGTCGGCTCGAGGCGCACCGTGCCGGTGCGGAAGCTGCGCGCGAACCGCAGATCGACGAGGTTCACCCACGGATAGCGGTAGTCGCCGCGCGGCGCCGCCTGGACGTTCTGCGTCACCTGCGTCAGCCCGGGCACGATGGACGTCGTCAGCACGAAAATCCGCGTCTGCGGCAGCCCGGTCGCTTCGCGAACCGATCCGGCCACGTGGACGTCGGCGGGCAGGCGCCAGTCGAACCCGCCGCGGACCTGATACGTCGAGTCGTACCCGACCGCGCCGCGGTTGTTGATCAGGTTGTTCGGGTTGTTGAAATCGGTGCCGCAGCCCGAACAGGCGCTGGTCGTATCCTGATCGCCGTAGTCGCGCCCGATCGTGATCCCGCCGAACACCGTCGCCGTCCGCAGGCGCGTGTTCACCTGGAGCTCGACGCCGTTGTAGTGCTGCTCGAGATCGGGAATCGTCGTCACGACGTTCTTGACCGCGGTGCGGGTCGCCGGGTCCTGGTTGTAGACCGTCAGCGGCTGGCCGGTCAGCGGGTTCGTGACGGTCGCCGGCGAGTAGGCCGACGGCGGCACCGCGGCGTTGATCGTCGTGTAGAGATCGCCGAAGCGGCGTCCGTAGTACCCGAGGCTGACGGCGGTGTTGCCGCCGATCTGCCGCTGCACCATCGCCGTGTATTCCCATTGGTGCGGGCGCTTCAACCCGGGGTCGACGTAGCCGAGCGCGGGCTGGAGCGATCCGCTGCACCGCGACATCACGATTTCGTCGGGCTGCGCCGTCAGATCGCTGTTGGCGTCGTTCCACGGGCACGTTTCGAACGAGATGTTCCGCGAGTTCAGCGGCTGGATGATCGTGATCCCTTCGAGCCGGTCGTACCGGCTCACGCCGCCCTTGACCGCGGTGCGGCCGTCGCCGAAGGCGTCCCACGAGACGCCGATCCGCGGCGACACCGTGTTCCAGTTGACGATCCCGTCCTGCGCCGCGAAGTCGCGCGCGGGCACCCAGCGTCCGGCCGGCGCGCTCTGCGCCGGGATCGACATCACGTAGCGTTCGTAGCGAATGCCCGGGTTCACCGTGACCCGGCCTGCGCGCAGTGAATATTGCGCGAAGAGCGCGCCGTTGGTCCCGTCCTCCTTGTGTCCGCTCGGCGTGTTGACGAGGCGCACCGAGTTGGGGACGCCGTTGTTCGTGATCTGCAGGATGTCGCCGCGGATCGTGAACAGCTCCTGCGACCAGCCGGTCCGCAGCTGTCCGCCGACTTTCAACGTGTGCGAGCCGGTGACGTACGACACGCTGCCGGCGTAGGTGTTCATCCGCGCCGTGTTGGTGTCCATGCGCGGCGAGACGCCGCTGATCACCGAGCGGATCTGATCGTAGGTGGCCAGCACGTCAGGCGACGCGTCGGGCTCGAACCCGAGCGTGTAGTTGATCGGCAGCGAGAACATCGCGGCGTCCGCGAGCAGTCGATCGGTCAGCGGCGCCGACCATTTGATCTCGCCGATGTAGTTCAGCTGCGTCGTCTGCACGACGTCCGAGATCGGATCGTTGATGCTGGCCGTCAGCCAGTTGTTCGGCCGATGCCCGCGCCATTTGACGTTGCGGTCGTAGTGCAGCGACACCTTGTTGCGCTTCGACGCCTGCCACGTGAGGCGGATCGTGCCGTCCGAGATGTGCTGATCGTCGATCGCCTGCGCGCCGGACGAGGTGAAGGTGTTGCCGAGAAAGTTGTTGGCGCTCCAGCGCCGGAACGTGCCGAAGAACCAGAGGCGATCGCGCAAGACCGGGCCGCCGAGCGTGGCGTTCACGTCGTACACGCTGTCCACGCGGTTCGCCGCCTTGAAGCCGAGCGCGACGAGATCGGCGTCGAGATTGTCCGCCTGCATCCCCCCGTTCGCGGCGGTGCTGAAGAGGCTCCCGTGGAACGTGTTGCCGCCGTCGTGCGGCACCATGTTGATCTGCACGCCGCCGACGGGCGCTTCGGCCGGCAGCGAGCTGGTCTGATAGCTGATCTCCTCCATCAGGCCGTCGTTGAAGTAGAAGCCGGTCTGATTGCCGCCGAAACCCATGTGCTGGATCTGGACGCCGTCCACCATGAAGACGTTGTCGTTGTTCGACGAGCCGTGCACCTGCAGCGTCGGCTGCTGCATCACCTGCGTGCCGCCCACGTCGGGCGTCGCCGTCGTCACGCCGGCGATCAACTGGCCGACGGCGAACGGGTCCTTGCCGGTGGGAATCGTGTCCAGCCGCTCGCGCGACATCACCGATTGCGATACCGATCGCTGCACGTCGACGAGCGGCGACTCGCCGGTGACGGTGATCGCTTCCTCGACCGTTCCGACCGCGAGGTCCGCGTTGACGGTGGCGGTGAACGAGGTCGGCAGCACGATGCCCTGCCGCTTCACGGTGCGAAACCCGGTCAGCGAGAACGCGACGTCGTACGTGCCGGGACGCAGGTCGGCGATCGTGTACTGGCCGGCGCCGTCGGTCACGGCGGTCCGCGTCCCTTCGATCAGTGCGGGGCTGGACGCTTCGACGGTGACGCCGGGCAGCACGGCGCCCGAGGAGTCGCGCACCAGGCCGGCAATCGCGCTCTGCGCGAACGCCTGGGGCGCGCCGGCGGCGAACAACACGACGACGAGCGCGAGCCGACGAAACGATGGCATGGCAGACCTCCGTGGCGAAAGCAGCTCAACCATTGGCGTCGAATTCCGCGCGCCATAATACTCGGGGCATGGAGCACCACAACAACCTGGCGATTCTGGTCGGCGGCGGACCGGCGCCGGGGATCAACAGTGTGATCGGCGCGGCGACGATCCGCGCACGGCTCGAAGGCCTGAACGTGATCGGCATCCGCGACGGGTTCGAGTGGCTGATGCGCGGCGACGTCGATCACGTGATGCCGCTCACGATCGAAACCACCAGCCGGATCCACTTCCGCGGCGGCTCGCACATCGGGATCGCGCGCGCCAACCCGACCGCGGATCCGCAGCTGCTCGACAACGCCGTGTCGGCGCTGCTGCGCCTGAACGTGTCGCAGCTCATCACGATCGGCGGCGACGACACCGCGTTCAGCGCGATGAAGCTCGAAGAGCGCGCCCGCGGCACCATCCGCGTCGTCCACGTCCCGAAGACGATCGACAACGATCTCGATCTGCCCGCGTATGTCGACACGTTCGGCTACCAGACGGCGCGGCACCACGGGGTGGAGATCGTCAAGAACCTGATGGTCGATGCGAAGACGACCTCGCGCTGGTACTTCGTCGTGGCGATGGGGCGCAAGGCGGGCCACCTCGCGCTCGGCATCGGGAAGGCGGCCGGCGCGACGCTGACGCTCGTCACCGAGGAGTTCGATTCTCCCGTCCGTCTGAAAACGATCGTCGACACGCTGGTCGGCGCGGTCGTCAAGCGCCAGAGCTACGGCCGGCGCGACGGCGTGGCGATCATCGCCGAGGGGGTCGTCCTCGAGGTGGACCCGGACGATCTCGCGGGACTCCACGAGGTCGAGCGCGACGCCCACGGGCACCTGCGGATCGCCGAGGTGAACATCGGCGAGATCCTGAAGGCGCAGGTCGTCGATCGCCTGAGACTTCTCGGCATCAAGGCGACGATCGTCGCGAAGAACATCGGCTACGAGCTCCGCTGCGCCGACCCGATCCCGTTCGACATGGAGTACACGCGCGACCTCGGCTATTGCGCCGCGAAGTACCTGATCGCCGGCGGCAACGCGTCGATGATCTCGATCCAGGGCGGCCGGTTCGTGCCGATTCCGTTCCGCGACATGATCGACGGCGCGACGGGACGCACGCGCGTCCGGCTCGTCGACGTCGCGTCGACGCGCTACGCGATCGCGCGCCGCTACATGATCCGCATCCGCAAGGACGATTTCGACGACCCGCACGAGCTCGCGAAGCTCGCCGCGACCGCCCACATCGCCCCCGAAGACTTCCGGCGCGAGTTCGAGTACCTGGTGGCGAACGAGCCGCCCGGCCTCGCCATCGATCTATAGGCCGAGCTTCTTCAGCGCCGCATCGGGGCAGCCGTTCCACTCCGACACGAACCGGTTGCCCTCGTAGCGCAGGTCGTCGATCCCCATCTTCGTCGTCCAGAAGCCGCTTGCGGTGAGATCCCGGAAGGTGGAGAAGAAAGCGACGGCGTGGGCGACCGCCGGGTCGTCGTTCGTCGTGTACGCGATCTCGTCGAGCAGCGAGCGCCGCTGCGGATCCGGCGCGTCGAGGAAGCGCCGGTCGAAGCGCTCGAGCGCGAGCACGTCGACGAGCGCGAGGCCGCCGCGCATCGCCGTCTGCCGGCGCGGCTGGTCGGCCATCATGAAATCCATGAATTCGGGGACGCCCGCGTCCGTGGCGCTGCCGGAGCGCTCGTCGCGCGGGATGATCAGATCGACGAGCGCGCGCACCGTCGCGTACTCGTGCGGCGTGAAGAACGCCGGCGCGAACGGCCGCGGCGCCTGGCGCGCGCGCGCCGCCGCCTGCTCGGCTTCGGCCGGCGTCCACGCGAGCGCGGCGGCAACCGGGCCGCCGGCGAGGAGCGTCAACGCGTCGCGTCGGGACAGCGTCATAGCGCGCCCTGGCTGCGCTGCTGCGCGATGAACTCGGACGTCCGCATCGCGAGCGCGAGGATCGTCCAGGTCACGTTCTTGTCGGCGTTCGAGACGAACGGCCCGCCGTCGGCGATGAACAGGTTCTTCACGTCGTGCGCCTGGCAGTGCGCGTTGACGACCGACCGCGCCGCGTCGGCGCCCATCCGCGTCGTTCCGACCTCGTGGATGATCCGGCCGCCGGTCAGCAGGCCGTACATCTCGGCGCGCGTCGGCATCGGCGTCAGCGGCGTGCCGCCCATGTCCGCGATGATCGCGCGACACGTCTCCTGCATGTGCTTCGCCTGGTTCACTTCGTAGTCGCTGAACCTGAAGTGGAAGCGCAGCACCGGAATGCCGAACGTGTCGACGACGGTCGGGTCGATGTCGCAGTAGCAGTTGTCGTTCGCCACCATCTCGCCGCGCGCGTCGAAGCTGACCGTCGATCCGTAGAACCGGCGATAGTCGTCCTTCAGCTGCCGCCCGTAGCCGCCGTATCCGTTGAACCGCTGGATGCCGGTCATCACGCCGAACGCCGGCGCGCGGCGGCCGCCGTTCAGCTCGATGTGGTACCCGCGCGGGAAGTCCAGCTTCCGGTTGTCGAGCCACCACGGCATGTAGAGATGCGATCCGCCGGTGCCGTCTTCGTTGTGCGGCACCCCGTCGGCCATCTTCGGGATGTGGCCGGCGACGGTGAGTCCGGTCGAATCGGTCAGGTAGCGTCCGACCACGCCGCTCGAGTTCGCGAGCCCGTCGGGGAACCGCGCCGACCGCGAGTTGAGCAGCAGCCGCGCGCTCTCGCACGCGCTCGCCGCCAGCACGACGATCCGCGCGCGGACGGCGTATTCGCGCCGGTCGAGCGTGTTCACGTACGACACGCCGGTCGCGAGGCCGCGCGCGTCGACCGTCACCTCGCGCGCCATCGCGCTGGTGACGATCGTCAGGCGCCCGCTCTTCAGCGCCGGCCGCAGCAGCACCGACGGCGACGAGAAGTTCGCGTGCGTCGCGCAGCCGCGCCCGCACTGCCCGCAGTAGTGGCACGCGGGCCGATCGCCGAGCGGGCGCGTCAGGATCGACAGCCGCGACGGGATGCACGTGATGCCGAGCCGATCGGCCGATCGCTTGATCAGCAGCTCGTAGCAGCGCGGCTTCGGCGGCGGCAGGAAGATGCCGTCGGGGTCGTTCGGCAGGTGCTCGTTCGACCCGAAGACGCCGACGAGCCGATCGAGCTTGTCGTAGTACGGCGCGAGGTCGTCGTACGCGATCGGCCAGTCGTCGCCGAGGCCGTCGACGCTGCGCCGCCGGAAGTCCTGCGGGCCGAACCGGAGCGAGATGCGGCCCCAGTGGTTCGTGCGGCCGCCCAGCATGCGCGCGCGGAACCAGTCGAACGCGTCGCCCGGCGCGACCGTGTAGGGCTCGCCCTCGATCTCCCATCCGCCGATGCAGCCGTCGAACTCGCCGAACGGCTTCGCCGCCGTCGCGGCGCCCCGGCGCGGCGAATCGTACGCCCACGCCGACATCTTCGAATCGGTCTCCACGTTCCACATCGCCCCGGCTTCGAGCATGACCACCTCGGCGCCGGCCTCGCAGAGGACGTTCGCCGCCATGCCGCCGCCTGCGCCGGACCCGACGATGCACACGTCGTAACTCTTCGGTTGACGGATGACCTGCATGTGCGGCCGATGATACGCCTGCGGCCTGCCGTTTGCGTCATCGGATCGCATGGCAGCAGAGATGACGTATCGCACGCTCGGCCGCACCGGCGAACAGGTGTCGTGCCTCGGACTCGGCGGCTGGCATCTGGGCCTCCCGAAGGTCAGCGAGGCCGACGCGATCCGCATCGTCCGGACGGCGATCGACCGCGGCATCACGTTCATGGACAACAGCTGGGACTACAACGACGGCGCCAGCGAGCGGCGCATGGGCCGCGCGCTCGCCGACGGGTACCGGGCGCGCGTGTTCCTGATGACGAAGATCGACGGTCGCTCGGGGACGGCGGCGATGCGTCAGCTCGATCAGTCGCTCGCGCGGTTGCAGGTCGAGACGATCGATCTCGTCCAGCATCACGAGATCCTGCGGTTCGAGGATCCGCACCGCATCTTCGATCCGGACGGCGCGAATGCGGCGCTGCTCGACGCGAAGCGGCAGGGGAAGGTGCGCTACATCGGCTTCACCGGCCACAAGGATCCGCGGATCCATCTCCACATGCTGGAGGTCGCGCGCGCGCACCGCTTTCGCTTCGACACGGCGCAGATGCCGCTCAACGTGATGGACGCGCACTACCGCAGCTTCGGCCGCCTGGTGGTCCCCGAGCTGGTGAAGGAGGGCATCGGCGTGCTCGGCATGAAGCCGCTGGCGAACGGGATCATCCTCGAGTCGAAGACGGTGACGCCGATCGAGTGCCTGCACTTCGCGCTGAACCTGCCCGCGTCCGTCGTGATTACCGGCGTCGACAGCCTGGCCATCCTCGACCAGGCGTTCGAGGCCGTGCGAACGTTCGCGCCGATGGACGAAGCGGGTGTCTCGGCGCTGCTGGCGAAGACGGCAGCGGCGGCATCCAGCGGCGAATTCGAACCGTTCAAGACGTCGTCGATTTTCGACAGCACGGCGGAGCATCCCGAGTGGCTCGGCGAAGAGCCCGAGCGCATTCGTCGACTGATGTCCGCGTAGGCGGACGCGGGACCGATCGGTCCGACCGGTTCGTTACGACTCGGATTTGGCGCGCCGGCGGCGCCGTGCTCGACCGCACCGTCAACGTGTGCGGCGGCGTCACCGACTCCGGCGTCCGGCCGTCGCGGTTCAGGATCCTGCCGCAGCATCCGCTCGCGCGGCGCTGGGCACGGCGGGCTTCGGGATTACGAGCACCGGCAACAACGTCCCGCGGCAGATGCAGGTCGCGGCCAAGCTGCTGTTTTTGAGGTAAGGTGTGCGCATGCGCACGCCCCTGATCTCCGCGATCTGTCTCTGCGCTGCGCTCGTCGCCGTCCTCCACGCGCAGCCGCCCCAGGGGCGCGGCGGCACCGTCGTCACCTCGCCGCGCAACGCGTACCCCGATCGCCCCGCCGGCGATCCGGACGCGATCGAGCGCGGGCGCGCGCTCTACAGCGTCAACTGCGCGTTCTGCCACGGCGCCGACACGCGCGGCGGCGACAGCGGGCCGAGCCTGCTGCGCTCGGGCGTGGTGCTCGACGATCGCAACGGCGAGCTGATCGCGCCGGTCGTGCAGAACGGCCGGCCCGATCGCGGGATGCCGAAGTTCGGCTTCAGCGCCGATCAGGTTGCCGACGTCGCCGCGTTCATCCACACGTTCCGAGCCGCCGGCTACGACGAGTCGCGCCAAAAGCCGCCGAGCATTCTCGTCGGCGACGCGAAGGCCGGCGAAGCGGTGTTCAGCGCGAAGTGCGCCTCGTGCCATTCGGCGACCGGCGATCTGCGCGGCATCGCGACGAAGGTCGCGGACGACAAGCTGCTGCAGCAGACGTGGCTGATGCCCGGCAGCGGCGGCGGCCGCGGTGCGCCGCCTCCCGTCGTGCCGCCGGCGCCGACGGCGGTGGTGACGCTGCCGTCCGGCGCGCGGGTCGAAGGGCGCGTGACGTACCTCGACGATTTCATGCTGGCGCTGACGACCGCGGACGGCGCGCACCGGTCGTTCCGGATCGAGGGGAACACGCCGAAGATCGAGCTGAAGGATCCGCTCGACGCGCATCGCGCGCTGCTCGGCAGCTACAGCGATCGCGACGTCCACAACGTCACCGCGTATCTGGCGACGCTCAAATGAGAACCCGACTCCTCGTCGTGATCTTCGTGTTGGCATGTGCGTCGTGGATGACGGCGGCCGAAGGCGGGCTCGACCCCGCGGCGTTGCTGAAGCCGCTCTCCGATTCCTGGCCGAGCTATTCCGGCGACTACACCGGCCGCCGGTACAGCGCGCTGAAGCAGGTCGATCAGTCGACGGTGAAGCATTTGTCGCTGGCGTGGACCGCGCGGCTCGCCGGCGGGCCCGGCGCCGGCGGCGCGGCGCTCCCGCCGCCGTTCGGGCCGCCTCCGACCGTGGTCGGCGGCGAGGGCCGCGGCGACGTCGTCGTCGGCGGCGCCACGCAGATCAAGGGCGCGATCCTCGAAGTCGAGAACGTGCTCTACGTCACCGCGCCCGACAACGTGTGGGCGCTCGACGCGCGCGACGGCCACGAGATCTGGCACTACTTCTGGAAGACCAAAGGCGGCACGCACATCGGCAACCGCGGCGCGGCGATGTGGCACAACTATCTCTATTTCGTCACCCCCGACGATTATTTCGTGTCGATCGACGCGCGCACCGGCCGGGAGCGCTGGCACAAGGAAGCGGCGAGCTTCGCGCAGCAGTACTTCCTCACCTCGGCGCCGATGACGATCGGCGATCACGTCATCGTCGGCACCGGCAACGATCTCGACTCGCCGGGCTATCTCACGTCGTACGATCCGGAAACCGGCGAGCAGCAGTGGCGCTTCTACACCGTGCCGATGAATCCGGGCGACGCCGGGCTCGAGACGTGGCGGAATCTGGACGCCGCGCGCCACGGCGGCGGACACCCCTGGCTGCCGGGCGTCTACGATCCCGACACGCACCTCTATATTTTCGGCACCGGCAACCCGACGCCGGCCTACACGTCGCAGACGCGCGGCGAAGGCGACAACCTGTTCACCTGCGCGATCGTCGCGGTGAACGTCGACACGGGCCAGATGGCGTGGTACTACCAGACGTCGCCGCACGACACGCACGACTGGGATTCGGCGCAGACGCCGGTGCTCGTCGACGGCGATTTCCGCGGCAGCGGCCCGCGGCGCATGGTGCTCACCGCGAGCCGCAACGGCTACTACTTCACGCTGGATCGCCAGACGGGCGAGCGGATGATCACGAGCAAGTTCTCGGCGACCGTGAACTGGGCGAAGCCCGAGCTGAACCCGCGCGGGCAGCCGGTGCGCGACGCGTCGAAGGACTACGACGTCGGCGGCGCGCTCGTGTCGTCGGCGAACGGCGGCGCGACGAACTGGCCGCCGCCCTCCTACAGCCCCGACACGGGGCTGTTCTACGTGCCGCTGTCCGAGAGCTACGCGATGTACTACCTGAGCGAGACCGATCCGCGCGGCGCGATGGGCCTCGGCGGCAAGGACGAAGTCAGCGTCGGCTCGCTCGGCAACTACATCATCGCGATCGACCCGAAGACGGGGCGGACGGCGTGGCGGCACAAGTTCCGGACGGTGGGCGTCGCGCGCGGCGCGTCGGGGCTCCTCACCACGGCGGGCCGGCTGCTGTTCGGCGGCGACGTGTCCGGCAACTTCGTCGCGTTCGATCCGGCCAACGGCAACCCGCTCTGGCACGCGCGCATCGGCCAGGTGACGAACGCGCCCGAGACCTACCTCGTCGACGGTCGTCAACACATCCTCGTAGCCGCGGGAGACACGCTGTATGCGTTCACGCTTGACTAGGCGCGAGTTCGGTGCGATCGCGCTCGGCGCGTTCGCGCTGCCGCAGATCGTCAACGGCGTGCGGCTCGGCGCGCAGAGCTACAGCTTCCGCGATCTGCCGCGGACGCCGGGCGGCGACGCGGTCGATCAGGTGATCCGCGCGTTCAAGGAGTGCGAGCTCACCGAGTGCGAGCTCTTCGCGCCGCAGGTCGAGCCGCAGTTCAGCACGGGCGCGCGTGGGCGGCGGGGCGATCCGCCGTCGCCCGAAGCGGTCACGGCGCGCGACGATCTCCGCCAGTGGCGCCTCGAGACGCCGCTCGATCACTTCACGCGGATCGGCGACAAGTTCAAGGCCGCCGGCATCGAGATCTACGCGTACAACTACAGCCCGGACATGAGCTTCACCGACGCCGAGATCGACCGCGGCTTCGACATGGCGAAGGCGATGGGGGCGCAGATCATCACCGCGTCGACGCAGCTCGACACGGCGAAGCGGATTGCGCCGTTCGCGGAGAGGCATCGCATGATCGTCGCGATGCACGGCCACTCGAACACGAGCGACGCGAACGAGTTCGCGACGCCCGAGAGCTTCGCGGCGGCGATGAAGCTGTCGAAGTACTTCAAGGTGAACCTCGACATCGGCCACTTCACCGCGGCGAACTACGACGCCGTCGCCTACATCAAGGCCCACCACGCCGACATCACGAACCTGCACCTGAAGGATCGCCGGAAGAACCAGGGCGACAACGTACCCTGGGGGCAGGGCGACACGCCGATCCGCGAAGCGTTGCAATTGTTACAGCGCGAGCAGTGGCCGATCCGGGCTTATGTCGAGTATGAGTACCGGGGCCAGGGCACGTCGATCGAGGAAGTGAAGAAGTGCCTGGCGTACGCACAGGCGGCGCTCGCGTGACACGGATCGGCATGGGGCTCGTGGGCCCCGGCTTCGTCGGCGCGCATCACATCGACGCGGTCCGCCGGCTCGGGTACGTCGACGTCGTCGCGATCGCCGGCAGCAGCGACGCATCGGCGCGCCGCAAGGCGGAGGCGCTCGGCATCCCGCGCGCGTACGGGCGCTACGAGGAGCTCGTCGCCGATCCCGACGTCCACGTCGTCCACAACACGACGCCGAACGTGCTGCACGCGCCGGTGATTCGCGCCGCCCTCGCGCGCCGCAAGCACGTCGTCTCGGACAAGCCGCTCGCGATGGACGCGGCCGAAGCGTTCGAGCTGTGGCAGGAAGCCGGGCGCGCCGGCGTGGTGCACGCCGTCACCTTCAACTACCGCGGCAACCCGCTCGTGCAGCAGGCGCGCGAGATGATCGCCGCCGGCGAGATCGGCGCGGTGCACTTCGTCCACGGCGCGTACCTGCAGGACTGGCTGCTGTACCCCTCCGACTCGACGTGGCGGCTCGATCCCGCGCAGGGCGGGGAGAGCTCCGCGTTCGCCGACATCGGCTCGCACTGGTGCGACCTCGTGCAGCACGTCACCGGGCAGCGGATCGTGTCGGTGCTGGCCGATCTCACCTCGGTCGTCTCGGGACGCCGCAGCGAAGATCTCGCGACCGTCCTCGTGCGCTTCGACGGCGGCGCGAAGGGCGCCCTCAACGTCGGCCAGGTGTGCGCCGGGCACAAGAACGGGCTCTGGTTCGAAGCCAGCGGCGCGAGCGCCTCGCTGCGGTGGCGCCAGGAAGAGCAGAACGCGCTCTGGATCGGGCGCCGCGACGCCGCGAACGCGGTGCTCGCGAAGGATCCGACGCTGCTCGCGCCGGCGGCGCGGCGGTACGCGCATCTGCCGGGCGGTCATCAGGAAGCGTGGGCCGACGCGTTCTGCAACGTGATGCGCGACATCTACGGGTTCATCCGCGAGGCGCGGCGGCCGGACGACCCGCATCCACCCGCGTTCGCGACCTTCGAAGACGGCTACCGCGCCGCCTGCATCGTCGACGCCGTTCTCGACAGCCACCGTGCGGGCGCCGTCTGGACTGCCGTGCGCGAAAGGGTGACCGCGTCATGAAGCTGGGGTTGTTCACGCCCGTGTTCGGCACGCTCGCGCAGCAGCAGATGATCGACAAGGTTCGATCGCTCGGGAAGATTCAGGCGCTGGAGCTCGGGACCGGCGGATGGCCCGGCAGCGATCATCTCGACGTGGACGCGCTGCTGAAGAGCGACGGCTGCTCGAACACGTTCAGGCACCAGCTCGAGGACGCGGGGCTGACGATCAGCGCGCTCTCGTGCCACGGCAATCCGCTCCACCCGAACGCGCAGACGGCGCGCGAGTACGACGAGCTCTTTCGGAAGACCGTCTGCCTCGCGCACGAGCTCCACGTCCCGGTCGTCGTCACCTTCTCCGGCTGTCCCGGCGACTCCGACGCCGCCGCGCATCCCAACTGGGTGACGACCCCGTGGCCGCCCGAGTTCCTCGACGTGCTCGAGTGGCAGTGGGAGAAGAAAGCGATCCCGTACTGGCGCGACGCGGCGCGCTTCGCCGGCGACCACGGCGTCAAGGTCGCGCTCGAAGCGCACCCGGGCTTCCTCGTCTACAACGTCGAGACGATGCTGCGGCTGCGGGCGGCGTGCGGCGCGAACCTCGGGATCAACTTCGACCCGAGCCACTTCTTCTGGCAGGGCGTCGACGTGCCCACGGCGATCCGCGCGCTCGGCGAATCGATCTTCCACGTCCACGCGAAGGACGTCGCGCTCGATCGCGCGAACGTGGCGGTGAACGGCGTCATCGACACGAAGTCGTACCGACGCATGACCGAGCGCTCGTGGCTGTTCCGCAGCGTCGGCTGGGGGCACGACGAGCTCGAATGGAAGCGCATCGTCAGCGCGCTGCGCCTGGTCGGCTACGACTACGTGATGAGCATCGAGCACGAGGACGCGCTCGCGTCGGTCGACGAGGGGCTGAAGGCCGCGGTCGATCTCCTGTCGCGCGCGATCCTGGCCGAGCCGCCGGTGAAGGCGTGGTGGGTATAGGGTGCTTGGGGTGCTGGGGGTGCTGGGGGTGCTTGGGTGCTTGGTGCTTCGGTGCTTCGTGCTTCAGTGCTGGCGTGCTGAGGGCTGCGTGGTGACGACGGCATGACGAACGCTGTGCGCGTGAAGCTGTCGGCGTTGATGTTCCTGCAGTACTTCGTGTGGGGCGCGTGGTACGTGACGATGGGCACGTGGCTCGGGTCCACGCTGCATTTTTCGGGCGAGCAGATCGGGCTCGCGGCGGGCACGACGGCGCTTGCCGCGATGATCTCGCCGTTCTTCGTCGGGATGGTCGCCGATCGCTTCATGGCGACCGAGCGCATCCTCGCGCTGCTGCACGCCGCCGGCGGGCTGGTGCTCTTCTACGCGTCCGCGCAGACGCGGTTCGCGCCGTTCTACCTCGTCCTGCTCGCGTACACGCTGTGCTACATGCCGACGCTCGCGCTGAGCAACTCGATCTCGTTCCACCAGATGCAGGATCCGGGTCGCGAGTTCCCGCCGATCCGCGTGCTCGGCACGATCGGGTGGATCGTCGCCGGGCTGATCATCGGCACGCTCGGCCTCGAGGCGACGGCGCGGCCGATGCAGATCGCCGCCGGCGCGTCGCTCGTGCTCGGCGCGTGCTGCCTCGCGCTGCCGCACACGCCGCCGCAGCGCAAGGCGCGGCCGACGCTCGGCGACGTCCTCGGGCTCGACGCGCTGAAGCTGATGGGCGAGCGTTCGTTCGCCGTGTTCGTGATCGGCTCGTTTCTCGTCTGCATCCCGCTGCAGTTCTACTACGCGTTCGCGAACCTGTTCCTCAACGAGCTGCACGTGTCGAACGCCGCCGGCAAGATGACGCTCGGCCAGATGTCGGAGCTGTTCTTCATGCTCGTGATGCCGTGGTTCTTCCGGCGCCTCGGCGTCAAGAACATGCTGCTGCTCGGCATGCTCGCGTGGTCGCTGCGGTACGCGTTCTTCGCCTTCGGCACGCACGCGGATCTCGTGGTGCTGCTGTACGCCGGCATCCTGCTGCACGGCATCTGCTACGACTTCTTCTTCGTGACGGGGCAGATCTACGTGGATCAGAAAGCGCCGGGCGACCTGCGCGCCGCGGCGCAGGGCTTCATTGCGTTCGTGACGCTCGGCGCCGGCATGTTCATCGGCTCGTGGGCGTCGGGCCGCATCGTCGACGCGTTCGTCACCGGCGCGACGCACGACTGGCACCGGATCTGGATGGTGCCGTCGATCGTCGCGGCGGCCATCCTCGCCGCGTTCGCGCTGTTCTTCCGCTCGGACGAGAAGCGAACGCAGGCGGCCGCGGCGGTCGGCTCCGCGTAGCGGCATGCGCGCCCGTGCGGCGCGCCCGTGCGGCCCGTCGAGGCCGCCGCGCTACCGGATCGGACCGGCCGGGCGACCCACGTCCGGCATCCGGTGGGTCGGGCTGATGTCGAAGGCCCAGCGGGTCGGCGACGTACTCGACGGCCGGCGTGATCGTGAGGCCGTCGCGGCGAGCGACGCGACGACCGGCACCGCGCGCGCTACAGCGACCATCCGCTCCGGGGCTCTCGACCGAGGAACTCGTTTGCGGCCGCCACGTTGGTGACGCGCATGCTCGCGCCGTCGTACTCGATCTTGCGCCCGACCTTCAGCGCGACGATGCCGAGCAGCATGACCTCGGTGAGCTTCGCCGCGTAGTCGAACGGGCTCGACGCCTGCGTCTTGCCCGTCGCCGCGTCCACCCAGTTCATCTCGTGGTTCTCGTTCGGAATCCGCGGCAGCGTCGGCTTCGGCACCCCGAAGGACTGATGCAGCGAGTTCGGGAGCAGGCGCGGCTTCGCCCCGTACGTCTCGTGGACCAACTTGCCCCTGGTGCCGATCAACAGCGCGCCGCCGCCGGGGTTGAACTGATCGTCTTCGGCCATTTCCGCAGGCCTGGCCGGCATCAGGCCGCCGTCGTACCACGTGAGCGTCACTGGAGGCTTGGTGCCGCGCGCCGGAAACCGATACGTCGTCATCGTGGCGTGCGGAAAGCTGACGCCGTTGAACGGCGTCGACACCGTTTCGATCGACGCGGGATAGCCGAGATCGAGCGCCCACATCGAGTGGTCGATCAGGTGCGCGCCCATGTCGCCGAGCGCGCCGCATCCCCAGTCGACCCAGCCGCGCCAGTTGAACGGGTGATAGATCGGGTGGTAGTCGGCGTGCGGCGCGATGCCGAGGAACAGATCCCAGCGGAGCGACGAGGGCGGCGCGTAGCTGCCGGCGAGCGCGTTCGCGATTCGCGCGGTGACGCCGGGCCCGTTCCAGCGCAGCTCGTCGAGCGGCCGCGCGCTGCGCTCGGGCCTCGGAATCCCCTGCGGCCAGTAGCCGAGCGGACGGTTCGTCCAGATGCGGACGTCGGTGACGTCGCCGATGGCGCCGGCCTGGACGTACTCGACCGCGGTGCGCGCCTCGTCCCACGAGTGTCCCTGGTTGCCCATCTGCGTCGCCAGCGCGGGGTGCGCCTTCGCCTTCGCCGCGAGCGCGCGCGCCTCCGCGACCGACCAGCACAGCGGCTTCTGCACGTACACGTGCCTGCCGAGATCCATCGCCGCCAGCGCAATCGAGGCGTGCATGTGATCGGGCGTCGCGACGACGACGCCGTCGATGTCCTTCTGGCGATCGAGCATCTCGCGGTAGTCCTGATAGCGCTTCGCGCCGGGCAGCTTCGCCTTCAGCCGCTGCATCGCGTCGACCTGCATCGCCGTCCTGGTGCGCTCGAGCGGCGTCATGGGCCGCGTCTGCAGCGGCTGCTCCTCGCCGCGCGCCGACGCCGGCGCCCGGAACTCGACGATGCCGCGCTGCAGCCGCTGCTGCTGCGCCTGGATGTCGCGATCGAGCGACTCGAATCCGCGGTCGGCGTAGTCCCAGTCGACGTCGCAGAGCGCCACGACGTTCTCGGTCGAGAGGTTGACGAGATCGCTGCGCCCCTGGCCGCCGACGCCGACGGCCGCGACGTTGAACGTGTCGCTCGGCGCGGTCATCCCCTTGCCGAGGACGCGGCGCGGCACGATCGTCAGGCCGGCGCCGGTGATGGCCGCGTTCTTGACGAGTTTGCGTCTCGAGATGCTCATGAGCTCTGCTCCCTATTCGTTGCGCAGCGCCACCATCGGATCGACGCGCGACGCCGTGCGCGCCGGCAGGTACCCCGCGATCGCCGCGACGCCGACGAGCAGGATCGCGGCGACCGAGATCGTCGCCGGATCCCGCGGGGTGAGATCGAACAGCAGGCCCTCGACGAAGCGCGCCGCCGCGAGCGCCGCGGCGATGCCGGCCACGACGCCCGCGCCGATCAGCGCCATCGATTCCCGCATGACCATCGTGACGACGTGGGTGCGCTCGGCGCCGAGGGCCATGCGGATGCCGATTTCGCTGGTGCGCCGGGCGACGTTGTACGACATCAGCCCGAAGACGCCGATTGACGCGATGATCAGCGCCAGCCCGCCAAACAGCACGTAGGCCTGCGCGAACACTTTCTCCTGGGCGAACCGCTGCTCGATCTGCTCGGTCTGCGTCGAGATCGGCAGAATCGGCAGATTCGGATCGATCCGGCGGATCGCATCGCGCACCGCGCCAACCGCCCGCGTCGGGTTGCCGTCGGTCCGCAGCGCGAACGTCATCGACCCGAGCCGCAGCGCCTGCGGATACGGAATGTACATGGTCGGCGGCGCGGCAGTGCGCACGCTGTCGTACTTCGCGTCGCCGACGACGCCGACCACTTCGAGATCGCCGGCCGTTTCGAAGAACTGGCCGAATCGCTGGCCGAGCGGATCGCCATGCGGAAAGTACTGGCGAGCCAGCGCTTCGTTGACGATGACCACGTGCGGCGACGTCTTCGTGTCGCGGGCGCCGAAGCGACGACCGGCGATCAGGCGCATGCCCATCGCCTCGAAAAAATTCGGCGCGACGAGGAGCCGGTCGACGGTGTTGTGATCGGCCGGCGTTGCGCGCCCCTGAATGAAGATCCGCGTGATGGTGACGCCGCCCGAGAGGAGCGGCGGCTGCGACGAGGTGGAGGCGCGGACACCGGGCACATGCGACAACCCGTCGAGCATTTCGCCGTACAGGTTCAGGATGCGCGGCTGCTCGTAGCGGTTCAGGACCGGATTGACCGGCACGAGCAGCAGGTTGTCCGCCGCGAAGCCGACATCCACCTGCCGCAAGTTGCGCACCGTCCGGAGGAAGAGACCGGCTCCGACGAGCAGCACGAGCGACGCCGCGATCTGCGCGACCACGAGCAGCCGGCCGAGACGCGATCGCCCGGCGCTCATGGTGCGGCCGCCCTCCTGCAGCAACGCCCCGGCCTCCAGGCGCGACGACCGCAGCGCCGGCGCGATGCCAAACAGCACGCCGGTCGCGATCGCGATCCCGCCGACGAAGGCGAGAATCCGCCAGTCCAGCGACGTCGCCGCCGCAAGGTTGTCCGGCAGCAGCGGCCGCCCCCAAAACGCGATGACGCCGCCGAGTGCCGCCCCGATGGCTGCGATGAGGAGACTCTCGGTCAGCAGCTGGCGCAGCAGTCGTCCGCGCGTGGCTCCCATCGAGAGGCGGATCGAGATCTCGCGCTGCCGGGCCGCCGCTCGCGAGAGCAGCAGGTTGGCGACGTTCGCGCAGACGATCAGCAGGACGAGCGCGACGACGATCGCCAGCAGCGTGATCGATCGATAGGTATCGGCCGATCGATCGTAGCTGCCGTGCGCGCCCGGCTGCACGCGCAGGTGCGGCACTTTCGTCCGGTTCCGATTGCGCGCGGCGCTCCGTTCGTGCGGGGGCTGTGCCGCCAGGAACGCCGACCAGCCGTCGCGCGCCGCCGATTCGAAGATGCCGGCAAAATTGGCCTGCACCTGCTCGACGCTCACCTCCGGTTTTCTGCGCCCCATCACCTGCAGCCACCAGTTGGTCGCCTGCTCGAGCCGCGGCACGTTCCACGTCGGGCCGGTCAGCAATTCGGCGGAGCCGTTGAACTGCGGATCGAAGGCGAGCGGGACGGTGACATCGGGCGCCTGGCTCACCGCGTGCTGCACACCGGTGAACCCTCGCGGCGTGACGCCGACGATCGTCACGCGCGCGTTCGCGATCTGCAGCACGGAACCGAGGGCCTGCCGATCGCCGCCGAAACGGCGCGTCCAGTAGCCGTGGCTGATCACCGCGACCGGCGGCGCGTCCGATCGATCGTCATCCGGCGTAAACGTCCGACCCAGGACGGCGCGGACGCCGAGCACGTCGAAGTAGTTGCCGGACGCGATGAACGTGGACGCCAGCTCCGCCTGGCCGTTGGAGACGACGTTGGCCGTGCCTTGCGGCGCGCAGGCGAACAGATCGACGAGGGTGCGGTTTGCCGCGCGGAATTGCCGGTAGATGGGATACGGAAACGTCGTGGACGTTCTCAGGCCGTCGACCCGCTCGACCTGGTCGTAGTCGCTGAAATCGGTGCCCATGTCGTTGTCGCCCACGACACGAAAGCGCACCAGCGTCTCGGGACGATCGACCGGCAGCGTCCGGAGCAGCACGCCGTCGACCGCCGTGAAAATCGCGGTGTTCGCGCCGATGCCGAGCGCGAGCGACAGCACGACGACGAGCGTCCACCCCTTGCTGCGCAGCAGCAGACGCACGGCGTGGCGCAGGTCGCGAATCACTGCAGCGCCTTGATGCGGATGTTGCGGAACGCGAGCGAGCCCGGGTGGTCGCCCTGCAGGCCGATGTGTCCGCGCGCCGCCTTGCCGTAGTTCGGATACGCGGCGAACTTGCTCGCCTTCACGCGCGCCGTCCAGTCGGCGCTGCCAATCTCGTACTCGAGCAGCTTGAATCCGTTGAGCCAGTGCTCGACGTGCGGTCCGCGCGCGACGATGCGCGCGCGATTCCACTGGCCGACCGGCTTCAGGTGGCCGGCCGGCGACGGATACACCGCGTAGTCGGCGCCGGCGCACGTCAGGCGTGTCTTGTTGTCCGCGGCCTTGATGTCGTCGAGCAGCTGGTACTCGGGCGCGCTCCAGTAGATGTGGTCGTACTCCTCCGTGCCGCGGTAGAAGACCCCGGAGTTGCCCGCCTCCCCGATCTTCCATTCGAGCTCGAGATCGAAGTCGCCGAATTCGTCTCTGGAGACGAGGTCGCCGACCGATCCGTCCTTCGTCAGCGCGCCGCCGGCGATGCGCCACCCCGCGGGCGGCGCGTCGGACTTGTAGCCGCGCCACGCCGACAGGGAGGAGCCGTCGAACAGCTTCACCTGCGATGCTGCCGGCCGCGCACCGCGTGGTGCGGATGCCGCGGGCGACTGAACCGCGATGGCTGCGGCGGCGGCGACCATCAGGAATCGAATCCGCATGGAAGCAGATTATGCCCGCTTGACGGTGACCCGGCGCGCAAATCCTCCGTCGGTCGCCATGCCGCTCACCGGCACCTTGCCCGATCTCTCGCCGCGCCGAGGCGTTGCTGAGGTGCAGCCGCACGGCGACGCGGGATCTGCCGCGAGGGCGCGACGAGGTTCGCGCGCCTCGTCTTCGCGCGTTCGGAGGCGCGGCGATCAGCAGGTATACTCCGCCCATATGCGTCAACTCGCCGTGCTCGCGCTCGTGTCGTCAATCCTGGTCCTCGCTCCACGCGCCGAGTCCCCGAGACACCGCAATCCGATCATCGCGCTGCTCGAACAGCACAAGCCGGTCTTCGGCGTCTACGCGCCGAGCAATGGCGGACGCCGCGGCCAGCCCGCGCCGGACCGGCCCGCGATCGATCTCGCCAAAGACGCGCTCGCGTACCCGAACGCCGACTTCCTGTTCAACGGCAGCGCGGAGAACGGCATCGATCGCGCGATGCCGGCGATCGTGGACTTCGTGTCGGCGATGGACGCCGCGGGCGGCGCGGCGAAGGCGCCCTTCTTCGGCGTCGAACGCCCGCTCGTCCTCAAGATTCCGAAGATCGATCCGGATCGGGCGCGAGCCGCCGCGAACATCGGTCGCGAGCTCAACGCCGGCGCCGCCAGCATCATGTTCGTCGAGACCGAGAGCGCCGACGAGGTGCGCGCCGGGATCGCGGCGATGCGCTTCAGGGCCAACGGGGGCGCGCGGCCGGACGATGTCGGCGCGGCGCCGGCGCATTGGGGCATGTCGGCGGCGGAGTACCGGCGGAACGCCGACCTCTGGCCCCTCAATCCCGACGGGGAACTGATCAACTGGACGATCGTCGAAAGCCTCGAAGGGCTGAAGCACGTCCGCGAGATCGCGCAGGTGAACGGCGTCGGCGTCCTCTGGCCAGGCGCGGGCACCCTGCGCAACGACGTCTTCACGCACACCGGCGCCAACGGCGAGCGCGTGTTCGACGCGGCCGGCTGGGAGAACGCCATCCAGCAGGTGCTGGCGGCGTGCAAGGAGTTCCGCGTGCCGTGCGGATACCCGGCGAACGCGACCGACATCGAGATGCGCATGCAGCAGGGGTTCAGCGTCTTCGTGATGGGGTGGGGCGATCCGGGGTTCAAGGCGGTCGACATCGGCCGCAAGGCGGCGGGTCGGTAGGTGATCGGGACGACGGTCGGCCACTACAAGATCCTGGCGTCGCTCGGCGGCGGCGGCATGGGCGTGGTGTACCGCGCGGAGGACGTGCGCCTCGGACGCGAAGTCGCCCTGAAGTTCCTGCCGCCGGATCTCGCGCGCGATCCCGAGGCGCTCGAGCGCTTCCGCCGCGAAGCGCGCGTCACCTCGTCGCTCAACCACCCGAACATCTGCACGGTGTACGACGTCGGCGACGGTTTCATCGTGATGGAGCTGCTCGACGGCCGCACGCTGAAGGACGAGCTCGCCGCCGCGCCGCTGCCGTTCGAGCGCGTCGTCGACCTCGCGATCGAAGTGGCGGACGCGCTCGATGCCGCGCACGCCAAGGGGATCGTCCATCGCGACATCAAGCCGGCCAACATCTTCATCACGCGGCGCGGCCAGGCGAAGATCCTCGACTTCGGCATCGCGAAGTTTGCCGCG